>DATIGN010000083.1:0-78584 GCA_035454685.1 Burkholderiales bacterium | reverse complement strand
GGGTCGCTCAAGGAGCGTGATCCCGGTTGGCGCCCGCCAGCGCGACCAAAGCGAGACACTCTGCGCACTCGCATGGCCCTCCACCGCCGCGGAGCTGTCGAAGCTCTGAAGATAGATGTTGCTGTAACGAAGCTCGAGGTCGATCTCGTTTTCGGGCCGGTAGCGCTCGTAGTCGAGCATGATGGAGCCGCCGAGCCCGTACGCGTTGAGCTCGCCTTCGCGCACGAATTCGGACTCGGCGCCGCTCCGGGGTGCGAGGAAGCCTCCGCCGTCCGCGGCGGCGCTCGTGACGCGCCCGAGCGAGAAATTGAAGATCGGCCGCAGCGTCCATCCGGCCGCGGCGAGGGGAAAATCCCAGCCGACCCCGCCACTCAGCGACACGCTCTCCCAGTCGAGCTTGACTGGCTCTTCGACTTGGCCGCTCCCCACCAGGAGAGTCGGGTCGTAGCGCGCATAGGCCGCCGTGCCTTCCAGGTACAGCGGGAGACTCTTGCTGATCGTGAACCCGCCCCCGATCGACCCTTGCTTGAAGTCCGGATTGCCGGTCTCCTGGTTGGAGATCGAAAGCGAGCCGGTCGTCACATCCGGAGTCACACTGAAACCCATCAGCGCAAGCACGCCGTTCGCGAGCTTCTGTAAGTCGACGCCGACGACGCCGGAGTCCTGCGCCAGCGCGAGCGCCGGCGTCAGGGCACACGCGGCACATAGCGCCCGCCAAGCAGCTGGTTTTTGACTTGAATTAATCAGCAAGTCCGATTCTGTCGTGCCGTGTCATCCCCTACTACTGTACATACGTTCATCCGTGCACAGGCATTCGCCTGGGAGAGGGGGTGAAAACATGGATCAGGCACAAGCATTGGCGATCGTCCGGTCGCTGGCAAATGGCGTCGACCCGGAAAGCGGTGAGGTGTTCGCGGCGGACAGCACGTACCAGCGGCCGCAGGTCGTGCGCGCGCTGTACGAGGCGGCCGCGGCGCTCGAGAGGATCGAGCGCTTCGAGCGGCGCCGCAGTCAGATGCCGCAAAAGACCGGCGAGCCTTGGAGCGAGGAGGAAGATCGAAAGCTTCTCGCGGCGTTTGATGCGGGCCGCGCGCTGCAGGAGCTGGCGGCGGCGCACGAGCGCTCGATGGGCGCAGTGCGCGCCCGGCTATTGAAGTACGGGCGCATCAACGCCTAGTCGCTTTTCCCGGGGCCGTCCGGCCGGCGCCCCCGGGGCTTTTGGCGGTGAAGTAGAATTCCAAAGTGAAATCAAGCGAGATCCGTGCGGGCTTCCTGGAGTACTTCCGCTCTAAGGAGCACAGCATCGTGCCGTCGAGCTCGCTCGTGCCGGCAAACGACCCGACGCTGCTGTTCGTCAATTCCGGGATGGTGCAGTTCAAGGATGTGTTCCTCGGCAGAGAGACGCGACCCTACAAGCGTGCCACCACGGCGCAGCGGTCGTTGCGCGCCGGCGGCAAGCACAACGACCTGGAGAACGTCGGATACACCGCGCGTCATCACACGTTCTTTGAGATGCTGGGCAACTTCTCCTTCGGCGACTACTTCAAGAAGGACGCGATCCACTTCGCCTGGGAGCTTCTAACCAAGGTGTACGGGCTCGCGCCCGAGCGCCTGTGGACCACGGTGTACGAGACCGACGACGAAGCCTACGAGCTGTGGACCAAGATGATCCGCGTGCCGCCCGAGCGCTGCGTCCGTATCGGCGACAAGCCCGGCGGTCAGAAGTACCAGTCGGACAACTTCTGGCAGATGGCCGACACAGGCCCCTGCGGGCCGTGCAGCGAGATCTTCTACGACCACGGGCCTGGCCCGGCCGGCGGACCACCCGGTGCGGCGGACGCAGACGGCGACCGCTACATCGAGATCTGGAATCTCGTCTTTATGCAGTTCAACCGGGACGAGCAGGGCGTGCTTCATCCTCTGCCCAAGCCCTCGGTCGATACTGGCATGGGCCTGGAGCGCATAGCCGCGGTGCTGCAGGGCAAGCACTCGAACTACGACATCGATTTGTTCCAGGACCTTATCAAGGCGGCCGCGCGCGAGACCAGGCAGCGCGCGCTGAAAAGTCCGTCTCTGAATGTCATCGCCGACCATATTCGCGCCTGCAGTTTCCTTATCGTCGACGGCGTGATTCCCGGCAACGAAGGCCGCGGTTATGTCCTGCGCAGAATCATCCGCAGAGCGATCCGGCATGGCTACCAGCTCGGCCAGAAGCAGCCCTTCTTCTTCCGCCTGGTCGACGATCTGGACCGGGTCATGGGCGATGCGTACCCTGAACTTCGCTCTGCAAAGAGCAGAGTTTCTGCCGTGCTGAGGCAGGAAGAAGAGCGCTTCGCCGAGACGCTGGACAACGGCATGGCGGTTCTTGAGTCCGCGCTCGCCTCCGGCGAGAAGCTGCTCGACGGCGACACGGTGTTCCGGCTCTATGACACATTCGGCTTCCCGGTCGACCTCACGGCGGACATCGCCCGGGAGCGCGGCGTGCGCATCGACATGGCCGGGTTCGAGGCCGCGATGGACCAGCAGCGCGAGCGCGCGCGCGCGGCGTCGAAGTTCGCCGCCGCCTCGGCGCTCGAGTACGAGGGAAGCAAGACCGAGTTCCACGGTTACGACACGCTGACCCTTCCCGCCAAGGTCGTCGCGCTCTACCGCGAAGGGACCAAGGTCCAGGCGCTGAAAAGCGGCGAGCACAGCACCGTAGTGCTCGACCGCACGCCTTTTTATGCCGAGGCCGGCGGCCAGGTCGGAGACAAGGGCGAGCTGGTCGGTTCCGGCGGCACGTTCGAGGTCGCCGATACGCAGAAGATCCAGGCTGACGTCTACGGCCACCAGGGCACGCTCAAGACCGGCACCCTCAAGGTCGGCGACTACGTGGAGGCGCGCGTCGACGCCGCGCTGCGCGCGCGCACTATGCGCAACCACTCGGTCACCCATCTCATGCACAAGGCGCTGCGCGAGGTGCTCGGCCCGCACGTGCAGCAGAAGGGCTCGCTGGTCGACCCGGACAAGACGCGCTTCGATTTGTCGCACGACAAGCCGGTCACCGAAACCGAGCTGCGCGAGGTCGAGCACCGGGTCAACGCCGAGATCCTGCAGAACACGCCGACGCGCGCTCAAGTGATGCCGATCGAAGAGGCGAAGAACTCCGGCGCGATGATGCTCTTCGGCGAGAAATACGGTGACGAAGTGCGTGTGCTCGACATCGGCTCGTCGCGCGAGTTCTGCGGGGGCACGCACGTCGCGCGCACCGGGGACATCGGGCTCTTCAAGATCTACTCCGAAGGTGGCGTCGCCGCCGGGATCCGGCGCATCGAAGCAACGACCGGCTCGACCGCGCTCGCCATTGTCGAGCGGCAGCTGCGCGAGCTCGCGCAGGTGGCGAAGCAGTTGCGGGCCCAGCCCGGGGTAGTGGAGAAGGCCGTGGGCGCGCTGCTGGAGGAAAAGAAGGCGCTTGAGAAGGAGCTCGGACGGCTGCGCTCGAGGCTTGCCCTCGGGCAGGGCCAGGACCTCGCCGCGCAGGCGGTGGATGTGAAGGGCGCCAAAGTCCTCGTCGCCACGCTGGATGGCGCGGACGCGAAGACCCTGCGCGAGACCATGGACAAGCTGAAGGACAGGCTGAAATCGGCGGCGATCGTGCTCGGCGCGGTGAACGACGGCAAGGTTGCGCTCATTGCTGGCGTAACCGCGGACCTCACCGGGAAACTCAAGGCGGGCGAGCTGGTCAACTATGTGGCGCAGCAAGTCGGCGGCAAGGGCGGGGGCCGGCCTGACATGGCGCAGGCGGGCGGTACCGAGCCCGCCAAGTTGCCGGTCGCGCTGCAATCGGTCAAGTCATGGGTGGAGCAACGCGTATGAAGAGAGTGCTTTTTGCCGGAGTCCTTGCGTTTCCGGTGGCGGCTTTCGCACACCACGGCTGGAGCGAGTACGACTCCTCGCACGAGCTCAAGCTCACCGGCAAGATCGTCGAGGCCGGCTACGAGCATCCCCACGGGCACGTCAGCCTCGATGCCGCGGGCAAGATCTGGCAGGTGGTGCTTGCCCCGCCTTCACGCATGGAGCGCCGCGGCCTCGAAAAAGGCGCGCTGAAGCCCGGCGCGACGGCCACCGTGGTCGGCTATCCCAATCGAAACAAGCCGGAAGAGATGCGCGCCGAACGCATCATCATCGACGGGAAGACCGTAGAGCTTAGATGACGCCGTCGGGCGGTCCGCTCGGCGCGCTGGAGGCCTCCGGCCTCGGCCAGGCCATGCGGCAGTGGCTGTGGCTCTACCCGAGCGTTGAGGTCGTGCACATCGTCGGCATCGGGCTGCTGTTCGGCTCGATCGCGGTGCTCGACCTGCGGTTGCTGGGCTTCTCTCGCGGCATTTCCGTAAGAACGCTCGCGCGCCATGTCCTTCCCTGGACCGCGGGAGCCTTCGTCCTCATCGTCCCGAGCGGGCTGGCGATGTTTACCGCCCATGCCACCGAATTCGTCCAGAGCGAGGTGTTCGTCGTCAAGATGCTGCTTGTCCTGGCAGCCGGCATGAACGCCGCGCTTTTTCACACGATCACGTTCCGTAGCGCCGATGTGTGGGATTCCGAGGAAATGCGCAAGCTCCCGCCTCCGCCGTCGGCGCGCGCCGCGGGCGCGATCTCGCTTTTCCTGTGGATTTCGGTAATCGCCTGCGGGCGATTACTGGCGTATTTCTAGAAACCTATTCGCTGCTTCTTCGAACGCGGGTCCTGAATGTCGTCCGGCCCGAGCTCGGAGCGGCCGGCGAGCTTGGCCGTGCCGAACGCGCCCTGCAACGTCCGGCGCATCTCACGCGGTGGCATCGAGGCGAGCTTGTCCAGCGCGGACTCCGAGGGCACCTCGGGGAACTGCCGCCCCCAGTCGTGGGAATTGCGGATCTCGCGGTAGATGGCTGTCGCGATGGTGCGCGAGCCGGCTGCGTCGGGCGCGTCGATCTCGTACACCGTGAGCCGATTGAGCAGCGGCTCGGGGATGCGGCCTGGATCGTTCGCCGTGGCGAGCCACACTGCGCCCGAGGCGTCGATCGGCAGCTCGGCGAACTCGTCGACGAAGCGCGTCGCGGTCTTCACTTCGAGCAGCTCGTAGAGCGCGCCCAGCGGATCGTACTGCCCGTCGCCGCTCGCCTTGTCCAGCTCATCGACCACGATCACCGGGTTGGCGTAGTCGCCGTTCACGAAGGTGTCGAACACCTTGCCCGGCTTCGCGTTCTTCCACTGTGAGGAAGCGCCCGAAAGCACCCAGCCGGCGGTCAGCGAGCTCATCGGCACGAAGCCGAAGCCCGTGCCGAGCAGCTCCGCGACCTTGCGCGCGAAGTGGGTCTTGCCGATGCCGGGCTCGCCGAGGAGCAGTATCGGCGGCAGCTCGATGGAGTCGTTCGAATCGATGCACAGCGCGAGATGCTTGCGGATGTCGGCGAGCACCTCGGCGAAGTTCGGCAGCTCGGCAAACAGGCGTTCCATCTCGGGCAGCGCCGAGGGCTTGACCGTGAAGCGTTGCCCGCCCAGGCGCACCATCTTCTCGTACAGCGAGCGCAGCGCCTCGTTCGCGCTGGGCGGCAGCTCCTGCAGCGCCTTTTCGACCGACGAGACGTCGTAGACGTCCTTGAAGCCTGCGATGGGAATGGCGACATTAGCCGGCATATTTATTTGGAAAAGCTAGCACGATGCTCTCGTCGTAGCAAACACCTTGCCTGGCAATGCGTTGCGCAGAGTGCTAATCAAGTAGAGTAGTTCTTCACGACTATGGCCACCTTAACGCGCGAGCACTTCAATAGTTTCGGCCAGCGGCACCTTCCTGGTCTGATGGGCGTGGAAATCGTCACGGTTTCCGGCGAATGTGTGGAGAGCCGCATGCCGGTGCGGCGCGAAGTCATGGCGCCGAACGGTTTCCTGCACGCTGCGTCGGTCGTGGCACTCGCCGACACGAGCTGCGGCTACGGCTGCGTCGCGACCTTGCCCGACGGCGCGAAGGGCTTCACGACGATCGAGCTGAAGGCGAACTTCCTGGGAACCGCGCGCGAGGGCGCAATCGCCTGCCGCGCCACCCCGGTCCACCTGGGCCGTACGACCCAGGTGTGGGACGCCGTGGTCTCCAATGAGGCGACGGGGGCCAAGATTGCGCTATTCCGGTGCACCCAGATGGTTTTGTGGCAGAATCCCGAGCCGTGACGCGCCGGTTTTTCTTTGGCTTCTTCTTCTACTTTCCCAGCCTGCTGGCGGAAGGGACCGGTTAAGCTCTAACTCCGAATCCAAACAAAAACCGCCAGCGCCAAAAAGCCTGGCGGTTTTTTTTTGCCCGAGGCCACCATGAATGAGCCCATCAACGACAAGACCTCCCTCACAGACGACGAGCGCATCCACAACATCGTTCCGCTGCCGCCGCCCGAGCATCTGATCCGATTCTTCCCGATTCAGGGCACCGCGGTCGAATCCCAGATTGCCGAAACCCGCGCCAACGTGCGCCAAATCCTTCACGGGCGCTCCGACCGGCTGCTGGTGGTGATCGGGCCATGCTCCATCCACGACCCGGCGGCCGCGACGGCATACGCCGAGAGGCTCGCCGGAGAGAGGAAAAGGCATGCGCGCGAGCTGGAAGTCCTGATGCGGGTGTATTTTGAGAAGCCGCGCACCACCGTCGGCTGGAAAGGGCTGATCAACGACCCGTACCTGAACGGCAGCTTTCGCATCAACGAAGGCTTGCGAATAGCGCGCGATCTTCTCGTGCGCATCAACCAGCATGGCGTGCCGGCGGGATGCGAGTTCCTCGACGTCATTTCTCCGCAGTACATCGGCGATCTTGTGTCCTGGGGCGCTATCGGCGCCCGCACCACCGAGAGCCAGGTGCATCGGGAGCTCGCTTCAGGGCTGTCGGCCCCGGTGGGGTTCAAGAACGGCACCGACGGCAACGTCAAGATCGCGGTGGATGCGCTGCTCGCTGCGCGCCAGAAGCACCACTTCCTCTCGGTGCACAAGAACGGCCAGGTGGCGATCGTGGAGACGCGCGGCAACGACGACTGCCACATCATCCTGCGCGGCGGAAAGAACCCGAATTACGACACGGCGTCCGTGCAGGCGGCGTGCGCGGAGCTCGCGCGCGCGAAGCTGCCCGAGCGCCTGATGATCGACTGCTCGCACGCCAACGCGGCCAAGGATTACCGCCGTCAGGCGGCGGTTGCCTCGGACATCGGCCGGCAGGTCGCGGGCGGCGAGCGGCGCATTATCGGCGCGATGGTGGAGTCGCACCTGGTGGAAGGCCGCCAGGACCTCGCGCCTGGCAAGCCGCTCGTCTTTGGTCAAAGCATCACCGATTCGTGCCTGGGCTGGGACGAATCGGTAAGGCTGCTCGAGCACCTGGCCGAAGCGGTGAAGGAGCGACGTAAGCAATCGAGATAGGGATTCGGCATAATCGGGCGCGCCCATGGCCGAACGCCCGCAGCAGCTCATGCACCTCGAGTACCTCGGGGATGCCACGCAGTTCGCCGACCGGATGCATGCGCTCATTCCGAAGTGCGCGCTGCTCGAGAACTTCTCGGCGGCGGAGGTGCGGCTGCTCGCGCACTTCATGGGCGTCTACCGTGCGGAAGCCGCGACCGAAATCATCCGTGAAGGCGACGGCGGCGACTTCATGCTCATGGTGCTCGAGGGCCGGGTGGAGGTGCATAAGCGCGATCGCTGGAACACGTCGCAGCTTCTGGCGTCGGTCGACGCGGGCAGGACCCTGGGCGAAATGTCGATGATCGACGGCGAGCCGCGCTTCGCCACCTGCCTTGCCGCCGAACCGACGCTGATCGCGGTGCTTGACCGCGAGAGCCTCGCGCGCATCATCGTCGAGCAGCCGCTGCTCGGAGCCAAGATCCTGATGGAGCTGGTTCTCATGCTCTCGCAGCGGCTGCGCGCCACGAGCAAGCGGCTGCTCGGCCTGCTCGACGACCACTCGCACAGCGCGGCCAACATCCTGTAAGCCCGGCGCCGTCCACCCGACCAAGCCTCATGCACGCGACCCTGCCCCTGATGCGGCAGTACCGGTTCCCCGCCCTGAGCCGCGGCCGCCTGGAGACGCTGCAAGTGAACCTCGGCTACAAGTGCAACCAGAGCTGCGTGCACTGCCACGTCAACGCCGGCCCGTCGCGCACCGAGATGATGTCGCCGGACACGATTTCAGAGGTACGGCGATTCCTGAGCGAACAAAAGCCAAAAACCCTGGATATCACCGGCGGTGCTCCCGAACTGCATCCGCAGTTCCGCGAGCTGGTGGCGCGCGCGCGCGGGCTCGGCGTGCACGTCATCGACCGCTGCAATCTCACCATTCTGGAAGAGCGTGGTCAGGATGATCTGGCTTTGTTTCTCAGGGAGAACCGCGTTGAGATCATCGCGTCCCTTCCGTGCTATACGGAGGAGCTGGTCGAGCGCCAGCGGGGCAAGGGTGTCTATCAGACCAGCATCCGCGCGCTGAAGAAGCTGAACGCTTTCGGCTACGGTCGCGAGCTGGCGCTCAACCTGGTGTACAACCCGCAAGGCCCGTCGCTGCCGCCGGCGCAGGCCAAGCTCGAGGCCGACTACAAGCGCATCCTCGGCGAGCAGCACGGCATCGTGTTCAACAAGCTCTATACGCTCGCCAACATGCCGATCCAGCGCTTCGGCTCGATGCTCGTGTCCAAGGGCAAGTTTGGTGCCTACATGGAGCTTTTGCACGCCTCGCACCGCGACGAGAACCTCGGGTCGGTGATGTGCCGCAGCCTCGTTTCGGTCGACTGGCAGGGCTACGTGTACGACTGCGACTTCAACCAGATGCTCGGCTTGCCGCTGAAACTGAACGGCAGCAAGCGCGTGCGGCTCGCCGAGCTCATCGGGCGCGACCTCGCGGGCAACCCGATCGCCGTGCGTGATCACTGCTTCGGCTGCACCGCCGGCCAAGGATCGTCCTGCGGCGGCGCGCTGGCGTGAAGCCCGGGCGGCGGTAAGCCTTCCGCGTTTGGTGCGACCAAGGCGCGGCAAAGGGGAGGTCCGCTCATGAAAGCATCGAAAGTCCTGCTCGTCGCCGCGCTCGTGGCGCTCGTCGCCGCGTTCTTCGCGTTCGGCGGACACCGCTATCTCACTTTCGACGAGATCAAGGGCCGGCAGGCCGAGATCCAGGCCTACTATCAGGCCCATCCCTGGCGCACGCTCGCCGGCTTCTTCGTTGTGTACGTGGCCGTAACCGGGCTTTCGCTGCCCGGCGCGGCGATCATGACGCTGGTCGCAGGCGCCATCTTCGGCCTGCTCTGGGGGACCGTGATCGTGTCGTTCGCCTCGAGCCTCGGCGCGACGCTCGCATTCCTCGCGTCGCGCTTCCTGCTGCGCGACTGGGTGCAGCGCAAGTTCGGCCGGCAGCTGCGCGCGATTAACGAGGGGGTCGAGAGGGAAGGCGGGTTCTACCTGTTCACCCTGCGCCTGATTCCTGTGATCCCGTTCTTCGCCATCAACCTGGCGATGGGCCTGACGCCGATGCGCACCCGGTCGTTCTACTGGGTCAGCCAGTGCGGCATGCTCGCCGGCACCCTCGTCTACGTGAACGCGGGCACGCAGCTCGCGGCGATTTCCTCGCCCGCCGGCATCCTGTCGCCCGCGCTGATCGGCGCCTTCGTGCTGCTGGGCGTCTTCCCGCTCATCGCCAGGAAGATGGTGGACGCGGCGCGCGCGCGCCGGGTGTACGCGCGCTGGGCGGGCGCAAAGCCGGCCGCGTTCGAGCGCAACCTCGTGGTGATCGGTGCGGGCTCGGCGGGGTTGGTCTCGGCTTACATCGCGGCGGCGGTGAAGGCGAAGGTGACGCTGGTGGAGAAGCACCGCATGGGCGGCGACTGCCTCAACACGGGCTGCGTGCCATCGAAAGCGCTCATCAAGACCGCGCGCGTGCTCTCCACCCTCCGGCGCGCGAAGGAGTACGGCTTGAGGTCCGCCTCGGCGGAGTTCGAGTTCTCGGATGTCATGGAGCGCGTGCAGCGCGTCGTGCGCACGGTCGAGCCGCACGATTCGGCCGAGCGCTACACCGGCCTCGGGGTCGAATGCCTGAAGGGCGAAGCGAGGATCGTGTCGCCCTGGGCCGTCGAAGTCACCGGCCCGGATGGAAGAAAGCGCGCCGTTACGACCCGCGCCATCGTCATCGCCGCCGGCGCGCGGCCGTTCGTTCCGCCGATCCCGGGAATCGAGAAGATGGACTGTCTCACCTCCGACACCGTTTGGGGCCTGCGTGAGCTGCCGAAGCGGCTGGTGGTGCTGGGGGGCGGGCCGATCGGCTCGGAGCTCGCGCAGGCGTTCGCGCGCTTCGGCTCGAAGGTGACGCAGATCGAGATGCTGCCTCGGCTGCTGCCGCGCGAAGATCCGGAATTCTCCGCCATGGTGGCGGAGCGCTTCCGCGAAGAAGACGTGGACGTGCGCACCGGCCACAAGGCTAAGCAGTTCATGCTCGAGGGCGGGGAGAAGGTGCTCGTCTGCGAGCACGAAGGCAAGGACGTGCGCGTCGAGTTCGACGCGCTGCTGTGCGCCGTGGGCCGCGTCGCCAACACCCAGGGCTACGGCTTGGAAGAGCTCGGCATTCCGCTGACCAAGGCGCGCACCGTCCAGACCAACGAGTTCCTGCAGACGGTCTACCCGAACATCTACGCCTGCGGCGACGTTGCCGGTCCGTACCAGTTCACCCATACCGCCGCGCACCAGGCCTGGTTCGCCTCGGTCAACTCGCTGTTCGGGACCTTCACGAAATTCCGCGCCGACTACTCGGTGATCCCATGGGCGACGTTCACCGACCCGGAGGTGGCGCGCGTCGGGTTGAACGAGCTCGAGGCGAAGGAGCGGAACATTCCCTACGAGGTCTCGGTCTACGGGATGGACGAGCTCGACCGTGCGATCGCCGACGAGGAGGCGCACGGCATGGTCAAGGTGCTCACCATGCCGGGCAAGGACCGCATCCTGGGCGTCACGATCGCGGGCGAGCACGCGGGGGACCTGATCGCGGAGTTCGTCGCCGCCATGCGCCACGGCTTCGGGCTGAACAAGATTCTCGGCACCATCCATATCTACCCGACGCTCGTAGAAGCAAACAAGTACGCGGCGGGAGTGTGGAAGAAGGCGCACGCGCCCCAGCGACTGCTCGCGCGGCTGGAGAAGCTGCACGCGTGGATGCGAGGCGCGAAGGATACGGCGGGAGAACGCGAATCACGGAAGGCGGAAAGACCGACTTGAGATATGTCCTGCTGCTGTCGTTTGTCTGCGCGGCGCATGCGCAGGCGTTCGACCACACGCACCCAGCCTGGGAAGCGCTGCTCAGGAAGCACGTCGTGCTGCTCGACGGCGGCAAGGCGTCGCAGATGAACTACTCTGCAATCGCAGCCGAGCGCGCGGCTGTGCGCGAATATCTGCAATCCCTCTCGCGCGTCGGCGAAGCCGAGTTCAACGGCTGGTCGAGCGCGGAGCAGGTCGCGTTCCTCATCAACGCCTACAACGCATACACCGTCGAGAAGATCCTGACGCGCTATCCCGACATCCGATCCATCTGGGATTTTGGAAAGGTCTTCGGCAACCCCTTCCGCGACGAGTTTTTCACGCTGCTCGGCGCGCGGATGAGCCTCGACGGCATCGAGCACGGCATCCTGCGCAAGCGCTACCGCGAGCCGCGCATCCACTACGCGGTGAACTGCGCCTCGATCGGTTGCCCGATGCTGCGCGAGGAAGCCTACGTCGCCGCGCGGCTGGACGAGCAGCTCGAACAGCAGGCCAGGCGTTTCCTGTCCGACCGCACGCGCAACCGGTTCCGCGACGGACGCCTCGAGGTGTCAAAGATCTTCGACTGGTACAAGGAGGACTTCGAGCCGCGCGAGGAGTATTTCGCCCGCTATGCCGGTGTCCTCGGCATGCCGCCGGGCGCGAGCCCGCGTCTCGTGTTCCTGGACTACGATTGGGCGCTCAACGACTCTCGATCGTCGTCCCCGCGCTGAACGAGGCGCCCGGAATCCGCGCCGCCCTCGAGGCGCTTGCGCCGCTGCGCGCTGGCGGCCACGAGGTAATCGTGGTTGATGGTGGCAGCAGCGATGGAACGCCCGAGCTTGCGCGGGGGCTGTGCGACCGTGTGCTAAGCGCTCCGCGCGGGCGCGCGCTGCAAATGAACGCCGGCGCCGCCGCGGCGAGCGGGGATGCGCTTGTCTTTCTGCACGCGGACACTCGTCTGCCGCAAGGCGCCGGCGAGCTGATCTTCCAATCCCTGCGCTTTTCGCCCTGGGGAAGATTCGACGTTGAAATCGACGCTCGCCATCCGCTGCTTAGGATCGTCGCCTGCACCATGAACCTGCGCTCGCGCCTCACCGGCATCGCGACGGGCGACCAGGCGATCTTCGTGCGCCGCGAAGTGTTTCCCGGCTTTCCCGACATCGAGTTGATGGAGGATGTAGCGTTCTGCAAGGTGATGAAGCGTTTCGGACCGCCCGCGTGCCGGCGCGAGCACGCGGTCACCTCGGGCCGTCGCTGGGAGTCGCGCGGGGTGCTGCGCACCATCGTCCTCATGTGGCGCCTGCGCCTCATGTACTTCCTCGGCGCGCGTCCCGAGCGCCTCGCGCGGATCTACTATCGGTGATCATCGTGTTCGCCAAGGCGCCCGTGCCCGGGGAGGTGAAGACGCGGCTCATTCCGCGCCTGGGTCCCTGGCGGGCAGCGCGGCTGCACGTGCGCCTCACGCTGCACGCGCTAAGCACTGCGCGCGCTGCAAGGTGCGGACCGGTAGAGCTGCATCTGACGCGCAGGCATTCGCTATTCAAGGGAGCGCGGCTTCAGCGCGGGCGCGATCTTGGCGAACGCATGCAGCACGCATTCTGCAGATCGCGGAAAGCGATCCTCATCGGTACCGATTGCCCGATGCTCAGCGCGCGGGATCTGGGGCGCGCGGCGCGCTGGCTGCGCGGTGGCTACGATGCGGTGCTTGCTCCCGCCGAGGACGGCGGCTATGCGCTCATCGGACTAAGGAAGCCAATTCCCGCGCTCTTTGAGGGCATCGACTGGGGAGGCGAGCGCGTGTACGCGGATACGGTGAAGAAGCTCGCTCGATACCGCTGGCGCGCGCTGCCCCGCGTCTGGGACCTCGACCGGCCGCAGGATCTCAACCGGCTCAGATCGCTCCGCTTTCCCTTAGCGTCGCGGCAAGGCGCTCGGCGATGATGCGGTAGCCACGCGCGTTCGGGTGGATGGGATCGGCCTTGAGAGTTCGGTCCTTCAGCACTTCGCCGACGATCGCGCCTTCGTAGGGCACGCGGTACTCCTTGGCGATGCCGCCGTAAAAAGAGGGCGGCGAAACGCTAAAGCCCGGCTCCGGTGTGCCGATCAGAAGCACCGCAACGCCGCGGTTTTGCGCGAGCTTCACCATCTCGCGCACGTTTTTCTCCGCCTGGCGGTTGCCCAGCCGCCGCAGGAAATCGTTGCCGCCAATGCACAGCAGCACGAGCCGCGGCGCGTGCTCGTCGAGCGCGGCGGGCAGCCGGGCGAGCGCCTGAGCTGTTACCTCGCCCGGCACGCCGGCGCGCACGACGCGACGTCCGATCAGATTCTGGAGCTGCGCCGGATAGCTCTCGTCCTCGGCGGCGCCGGTGCCATACGTGAGGCTGTCGCCGAAGGCGAGCACCACCGCGTCCGGCGCAAGGCGCTCGAGCTTGGGGCGCTCGCTGCAGCCCGCTAGCGCGAGGACGAGGAGAATCGAGGCGAGCAGTTGCATTGGGGGCGCATGCTACACTTCGCCGCAGACCGCGCCAGCGGCGGAGGAGAGGGGATGAAGCTCAGGATCAGGGCTCCCAAGGATTTCTGGGCCGGGCTGATGTTCATCGCCGTCGGCCTGTTCTTCATGATCTGGGCGCTCACGCACTACCAGATGGGGACCGCCGTGCGCATGGGGCCGGCCTACTTCCCGACGGTGCTCGGCGGCCTGCTCGCGTTCCTCGGCGTGCTCGTGCTGCTCGAGTCGCTCGCCATGGCGGGGCCCAGGGTGCCGCGGTTCAATTTCCGGCCGCTGATGCTGATCTCGGGCGCTTGCGTGGTGTACGGCTACCTGATGAAGCCGCTCGGCCTGATCCTCGCCACCGCTGCGCTGGTATTCATCGCCGCGTTCGGCGGGCACGAGTTCAAGTGGAAGGAGGTCACCATCCTCTACTTGATCCTGATCGTGTTCTCGCTGCTCGTGTTCGTGAAGGGACTGACGCTGCCGTTCCCGATCTGCCCGAGCTTCATCGACAACTGCCCGATCCGACTGTAGCGCCGCGATGGAGATCTTCAACAACCTGCTGCTGGGCTTCTCGGTCGCGGTCACGCCGATCAACCTGCTGTACGCCGCGATCGGCGTGTTGCTCGGCACGCTGATCGGGGTGCTGCCCGGCATCGGGCCGGTGGCGACGATCGCGATGCTGCTGCCGATCACCTTCAACCTCAACCCGGTCGCAGCGCTGATCATGCTCGCCGGGATCTATTACGGCTCGCAGTACGGCGGCTCGACCACCTCGATCCTCGTCAACCTGCCGGGCGAGGCGGCCTCGGTGGTGACCTGCCTCGACGGCTACCAAATGGCGCGCCAGGGGCGCGCCGGCCCGGCGCTCGCGATTGCCGCGATCGGCTCGTTCTTCGCCGGCTGCGTCGCGACCGTGGTCATCGCCGTGGCGGCGCCGCCGCTCGCGGAGGTGGCGCTCAAGTTCGGCCCGGCGGAGTACTTCTCTCTGATGGTGCTCGGCCTGGTCGCCGCCACAGTGCTCGCGCACGGCTCGCTCATAAAGGCGATCGCGATGGTGGTCCTCGGGCTGCTGCTGGGGCTGATCGGCACCGACGTCAACTCGGGCGTGTTGCGCTTCACGTTCGACATCCCGGAGCTCTCCGACGGCATCGGCTTCGTCGTGGTGGCGATGGGAATGTTCGGCACGGCGGAAATCATTGCCAACCTCGAGCAGGGCGACAAGCGCGAAGTGTTCACCGGCAAGGTAAAGAACCTGATGCCGACGAAGGAGGACCTCAAGCGCTCCTGGGCGCCGGTGCTGCGCGGCACCGCGCTCGGCTCGTTCCTCGGCATCCTGCCCGGCGGCGGCGCACTGCTGTCCTCGTTCGGCGCCTACACCGTGGAGAAGAAGCTCTCCAGACACCCGGAGCAGTTCGGCAAAGGCGCGATCGAAGGCGTGGCCGGCCCGGAAGCGGCCAACAACGCCGGCGCGCAGACCTCGTTCATTCCGATGCTCACACTCGGCATCCCGGGCAACGCGGTGATGGCGCTCATGATCGGCGCGCTCATGATCCAGGGCATCGCGCCCGGCCCGCAAGTGATGAACGAGAAGCCCGAGCTTTTCTGGGGGCTGATTGCGTCGATGTGGGTCGGCAACGCCTTCCTCGTGATCCTCAACCTGCCGCTGATCGGCATGTGGATCAAGCTGCTCACCGTGCCGTACCGCTACCTCTATCCCTCGATCCTGGTATTCATGTCGATCGGCGTGTTCAGCCTGTCGAACAATCCGTTCGACGTGCTGATCATGGCGATCTTCGGCATTCTCGGCTACGTCTGCGTCAAGCTCGAATGCGAGCCCGCGCCGATGATCCTCGGCTTCATCCTCGGCCCGCTGATGGAGGAGAACTTGAGACGCGCGATGCTGTTGTCGCGCGGCGACCCGATGACCTTCGTCACCAAGCCGATCAGCGCCGGCTTCATCATTGCGTCGGTCATCCTGCTCGTGATCGTCGCGCTGCCGGCGATCCGCAAGAAGCGCGACGAAGCGTTCGTCGCCGAGGAGCTCAAATAGCCGCGATCGCTTGCACCTCGATCAAGAACTGCTCCTGCACCAGCCGGTCGACGACCAGGAGCGTGTTGGGCGGGTAGGTCCCGCCGGGGAACATGCCCGGAAACTCGCGCAGGCGCCACTGCATGAACTTCGGGATGTCTTGCGAGTGCACGAGGTAGGTGGTGAACTGCACGATGTTCTGCCAGCCCGCGCCGGCAGACTTAAGCGCTTCGTTTATCTGCGCGAAGACGCCGCTGCACTGCTGGTCGAACGTCTCCCCCGAGTCGAGCATGCCCGCGATGAACAGGAACTCGCGCGCGGCTACGCGCGTGACGTGGGAGTACTGCCCGAGCGGTTTGCCCAGCGCGTCGACGTTGTAGATGCGCATCTCGGCCATCACCCGTACTTTACACAAGCCCGTGTAACTAGCGCTTGCGCTGGTGGCGCCACTGAACGTCTTCCACTCCCGCAGCGCGGTTGAGCACCCGTGCCGCGATGAAGAGCAGGTCGGAAAGCCGGTTCAGGTACTGGCGCGCGGGCTCGCTCACGCGCTCCTTGCGCCCAAGCGCCACGACACTCCTCTCGGCTCGCCGGCACACGGTGCGCGCCAGATGTGCGGTGGCCGCGGCGCGGCTTCCCCCCGGCAGGATGAATTCCTTGAGGGGTGCGAGCGTCTTGTTGAGCTTCTCGATCTCGCCGTCGAGAAACCCGACGCGCTCGGCCTTGAGCAGCGCGTGGCCGGGAATGCTGAGCTCGCCGCCAAAGTCGAGAAGGTCGTGCTGCACGGCGACGAGCACGCTGCGGATCTCCCCCGGAATGTCCTCCGCAAGGAGGAGCCCGAGCACCGAGTTGAGCTCGTCGACTTCGCCCAGGGCGCCGATGCGCGGATGGTCCTTCGGCACACGCGAGCCGTCGCCGAGCCCGGTTTCGCCGCCGTCGCCGGTGCGGGTCGCGATCCTGGTAAGGCGGTGGCCCATAAAGCTCAATTCGCGGTTTTCTTGACTTCGCTCTCGATGCGACCTTGCGCGAGGGTCGTGCGGATGCGCTCGCCCGGCCGCACGGCGGCCGCGGTACGCAGCACCTCGCCCGATGCGCCGTACGTGATGCTGTAGCCGCGGGCGAGCACCGCTGTCGGATCCACGGATGCCAGGGTGGCGCGTAGTTGCCCAAGGTGCGCCTGGCAGCGGTGCACCTTGTGAGAGAAGGCAAATGCAAGCCGTGCGGTGAGCTGAGCGACGAGCTCTCGATACGAGCGCAGCCGCTGCGCCGGATGCACCAGGCGCCGGGCGCACGCGTCGAGCGCCTGCGCCGCGTAGCGCAGCTTTCTATGCATTTCCTTGTGCAGGGAGCGAACGCTGCCTGCCACGCGGGTGGCAAGCTCGGTGCGCGGTGGACTGACGAGCTCGGCGGCCGCGGTAGGCGTGGGCGCGCGCCGATCGGCCGCGAAGTCGGCGATGGTGAAGTCGGTCTCGTGGCCCACGCCGACGACCACGGGAATAGCGCAAGCGCGGATCGCGCGCGCTACGGCTTCCTCGTTGAACTGCCACAAGTCCTCGATTGAACCGCCGCCGCGCACGAGCAGCAGGACGTCGCATTCGGCGCGCCGGCTGGCGCGCGCGAGCATCGCCGCAATTCGCTCGGCCGCGCCATCACCCTGCACCGGAACAGGGTAGACGATCACCCCGAGCGCGGGGTTGCGCCGCGCGAGCGTAGTCAAAACGTCGCGCAGCGCGGCGGCCGCGAGCGAGGTGAGCACCCCGATGCGGCGTGGATGCGCGGGCAGCTCGCGTTTGATTCCCTCGTCGAACAGCCCTTCGGCGCCGAGCTGCTCCTTGAGCCTGAGAAATCGTTCATAGAGCGGGCCGAGGCCGGCGCGGCGCATAATCTCGACCGTGAGTTGAAATCGCCCTCGCGGCTCGTAAAGGGTGGCGAGCGCCCGAACCTCGACCTGCATGCCGTCGCGCGGCTCCCAGTCGAGGAGCGCGGCGCGGCTGCGAAACATCACGCATTCGACCTGCGCCGCGCGGTCTTTGAGGGTGAAGTAGCAGTGTCCCGAAGGGGCCCGCGACAGGTTGGACAGTTCGCCGCGCACCCAGGCGAGCGGAAAGCGCCTCTCTAGCAGGTCGCGCACGCTGCGCAGCAATTCCACGACCGACAATATGCGTAGGCCGCAGGCGACAGCGGGGCCTGGAATATCGTTCTGCATCGGTGTGAAGAGGCGCAGCCGAGCCTACACTAATCCACATTCCGGCCGCAGTGGCGCCGGGAAGCGACGGCAGCGCTCGCGGAGGCCGATTCTTTTACGTAACGGACTGTCGCGCCGGCGGAAAATCCTGCTCAAATTTTGATCGCCACCGACTCGACCCGCTTTGCAACGGGCATGTGACAATCCATTCAGCACCAATCCACAAACTTATCCACAGATTTTTGTGGATATCGCAAAATCCACTACGCCGGCGCGTAACACGATGTTTGCCACCGGGCCACGCAGCGCTTTTGCTGCAGCGCGGAACTTGCTCCGCTGCAACGCTTTGCCTTAGAGTCGGCTCGCAAGCAGCCAAAATAACGATAAGGAAAAGAAAGCGTTGTTCGCGATCGTGCAGGCCGCCGGCTGGCCAATCTGGTTCCTGCTTTTCGCCTCCGTCATCGCAGTCGCTCTGATCATCGAGCGCTCGATCTCGCTGCGTGCAAGCCGCATCATCCCGCCGACGCTGCTCGACCAAGTGATCGCGGTGTACCAGCGGCAGGGACTTTCGCCGGAGGTGATCGATCGTCTCTCCCGCGACTCGCCGCTCGGCGTGGTCCTCGCCGCAGGCCTGCGCAATCTAAGAAGTTCGCGCTACGTGATGAAGGAGGCAATCGAGGAGGCGGGCCGCGGCGTGGCGCACGCGCTCGGGCGCTTCCTCACCACTCTGGGGACCATCGCCACCGCGGCGCCGCTTCTTGGCCTGTTCGGTACGGTGATCGGCATGATCGAGATCTTCGGCTCACAATCGCCCACCGGCGGCACGAACCCCCAGCAGCTCGCACACGGCATCTCGATTGCGCTCTACAACACCGCGTTCGGCATCGCGATAGCGATCCCCGCGCTCATCTTCTACCGCCATTTCAGGGCCAAGGTGGACGGCTTCGTGGTCGAGATGGAGCAGCTTGCGGCCAAGCTCATCGACATCGTGCACGGCGAGCGCTCGGCGTGAACTTCCAGCGCGGGAAGGAGAAGGAGCCGCTCGAGATCAACCTCGTGCCGATGATCGACGTAATGCTGGTGATTCTGATTTTCCTCATGATCACCACCACGTACTCCAAGTACACCGAGCTGCAGATCAACCTGCCTTCGGCGCGGGCCGACCGCCAGGTGCAGCGGCCGAACGAGGTGACTGTACTCGTGAACGCGCAAGGCCAATACGTCGTCAACCGCAGCCCGGTGCCGTTTCGCTCGATCGAGCAGCTCGCCGACGAGCTGCGCCGCGCCGCCGCGCCGCTGCAAGAGCCGGTGATGGTGATCAGCGCCGACGCGAACGCGACGCACCAGGCGGTGATCCGCGTGATGGAGGCCGCGCGCCTTGCCGGCCTCGCCCAGATCACCTTCACGACGCAGTCGCCGAAGTAAGTGAGGTTCTGGTACCGCCGCGGCGCCATCGCGTGGCTGCTGTGGCCGGCGAGCCTGGCGTTCGGCATCGGCGTCGCGCTGCGGCTTCTGCTTTACAGGTTTGGCGTTTGCAAGAGCGCGCACCCGGGAATTCCGGTGATCGTGGTCGGCAACTTGACCGTCGGCGGCAGCGGCAAGACGCCGCTCGTGATCTGGATCGCGGAGTTCCTGAAGAGCCAGGGACGCTCGCCGGCGATCATCGCGCGCGGCTACGGGGCGAAGCTGCGCGAGCCGCGCGCGGCGACGATCGCCTCGGAGGCGGCCGAGGTCGGCGACGAGCCGGTGGTGCTTGCGCGCCGCAGCGGCTGCCCGGTGTGGGTGGGGCCCAACCGGGTAGACGTGGCGGTCGCGCTGCGCGCCCAGCATCCCGAGGTGGACGTCCTCGTGCTCGACGACGGCTTGCAGCACTACCGCATGCGGCGCGACATCGAGATCGCGGTGGTGGACGCGCGCGGCTTCGGCAACGGCTTCCTGCTGCCCGCAGGCCCCTTGCGCGAGCCGCGGCTGCGGTTGCGCACCGTGGACGCGGTGGTTGCGCACGGCGCGCGTGTCGCCGGATACGCAATGAAGCTCGAAGGCGAGGAGCTGCATCGCATGAGCGATGCGCGGGAGCGCCGGCCGCTCAAGTCCTTCGCCGGGCAGAAGGTGCACGCCGCGGCGGGTATCGGTGATCCGAACCGGTTTTTCCTCCACCTCGCCAGTGCGGGCCTCAAGGTGATCCCGCACCCATTCCCCGACCATCATCCGTTCTCGGTCCGCGAGCTCGAGTTCGACGACGGCCTGCCGGTGATCCTCACGGAGAAGGACGCGGTAAAATTGCGCAGCCGCGCGCGGCCCGAATGGTGGGTGCTGCCGGTGAGCGCAAGGCTCGATACCCGGTTTGGCGCTTGGCTCCTGGGAAAACTCGATGAGTGCCGTCGATCCAAGGCTGCTTGAGATCCTCGTCTGCCCCCTCTGCAAGGGAAAGCTGGTCTATCGCAAGCCGGCGGGCGAGCTCGTGTGCAAGGCCGATCGGCTCGCCTACCCGGTGAAGGACGGCATTCCCGTCATGCTCGAAGAGGAAGCGAGGAAGCTGCCGCCAGAAGAAGAAGTGAATTGAAGGCGTGACTTGAAGTTTTCCGTCATCATTCCGGCGAGGTACGCTTCGACGCGCTTCCCCGGAAAGCCGCTTGCCGACCTCGCCGACAAGCCGATGGTGGTGCGCGTGTGCGAGCAGGCGGCGAAGAGCGGAGCGGCGGCAGTGCACGTGGCGACCGACGATCGGCGCATCGCGCAGGCGGTCGAGCGAGCCGGCTTTGCGGCGGTCATGACAAGCGCCGCTCACGCCTCCGGCACCGACCGGGTCGCCGAGGCGGCGAAAAAACTCAAGTTGAAGCGCGACCAGGTGGTGGTGAACGTTCAGGGCGACGAGCCGCTGATATCGCCTCGCCTTATCCGGGAAGTCGGAACGCTGCTGGAAAAGCGTCGCGATGCGAGCGTCGCCACCGCCTGCCATGCGATCCGCGATGCGGCCGCGCTCGTCAACCCGAACGTGGTCAAGGTGGTGCTCGACGCCGCCGGCTATGCGCTTTACTTTTCGCGCTCGCAGATTCCTTATCCGCGCGAGCCCGGGGCGATCTGCTACCGGCACGCTGGGATCTACGGCTACCGGGTCGGCTTCCTGAAGAGGTACACACGCCTCGAGCCCTCGCCGCTCGAACAGAGCGAGGCGCTCGAGCAGCTTCGTGTGCTGTGGCATGGCTACCGCATTGCGGTAGCGGTGAGCAAGGCCGAGATTCCGCCGGGCGTGGACACCCCGCAGGACCTCGACGCGGTGCGTAGAATCGTTTCATGAGGCTCATCCTCCTCGGTCCGCCGGGCGCGGGTAAGGGCACGCAGGCGAAGTTCATCTGCGAGAATTTCGGCATCCCGCAGATCTCCACCGGCGACATGCTGCGCTCCGCGATCAAGGCGGGCACTGCGCTCGGCAAGCAGGCGCAAAAGGTGATGGACACCGGCCAGCTCGTGGCCGACGACATCATCATGGGTCTTATCCGGGAGCGGCTAAGGCAGAACGACTGCAAGCGCGGTTACCTGTTCGATGGGTTTCCGCGCACCATCCCGCAGGCCGAGGCGATAACCCGCGAAGGCGTGGACATCGACTATGTTCTTGAGATCGATGTGCCCGATGAAGAAATCGTCATGCGCATGAGCGGCCGGCGCGTGCATCCCGGCTCCGGGCGCGTCTATCACGTGAAGTTCAACCCGCCGAAGGCGCAAGGCCGGGACGATGTCACGGGTGAGCCCCTGGTGCAGCGCGAGGACGATCGCGAGGACACCGTGCGCAAGCGCCTGGAGGTGTATCGCGCGCAGACGCGGCCGCTCGTGGACTACTACCAGCGGCATGCCGCGGGCAAGTACCGAAGGATTTCGGGCCGCGGCAGCGTCGAGGACGTCAGGGACCGCACCCTGGCTGCGTTGAGCTGATAAAATTCCGACCCTTTTCAGGGGGATAAATCCTATGAACGCAGGCCTCATCTTCGCGCTCGTCTGCGCGTTACTCGCGATCGTCTACGGCCTGTGGCAGAGCGCGCGCATTCTGCGTCTGCCCGCGGGCAACGAGCGCATGCGCGAGATTTCGGCCGCCGTGCGCGAGGGGGCGGTCGCGTATCTCTGGCGCCAGTACAAGACAATTGCGGCCGTCGGCGCAGTGCTTTTCGTCCTGATCGGGCTGTTCATCGACTGGGCTTCGGCGTGGGGCTTCTTCATCGGCGCGGTGCTCTCCGGCGCCTGCGGCATCATCGGCATGAACATCTCGGTGCGCGCGAACGTGCGCACCGCCGAAGCGGCGCGCGTCGGCCTGAACGAGGCGCTGCAGGTGGCATTCCGCGGCGGCGCGATCACCGGCCTGCTGGTGGTGGGTCTGGGCCTCCTCGGCGTCGCAGGCTACTTCGGCCTGCTCTACAGCAACGCACTCGAAAAAGGTAACCTCGCCGACGTGATCCACCCGCTCGTCGGGCTGGGCTTCGGCGGCTCGCTGATCTCGATCTTCGCGCGTCTCGGCGGCGGCATCTTCACCAAGGGAGCCGATGTCGGCGCCGACCTGGTCGGCAAGGTCGAGGCAGGGATCCCCGAGGACGATCCGCGCAACCCGGCGGTAATCGCTGACAACGTCGGCGACAACGTCGGCGACTGCGCCGGCATGGCGGCGGACCTCTTCGAGACCTACGCGGTAACCATCATTGCCACCATGCTGCTCGGTGCGCTGATGGTAAAGACCACCTCGCCCGCGGCGCTCGTCTATCCGCTCGTCCTCGGCGGTTTCGCCATCATTGCCTCGATCGTCGCCACCTGGTTCGTGCGGGCGAAGCCCGGCGAGCGCAACGTGATGCCGGCGCTGTACCGCGGCCTGTGGGTCGCTGGCGGCCTCGCGTTCATTGCGTTTTGGCCGATCACGCTTTACATCATGGGCGACGTGGTGAGAGACGTCCCGTTCGACATCGCCGGCGGGAAAAAGCTGATCGGTGTCTGGCACCTCTGGGGTGCCGCAGTAGTGGGCCTTGTGCTCACCGGATTCCTCGTGTGGATCACCGAGTACTACACCGGCACGCAGTTCAAGCCGGTTCGCCATATCGCCGAGGCCAGCATCACGGGCCACGCCACCAACATCATCGCTGGTCTCGGCGTGTCCATGAAGTCAACCGCGTGGCCCGTGATCGCGGTATCCGTCGCGATCTTCGTGTCGTATGCGCTGGCCGGGCTTTACGGCATCGCCATTGCTGCGACCTCAATGCTGTCGATGGCCGGCATCATCGTCGCACTCGATGCGTACGGGCCGATCACCGACAACGCCGGCGGCATCGCGGAGATGGCCGACCTGCCGGACGCGGTGCGCGCTATCACCGATCCGCTCGACGCCGTCGGCAACACCACCAAGGCGGTCACCAAGGGCTATGCCATCGGCTCGGCGGGTCTGGCGGCGCTGGTGCTCTTCGCCGACTATACGCATGCGCTCGAGGCGGGCGGGAAAAGCCTCAGCTTCGATCTTTCAAACCACATGGTGATCATCGGCCTCTTCATCGGCGGACTGGTGCCCTACCTCTTCGGCGCCATGGCGATGGAGGCCGTCGGCCGTGCGGCGGGCGCGGTGGTGCTCGAAGTGCGGCGCCAGTTCAAGGAAATCCCGGGCATCATGCAGGGCACAGCGAAGCCGCAATACGGCACCGCCGTGGACATGCTCACACGGGCTGCGATCCGGGAAATGATGATCCCGTCGCTACTCCCGGTGCTGGTTCCCATCATTGTGGGGCTGGTGCTGGGGCCGCAGGCGCTCGGCGGCGTGCTGATGGGCACCATCGTTACCGGCTTGTTCGTTGCCATCTCCATGTGCACGGGCGGCGGCGCCTGGGACAACGCCAAGAAGTACATCGAGGACGGGCACCACGGCGGCAAGGGCTCCGACGCGCACAAGGCCGCGGTTACGGGCGACACCGTCGGCGATCCCTACAAGGACACCGCCGGCCCGGCCGTCAACCCGCTCATCAAGATCATCAACATCGTGGCGTTGCTGGTCGTACCCTTGATGGTATGAGCCTGCTTTCGCGCGTGCTGGCACGAAGGGCGGCGCTTGCCGCCCTTTTTGTTTGCGCCGCATGCGCGACTCAGCCGCCGCAGCACTACATTGTCGCGGCGGCGCATCCGCTCGCAGCCGAGGCGGGTGTCAAAGTCCTCGAGCGTGGCGGCTCGGCCGTTGACGCCGCGATCGCGGTCCAGATGGTGCTCGGCCTCGTCGAGCCCGAGTCCTCGGGCATCGGCGGCGGTGCATTCATGCTGCACTGGTCGGACCACGAGAAGAAACTGCGCGCCTATGACGGCCGCGAGACCGCACCCGCTGCGGCACGGCCCGACAGATTCATCAAGGACGGAAAGCCGATGGCCTTTCTCGACGCCGCGGTGGGCGGACGCTCCGTCGGCGTGCCCGGCGCGCTGCGCATGCTCGAGATCGCGCACCAGCGCCACGGGCGGCTCCCATGGCAAGAGCTTTTCGACCCGGCCATTCGTATCGCGGAGGAGGGCTTCGACGCCCCGCCCAAGCTCCGCGAGGCGCTCGCGCGCGAACGTTTTCTGAAGAGTGACATCCTTTCTCGTCCCCGGATCGTGAATCGCGAGTACGCGGAAACGTTGCGCGTCATCGCGCGCGGCGGCGCGAGCGCGTTCTACGACGGAGACATCGCCAGGGACATGGTTGTTGCGGTGCGCACGCATCCGAACCCCGGTGACCTCTCGGAAGAGGACCTGCGCAATTACCGCGCGGTGGAGCGCGAGCCAGTGTGCGGGCCCTATCGGAGCTGGCGCGTCTGCTCTATGGGGCCGCCGAGCTCCGGCGGCGTCGCGGTACTACAGATCCTCGGATACCTCGAGCGCACCGACTTCGCGCGCGCGCCGGCTCAATCCGCGGCCGCGCTGCATTTCTTCGCCGAGGCTGCCAAGCTCGCCTACGCCGACCGTGCGCGCTACCTCGGCGATCCGGATTTCGTACCGGTTCCGGTGAGAGAGCTGCTTTCTTCTTCCTATCTGGACAAGCGGGCAAAACTGATCACCGACCGCGCCATGCAGCTTGCACCCCCCGGCGACCCTGAAGCCGGGACCAGCCATTTCTCCATCGCTGACGCGCGCGGTGACGTGGTTTCCATGACGACCACGATCGAAGCGGTTTTCGGCAGCCGCGTCATGGTGCGAGGTTTCCTCCTGAACAACCAGCTCACGGACTTCGACTTCCTGCCGTCCCAGGCAAACAGCGTGGCTGCCGGCAAGCGGCCGCGCAGCAGCATGGCGCCGACTGTGGTGTTCGAGCGGGGTCAGGTCCGCATGGCGCTGGGGTCGCCGGGCGGCTCGATGATCATCAACTATGTGGCCAAGGCGCTCGTCGGAACGCTGGACTGGGGGCTCGACATCCAGTCGGCGATCGAGCTGCCGAACTTCGGTTCGCGCAACGGCCCGACCCTGATCGAGCAGGCAAGCCGTTACGAACAGCTGGCTCTCGATCTCGCCCAGCTCGGCCATCAAGTCGAGCAGGTCCCCCTGATGAGCGGCCTGCACGGCATCGAACGGGTAGCGGGGGAGTGGCGCGGCGGCGCCGACCCCCGGCGCGATGGCGTCGCCCGAGGACGCTAACCGGTCTCCGTCGCTGTAAGCCATCGGTAAGCGCGCGGCGCTGATACTCAGTCGCGCCGCTCCATGAGAACATCGCCTTGAAGGGAGAGCCGATGGCGCAAAGCGTCGCGTTCGCCAAGACGACGCGTCCGGCGATCGGGTCGATCGTACCGCGCGCGCGTCTTTTCGCGCGCCTCGATGGCGCGCCCGGGCGCACGGTGGCATGGATTTCCGGCCCGCCGGGCTCCGGCAAAACCAGCCTCGCGGCCAGCTACGTCGAGGCCCGCAGCTGGCGGGTGCTCTGGTACCAGGTCGACGCCGACGATGCTGACGTCGCGACGTTCTTCCACTATCTCGGTCACGCGGCGCGCAAACTCGTAGGCGAGCGCGCGACGGAGCTGCCGAAGTTCTCGCCGCAGCACGGCGCCGACGTCGCCTTGTTCGCGCGCAAGTTCTTCCGTGAGCTTTTCGCGCGCGCCAAGGGCCACATGGCGCTCGTACTGGACAGCCTGCAGGCGGTGCCCGCGGACAGCGCGTTGTACACGGCGCTCGAGGCGGCATTCGCCCAGGTTCCAAAGAACTGCTGCGTCGTAATCACGAGCCGTAACGAGCCCCCGGCCAGCCTCGCGCGGTTGCGGGTGACCGGCGAGCTCACCTCTGTCGGAGGTGACAGCCTGCGTTTCGAGGCGCCGGAGCTGGCGGAGGTCGCCAAGCTTCGAGGGCACGAGCTGCCCGCGGCCGCCGCTTCGCAACTCGAAAGCCGCACGCAGGGTTGGGCGGCAGGCATCGTGCTGATGCTCGAGCACGCCAAGCTCTCCGGCCAAATGGCGCAATTTCCGGACGACGCCGCGCCGCGCGCCATCTTCGATTACCTCGCGGGCGAGATCTTCGCGCGCTTCGAGCGCGAGACGCAGCAGTTCCTGCTGCGCATAGCCTGCCTGCCGCGCATGAGTGCGGCGGTCGCGGAAGGCCTGTCGGGAGAGGCCAAGGCGGGACGGTTGCTCCTCAATCTGGCTCTGAACGACTACTTCGTCAGCGAGGTCGCCGCCGAGGAGGGCCGCGTATTCCAGCTGCATCCGCTGCTGCGCGATTTCCTTCGGAGCCGCGCCGCCCAGGACCTGCCCGAGGCGCTCGCGCCTGCGCACCTGCGCCGCGCCGCGTCGCTGCTCGCCGCCGCCGGACAGGTGGAGGACGCTGTATCGCTGCTTGCGGAGTGTCGCGACTGGCCGGAGATCGCCCGTCTCGCCGCAGGCGCCGCGGACGCGATGCTCGCGCAGGGACGAAGCGAAACCCTCGCCGGGTGGCTGGAGCTGCTTCCGGCCGAGGTGCTCGGCGGCGATGCCCGCCTGCTGAAGGCGCTCGCCGCCTGCCGCGGCGAGTCCAGTCCGCGCGCCGCGCGCCGGCTGTATGAGCAGGCGTTCGAAGCGTTCCGGCGTTCAGGTGACCAGGCTGGCATGATCGAGTGCTGCGCCGGAGTGATTGACGCCACGGTTCTCGAATTCGACGACCTGGCGGCGCTCGATCAATGGATCCCGGCGCTCGCCGGGCTGCTCGTTGAGCGGCGCGTAGCCGGGCCCGATGCAGGCGCCGCGCTCGCCACGCTGATCCGGGCGCTGCTGCTGCGCGACGCCGGCGCCGCCGATCTCGATTCATGGATGGAACGCGCCGCGGCCGCGATGCGCGCCGCCGACCAGCCGGCCGAGCTCAAGGGGGCGCTGTCCCTCGCCCGCTCGACCGGGGCGCTGCTGCGCGGTGACATTTCTTCCGCCGGCGCGGTACTCGAAGAACTCACTGCGCGGGTCAGGGAGTTCGCGTCGCCCCTCCCGGTCACGATCGGGCTGGTAAGCGCGCTGCACCAGCTTCTGCTGGGATCGTGCGAGAGCGCAGGCCTCAAGGCGCGCGAGACGCTGGCGGCGGCGGCCGCGGAGGGCATGCATGACTACGACGCCTGGCTGAGCGCGATAAACGCTGCGGCCTTGCTCGGCGCCGGGGAGCGCGACGCGGCGCGCACGGAGCTCCAGTCACTCGAGGCCAATGGCGCCGCGCTGCGCCGCGGGGACCGTGCTGCGGTCCACTACCTGCGCGCCTGGCTCGGCGCGCTCGAAGGCAACGCCGCTCTTGCGCAGCGGGAGGCGCGGACGGCGGTCGCAATGGCGGCCGAGAGCGGCATGCCCTGGATCGAATGCATCGCGCGCGTCGCGCTGGCGGAAATGCTCGCCGAGGCCGGCGACTGGCGAGCGTGCGAGGCGCAGCTGCGCTCCGCCGAGGCGCTTGCGATGCGCCTGCGCAGCGCGCTGCTGCAGTATGCGGTGTACCTGGTGGCCGCGGCCGCGGCGCATGAGCGCAAGGACGAAACGAGCGCCCTCGCAGCGCTCGGCACGGCGTTCGGGCTCGGGCGCGAGCACGGCTTCCAGCATGTTCCGGCGTGGCGCAGGCCCGCAGTCGGTGATCTCTGCGTGCTCGCGCTGCGCGCCGGTGTCGAGTCGGATTTCGCCCGCACGCTGGCTCGAACGCATGCGCTTGTGCCGCGCACGCTGCCGTTCCGGGTCAAGGACTGGCCTTGGCCGTTCCGCATCCAGACGCTTGGGCGTTTTGACCTGCAGCGCTCGGGCGGGCAAATCGAGGCCTCGGGCAAGGGGCCCGGCCGGCCGCTGGAGCTTCTCAAGGTGCTTATTGCCCTCGGCGGGCAGAGCCTGCGCGCCGATCAGCTTGCGGACGCCCTGTGGCCACACGCCGAAGCCGACTACGCGCACAAGTCTTTTACCGCCACGCTCCACCGCCTGCGCCGGCTCCTCGGCATGGAGGAAGCGCTGCTGCTGCGCGACGGGCGTCTGAGCATGAACCGGTCGCTGCTCTGGGTGGACACCTGGGCGCTCGAGCAGACGCTGGCGGAGCTGGACGAAACGCTGCGCGCGCCCGCGCCGGCGTCGCTCGACATGGCGGCTAAGCTGATGGACGAGGTCTTCGCGCTCTACCGTGGCCCGTTCCTGCCTGACGAGTCCGAGCAGCCGGCGTATATCGCCTATCGCGAGCAGCTGCGTGCGCGGCTGCTACGCTGCCTTGTGCGCGTCGCCCGCGTCTGGGAAGACACCGGCCGTGGCGATGCTGCGGTCGACGGCTACCTGCGCTGCGTCGAGGCCGACCCTCTGTTCGAGGCGCCTTATCGCAACCTCATGCTCTGCTACCAGCGCGCGGGCGACGCCGCCGAGGCGCGGGCGACCTACGAGCGTCTGCGCGCGATCCTGTCCACCCGGATGAAAACCCTGCCTTCGCAGGAGACCCAGGCGGTGTTCGCCGGGCTCGCCGCGTCAGGCGGGCGCTAGCGCGGCTTTATCGCAACGCCGGAAGTTTTCAGCTCGGCCTCCAGCTCGCGCCAGATCTTGTCCAGGCCCATGCGCACCGCCGAGGGCGGCGGGTACTCGCGACGGGGCATGCCGGAGGGCGGCGGAGCGATTTCGCGCATGCGCATGGTGAGCGAGACCTCGGTGCCCGCGGGCACCTCGATCGTCGTAGTGTTGATCACGATCTCGAGCCCTTCGGGCTCGAACTTGACGAAGTACGCCATGAGGCCGACGTGCTTCTTCGCGAGCTCGCGCAGCTTCGGCAGGTCGCGGTCGGCCGCCTGCCGCCACTCGTCCGGGCTGAGCGGGACCGGCGCGGGCGCAAAGACGTTAAGGTAGCCGAGCTCTTCCGACTGGCCGCCGATGCGCATCGCCAGGCGCGTCAGCGCGATGCGCGTCGCGTTGAACGCTTCCTGGCGCTTCACCTTGTAGACCCGCGTGCCGTTCTCGGCGAGGATGCGCTCGTACTGCTGGCGAAATTCATTGTTGACATCGATCAGCGCGCCGCGTATCTGATCGTCGGTTGCACATCCCGTGGCAAGCAGCGCAACGAGTGCAAGTCCGCATCCGCGCGCACTGGCCGTCACGAGCGATCCTTGCGCACGAGCGTCTCGGCCAGCTTCGCAGCCTGCGCGCGCTCTGCCGGCTGCAGCAGCGCCCCGACGCGTTCCTGAGGTGCCTTGGCCGCCTGCACACCGGATTGCACGGCGGCGCTCAGGTAGACGTAGGCCTGGAAATTGTTCTGCGCGGTGCCGCGACCGACCGCGTACATCTCTCCTGCCTTGAACTGCGCCTCGCCATCGCCGCGCGAGGCGGCACGGCTGAAGAGCCGCAACGCTTCCTGATCGTTGCGCTCCACGCCCTTTCCGTCCAGGTGCAGGTTCCCCAGCTTCACCATCGCGCGCGAATTCTGCTTTTCGGCGAGCGGCTTCAGTATCCCGAGGGCGTCTTCGTACGCGCCCCGCGCCACCGCGCCGTCGGCGCGCGCAAGCAACTCGCTCGTCGTGGGAGAAGCCGGTGGCGGCGGCGCCGGCGGTGCAGGCGGGACAACCGCTACCGGCGGCGGGCTCGGCGGCTTTGGGGGTTCTGCACGCGCTTCGGGGGCTGGCGCTGACGGTGGAGGCACAGGCGTGGGAGGCTCAACGCGAGCGACAGGGGCGGGCGGCGTCGCGGTTGTGCCCCGCGACGTTTGCACCGCAGGCTTGGCGCGCGGCTTCGCCTGCGACTCCTCGCGCCGTTTCATGTCCTCCAGGTCCCGCTTCAGTTTGTCGCGCTCGGCCTGGAGTTTCTCGCGCTCCTCATTCAGGAGTTGCTGCCCCTGCGTGATCTGTTCCTCGAGCTTCTTCAGGCGCTCGTCCATGTCCGGTTTCGACGGTGCCGGGGCGGCCGGCGGCGGTGGTACCGGCGTCTCCGGTGCGCTCACCGTCTTCTCAGTCACGGAGTCTCGCCTCACGGCAAGCCATGGAGCCGCAGCGAGCGCAATGATCACCGCCGCGGCCCCCGCCCCGCCCCACAGCAGCGGACCGCGGGTGCTAGACCAGGCGCGCCGTGCACGCTCGGCTGTTGTAGGCGCTGGTGGCGGTACGGCCGGTGCGCTGGGAGGCGCAGTGACGGTGGCGGCAGAGCTCGTCATCCGTGTCGTCAGCGCCGGCTGCGGCGTGACCGGCGTGGCGCTGCCCGAGGTTGTCGGAGGAAGCTCCTGGCGCCAGGCGGCAATGTTTTGTGGCCGCTCGTTTTCAGCGAAGGCGAGCGCATGGTCGATCGCTTTCAGCAGGCGCTCGGAATAACGGCCACTCCCCACCGCGGTCGCGGGGACGAGCACTTCCTTCGTGCTGCCGAGGATGCCCTTGCTACGCGTGATGGCGTCGAGCGGCGCGCGCCCGGCGATGGCGCGATAGCAGGTCGCACCCAGGCCGTACACATCGGTCCACGGACCCTGGTTCTCGCCGCTGCTGTAGTACTGCTCGAAAGGCGCGTAGCCGGGCGCCACGAGAATCGTTACGGTGCGCGAGCGGCCAAGCGCATAACGCGCCGAGCCGAAATCGAGCAGCACCGGGCTGCCGTCGTCGCGGATCAGAATGTTGTCCGGCTTGATGTCGCGGTGGATGAAGCCGGCGTTGTGCACGAGTTCCAGGCCGTCGAGGATCGGCATGAGCACGCGCATCAGCTCGGCTTCGGGCAGCGCATGGCGGCGCTCGAGTAGTGCGGCAAGCGTTTCACCGCGCTCAAAGCGCATCACCATGTAGGCCGTGTTGTTGAACTCGAACACCGACAACACGCGCACGATGTTCGCATGGTCGAAGCGCGCCAGCGTGCGCGCCTCGCGGATGAACCGGTCGAGGCCCCAGCGGTAGCGCTCGTCGTACTCCTCGGTGCGGGCGCGCACGCTGGCGTCGCCACGCCGCCCGGCGACTTCGACCGGGAGGTACTCCTTGATGGCGACCGGCTGGTCGAGGTTCGTGTCGCGCGCAAGGTAGGTGATGCCGAAGCCGCCTTGGCCTAGCACCTGCTCGAGCACGTACCAGTGCAACCGGTACCCCGGCGCCAAGGCGTCGGGAAAAGCGTTCTCGCTCATGGTCTTGCCCGGTTCCCCCCTGAGGCGATGGCGCCTACTGTACTGCATCAACAGCCCGGCAGGCGGTGGCTTATAAGCGATCTGTAAGCCCGCCGTAGGCGGTGCGCAACCGGGGGGCGGCCACCATTGGCTCACCAGGGCAAGGGGTCCTGGGCCTAACCATAAAGAAGGAGCGCACCATGAAATTCACGAAACTCGCCGCGGCGATCGGCCTTCAGGCCGGCTTGCTTTCCGGCTGCTACGTGGTCCCAGTAACTCCGGACGGTCAGAACTACTCCATCTATATTCCGACCACGCCGCCCCCGCCGTTTCCGGGCGGACCGGCGCCTCAGCCAGCGGTGCACCCGTCGCAGCCTCCGGTTCCCAAGGTGCTGCACGCGCGGCTCTATCCCGAGAACGACATTGCCACGCACACCGGCATGGTCTCGGGCACTGTGACCAACATGATGACCGGCAAGGGTCGCTTCCAGCTGCAGTACGCGGGCGAACTGCTCACCGGTGAAGCGACTCGGGTGTCGGGTGACGAGCGCAAGGGCATCGCGAGCGCGTGGGGCCCGAGCGGCTCGTTCATGAGCTGCGAGTACCAGATGAGCACGCCGCTCCAGGGCGCGGGAACCTGCAGCTTCTCGAACGGCGCACGCTACAAGGTGCACATCGGGAACTAGGCGCCCGCGATGCTTACCCTGCGCGAAGCCGATGTTGTGCGCCTTCTGGCGAGCGGCTGCACGTACGCCGAGATTGCCGAGCGGCTCGGCATCTCGGCGCACACCGTTGCAAGCCACATCAAGAACGTGTACCGGAAGCTGGACGTGCATTGCGCTGCAGCAGCGGTAATGAGGGCCCTGGAGTTGCAGGTTATCGGCAGCCGCACGGCCGGCTAATCCCCTGGTCGTGGGATGGTGCCGGCCGTGAGGCGCGCGACGATCCTAGCCACGCAGTCGTCCGGCGTGGCGGCAATGTCTATCGAGATCGCATCGTCAGGCGGCTCGAGCACGGTGAACTGGCTATCGAGCAGCGTCGCCGGCATGTAGCGGTGCCTGCGCGTCGCCATGCGCGTGCGGATTAGCTCCGGGCTACCGTGCAGGTGGACGATCCTGAAGTCACGGATGTCCTGCGCGAGGCGCTCACGGTAGCTTTGCTTCAGCGCCGAGCAGGCAATCACTGCATCCTGGGAAATGAGATCTGATATACGAAGTTCTTTGTTTAGACCCTCCAACCACGGACGGCGGTCGGCATCGTTAAGGGGGATGCCGGCCTTCATTTTGGCGATGTTCTGCGGGGGATGGTAGTCGTCGGCGTCGATGAAGCGGGAGGAAAGGCGCCGGGCGAGCGCCGCGCCGATCGTGGTCTTGCCAGCGCCTGCGACCCCCATCACCAGCACGATCATCCCGGCCGGAGCTTCTCGGTCGGATGGCCGCCAAACCGCGCGCGCATCATGGCAAGCAGACGCCGCGTGTAGTCCGAGCGGCCCTGGCTCGAGAAGCGGTTCATCAGCGCCGCGGCGATTGCGGGCGCGGGCACGCCGAGCTCGATCGATTCGAGCGCAGTCCAGCGGCCTTCGCCCGAATCCGCGACCACCGGCGCGACTTGGAGAAAATTCTCATCCTTGAGGATATCGACGCACAGATCGAGCAGCCATGAGCGCACCACGCTGCCGTGGCGCCAGGTCTCGGCGAGGCGCGCGACGTCGATGTCGAGCTCTCGACGCGCCGCGAGCAGCGCGAAGCCCTCGGCGAGCGCCTGCATCATGCCGTACTCGATGCCGTTATGGATCATCTTGGCGAAGTGGCCGGCGCCGCTCGGCCCGCAGTGCAGCCAGCCGCGCTCGGCGTGGGGTGCGAGCGCCTTCGCAAAGGGCTCGAAGATCTCGATGGATTTCGGTGTGCCGCCCAGCATAAGGCAGTAGCCGCCTTCGAGCCCGTGGATCCCGCCGGAGACGCCGGCGTCGATATAGCGCAGGCCCTGCTGCGAGAGCCCGAGCGCGCGGCGCATCGAGTCCTTGTAGTAGCTGTTGCCGCAGTCGACGATCGTGTCGCCCGCCGAGCACAGCGGAATCAAATCGCGGATGGTGTCCTCGACCGCCGCGCCCGCGGGCAACGACAGGACCATGACACGCTCTCCGTCGAGCCGCGCGCAGAGCGCGGCGAGGTTTTCCGCGCGCTCGACGTTCTCTTCTCCAGCCAGAGCCTCACGCGCAGCCTCCGCGTGGTCATAGCACACGATGCGCGCGCCACTGTGCGCCAGGCGCCGCGCCATGCCGGCGCCCATGCGCCCCAGCCCGATGATGCCGATTTCCATGACCTCTCCTGAACGAGTAGGCGGATTCTAGGGTCATAGCAAGTCAGATGGACGCTTTCGACCTGAGGCAATGGCTCGCCATGGCGGTCACCGTGGCGGCCGCCTACAAGAGTGAGTGAAGCAGGTGCTCGAGCGCTGCCTCGCCGGTCTCTACGCGCTGCAGGCCCGGAAAGCTTCGAAGCCAGGTGAGCTGGCGCTTTGCCAGCTGTCGCGTCGCGGCAACGCCCTTTTCCCTGAGCCCGGCCTTGTCATAGCGGCCTTCGAGATACTCCCATACTTGCCGATAGCCGACCGCGCGCATGCTCGGCATGGCGGGGCTGAGGCGATAGCGTTGCCGTAACCCGCGCACTTCGTCGATGAGCCCGAGCTCGAGCATGGCGTCGAAGCGCTTTGCGATCCTTTCGTGCAGGACAACGCGCTCAGGCACGAGCGCGAAACCTTTCAGCTCGAACGGCAGATCTTGCCTGGCGACGCCTTGCAGGCTGGACAGCGGCGTGCCGGTGAGTCGCCAGACTTCCAGCGCCCGCTGAATGCGCTGCGCGTCATTCGGCGCGAGGCGCTGCGCCGTTCTTTCATCGATCCGGGCCAGCTCGGCGTGCAATGCCGGCCAGCCGCGGCGCGCCGCCTCGGCATCGATTTCGGCGCGCACTTGCGCATCAGCCGGCGGCAAGGTGTCCAGACCGCCGGTGAGGGCGTGGTAGTACAGCATGGTTCCGCCGACCAGCAGGGGAATCTTGTTCTTGCCCGCGATTTCGTGGATCTTGGACAGCGCGTCATGCCGCCAGCGACCTGCCGAGTAGGCCTGGTCGGGGTCGATGAGGTCAATGAGGTGATGCGGCACACGCGCGCGGTGCGCTGCGCTTGGCTTCGCGGTGCCGATGTCCATGCCGCGATAGACGAGCGCAGAATCCATCGACACGATTTCGAGCGGCAGCTTCTCGGCGGCCTGGAGCGCAAGCGCGGACTTGCCGCTCGCGGTCGGCCCGAGGAGCGCGTAGACGACGCTCTGCAAGCTAGCGGCCGCCGGCGATGTCCAGCAGCGCTCCCGTGATGTATGAAGCCTCCTCCGAGGCAAGCCAGACGATGGCGCGGGCGATCTCTTCCGGCTCCCCCGGCCGGTCGAGGGGAGCGCTGCGCCCTATGCGCTCCACGCGCCCGGGGTCGCCGCTCGTGAGGTGAATCTCGGTGCGGATTACGCCGGGCCGGACCGCGTTGACGCGGATGCCCTCGGGCCCCACCTCCTTGGCTAGCCCGATCGTGAACGTGTCGATCGCGCCTTTCGAGGCGGCGTAATCGACGTACTCTCCCGGTCCTCCGAGCCGCGCCGCGACCGACGACACGTTGACGATGGCGCCGCCTCCACCGCCATGACGGGTCGACATTCGCTTCACCGCCTCGCGTGCGCACAGAAAGCTGCCCGTGACGTTCACCGCGAGCATGCGCTGGATGCGCTCGGCCGACATCTGCTCGACGCGGGTGCCGCGATCGACGATGCCGGCGTTGTTGACGAGCACGCTCACGCGTCCCAGCTTGTCGTCCACCGTCCCGAAGAGGCGCGCGACATCCGCCTCGCTCGCGACGTCGCCTTGGATGGCGATCGCGTTGATTTCCCGGGCAAGCTTTTCCGCCGCGTTCGCGTCCTTGCGGTAGTTAATGCACACCACGTAGCCGCGCTCGGCTGCGAGGCGCGCGGTCGCAGCGCCTATGCCCCGCCCGCCGCCGGTCACGATCATCACTTTTTTCTGGGGAGGCATCTCTAGCGTCCCCTGAGAAACAACTTGTCCAAATCGGCGAGACTGAGCTGGTACCACGTCGGCCGGCCGTGGTTGCAGCTGCCTGAGCGCTCGGTCAGCTCCATCTCGCGCAGCAGCGCGTTCATCTCCGGGAGAGTGAGCGCGCGATTCGCGCGCACGGCGGCGTGGCACGCCATGGTGGCGAGCAGCTCGTTCTGACGCGCCGCGAGCACCTGGCTCGCACCGTACTGCCGGATTTCGCCGAGGACGCCGCGCGCAAGCCCGGCGATATCGCCGCCGGCAAGCGGCGCTGGCGCCGCGCGCACTGCGAGCTCGTTGGGCCCGGATACGGTGAGCTCGAGCCCCAGGCGCTCGAGCGCTTCGCGGTTGTCCTCGGCGGTCGCGATATCGAGCGCCTCGGCCTGCAGCACCGCGGGTACGAGCAGGCTTTGGCGCTGGACCGCGCCGGCGTCGAGGCCGGCTTTCAGCTTCTCCATCACGATGCGCTCGTGGGCCGCGTGCATGTCGACGAGCACGAGCCCGGCCTCGTTCTGCGCCAGGATGTACACGCCGTGCAATTGCGCAAGCGCGTAACCGAGCGGAGGAGCTTTTTCGCTGGCGGGCAGCGGCGCCGCGGCGGCAGCAGATTTCATGAAAGCCTCGTAAGCGGCCGCGGGCTGCTGCATCGAAAACGCCGCTTGGATGCCCGCGCCTCGATTCACCGTGGCAAAGGCGACCGGTGCTTCCGCCGCCCCGGGCGACAGGGCGCGCTGCAGCGCGTGAAACACGAACTGGTGCACCGCGCGCGGCTCCCGGAAGCGGACCTCGGTCTTCGCCGGGTGCACGTTCACGTCGACGCCGCGCGGATCGATTTCGATGAACAGCACGTAGGCAGGTTGGCGCTCGCCGTGCAGGAGCTGCGCATACGCTTCGCGCACCGCGTGTGAGAGGAGGCGATCGCGCACGAAGCGGCCATTCACGAAAAAGTACTGCCCACCCTCCGCCTGCGGCGTTCCGGCCCTCCCGAACAGGCGTAACGCACCGCTTTGGCTTTCCACGGGGATGCTCTGTACATGAAACCCCTCGCCTAGCAGCGCACCGGCGCGCTGGGCGGGCTCTTGGGCGCGCAGCACATGGCTCACTCGGCCGTTGTGCTTCAGCATGAACGCGACGCGCGGGTGGGCGAGCGCGATGCGGCGGAATGCCTCATCGCAATGGCCTAGCTCAGTCGCCTCGGTGCGCAGGAATTTGCGCCGCGCGGGCGTATTGAAATAGAGATCGGACACCGCGACCGTGGTGCCCTGCGCGCGTGCGGCGGGCTGCACCTCACCGATCTGCGCGCCTTCGGCCGAGATCGCGGCCGCGTGCGGCGCCTCGCGCGTGCGGCTGGTGATCGAAACCCTGGAGACCGAAGCGATCGAGGCGAGCGCCTCGCCGCGAAAGCCCATTGTCGCCACGCCTTCGAGGTCCTCGAGCGTCGCGATCTTGCTCGTCCCGTGGCGCGCGAGCGCCAGCCGCAGCTCGTCGCGCGCAATCCCGGCTCCATCGTCCTCGACCTGCACCCGCTTGATGCCGCCCGCGTCGAGCGCGACCGTGATCGCCTGCGCGCCGGCGTCGACGCTGTTCTCGAGCAGCTCCTTCAGCACCGAAGCCGGCCGCTCCACCACCTCACCCGCAGCGATCTGGCTCACCAGCAGCTCGGGCAGAACGCGGATGGCGCTCACGCGAGCTCGACCTCGTCGCCACCCGTGATGCGCACCAGCGCGCCGTAGCTCAGCCGAAAGACGGTGTGCGGATGGCCGGCCGCGGCCCAGAGCTCCGGATAGGCGGCCAGGCTTTTCTCGACGAACGTGCGCGCGAGGCCATGGCCGACCGGCGCCACGCCGCCGATCGCAAACCCCGTACGGCGGCGGACGAAGTCCGCGTCCGCCTTGCCGACCGGCTCGCCCACCAGCGCGGCGAGCCGCGCCACATCGACGCGCTTCGCGCCCGACGACATGACGAGCAGCGCGGCATCGCTTGCTTCGGCATGAAACACCAGGGAGTTCGCGATCTGGCCGATCTCACAGCCGAGATAGTCGGCGGCGGCGCGTGCGGTGCGCGCCGCGCCGGGCAGCTCGACGATCGTGTCAGCGAGTCCGGCGCGCGACAGCGCTTCGCGCACGCGTTCGACGCTCGGGGAGATGAGAACGGCGGAGGACATGCGCGGAACGCGCCGATTATACAATCGGGCGATGGAGCTCGCGGCGTGGTTCTGGGATCTGGTGGTGCATCTCGACGTGCATCTCGCGGAGTTCGTCAGAGAGCATGGCGCATGGGTGTACCTGCTGCTCTTCGTGATCGTTTTCTGCGAGACCGGCCTCGTCGTCACCCCTTTCCTGCCGGGCGATTCGCTGCTCTTCGTCACCGGCGCGGTCGCCGCGGCGGGCGGCATGGACATCGCCGCGGTGATGGCGACACTGATCGCCGCCGCGCTCTGCGGCGACAACGTCAACTACTGGATCGGCCGCTGGCTCGGGCCGCGCGTCTTCCATTTCGAGCGCTCGCGCTGGTTCAACCCTGCGCACCTGCAACGCGCCCACGCCTTCTACGAGCGCCACGGCGGCAAGACGATCATCCTCGCGCGCTTCGTGCCGATCGTGCGCACCTACGTCCCGTTCGTCGCCGGCGTCGGCACCATGCCGTATCTGCGCTACCTCGCCTTCTGCGTCCTCGGCGCGGTAATCTGGGTCGTCTCGCTCTGCCTCGCCGGTTACTGGTTCGGCAACCAGCCGATCGTCAAGAACAACCTCACCGCCGTCATCCTCATCATCGTGGCGATTTCCGTTTTGCCCGGCTTTTTCGCCTGGCTGCGCTCCCGCCGCCCCGCGCGCGTTCCGCCTCCCGTCTAACTAACTCGCCGGCACCGTCAGCTTCTCGGGCTCTTCACAAAGCGGAGAAGACGACGCAGGCCCTTGGCCTTATGATGCCGCCGTGGCCCCGACTGCGGAAGGGTGAGTTGTCGAATGATTAGCCGGCGAGTATTGCTGATTTGTATTGGCCTCCTCGCCGTATCGCTCGAAGCTGGCGCGCAGCCGCCAAAGGTGCTGCATCGCGTTGGCGTTCTCGCACAGGACATGCAACCCGGTCTGCTGGAGACGTTTCGGGAAGAGCTGCGGCGGCTCGGGTACGTTGAGGGGAAGAGCGTCGTCATCGATGTGCGGAATGCAGAAGGCAGAAGCGATCGTCTTCCGCCCCTCGTGAACGATCTGCTTCGCCTCAAAGCCGAAGTCATTGTGGCCGTGAATACGCCGGCCGCCAAGGCTGCCCAGACGGCGACCAAGACCGTCCCCATTGTCATCATGCGGGTCGCCGATCCCGTGAAGGCGGGCCTGGTTCAGAGTCTTGCGCATCCCGGGGCGAACGTGACCGGATTGAGCTTCATGCCCGATGTGCTCGGCGCCAAAGCGATCGAGGCACTCCGTCAGACACTCCCCACCCTTTCTCGCGTAGCCGCATTTTATAAAGCCGACAACCCAGGTGCACTCCTCGTCGTGACCGAGACGGAACGTCGGAGTGCCGAGCTCGGAGTCCAGTTCGAGCGTCTTCCGATTCGAGATCAGAGTGATTTTCCGGACGCGTTTGCGGCGGCCGTCCGTGCCGGCTCTCAGGCGGTCTTCGTGATGGACGACGGGGCGATGACGAAACTGCGCGGACCATTCCTGAAACAAGCTGCACACCGCTCGCTGGCAGTTGTCTCCATCTACAAGGACTTTGCAGAGGCTGGTGGCCTCTTCGCATATGGGCCCGATCTCGGCCACGTCTACCGGCGCGCGGCGCACTACGTAGATCGCATCCTCAAGGGTATGAAACCGAGTGAACTGCCAGTGGAGCAGCCGGACGCGTTCCATTTCGTCGTCAACCTGAAGACTGCCAAGGCCCTCGGGCTGACGATCCCACCCGCTCTTCTGTTGCGGGCGGACCGGGTGATCGAATAAGCCGATTTAGTTGACATCTCCGCCTAACAGGCCGGAGCGCGGCTGCGTTATCGGCTAACGGACAGGGCGGCCTGACGGACGAGCGGTCGCCGCGCGCTCGGTCCCTGCGGCCGCGGCGGGTGCTTGGCGACGTACTCGCGAATGCCGTCGAGGATCGCGCGCGCGAGCTTATCCTGGTAGGCCTCGTCGTTGAGCCGGCGCTCTTCCTCGGGGTTGGAGATGAAAGCTGTCTCGACGAGGATGGAGGGCACGTCGTGCGCGGTGAGCACGGCGAAGCTCGCCTGCTCGACGTTCGGCTTGTGCAGGTCGTTCACGGCGCCGAGGCGCCTTAACACCGAGTTGCCCAGGCGCAGGCTGTGGTCGATGGTCGCGGTCTGCGATAGGTCGACGATGGTGCGCTTGACGTGGTCGTCTTTCTTGGTGAGCGCGACGCCGCCGATCAGGTCCGACTCATTTTCCTTATTGGCCAGGATGCGCGCCATCTCCGAGGTGGCGCGTCGATCGGAGAGCGCAAAAACGGACGAGCCGCGCACGTTGGGCCGCTTGAAGGCGTCGGCGTGGATCGAGACCAGCAGGTCCGCCTTCACCGCGCGGGCCTTTTCCACGCGTGCGCCCAGTGGCAGGAAGTAGTCGCCGTCGCGCGTGAGGAGCGCTCGCATGTTCGGATCCGCGTCGACGAGCTTCTTCAGCCGGCGCGTGATGTCGAGGGTAATGTCCTTCTCGCGCGAGCCGCCGCGGCCGATTGCGCCCGGATCTTCGCCGCCGTGCCCCGCATCGATCACGATGGTGGCGAAGCGCGACTCGCTCGGCTTCGCCGGGGATTGCGGGCGCTTTTGCGACTCTTCGATGAGCAGGGCGACCGGGTCGACCGCGACCAGCGGGTGGATATCCAGCACCAGCCGATGGCCATAATCGGCGATCGGCGGCAGGTTGAAGATCTGCGGCTTGACCTCTGCCTTGAGATCCAGCACCAGGCGGATGACACCCGGGCGGTTCCGCGCCACGCGCAGGCCTTTGATGTAGGGATCGTCCGCGTTGACTCTGCCGCTCAGCTCGGCGAGCGCCGGCGACAGCTCGGCCGTCTCCAGGTCGAGCACTAGGCGCTCGGGACCCTTGAGGTTGAAGACGGTGTACTGAATCTCTCCTTTGGATTCCAGCGTGAGCCGTGTGTAGTCACGCGCCGGCCAGATGCGCGTAGACAGGACCTGCGCCTCAGCGTTTCCTAGGAAAAGCGCAAAGACGAGAGCCAGGCCTCGCCAGCCGGTGAGCACGCTTCCAGGCTTGCTCGACGCGCCTCGCCCTCGAACTCGAGCTTGATGTGCAGGTCCGGCGTGGACAGTAAGTCCGCCGCCTTCTCCGGCCATTCGACCACGCATACCGAGCGCGGGTTGAAATGCTCCCGGAAGCCCGAGTTCAGCCATTCCGATCGATTCTTGAAACGATAGAAATCAAAATGATGTAAGTCTAATCTCGAAAAGCTGTAAGGCTCAACCAGGGCGTAGGTCGGGCTCTTGGCCCGGCCGGAGTATCCCAGCCCCCTCAGCAGGCCCCTGACGAGCGTAGTCTTGCCCGCGCCAAGATCTCCTGAGATGAAGAGCACCGAACCCGGCGCCACCCCGGTGGCCAGCGCTTCGCCAAGGCGCAACGTAGCCACGGCGTCCGGCAACTTAAGCTCGAGCATCAAGCAATGGGGTCGTGAGATCGGCTTCCAAGCGGTGGGGATCGCGGACGCCGACCTGTCCGCCGCCGAGCCGCGGCTCCTTGAGTGGCTGGGACGGGGCTGGCATGGCGAGATGGAGTATATGGCGCGCCATGGCACCCTCCGCGCCCGCCCAGCAGAGCTCAAGCCCGGGACGCTGCGCGTCATCTCTTGCCGTATGGATTACCTGAACGATGTCGCGCAGGGAATTTCCGTTGACGGCGAGAAGGCAAACATAGCGCGCTACGCGAGGGGCCGGGACTATCACAAGGTGCTGCGCGACCGGCTGCAGAAACTCTGCGACCGCATTGCCGCCGAGATCGGCGATTTCGGCTACCGCGTGTTCACCGACTCGGCGCCCGTGATGGAAGTGGAGCTCGCGGCGCGCGCGGGCATCGGCTGGCGCGGCAAGCACACGCTGCTCCTCAGCCGCGACGCCGGCTCGTGGTTCTTTCTGGGAGAAATCTACTGCGATATTCCACTACCCGTGGACGATCCTGAAAAGAACTATTGTGGAACCTGCGAGCGCTGCATCGAGGTCTGCCCGACGCAGGCGATCCGCGGACCCTACCAGCTCGACGCGCGGCGCTGCATTTCGTATCTCACGATCGAGCACAAAAGCGCGATCCCGGAAGAGCTGCGGCCGCTCATCGGCAATCGCGTGTACGGCTGCGACGACTGCCAGCTGGCGTGTCCCTGGAATCGCTTCGCCCGGTTGACGAAGGAAATCGATTTTGAAACCCGGAACGGGCTGGACAACGCCGCGCTGGTCGAGCTTTTCGCCTGGACCGAGGCCGAGTTCGACGAGCGGCTGCGCGGCTCGCCGATCCGGCGCATCGGCTACGAGCGGTGGCTCCGTAACCTCGCAGTGGGCTTGGGAAACGCGCCAAGCTCTCCTCAAGTGATAAATGCCCTGTCTCGAAAGAAAGACCATCCCTCCGCGCTCGTCAGGGAGCACGTTCGCTGGGCACTCTCGCGCCATGCAAGCCTGGCAGCCTGATCGCCTGCTTCCCGGGTTCGAGGCGCTCGAGCTCGAGTTTGCGGACGACTACGACGGCCGCGTGCTCGCCACGCTAGTGCGGCTGCCGGCGCTCGCCGCGCCGCGCGGCGCGGTGCTCTGGGTGCACGGCTTCGTCGACTACTTTTTCCAGCGCCACGTCGCCGAGCGCTTCGCCATGGAAGGCTATGCCTTCTACGCGCTCGACCTGCGCAAGCACGGCCGCTCGATCCGGCCGCATCAGCATCCGAACTTCTGCAAGAGCCTTGCCGAGTACCACCCGGATATCACGCGCGCGCTTGACGTGATCGGCGAGCCGGTCCTTCTCGCCGGGCATTCGACCGGCGGCCTCATCAGCGCGCTCTATGCGCACGAAGGCAGGCATCGCGCGCGCGTGCAGGCCCTGTGGCTGAACAGCCCGTTTTTCGATTGGAAGCTGCCGGACTGGCGAAAGGCCCAGCTTCACATGGCCGCTGCCCTCGGGCGCTTCTTCCCGTTCCTCAACGATCCGAAGGCGCTGCTGCCCGACTACGGGCGGGGGCTCCTCGACGAAGGCTGGGAGTTCGACACGACGCTCAAGCCGCTCGAGGGTTTTCCGGTGTACTACGGCTGGCTTGGCGCGATCACCGATGCCCACGAGAAAGTGCACCGCGGCCTCGATGTGCGCTGCCCCGTGCTCACCATGCATTCCGATGACGCGGACTTCGTGCTGGACTGGCGGCACATGGCGCGCTGGTCGCGCACGCTCGGCCCGGACGTCACGGTGCTTGCGTTCCCCGGCGCCCAGCACGACGTCACGCTGTCGCGCCCGGAAATCCGCGAGGAGGTCTTCAGGCAGCTCTTTGCCTGGGCGCAACGGGCGGCAATGTCGCCGGCGTAGCCTTCCAGCACAAGTAGGCAATGGCGGCGACGAGCGCGCCGACGACGGCGAGCGTCGCGACACGCGAAGCCTGCGCGAGGAAGTGCAGCGTGCCACTCTCCAGCCCGACGAAAGCGAGAGCGAGCACGGGCAGGACGGGCGCGCCGCAGCCGGTGACACTGCACGCGCCGGTCGAGACGCCGAACACGGTCGCCGCGGCCCCTGCGCCGCCGAGGACGACATCGCGATGCAGGCGCCAGAGCGCGAAGTACAGCCCGAACAGCGCCGAGACTAGCAGGATGCGCGCGGCGTCCTTGACATCCACCGCAAAGCCCCACTCGGCGCCGCCGTACGAGCTGCCGGCGGAGAACCAGAACAGCGCGAGATTGGAAAGCTTCGACAGCTTCTCGCCCAGCGCGGCGTCGTCGGAGGCGAGGTATTCGGGCAGGCGCTTGAGCCAGGGGTTGAAAGTGTAGTAGTCGAGCGGCTTGCGCACCGCCGAGAGGATTGCCACCGGGGCGGCGATATTGAGCGCCGCCACACCGAGGGTGACCGAAGCGAAAAGAGCAGGATGCGCGGCCAGAGCGCCCCATGCCGCACGCATTGGCTCCCTAAGCCAGCGCATGATTTATTCTACCCGCCATGAAGCGCGCAATCGCCGCGGCCGGGGTCGCTTTGCTGGGCGCAGCGCACGCGGGCCATGAGTTTCCGTTCTATCCGTCGTTCTATCCGCAGGAGATCACGATCGAAGCGCTCGATGCCGCCGCGGCCGCTCGGCGGCTGGGCGATGGGACGCTGCACGCCTACGCAGGCAGCGCGATTCCGGATTCCGGCAAGACCGCCGCGGTGAACTCGCTCGGCGGCTATGTCGTAGCCATGACGCAAGCCGGCGGTTGCATAGACGCGCGCGGGATGAAGGAGGCGCTTGCGCCCGGGCAGGTGTGGCATCCGTATCCGGTCACGCCCTTTCATCCGGACTACCTTCACCACGCCGACCGTGTCGAAGCGGCCGGCGCAGCGCAGGCGAGTCCGGCCGCGAAGGTTGAGATCGTTGACGTCGACGCGCTCATGGCGAAGGCGCGCAAGGGATACAACGGCTGGTCGGAGCCGCCTTGGATCCGGCAGGGATGGTTCCACGCCTATCTCCTGCTTGCGCCACCGGCGCCGGATTCTGATATCGAGAACGCGGTGCGGCGCCTGATGCGCGGCGAATACCGCAGCCTCGCGCAACGCATTGAGCTCGAGCGCGGACTGGTCGAACGTCTGCAACGCGGCTGCCAGCGCGCGGTCCTGGGATACGTCCTGCGGCGCGAGCACTATGCCGTCGAGTACTCGGCAGGCGTGGAGAACGTCGGCTATGACTCGCTCGAGGGCCTCGCCTCGTCCATCTTCCCGCGCACGGTGAAGCTGCGCGATTTTCCGTGGAACGGGTGGCTCAACGTCGCGGCGCCGGCCGCGCCCTCGAGCCCGTGGAATCCGCTCGGGGGCGGCTTCCAGGACACCTTCGGCCGCCTCGTGTGGTTGGCACTCTCCGATCCCGCGTTCCTGCCGTCGCCGCATGGCGGCGCTTGGCTCGATAACCGGGTGCACGCGAAAGTACACGGCGATGGCAAGAAGGCGGAACTGCGCGTCGTCTACCGCGTTCACAACTCGCTGTTCCACGATGGCACGCCGATGAGCTACGCGGACCTGGTGTACGCATACTTTTTCGCCAAGCCGCAACGCCCCAAGGGCGTGCGCCTTCTGCGCGTGGAGAAGGAAACCCTAGCGTTCGGCGAAGACAAGCTGAGCTACCAGGTTCCGGTGGTCGAGGTTCAGCTGCAGGGCGTTGCGCGCAGCGATGCCGCGGCCGCGGCGCCGCCCTGGACGACACTGCCGTGGCATCTGCTCGCGTTGCTCGACGAAGGGGCGCGCCGCGGGCATTTCAAGCTCGACGAGGCGGACCCGGTGCGCGACGCCGCGGCGGTCAAGCTACTGAGCGAGCTCGCACTCGAGCTCGAAGAGCGGGCCCATGTACCCTCGACGTTGACTTCCTTGGTGAATCAAAAAGAGGCGCGCGAGCGCTATCGCCGGCTGCGCGAATTCCATGCGGCGCACGGCCATTGGCTCGTGACCAACGGCCCCTACCAGCTCGAGCGCTGGGACGGGGCGAAAGCCGTGCTGGCGGTGTTTCGCGACCCGAGCTACCCGAACGGCCTCGGCAGGTACAACGCCTACGCCGTGCCGCTCAAGGCCTATGTGACGCGTGTCGAGCGACGGGGAAACGGCGTCGAAGTCCACCTCGAAGCCGAGCGTCTCCAGCGCGAGGCGCGCGACGTGCGCATAGTGCGGGGCGCGCCCGAGAAGGGACGCTCGCTGGTCTGCCGGTATGTGCTGCTTGGAGCCAAGGACAGCGTCGCCGCGGCGGGCCAGGTGCGCGCCGGTGCCGATGGCCGTTGCGCGCTGCAGCTGAAGGCCGGAGCGGGACGCCTTCTCATTGCGGCCGTGCTTGATGACGGCGTTGCGAACGCGGCTATCAAGACGGTTCCATGGGAGTAGACTGTCGTAGTCGTACGACGAGAGGAGGAGTCATGGACAAGGAAAGGCTGGAGGAGCGTCGCGGCTTTTTGAAGCAGTTCGGCGCGACGCTGGGAGCGGCAGGACTCGGGGCGGCGATAGTCCCGGGCGCAGCGCAAGCGCAGGCAAAACCCAAGGGCAACATCCCGGACCGTCCGGTCAAGGTCGGCCACATCACTTTCCTCACGGGTCCCGCCGAACTTCTCGGCGGTCCCGGCCAGCGCGGCCATATCCTTGCGCAGGAGGAGATCAATGCGGGCGGTGGCCTGCTCGGCCGGCGCAAGATCGAAACCATTTTCGCCGACGAGGCCGCGGGCACCGACGCCAACGTGAAGGAGCTGCGCCGGATGAAGCTCTCGGAGCGCATCGAGCTCTTCACTGGCGTTATCTCGAGCGGCAACACGCCGGCGCTCGGGCCGGTGGCCGAGGAGCTGAAGATCCTCACGCTCTTCAACGACGGCTGCACCGACTTCCTGTTCGACAAGGCGGTGCCGAACCCGAAATACACGTTCCGCGTGACCAACATCCAGTCCGCCGACGGCGTCACCGCGGCGATCGGCGCGGCCACGCACTGGCCCAAGGCGCGGCGCATCGCTTCCCTGCAGCCCGACTACAGCTATGGGCGCAACGTGTTCGAGCATTTCGCGCTCGCGCTCGGGAAGCTTCTGCCGGGGACTCAGGTCGTTTCCGAATCGTGGCCCAAGCTCGGGACCACCGATTTCACCTCGCACATCACCAAGATCCTTTCGACCAACCCCGATCTGCTGATCACCGGCGTCTGGGGCGGCGACTACGTCGCGTTCTACAAGCAGGCGCTGCGCTACGGCCTGTTCGACAAGATGAAGGTCGCCACCACGCTTGCCTTCGGCGGCTATCCGCACGCGATCGGCAAGGACCACCCAGAAGGGGTGCTAGCGGGGGTGCACGCGAACTATCACTTCCTTTACCCGTCGGCCGAGCGCTGGCCGCTCAACAAGAGCTTCGTCGAGCGCTACCACAAGCGCTGGAAGGAGTATCCGAGCTTCGAGTCCGATGGCGCCTACGTCGCGCTTTACCTGTACAAGCAGGCGGTGGAGAAAGCGAACCAGCTCGTCGGTGGCTGGCCCGACGACGAGGCGATCGTCGCGATGCTCGAGGGCGCGGGGATCGACACGCCGGCGGGATACCTCTACATCCGCGCCGACAACCACCAGGGCTACAAGGACGCGGTCACGGGGCTCTCGAAGAACCTGCCGGGCTACGACTTCCCGGTGTGGGACCCGGCGAGCATCGTCTCAATCCCGATCCGCAGCATCACCGCGCCGCCGAACTGGCCGAAGCCCGGCCAGGGCCACAACGAATCCACGGCGGCGGCCGACTGGATCAAGAAGACCTGGCCCACAGCCAAGGCGTAGCGTGTTGAAAGCCGGCCGGGGCGCCAGGGAGCGCCCCGGCGACGGCGCGCAAGAAGAAAGAAGACGATGGAGATAGTCGCCCTCCAGGTTCTCAATTCGTTGTTCTACGCCGCGGTGCTGTTCCTCATCGCCGCGGGCCTGAGCCTCATCTTCGGCGTCATGGGCATCGTGAACATGGCGCACGGCACCTTCTACGCGCTCGGCGCCTACGTGACCGCGTGGTCGGTGGGCATGGCGGCGGCGGCGTTTCCGCCGGCGGCGCTGTTCGTCTTCCTGCTGCTCGGCGCGGTCGTGGTCGCGCTGGTCGGCCTTGTAATCGAGCCGACACTGCTGCGGCGCTTCTACCGGCGGCCCGAGGAATACCAGCTGCTCGTGACCTTCGGCCTGCTGCTCGTAGCTGAGGACCTGATCCGGCTCGTCTGGGGCGGCACGCCGCGCACCGCGGGCGGGCTGGTGGACTACCTCGGCCTGATCCGCATCGGCGGGCTGCCGTACCCGGTCTACAACCTCGCGATGATCGGCGTCGGCGTCGTCGCCGCGGTCGCGCTGTGGGCGTTCGTCTACCGCACGAAGTTCGGCGTGCTGCTGCGAGCCACCGCGCAGGACCGCCGCATGGCGGCGGCGCTGGGCATCGACGTCGGCCGCATCTACATCCTCGCATTCGGCGTCGGCTGCTTCATGGCCGGGCTCGGCGGCGCGATCGTCGTGCCGAGCCAGGCCGCGGTGCTCGGCATGGGGGTGGAAGTGCTGGTGATCGCCTTCGTCGTGGTGGTGATCGGCGGGCTGGGGAGCCTCGAGGGCGCGCTGGTCGGCGCGCTCATCGTGAGCGCGCTCAGGACCGTCACGATCCAGTTCTGGGAGGAAATCGAGCTCGCCGCGCTGTACCTGATCGCGGCGATCGTGCTGCTCATCCGCCCGACCGGCCTGTTCGGGAGGAAGGCGTGAGCCGCGGGCAGCTCGCCGCCGCGGCGCTGATCGTCGTGGCGCTAGCCCTGGTGCCGGCGTTCGCAGGCACGTATCAGACCCAGCTCCTCACCTACGGGCTGACGCTCGCGATCGCGGCGCTCGGCTTCAACCTGCTGCTCGGCTACACCGGGCTGCTCTCCTTCGGCCACTCGGCGTACCTCGGCGCCGGCGCCTACGCCGTCGCGCTCATGATGCGCTACCTCGGCGTCACCTCGATGGAGCTGTTTCTCGCCGGCGGCATCGTGTTCTCCGCCGCGCTGGCGGCGCTCTTCGGCGTCGTGTGCGTGCGCCATACGCGCATCTTCTTCGCCATCCTCGCGCTCGCGCTTTCGCAGGTGCTGTGGACGCTCGCCTACAAGTTCTTCTGGGTCACCGGCGGCACCGACGGCCTGCGCGTGCCGTTCTCCAAGCTGACGCTGCTCGGCGGCCTGGTCGAGTTCGGCGGCGCCGACGCGTACCCGAAGTTCATCACCTCCTACTATTACTACGTGCTGGTGCTGTTCTGCGTCTGCACCGCGCTCATGTGGCTGATAGTGCACTCGCCGTTCGGCAAGACGCTGCAGGCGATCCGCGACAACGAGACGCGCGCGCGCTTCCTCGGCGTTCGCATTTGGCGCTACCGCTGGCTCGCGTTCGTCGCCTCGGGCGTGTTCACCGGCCTCGCCGGGATCCTGTGGGTGCCGCTCAACGGCCTCGTCACCCCCGACGTCCTGTACTGGCCGCAGTCGGGCAAGATCGTGTTCTTCGCCGTGCTGGGCGGGTTCCGCAACTTCACCGGGCCGATCGTCGGCGCGGTGGTGTTCAACTACCTCGAGGTATACGCCGTGGCGCTGACAGAGTACTGGCAGCTCGCCCTCGGCGTGGTGCTGATTCTGCTCGTCACCTTCCTGCCCGCGGGGATCGTCGGCACGGCGCAGCGCGTGTGGGCCAGGCTCAGATGACACTTCTGAGAACACAAGCTCTGAAGAAATACTTCGGCGACACGCGCGCCGTGGACAACGTCGACTTCACGGTGAACGAAGGCGAGTTCCTGTCGCTCGTGGGAACGAACGGCGCGGGCAAGACCACGCTCGTCAATCTGATCAGCGCTTTCCTGCTGCCCGACTCGGGCAGGATCCTGATCGGCGACCGCGACATCACTCATGCCTCGGTGGACGAGCGCATCCGCGCGGGTATCGCGCGCAGCTTCCAGCTCGTCAACCTGTTCGACGACCTCTCGGTGCTCGACAACGTCGCGCTCTCCATCTTCGCGCGCGAGGGCAAGAGCAGGAGGTTTCTTGCAGTTGCAGACCACGACATGGCCGTGAGACAAGAAGCGTTGGACTTGCTCGCACAATTCGGCATTGGCGCGAAGGCGCGGGCCGCGGCGCGCGACCTCGCGCAGGGCGAGAGGAAGCTGCTCGACGTCGCCGTCGCCTACGCGCTGCGGCCGAAGCTTCTGTTCCTCGACGAGCCGACGAGCGGCGTCAGCACGCGCGACAAGGCGCAGATCATGGACACCGTGTCCTCGGTGGTGCGCGGCGGCAGGATCACCGCGGTGGTCATCGAGCACGACATGGACGTGGTGTTCAAGTACTCCGACCGGGTCGTGGTGATGCACGAGGGCCGGTTCCTCGCCGACGGGCCGCCGGACGAGATCCGGCGCAACAGCGACGTCGCCAAGTACCTGCTCGGGAGCGAGGTCTAAGCATGCTCGAGGTGAAGGGTATCGACGCGTTCCGTGGGCCGGCGCACGTGCTGCACCACGTGTCGCTCAACGTCGGCGAACGCGAGGTGGTCTGCCTGGTCGGGCGCAACGGCGCCGGCAAGACTACCACCATGGAAAGCATTATAGGGTTCGTGCCGGTGAGCGCCGGGCGCATCGTGTTCCACGGCGAGGACGTGACTTCGCTGCCGGTGCACCGCCGCGCGCTGCGCGGCATGGGCTACGCGCCCGAGGGCGCCGAGATCTTCCCCGAGCTGACGGTGGCCGAGAACATGATGATCAGCCGCTGGATGTCGGCGAAGGCGCGCGCCGCGGGCGACATCGAGGAAAAGGTGTTCTCGATTTTCCCGGAGGTGAAGGATCTCCTGCGCCGCCAGGGCATGAACCTGAGCGGCGGCCAGCGCAAGATGGTCGCCATCGCGCGCGGCATCGCGCTTGCGCCTACGCTGCTGCTGCTCGACGAGGCGTTCGAAGGCCTCGCGCCGGTGGTGGTGAACCGGTTCCGAGAAGCGGTGCGCAAGATCGAGGACCTCGGCATCTCGCTCCTTATCGCGGAGTCGAACCTGATGAACGCGGCGCGCATCGCCGACCGGCTCTACGCCATCGACCGCGGCGAGATCATCTTCGAGGGCAAGCCCGAGCAGGCGCTCCAGGATGCGAATGTCATGAAGGCGCTGCGCGGCTGAGGCGCGGGGGTATCAACTTGAGTGTAACCAGTGTCGCCAGCGCCCAGGCGACATAAGCGGCAGTGAACACCCATTCCGGCGCGTCGTAGTAGAGGAAGTAGCGCACCCAGCGGCCGACGAACGACTCGGCGCGCGCCCCGCCGCGCAGCATGTCTTCCCACACGGTGAGCGGGCACACCGCTCCGATCAGCGCCTCCATGGCGACGAAAGCGATGGCGCCGAGGTGCAGGTACCGGAACCACGGGTTTCGCACCCAGCGCCAGCCCGCCGCGGCGCCCATCCACACCAGCACCAGGCCGCCGACAATGAAGACGACGATCAGGAAGTGGACGACGAGGATGACGTCCGCCATGCTTCTAGCATGGCACAACGATTCCCCAAGCTCACACCCGAGCAGATGACCCCGGCCCAGCGCGAAGTCGCGGCCGAGATCACCGCCGGGCCGCGCCGCGAGGTGCGCGGGCCGTTCATCGCGCTCATCCACAACCCCGAGCTCGCCCGCCGGCTGCAGAAGCTCGGCGAGCACCTGCGCTGGCAGGGCAAGCTGCCGCCGCGCCTGAAGGAGCTCGCGGTCCTCGTCACCGCGCGCCGCTGGACCTGCCAGCACGAGTGGGTGATGCATTCGAAGCTTGCCCTGGAAGCGGGCCTGGCGGCCGGAGTCGTCCAGGCCATCCGGGACGGGAAAGAACCGCAAGGCCTTTCGGAAGAGGAGAAAGCCGTCTACGGCTTCTGCCGCGAGGTGCATGCCACCGGGCGGGCGGGCGATGAATCCTTGAAGGAAATACAGAACCGCTTCGGCCTCGACGGGGCGCTCGAGCTGATCGCGCTCAACGGCTATTACACGCTGATGGCAATGGTGCTCAACACTGCCGGACTACCGCTTCCCGGGGACGCCGACCCGCCTCTCAAGCCGTTCTGAAGACCGGACGCGGATATTTAGGAAATTCCTTTGCGTCCGTGCCGAGAAACGCGCGCGGTTGCGGCGTGGTTTGGGTCGGAGAGGTCACGGGCGGGCTACGACTTTGCGCCCCGCACCCTTTCCTGGATAAATCCGGCGATTCGCGCCCGGGTAAGCATAGCCATTAATGAAAACTCGGCGGGCGTGTTTAGAACGATTGGGCTTGCTTCCGTGAACCGTGTAAGGGCCCAGCAGAAGCACCGAGCCTCGCTCCATCAACACGGGCTGCGCCCTCCCGTCGAAGAGCTCATCCAGAGGAGAAGGGTTTTGCCTCAAATATTGATGGCCCTGGCGGCCGCTGCCCGGAACCACCATGAGAGGCCCGTTTTCCTCGTTCATGACGTCGACCGCCATGAGCGTCTGCACGAAACTGCCGCGGCCATTCACGTCCGTCCACTGGTCGGTCCCGTAGCGGCGATGGTCGCTATCCTGATGCCACCCGAATCCCACCCCGTCGGCCGGCAGTTTGAAGTGGGCCTGGCAGATGAGCTGCTCCATTTCGTTGCTTCCCAGGAGTTGGCTCGACGGGAGCGTAAGCCGCGCGTCCTCGCCGTATTTCAGAAGGACCGGCTCGGCCGCTCCACACCAGACAATGCGATTGATGCGGTGATCATTAACGACGAAGTAAGAGCCTTTGATCATCCGGGGCCGGGTGAGTTTAATCGCCGTGTCGCGGAGGCGGTCAAAAGCCTTGCCGATTTCCCGGATTTCAGCGTCGCGAAAGACTCCAGGCAGGACGACATAGCCTGCGTCGTAAAACTCTTCTATCTGAGATTTTTTCAGGCGAAGCATGAAGTATGGGAAAAGTCCATAAGTCCTTCTTTCAAAGTCAAATGTTCTGCAGCGTGTTCACGACGTGAGAGACCCACTGCGCGTCGGCGGACTCGACCACAAGGCGGACGATGGGCTCGGTGTTGGAGCGACGCATCCCCAGCCAGGCACCACCGGCGAAGCGCAGCCGCAGTCCATCCAGATGATCTGCCACGCCGTCTGGGAACGCCCGCTCCACCGCTGCCATCAGGGACGCTGGATCAGGTGGCAGCGGAAGCTTGAGCTTTGCGGTGTGATAGCGCGGCAACTCGCGCAGGCGGGTGGACAACGGCTCGTTGCGTTGCGCCAGCGCCTCAAGCACGAGCGCCATGCCCACCAGGCTGTCGCGCCCCAGGTGTACCGACGGAAGAATGACGCCGCCGTTGCCCTCGCCGCCGAACGCCACGCGTCCTTGGTCCATCTGACGCTTCAACGCGCGGGACAAGTTGACCTCGCCCACGCGGGTTTCCAGCAACTCCGCGCCGACTCGCGCCACCACGTCATCCACAGCGCGCGTGGTCGACACGTTCTTGACAACCACCGGGACCGATGGGTGAGCGCGGCGCAGCAAATGATCTACAACCAACACGAGCGTGTAGTCCTCGCCAGGCGCGGTCCCCGTCTCTGTCATCAGCGCCAAGCGGTCCCCGTCAAGGTCTTGCGCAAATCCCACCGCGCAACCGTTTTGGACCACGGCAGCACCGAGCGCCGCGAGGTTCGCGGCAACCGGCTCTGATTCGCGCTCAACGTCGACGCGCGTCACGGCACAGCCCAGCGCGTCCAGCAAACGCAGCGCGGGATGCTCACCCGCTCCGCACGCAGCATCCAAAGCCGCGCGAAAGCGGCGGCGCCGGATGCTCTCGACGTCCACCTGCTCCAGCACGCGCGCAACATGCAGCGCCACGGCGCGCTCGTGCTGGTTGTCCCGCGTGACCACGGCTGCGACGTCGGAGACCGCGGCAAGCTCCCGGATGAGGCGCTCGGTCTGGGCGCCGTCGAGCACGGTGTTGTCCGGCGCGAGGAAGAACTTGAAACCGTTCCACTGCGCGGGGTTGTGGCTGGCGGTGACCGCCACAGCGCCATGAGCCTTGAGCGCGCCGAGCGCGAACTGAATAGTCGGCGTGGGTGCCACGTCGAGGTCCATGATCCTCACGCGCGCTTCTGCAAGGCCTTGCATCAGCGCGCTCTGGAGCTCGGGTCCGCTCGCGCGCGTGTCCCTGCCGACCACGAGCGTGACCAGCCCCACGGGGTGGTGCCCGGTGACCACGCGCCTGAAAGCAACGCCAAATCTGCGGGCAACGGTCGAATCAAGGTCGCGCCCCACCACGCCGCGAACACCGGAATAACTGACGACCAGCCCGTTCATCGTTGCCAATCGGGCTTGTTGCGCTGCACCTCGCGGTAATAGTCGCGCAGTGAGAGTCCGGCGGCCGCGAGCTCGTCGACGATGACCGTGACGTGCGGATGCAGTTGCAGAGCCGACGCCGGCACCATGGCGGTCAGAGGTCCTTCCACCATGCGCGCAACAGCGTCCGCTTTGGCGGATCCGTCAGCAACCAGCAGGCAATGCCGCGCTTCCAGGATGGTGCCGATTCCCATGGTGACCACGTGGAGCGGGACGTCGTCTCCACCGAATCCGGACCGGTTGGCTTCACGGGTGAGGCCGGTTAGCGTCTTGATGCGCGTCCGGGACGCGAGCGACGACGTGGGCTCGTTGAACCCGAGGTGGCCATCCCGGCCAATCCCCAGGAGCTGCAGGTCTATTCCCCCAGCGGCGCGGATGTCGCGCTCATACTTCTCACATAAGCCCGCCAGATCGTCGCCCTCGGTAGGCGGCAGGTGGACGCGCCGGCGGTCGACATTGACGCGGCTTAGAAAGTGCTCTTCCATGAACGAGTGGAACGAGGCGGGATGCGAAGGACTCAAGCCCACGTATTCGTCGAGATTGAACGTGGTGACGCGTGAGAAATCCAGCGCGTGGTCGTGGTGGGCCAGGACGAGTTCGGCATACACCCGCTTGACGGAGGCGCCGGTGGCTAGACCCAGGACCGCGCCGGGCTTTCCTGTCACGAGGCGGGAAATAATGCCCGCCGCGGCCAACGCAACGTCCTGCGCCGCGGGGACAACAATCACTTCCATGCTACGAGACGGGCTTCCACATCCTTGGCGAACCGCTCCACCAATTGCATGGTCCAGCGCGTGATATCCAGCGTAGGGTCCCTCACGAGCGGCGTGAGATCCATGGCGTATTCCACGGCCGTGGCCCGGTCGATGGCCTTCGAGTCCAGGAACGTGGCATTCGCGCGCTTTCGGCCGGCCGCCGCCAGGTCGTAGCGCTTGCCGCCGGCGATCTGGGAGTCGAACGCGCCGATCAACGGCATGAGCCGATCTTCCACGGCGCTGACGTCGAGCGTCACCTTGTCCTCCGTCTGCAGCCAATCCAGCGCGCGCCACACCTCGCAGCCCAGAACACGTTCCACCGACGACGGATTCGCGCGCAGCGCCTGCACGGTGTGCAGGGCCACGGCAACGTGCGTGTCATGCTTGTCTGCCGGATTGTGGGTGTAGACGAGCCGCGCCCGAACCGCGGACAGGACTGCGCTCAAGTCGGACGCCAGTGCAGGATATGCGGCCTGCTTCACATCTGCGCTTGCGTGGTCCAGCCAGATCACCGCCGCGTAGTTGCCCAGGGACCCTGCGCGCTTCTGCTCCAGGAGCCGCGTGTTGCGCATTTCGTCGTCGGAGAGGTCGGCATAGGCGCCGGTACGCGCGCTGCCCCGTCCGTCGGTGACAAGGACGGCGGCGAGCCCATCCGCATGGAGAATCGCGTGCCAGGCCATGAGCTCCACGTCGTCGGCGTGAGCTGCTATCACGAGGTGGGTCACCCGCGCCGAAGCCGCTTCCCAGGATGTACCGTCGGGAATGAAGACCTCCGCGGCGGGGCGGCTCAGCTTCAGCATGCAACGAGTTTAGTGCCTCTGCGTCCGTGAATCGACGGCGAGGCGGTTGGATGACTGCTTCTGGCCAGTCAGCGCCCTTCCGACGAAGGTCGCGTTTGCGATGCCAGAGCGGGGACACTCAGGGCACGCGGTGGTCCAGCGTTCGTCTGCAACCGTTGCGCGAGAGCGAACGCTGCGAGTTATGGTTTCGAGGCCGTCGCCGTCGCTACCCGCGCTCCCTGGGCCGCGCGGAATCCGCGATCCACTCGCTCCAGGAGCCCGCATAGAGCTTGCCACCTTCCAGGCCAGCGATCTCCATTGCGAGGAGGTTATGGCATGCGGCGACGCCGGAGCCGCAGTAGTGGATGACTCCGGCGGGCGAATCGTCGCGCAGAAGCGGCTCGAGCTCCCGCTTGAGTTGCGCGGGGGTCTTGAACGTTCCGTCGGGCGAGAGGTTGTCCATGTTGAAGCGGTTTTTCGCCCCGGGAATTCGGCCCGCGACCGGGTCGATCGGCTCCTGCTCGCCGCGGTAGCGCGCGGGCGCGCGGGCATCGAGCAACAAGGACTTCCCAAGAGATCTTTCGACTGCTCCTACGTCCGCGGCCACATCGTGCCGTAGCCGGATCGGGTAGTTGAAAGGAGTGAAACGCGGCACGTCTCTAGTCACCGGACGGCCTTCCTTCGTCCACTTTGCAAGCCCGCCGTCGAGCACGGCAACCCTCTCGTGCCCGACCCAGCGCAGCATCCACCACAGGCGCGCCGCCATCGCGCCTGGTCCGCCGTCGTAGCAGACGGCCTGCTCCTGTGGCGTCAATCCGGTTTTTTCCAGCCACTTCTCGAAATCCTGCGGGTCGGGAAGGGGATGCCGGCCGTTCGCGCCGGTCTTGCGGCCGGAGAGGTCGCGGTCGAGATGCGCGAACAGCGCTCCCGGAATATGGCCTTCGCGGTATTGCTGCTCGCCGAGCTTGGGATTGGCGAGGTCGTGGCGGCAGTCGAAGACGCGCCACTTGGCGAGGTTCGCCGCTAGCTCACCGGTCGAGACGAGCGTGGAGCCACTCATGGAAGTGCACCTCCGGGTCCTCCATCGGGGACTGGTAGGGACCGGCGTCGTCGAGGCCTTGCTCGTAGAGGGCGCGCCGCCCGCGGTCAAGGCGCATGCAGATCTCGTTGTCCTCGACCGCGGTCTCGACATACGCGGCCTGCTGCGCCGCGATGAATTCGCGCTCGAAGAGCGCGATCTCCTCGGGATAGTAGAACTCGACCACGTTAGTGGTGCGCGTCGGCGAGCGCGGGATGAGGTGAGAGATCACGAGCACGTTCGGGTACCACTCGAGCATTAGGCCCGGGTAATAGGTCATCCATAGTGCGCCGTACTTCGGCGCCCGGCCGTCGAGATGCTTGAGGCAGACCTCGTGCCAGCGCTTGTAACTCGGCGTTCCGGGACGCGCGAGCCCCGCTTTGGCTGGCACGATCTGGACCGAATAGTCGGCGCCGTAATCGGCAGTGAAGCCGTCGCAGTTGGCGAAATTGCCCAGCCCGGGATGGACGAGATCAACATGGTAGACCTCCTGGTAAGTCTCGATGAAGGTCTTCCAGTTGACGTCGTAGTCGTCGATGCGCACCGAGTCGAGCATGAAGCCGCTGAAGTCCCAGTCCGCGACCGTAGTGAGCTTCGCAAGATCCGTCGCCGGGTCGCGGGGTCCCGCGAACAGCAGCCCGTTCCAGCGCTTGAGCGGCGTGGCGGCGAGCTTCGCGCAGGGCTGGTCGGCGAACCGCGGCGCGCCAAGCAGCTCGCCTTTCATATCGTAGGTCCAGCGATGCACCGGGCACACGATGTTCTCGGCGTTCCCGCGCCCTTGCAGCATGATGGCCTGGCGGTGGCGGCAGACGTTCGAGAGGAGCTCGACGCCACCCGCGTTTCGCACGAGCAGCTTGGCGTGGTCCATCCACCCGAGCGTGTGCCAGTCGCCTGCGTTAGGCACCATCAGCTCATGGCCGACATAGTTCGCTCCGGCCTGGAACAGAAGCCGCTTTTCCGCTTCGAAGATGCGCGGGTCGAAGTACCAGGCTACCGGCAGCTGACAGCTCGCCGGTGTCAGTTTTCCAGGTTGCGGAACATCCGCCATGCGTTGTAAAGCTCCTAGAAAAACAGTATTTTAGCAAACGATGAGCAAGCCTTCAGGCGGGCTCGACGAGCTCGACTTCGAAAAGGCGCTCGCCGAGCTCGAAAAAATCGTCGCCCGCATGGAAAGCGGCGAGCTTTCGCTCGAGCAGGCGCTCGCCACGCACAAGCGTGGGCTGGAGCTGGCGCGCTTTTGCCAGCAGAAGCTCGAGGCTGCCCAGCAACAGGTCAAGGTTCTCGAAGGAGAGGTTCTCAAGCCGCTCGCGGCTGCGGCCGAGCCCGATGAAGATTCTTGATAGCGAGTTTCAGGCCTGGATGGGCGGCGTCCAGGCGCGCATGGAAACGGTGCTCGCGCGCGTTCTTCCGGCCGCGGCGATTGCGCCGGCGCGGCTGCACGAAGCCATGCGCTATGCGACGCTTGAAGGCGGCAAGAGGGTACGGCCGCTGCTCGCCTTTGCTGCGGGCGAAGTGTCCGGAGCCTCCCCGGAGCGGCTCGAGCTGGCTGCGGCGGCCGTGGAGCTAGTCCATGCCTATTCGCTCGTGCACGACGACTTGCCGTGCATGGACGATGATGTCCTGCGTCGTGGCAAGCCAACGGTGCACGTCGAGTACGACGAAGCTACTGCGTTGCTCGTCGGCGATGCACTGCAATCGCTTGCTTTTCAACTAATCTCGGAAAACAAAATCGCGGATGATCCGCGCCGCCAGCTCGAAATGGTGAAGACGCTGGCGCTCGCCGCCGGCTCGCGCGGCATGGCGGGCGGCCAGCAGATCGACCTCGAGGCTACCGGCAAGACGCTCGATCTTCCCGAGCTCGAGTTCATGCATATTCGCAAGACCGGGGCGCTCATCAGAGCCGCGGTGCTGCTCGGCGTTGCCTGCGGAAGCAACGCGGAGCCGCAAAAGCAGAAGCTGGACAAATACGCCAAGGCGATCGGCCTCGCTTTCCAGGTCGTCGATGACGTGCTCGACTATGATGCGAGCACGGCAACGCTCGGCAAGACGGCGGGAAAGGACTCGAAGCAGGGCAAGCCCACCTACGTCTCTGCGATGGGAGTTGCCGGCGCGCGGCGCCTCGCAGAGGAACTGCGCGCAGAGGCGCATGCCGCGCTCGCGGGCATCGGCGCCCCGGCGCGCCGCCTCGGCGAGCTCGCCGACTTCATCGTTCTGAGAAAGTTCTAGCGATGGCGGCGATCAGCCACGAGCTGCCGGCCGACGGCGGCGAACCGGCCACCTACGCGCTCCTGAGGACCATTGATGATCCGGCGCAGCTGCGCGCCCTCGAGCGCAAGCAGCTCGGGCAGCTCGCCGCCGAGTTGCGTGCTTTTGTGCTCGAGTCGGTTTCCAAGACTGGCGGCCACCTGTCCTCGAACCTCGGCACGGTGGAGCTCACGATTGCGCTGCACTACGTATTCGATACGCCGGAAGACCGCATCGTCTGGGATGTCGGCCACCAGACCTACCCGCACAAGATTCTCACCGGCCGGCGCGAGGCCATGAAGCGGCTGCGCATGCTCGACGGCATCTCGGGTTTTCCCCGGCGCAGCGAGTCCCGCTACGACACCTTCGGTACCGCGCATTCCAGTACCTCGATCTCGGCGGCGCTCGGCATGGCGGTAGCCGCCAGGATGCAAGGCGAGCAGCGGCGCTGCATCGCCGTCATCGGCGACGGCGCGATGTCGGCCGGCATGGCCTACGAGGCAATGAACAACGCCGGCGCCATGAACGTGGATCTGCTCGTCATACTGAACGACAACGAAATGTCGATCTCGCCGCCTGTGGGCGCGCTCACGAACTACCTCGCGCGCCTGCTTTCGGGACGCGTCTATTCCACCGCGCGGCGCGCGAGCGAGCACCTGCTGAAGCGCGTCGGCGTATGGGAGCTCGCGCGCCGCACCGAGGAGCACGTCAAAGGCATGGTGACGCCGTCCACGCTATTCGAGGAATTCGGCTTCAACTACATCGGCCCCATCGACGGCCACGACCTCGACGCGCTCGTCCCGACGCTTACCAACATCAAGAAGCTGAGCGGCCCCCAGTTCCTGCACATCATCACGCGCAAGGGACAGGGCTACAAGCTCGCCGAGGAGGACCCGATCGCCTATCACGGGCCGGGCAAATTCGATCCTTCCATTGGGATCAGGGCTCCCGCCGGCAGCCGACCCACATACTCGCAGGTGTTCGGCGACTGGCTGTGCGACATGGCCGCGCGCGATCCGCGCCTGGTGGCGATCACGCCGGCGATGCGCGAAGGCTCGGGGATAGTGGCCTACTCCGAGCGCTTCCCGCAGCGCTACTTCGACGTCGGCATCGCCGAGCAGCACGCCATCACCTTCGCCGCCGGGCTTGCGTGCGAGGGCATGAAGCCGGTGGTCGCCATCTATTCCACGTTCCTGCAGCGCGGGTACGACCAGCTCATCCACGACGTCGCCATCCAGAACCTGCCGGTGCTGTTTGCGCTCGATCGCGGCGGGCTGGTCGGCGGCGACGGCGCCACGCACAACGGCGCATTCGACTATGCCTATTTGCGCACGGTGCCCAACCTGACCGTGATGGCGCCGTCGGATGCCGCCGAGTGTCGCGACATGCTGTTCACCGGGTTCAACGTGAACGGGCCGGCCGCAGTGCGCTACCCGCGCGGCGCGGCGCTCGGCGATGCGCCGCGCGAGATGAAGCCGATCTCGATCGGCAAGGCGCAGATCAGGCGCGCCGGCGCGCGTGTGGCGATCCTTGCGTTCGGCTCGATGCTCAAGCCCGCGCTCGAGGCGGGCGAGGCGCTCGACGCGACCGTGGTCAACATGCGGTTCGTGAAGCCCCTCGATGCCGACATCGTCCGCGAGCTCGCGCGGACGCACGAGCTTCTGGTCACGCTGGAAGAGCACCAGATCATGGGCGGGGCCGGATCCGCGGTCTGCGAGCTTCTGGCAACAGAGAAAACCCGTATCCTGCTTCTCGGTCTACCCGATCGCTTCATCGACCACGGCGACCCCGGCAGGCTGCTTGCTTCGGTCGGGTTGGACGCCGAAGGCATTCGGAAATCGATTGCGGCCATAATGTCCGAGTAAATTACTCGGATGTTAAAATTGTCTTTATGAAAGCACGCGACCTGCAGAACATCCCCGACGTGCAGTCCAGCCCGGATTCGCGCAAGCTCGCGATCGACAAGGTGGGCATCAAGTCCATCCGCCATCCGATGCGAATCCAGGAGCGAGCGGGCGGCGTCCAGCACACGGTGGCCACCTTCAACATGTACGTCTGCCTGCCGCACCATTTCAAGGGCACGCACATGTCGCGCTTCGTCGAGATCCTGGAGGAGCACGAGCGCGAGATCACGGTGGAGACCTTCCAGGTCATGCTGCGCGAGATGGTGCAGAAGCTCGAGGCGGAGGAAGGGCATATCGAGATGTCCTTTCCGTACTTCATCGAGAAGAAGGCGCCGGTGTCCGGGGTGAAAAGCCTCATGGACTACGAGGTCACCTTTCTCGGCGAGATCAGAAAGGGCAGACCAAGCTTCACCATGAAGGTGGTCGTGCCGGTGACGAGCTTGTGTCCGTGCTCCAAGAAGATTTCCGAACGCGGCGCGCACAACCAGCGCTCGCACGTCACCGTCACCGCTCGCACCAACGAGTTCGTCTGGATCGAGGAGATCGTCGACATCGTCGAGAAGCAGGGCTCGAGCGAGCTCTACGGCCTGCTCAAGCGCCCGGACGAGAAGTTCGTCACCGAGCGCGCCTACGACAACCCGAAATTCGTCGAAGACATGGTGCGTGACGTCGCTTCGGTGCTGAATCTGGACGAGCGCATCGACGCTTACGTGGTCGAGTCCGAGAATTTCGAGTCGATTCACAACCACAGCGCGTACGCTCTAATCGAGAGGAACAAACGCGCGCGCTAGCGGGTTCGGTCCTCCTCATGTTCGGACTCACGGCTGACGGCCTGGACTACGCAGGCCAGCGGACCCGGATGGTGGCGGAAGTGGAGGCGATGTACGCGGAGACCCGCGCGGAAACCGGTCTGCCCGCCATGTCGCCCGCGGTGCGCAAGGCCTTAGGCAAAGTGGAACGCCATCGGCTCGTGCCGCCCGGCGAAGCGTCGCGCGCGTACCGCAATCACCCGCTGCCGATCGGCGCCGGCCAGACGATCTCTCAACCATACATCGTCGCGCTTTCGACCGATCTCCTCCAGCCTAAGCCGGCCGACGTGATTCTCGAGGTCGGAACGGGCTCGGGCTACCAGGCGGCGGTCCTCGCCGAGATCGTCTCCAGGGTGTTCACGATCGAGATCATCGAGTCCCTGGGACGAACCGCGGCCAAGCGTCTGGAAGAACTCGGTTACGGCAACATAGAAGTACGTATCGGCGACGGCTACGCCGGCTGGCCGGAGAAGGCGCCGTTCGACGGCATCGTGGTCACTGCGGCGGCACCGCGCGTGCCGCAGGCGCTCGTCGAGCAGCTCAAGCCCGGCGGCCGCATGGTGATCCCGCTGGGCGGAGCGGGCGACGTTCAGTACCTCAAGCTTCTGACCAAACGGGCCGACGGCGGGGTGGAGGAGAAACGGGTCTTGCCTGTTCGTTTCGTGCCGCTCGTTCCCGGAAAATGATCGGGGTCTGACCCCGATTGTTTTCAGAAGCGGCGGGTAAGCACCATGGTGTGTCCGTCGCGCTTCATTTCCACCCGGTTGAGGAAGCTCATGCCGAGGAGCGCGATGTTCAGGCCGTGCTCGAGGACCATGCCGTCCACGCCGGCGATCTCGATTTCTCCAAGACGCACGCTGTCGAACCTTACGCGGTAGGTCGGCACCGTGCCGCCTGCCGTGCTGGTCAGACCGCGCTGGCCTTTGCGGTAGTCGATGCCGAGCCGCACCGCGTCGGCTGCCGGCAGCGCCACCATTGTGGCACCCGTATCGACCAGGAAGCGCACCGGGGTGCCGTTGACCGCGCCTTCGGTGATGAAGTGCCCGCGCGGGTCTGCGGCGAGCGTTACGCTTTGCCGGTCGGCAGTCGCGGCAGCGGCGTGGTAATGCGGGCCCATCTTCAGCACGCGCCGCTTACCGTCGATTTCCACCGTGGCTTCGCTGCGCTCGACCGAAATCACGGTGATGCCGCTCCACTTCTGCCCTACCTTCACCGTCTTGGGATCTTGGCCATCCACCGCGAGCACTGCGGCCCTGTCGCCGATTACGCCGATCAATGCCACATCGGTCGCGCCCGAGGCTGTGGACAAAAAAGCAAGGAGAAGCAAAATAGAAGGTCGCATGAAGCCCGTCGGCATTATCCGAACCGCCCGCACGGAAGGCCCGGGCTATTTTGCCACTTACCTCGAACGCCGCTCAATTCCGTGGCGGCTCGTCGCTCTTGACGAGGGTGAAAAAGTGCCGGCGGATCCGCGCGAGTACTCGGGCCTCGCCGTAATGGGCGGGCCGATGAGCGCGAACGACCACCTTTCCTGGATCCCGCCGCTGCTTGAGCTGCTGCGCCACGCGGTGCGCCGGGACGTGCCGATGATCGGTCATTGCCTCGGCGGCCAGCTCATGTCGCGCGCCTTCGGCGGAGCGGTGCGCCTGAACCCGGTGCGCGAGATCGGCTGGGGCCAAGTGCGCGTGGCCGACAATGGCGTCGCGCGCGAATGGTTGGGAGAGCTCCAAGCCTTCGAGACGTTCCAGTGGCACGGCGAGACTTTCAGTATTCCGCCGGGCGCAACGCGCGTGCTGGAGGGAGAGCATTGCCTGAACCAGGCGTTCGCGCTCGGGCGCCACCTCGCGATGCAATGCCATGTCGAGATGACGCCGGAGCTGGTGCGCACCTGGGTGAGCAGCGGTGGCGAGGAAATCCGCGCCCACAAGAAAAGCCCGGCGGTGCAGGCGCCCGCCGAGATCGAAAAGAGCCTGGAGCCGCGCCTGGACCGGCTGCACCAAGTCGCCGATCGCATCTACGATCGCTGGAGCGCAGGCCTCAGTCGCGGAAGTTGATGTACTGAAGCGGCAGATCGGTAACCGACTTCCTGACCAGCTGGATCAGCGCCTGGAGGTCGTCTTTCTTCCCGCCTGAAACGCGAACCAAGTCGCCCTGGATGGAAGCGGCGACCTTGAGCTTGGAATCCTTGATGAGCTTCTGGATCTGCTTCGCCTTTTCCTGCGGCACGCCGACCTTCACGGTGACTGGGCGCTTCACCTTGTCGCCCGAGATCTTTTCCAGCGCGCCCGCCTCGAGCGCGCGCACATCGACATTGCGCTTGGCAAGGCGCGAGCGCAGCACGTCGAGCACCTGGCCAAGCTTGAACTCGTCGTCGGCGTAGACCGTAAGCCCGAGCTCCGCCTGCTCCACCCGGGCATCGGAACCCTTGAAGTCGAAGCGGTTGGAGATCTCCTTGTTGGTCTGCTCGACCGCGTTCTTCACTTCCTGGCGGTCCACCTGGGACACGATGTCGAAGGAGGGCATGAGCTCAGCGTGCGTTGAGGCGTTTCAGCTCGTCGATCCATCGCGCGGTCGTGACGCGGATCCAGTCGAGGTCGGCGGGCTCGTCGTACTGGGTGTACACCGAAAGCGTGAGCGGCTTGCCGCGCAGCAGGAGCATGCTGGTGGAGGACAGCTGGTACTTCGACGGCTCGAAGTACCGCGTCGGCTTGCTGCGCGCTCCGAGCAGCACCGCGACGGCGTCGGGGTCTTTGCGCAGCTCGGCGAGCACGTTGATCGTGCCCGCGGGGCGCGACTCCAGATATTTCCGGTAGTCGCCCGGCGCCGGCATCGCACCAAGATCGCGCAGCGACTCCGCGGCGAAGGCCGTGAACGCGCTCGGCGTCATGCGCTCGCGTTCCGTCGCGCGCGGCGTGACCGCGATCATGTAGCGCCGCAGCTCGAGCTGATCGCCGAGCGTGAAGCGCCGCAGGTCGGCGTCGGTCAGCGCGAACAGCAGCACCCGGTTCGACGCGGACGTGAGGGACTCGGCGAGCTCCTGCAGCCGCGGCGACCCGGTGAAGGAGGCGTCGGCGAAGCCGGGCGGCGCGTCCAGGCCGATGCGCGCCTCGCCCACCTGCACAGCGAAAGGCGCCGAGACGGCGCTGCTCGCCGAAAAAAGGAAGGCAGCCAGGGCGTGCATGCGCATGCGGCGCCATTCTAGCGGCTTGCGCCGGATCACTTATGATTGCCCTTTCCGGAGAGCAGTTCTTGGCGAAGATACTGAACAAGCTTCCGCGGGGCGAGAAGATCGGGATCGCGTTCTCGGGCGGGCTGGACACGAGCGCCGCGGCGCACTGGATGCGCGCCCACGGCGCAATCCCCTACGCGTATACCGCGAATCTCGGTCAACCCGACGAGGCGCGCTACGAGGACATCCCGCGCAAGGCGCTCGCCTACGGCGCGGAAAAGGCGCGGCTCATCGAATGCCGCCCGCAGCTCGTCGCCGAAGGCATCGCCGCCATCCAGTGCGGGGCGTTCCACATTTCCACCGCCGGAACGACCTACTTCAACACCACGCCGCTCGGCCGCGCCGTAACCGGCACGATGCTCGTGGTTGCCATGCGCGAGGACGGCGTCGACATCTGGAGCGACGGCAGCACCCACAAGGGCAACGACATCGAGCGCTTCTACCGCTATGGGCTCCTCGCCAACCCGGCGCTGCGCGTTTACAAGCCGTGGCTCGACCAACGTTTTATCGACGAGCTCGGTGGGCGCAACGAGATGTCGGCGTACCTGTCGAAGGCGGGCTTCGACTACCGAATGAGCGCCGAGAAAGCGTATTCGACCGACTCCAACATCCTGGGCGCCACCCACGAAGCGAAGGATCTCGAGTTTCTGAACAAAAGCATGGCGGTCGTCACGCCGATCATGGGCGTCGCGTTCTGGCGTGAGGATATCGTGGTGAAGTCCGAGCGCGTCAGCGTGGGTTTCGAGAATGGCGTGCCCGTCGCATTGAACGGCCAGCACTTTACCGACGCGGTGGCGCTGCTCGCGGAGGCCAACGCGATCGGCGGGCGGCACGGCCTCGGCATGTCGGACCAGATCGAGAACCGCATCATCGAGGCAAAAAGCCGGGGCATCTACGAGGCGCCGGGCATGGCTCTGCTCCATATCGCCTACGAACGCCTGGTCACCGGCATCCATAACGAGGACACCATCGAGCAATACCGCATGCACGGCCGGCTTCTCGGCCGGCTTCTGTACCAGGGGCGCTGGTTCGACCCGCAGGCCATGATGCTGCGCGAGGCGGCGCAGCGCTGGGTGGCGAGCACGGTAAGCGGCGAGGTGACCCTCGAGCTACGCCGCGGCAACGACTACTCGATCCTCGACACGACGAGCCCGAACCTCACCTACAAGCCCGAGCGCCTCACCATGGAGAAGGGCGACGAGGTGTTCTTCACGCCCGCCGACCGGATCGGCCAGCTCACGATGCGCAACCTCGACATCAGCGATACGCGCCAGAAGCTCGGCATCTATGGCGCGGCGGGCTTGCTCGGCGATTCCACCACCGGCGCCGCGCCGCTACTCGGACCGGCCAAGCCGAAGAAGAAGGCCTAGCCTCTTCGCCCCTTTCTAGCTTTTCACCCTGCCCAGTACCAGGAACTCGAGCAGCGCCTTCTGCGTATGGAGGCGGTTCTCCGCCTCTTCCCAGACCACCGACTGGGGCCCGTCGATCACTGCGGCGGCCACTTCCTCTCCGCGATGCGCCGGCAGGCAATGCATGAAAAGCGCGCGCGCGTGCGCGGCGCGCATCATGTCGGCGTCGACCTGCCAATCCTGGAAGTCGCGCCGGCGCTCCTCGTTCTCGTCCTCGAAGCCCATGGAGGTCCACACGTCCGTGGTGACGAGATCCGCTCCCTTGGCGGCAGCCATCGGGTCCGCGAAGGCTTCACTGCTGCGATTCATTCTTTCGCTTTCGACCTCATAGCCTGGAGGCGTTGAGACGTTCAGCTTGAAATCGAACAGCGCCGCAGCCTGCAGCCAGGTGTTGCAGACATTGTTCGAGTCGCCGATCCAGGCCACGGTGCGGCCGCGGATCGGGCCACGGTGCTCGAGGTAGGTAAAGATGTCTGCAAGGATCTGGCACGGATGGTACTCATTGGTGAGCCCGTTGATCACCGGCACGCGCGAGGCGCCGGCGAAGCGCTCGATGATCGCCTGCTCGAAGGTCCGCACCATGATGACGTCGCACATGCGCGAGATCACCTGAGCCGCGTCCTCCACCGGCTCGCCCCGGCCGAGCTGCGAGTCGCGTGTGTAGAGGTAGATCGCTGCGCCGCCCAGCTGATGCATGCCGGCCTCGAACGACATGCGCGTACGCGTCGAGGGCTTCTCGAAGATCATCGCCAGCGTGCGGTCCTCGAGCGGCCAGTAGCGCTCGTAGCGCTTGAACCGTTCCTTGATCCAGCGCGTGCGCGCGAACACGTGCTCGAGCTCGTCGAGCGAAAGATCCCTGAGTTGCAGGAAGTGGCGTACCGCCATGGGGCGCCCGCTCAGCGCGCCGCGGCCGTGGCCTGAGCGCTGCGCTCGACGAACGCGCGGACCAGCGGCGCGAGGCGCTCGACCACCATACGGCCCTCGTCTTGGCTCATCACGAGCGGCGGCAGCAGCCGGACGACGGTCTCGGCGGTGACGTTGACCACCAGCCCCGCGTCGAGCGCCTGGCGCACGAGCTCGCCGCACGGCGCCGCGAGCTCCATTCCGATCATCAGCCCCATGCCGCGGACTTCCACTGTGCCGGGAATGCCGGCAAGTCCGGAACTAATGACTTCGCCCACGCGGGCGGCGTTGGCAAGAAGTCTTTCTTCCTTCATGGCATCGATGGTGGCCACGACCGCGGTCATGGCGAGCGGGTTGCCGCCGAAGGTCGAACCGTGGTTGCCGGGCTTGAACACGCCCTTGGCGCGGCCGCCGACGACGCAGGCGCCCACCGGCACGCCGGAGGCGAGGCCCTTGGCGAGCGGCACTACGTCGGGCAGGAAGCCGGCGTGCTGGTAGACGAACCACTTGCCGGTGCGGCCGAGGCCACACTGCACCTCGTCCGACATGAACAGCCACTCCTTGCGCTCGCAGATCTCCTTGAGCCCGCGCAGGTACTCCAGGCGCGAGACATTGATGCCGCCTTCGCCCTGGATCGGCTCGACGAACACCGCGACCACGTTCTTGTTGCGCTCGGCCACCTGGCGCACGGCTTCGAGGTCATTGAGCGGTACCCGCACGAACCCGGACACTAGCGGCTCGAATCCCGCCTGTACCTTGCGGCTGCCGGTCGCCGATAGCGTCGCGAGCGAGCGGCCGTGGAACGCCTTTTCCATCACGATGATCGCGGGCTCGGCGATGCCGCGGTCGTGGCCATACTTGCGCGCCACCTTGATCGCCGCTTCGTTCGCCTCCAGTCCGGAGTTGCAGAAAAACACCTCGTCGAGCCCCGTGATCTCGGCAATGCGGTCGGCGGCCCTTTCCTGGTCCGGGATGCGCCAGAGGTTGGAAGTGTGCAGAACCCCGGAGTCGATCCTTTGGGTCAGCGCCTTCGTCAGCTTCGGGTGCCCGTAGCCGAGCGTATTGACCGCGATGCCGGCCAGGGCGTCGAGGTATTTCTTCCCCGTCTCGTCCCAGAGCCACACGCCTTCGCCGCGCACGAACGCGACCGGCTGCCTGGCGTAGGTGTTCATCACATGGCTCATTGCGCGTCCTCTCCCAAATGCAAAACGGCGGCCCGAGCCGCCGTTCGGGGAAATGGTAGCACCGGTCGCCGGATATGGCGACGCCATGAGCGCTGCCGCGCCGGCTCTCAGAGCAGGCGCTGCAGCGAGGCCTCTTCCATGGACCTTAGGACGCGGATGCAGGGCACGTAGCCCTCGTGCACCACGCCGTGCATCTCCATGCGCTTGTGCGAGTGGAGCAGGGCGCCGAGATAGTCCACGATCTCGCGCGTGATAAGTTGCCCCGGCACGAGCAGCGGGATGCCGGGCGGGTAGGGGACGATCTGGTCGGCGGCGACACGTCCTGCGAGGCGCCGGTTCACGCGCTCGTGCTCGTCGAAAACCTGCACCAGCTCGCCGCCGCAGTAGTAAGCATCGCGCGGCAGGAATCGCAGCCGGGTGAAGGCCGGGATGTCCGGCGTCTGCACGAGACGCCGCGGCGCGTGGCCCTCGCGCGCGATGCGCATGAGCGCGTCGTACAGGCGCGAGACCTTGGATCGCGTCGTGCCGATTGTGAGAAGCAGGGTGAGGGTGTTGAAGGTCGACTTCTCGACCTGGATGTTGAAGCGCTCGAACAGTGCCTTCTGCAGGTCTTCCACCGTATAGCCGCAGCCCGAGATATCGATCGTGACCTTGGTCGGGTCGAGCCTGATGCCGTCATGGCGCACCGCCTCGGGCAGCAGGTCCTTGAGCTCGAGCACGCGGAACACGCCGGTGGAGTTGATGAGCTTCTTCACCTCGTGCGCGAGGTCGAGCGTGCGCGCCAGCAGCTTGTAGCCCTCCATCACCGCTTGCTTGCGCGCGATGTCGAGGCTCGCGATCAGCCCGTACTGCGGGCTGGTCGAGGTATGCATATTGAAGTTCTCGCGGAACAGATGCTCGCGGAAGTCCGGGTCGTTCACGTGGATCATCGAGGCTTGCGAGAACGCGGAAAGCACTTTGTGCGTCGACTGCGTGACGTAGTCGGCGCCCGCCTCGAGCGCGGTCGGCCGGAAGTACGGGTGGAAGCGCGCGAAGCCATACCAGGCCTCGTCGATGATTACCTTCATCCCGCGGCTGTGCGCCGCCTCGATGATCGGCGCCAGGTCATAGCGCAGGCCGTCGTAGGTGCACGAGGTGAGGATGAGCGCCTGAGCGTCCGAGTGCTTGCGGATGGCATCGAGCAGCGCCTTTTTGGGAACCGGGCCGTACAACCCGTATTTCTTGTTGAGCGCCGAGTCGAGGTAGACCGGGTGCGCGCCCGACAGTACGACGCCGTGGTGCACACTCTTGTGGCAGTTGCGGTCGAGGATCAGCTTTTCGCCCGGCGCGAGCAACGTCTGGAAGATCACCTTGTTGGCGGTGGAGGTGCCGTTGGTCGCGAAAAACGTGCGTCGCGCACCGAAGGCTTTGGCCGCCATCGCCTGCGCCTCGCCGATCACGCCTTTCGGCTCCATCAGCGAATCGAGCATCGGCACCGATACCGAAAGGTCGGCGTCGAACACGTGCTCGCCCATGAATTCGTAGAAATCGTTCACCCACGGGCTGCCCCGCAGAGACTCGCCCGACGAATGCCCCGGCGTATGCCACTGGTCCTTCGCCATCCAGACGTAATTCTTGAGCTGGTCGTAGAACGGCGTGCGAGCACGCTCCTGTATTTGGGCGTTGAGGATGCGGTACATGCCCCGGTAGTCGCGCTCCTCGCGGTAAAAATACCCGTCGACCGACTCGGCAAAGAGCGCGTCCACTACGTCGTCCTCCTTCTCTTGCGCGATGACGATGTAGACGTCGAGCTCGGGCCGCAAGCGCGTGATGCGCTGCACGAGCTCGAGCGCGGACATTTGCAGCCTGCGCGGGTGCGCCGCGCCCTTCTTTCCGTTACTGTTCCTCGTCGACAGGGAATAGAGCGTGTCGTCCACGAGGACGGCCTGCAGGTTGCCGTCGGACTCGATGAGTTGAAGCGCTTCCTTGGCGGTGGTGACGCCGACGAAGCTGATGCCCAGGGGATTATCGAGGGTGCGCGCTGCGGCGTTCAACCCCTTGACGAACTCGCGCAGCACGAGATGCTCGTCGTTGATGACGAGAATGCGGCTCGCGGGCTTGGGCATCAGGCGACGTTACTTATAATCGCGCATGCCCGAGGCCTTCGCCGGAAACGCAGTCAGTCGGGGATACGGCTTCTTAACTATCGACTACTTCATCGCTTTCAGCGCGTGCGCCAGGCGGCTCTTGTGACGATCGCCGGCGTTGCGGTGCAGGACGCCTTTCGCCACGATGCGGTCAATCACGCGCTGCGACTCGCGCAAGGTACTTGCGGCTGCATCCTTGTTGCCGGCGGCAAGCGCCTTCTTGACGCTCTTGATCGCGGTACGCACCTCGGTGCGCAGCCTCATGTTGTGGTCACGGCGCGCGAGCGCTTGTTTCGCGCGCTTCCGGGCGGATTTGATGTTTGCCATTGAAAAAATTCTAGCATGAACCTGCTGCGCATTCTCGCCACCGTCAGCAGCCTGACGATGGTGAGCCGGGTACTGGGCTACGTGCGAGATTTTTTCATTGCCCGGGTTTTCGGCGCCGGGCTGGCGACGGACGCGTTCTTCGTCGCTTTCAAGCTGCCGAACCTGCTGCGGCGGCTTTTCGCCGAGGGCGCTTTCTCGCAGGCGTTCGTGCCGCTTCTGAGCGAACACAAGCACAAGGATGAACAGGAGGCGCGGCGCCTGATCGACGCGGTTTCGACGCTGCTGTTCCTCGCGTTAGTCGTGACCGCCGCGCTCGGCGTCGCGACCGCGCCGCTGATCGTGTACCTCACCGCTCCGGGGTTCGCCCTCGACCCGGAAAAACCGTTTGCGCTCACCGTATCGCTGCTGCGGGTCACGTTTCCCTACATATTTTTCATCTCGCTGGTAGCGCTCTCCGCAGGCATTCTCAATACGTGGAACCGCTTCTCGGTGCCGGCCATTACGCCGGCGCTCCTTAACGTCTCCTTCATCGTGGGCGCAGCTTTCTTCGCGGAGCATTTCGATCCTCCGGTGCTGGTGCTCGCCTGGGCGGTGTTCGCCGGCGGCATCCTGCAGCTCGCGTTTCAGGTGCCCTTCCTCGCCAAGCTGCGGCTCCTGCCGCGCTGGCGGCTCGATCTTTCGCATCCAGGCCTGCGGCGGGTGCTGCTGCTCATGTTGCCCGCGGCGTTCGGCGTGTCGGTCAGCCAGATCTCGCTCGTTCTCAACCAGATCTTCGCCTCATTCCTGCAGAGCGGGAGCGTATCGTGGCTGTACTACGCGGACCGACTGATGGAGCTGCCGGCGGGCGTGCTCGGGGTCGCGGTCGGCACCATCCTGTTGCCGAGCCTTTCCAAGTACCACGCAGCCGCGAATGCGTCCGAATACAGCCGGCTGCTCGACTGGGGCCTGCGCGTTACCGTGCTGCTCGCCGTGCCGGCGGCGGTGGCTCTTGCGGTTCTCGCGCTGCCGCTCATCGCAATGCTGTTCCAGTACGGCCGCTTCACGGCCGAAGACGCCTGGATGACCCGCCAGGCGCTCGTTGCCTATAGCGTCGGCCTGGTGGGCATCGTGCTGGTCAAGATTCTGGCGCCGGGGTTCTATGCACGGCAGAACGTCGTGACGCCCGTGAAGGTCGGCGTCGTGACCTTGGTCGTCACGCAATGCATGAATCTGGCCCTCGTCGGCCCGTTGCGGCATGCGGGCCTCGCGCTTGCGATCGGCCTGGGTGCTTGTCTCAACGCCGCGCTCTTGTATCGCCTTCTGCGGCGCCAAGGGATTTATGCGCCCCAGCCAGGTTGGCTCGTGTTCCTCGCGAAGGTTGCCGTATCCGTTGCAGTCATGGCGGCAGCGCTCTACTTCGCCATGGGTGCATCGGCATGGTGGCTATCCGCGCCGTGGCAGCGTAAGGTTCCTGCCGTGATCGGCCTCGTGTTGCTGGGAACGGCGTGCTATGCCGCCTGCCTGCTCGCCTTGGGCTTCCGGCCGCGCGACTTCTCGCGCCGTGCGGCCGAGTGATGGGTGCTGAGCTAGAGCCTTTTGCCCGCCTGATCGCATGCGAGGATGCGCGCATCGACCTCGCGCGCGCGTGCCTGCTGATCGCGCAGGACGCCTACCCGAAGCTCGACGTCGAGCGCTACATGGACGAGATCGAACGTATGGCGAGCCGGCTGCGCGAGCGCCTGCCGCAGAACGGCGGCGCCGAGGAGCGCGTCGTGGCGCTGAACCAGTTCCTTTACGACGACCTCGGCTACTGGGGGAATACCGAGGACTATTACGATCCGCGCAACAGCTACCTGAACGAGGTCATCGAACGCAAGACCGGCCTCCCGATCACGATGTCGATCCTTTACATGGAGCTCGGCCGGCGCATCGGTCTGCCGCTCGAAGGGGTGTCATTTCCCGGGCACTTTCTGGTGCGCCTGCGACTGCGCGGCGGGATGCTGGTGCTCGATCCGTTTGCCGGCGGCGCACCCCAGTCCGAGGACGAGTTGCGCGGCCGCGTCAAGCGCGTGATCCCGGACGGCGTGGCCGACGACCTGCCGGCCGCGGAGCTGCCGCTCGACCAGTTCCTCGAGCCGGCGACCAACCGGCAGATCCTGTCGCGCGTGCTGCGCAACCTGAAGGCGATCTACCGCGACAGCGACAAGCCAGAACGCATGCTTGACGTGCTGAACCGGATGCTCCTGGTCACGCCCGATGCGAGCGCGGAGTTGCGCGACCGCGGCTACATCTACCAGCGCCTGGAGTGCTACCGGGCGGCGCTCAAGGACCTGAGCGATTACGCCGAGCGCGAACCCGACGCCCCCGACCTCGACGATGTGCGCTCGAGGCTGATGGAGCTCTCCGCGCTCTGCGCCCGGCTCAACTGAGCTTTTTCATTCACTCTTCTTTGCAGCGCCCGTTTGTAGCCGAGAGCGAAGAACACCTCGGCGGCGAGAAACATCGGCGCGACGAAGATCTGGAACAAGTTGTCCGCCAGCGCCGGCTTGCGGCCTTCGAACACGTGGCCCACGAGCTGCAGTATCCAACCGCCGACGAAGAGGATGGCAAACCATGTCCACCCGGCTGCGGCGCCGAGGCTTGCAATGCCTCCGGCGATCCACAGCAGTATCGCGGTAACAACCAGCATGGCAAGGCCCAGAGGGACGTCCAAAACGAAGTAATAGACGAGGACCACGGCGGCGAAAAGCATTGCGGCGGTAAGGACGAAGCCGCCTACCTCCAGGCGGATCCAGGCAAGCGGAATGAAAAGCGAAAGCATGATCGCGGGCACGCCGATGAAGTGCGTGGCCTTGTTGCGCGCGTCCTGATGGTACGCGGCGTAGAAACTCATCTGGTCCTCGATGCTCTTCATCATCAAACTCGCATAAACCGACTATAATTCAGCATTTTACCGCGTCCATGGTCGTCACCCACGGCTCTTTGCAGCGCGCCCGGGGCCGGTGTGCGGCTACGATCGGAAACTTCGACGGCGTGCACCGCGGCCATCGCGCGCTCATCGACCGGGTCACCGCCAAGGCACGTGAAGCGAAGCTCACAGCCTGTGTTCTCACCTTCGAGCCGCATCCCCGCGAGTTTTTTACCCCCGCCGCCGCGCCGGCGCGCATCACCCGGCTGCGGGACAAGCTCGAGCTGATGGCGCAGGCGGGGGTGGAGCATGTGCACGTGGCGCGCTTCGACGCGCGCTTCGCCGCCATGCCGGCCGAGCGGTTCATCCGGGATGTCTTGGTGCGCGGTTTGGGGGTCGAGTGGTTGCTGGTGGGAAGGGACTTCCGTTTCGGCGCCCGGCGTGCAGGGGACTTTACGGCACTGAAGAACCAGGGCTTCGCGCTCGAGGCTATGCCCGACGTCGAGCTCGGCGGTGTGCGGGTGTCGAGCTCGGCGGTGCGCGCCGCCCTCAAGGCGGGCGAGCTCACGGAAGCCGAGCGTCTGCTGGGCCATCCCTACACCATCAGCGGCCGCGTTGCGCATGGCGCGAAGCTCGGTCGCGGGCTCGGCTTCCCGACCGCGAACATCGTGCTGCGCCGCGCACCGCCGCTCGCCGGGATCTTTGTCGTCGAAGTCGACCGTTACGGCCCTGGCGTCGCGAGCATCGGCAAGCGACCGACGGTGAACCCGGTGACGATTCCGCTGCTCGAAGTGCACCTTTTCGACCACGAAGCCGATCTCTACGGAGAGCATTTGCGCGTGCGCTTCCTGAAGAAGCTGCGCGACGAGGAAAAGTACGACGGCCTTCCCGCGCTGCAGGCCGCGATCGCGCGCGACGCGAGGCAGGCGCGTGAATTCTTTCTGAGCCATGGCTGACTACAAAGACACGCTGAACCTCCCGGAAACGCCGTTTCCCATGCGCGGCGACCTTGCGAAGCGCGAGCCGCAATGGGTCAGGGAATGGCAGGAGAAAGGCGTCTATCGCCGCCTGCGCGCGCTCGCGAGGGGGCGCCCGCGCTTTGTGCTGCACGACGGCCCGCCTTACGCGAACGGCGACATCCACATCGGCACCGCGGTGAACAAGATCCTGAAGGACATCATCGTGAAGTCGAAAACGCTTGCCGGGTTCGACGCGCCCTACGTACCGGGCTGGGATTGCCACGGCATGCCGATCGAGGTGCAGATCGAGAAGAAGCACGGCAAGAACCTGCCGACGGCGCAGACGCTGCGGCTATGCCGCGCCTTCGCCGCGGAGCAGATCGAGCGCCAGAAGAAGGACTTTCAGCGCCTCGGCGTGCTCGGCGGCTGGGACAGCCCGTACACGACCATGGCACCGCGCACCGAGGCGGAGGAAATCCGCGTGCTCGGCCGGCTGCTGGAGAAGGGCTACGTGTACCGTGGTCTCAAGCCCGTGAACTGGTGCTTCGACTGCGGCTCGGCGCTCGCCGAGGCGGAAGTGGAGTACGAGGACCGCAAAGACGCGGCGATCGATGTTGCGTTTGAAGTTGGAGAGCAAGATCTGCTGAAGCTTTGGTCGGCGTTCGGCAGCAAGGCTGCTTCGAACAAACCGATCTATGCCGTCGTCTGGACCACGACGCCGTGGACGCTGCCCGCGAACCAGGCACTCAATGTGCATCCCGATTTCAGCTACGACCTGGTCGACACGGAGAAGGGCCTGCTCATTCTGGCCACGGATCTGAAAGAGGCCTGCTTGAACCGCTATGGCCTCTCAGGAACTACGGTGGGGCAATGTAAAGGCAGCGCGCTGGAGAACATCCGCTTCCGTCATCCGTTCTACGAGCGCGAGGCACCTGTCTATCTCGGCGACTACGTCACCCTCGAGACCGGAACCGGGATCGTGCACTCCGCGCCCGCCTATGGCGTGGAGGATTTCGAGTCGTGCCGGCGCTACGGCATGCGTGACGAGCAGATCATGGCGCCGGTGATGGGAGACGGCCGCTTCGCGCCTTCGCTCGAGCTTTTCGGTGGGATGTCGGTGTGGGATGCCAACCCGAAAATCGTCAAGACGATCGAAGACAGGGGCGCGCTCCTTGCGGTCGACCGGAAGCACACGCATAGCTATATGCACTGCTGGCGCCACAAGACGCCGGTGATCCTGCGCGCCACCACGCAATGGTTCGCGTCGATGGACAAGCCCGTGGGCGGTGAAAGCCTGCGGCAGACCGCGTTGCGCGGCATCGAGGACACGCAGTTCTTCCCGTCCTGGGGCAAGGCGCGCCTGCACGGGATGATCGCCAACCGGCCGGACTGGACGCTGTCGCGCCAGCGGCAATGGGGAGTGCCGATGCCTTTCTTCCTCCATCGCGAGACCGGCGCGCTGCATCCGCGCACGCCGGAACTGCTGGAGGAGGTGGCGAAGCGCGTCGAGAAGGAAGGCATCGAGGCCTGGCAAACGCTCAGGGCCGAAGAATTGATCGGAAATGACAGCAAGGATTACGAGAAAAGCCGCGACACGCTGGACGTCTGGTTCGACTCGGGCTCGACGCACTGCACCGTGCTGCGCGGCTCGCATCGCGCGGAGTCGGAGTTCCCGGCCGATCTATATCTCGAGGGCTCGGACCAGCATCGCGGCTGGTTCCATTCATCGCTGCTGGTTTCCTGCATGCTGGACGGTGTGCCGCCGTACAAGGGCCTGCTGACCCACGGCTTCGTCATCGACCTCGAAGGCCGCAAGATGTCGAAGTCCAGGGGCAACACGATGGCGCCCCAGGAGATCTCGAACACGCTCGGCGCCGAGATTCTGCGGCTGTGGGTGGCAAGCAGCGATTATTCGAGCGAGCTGAATCTCTCCAGCGAGATCCTGAAGCGCGTTGTGGAAAGCTACCGCCGTGTGCGCAACACGCTACGCTTCCTGCTCGCCAACACCTCGGACTTCGACCCCCGACGCAATGCAGCGCCCGTCAACGATCTGGTAGAGATCGATCGCTACGCGCTTGCCATGACGGTGGCGATGCAGGCGGAGGTGACCGCGGACTACGAGCGCTATCAGTTCCACCTGGTCGCACAGAAGCTGCTTGCGTTCTGCTCCGAGGACCTCGGCGCCTTCTACCTCGACGTTCTCAAGGACCGTCTCTATACCTGCGCCGCGGACTCGCGGCCGCGGCGCTCGGCGCAGACCGCGCTTTGGCACATCACCCACAGCCTGGTGCGGCTGATGGCGCCGATCCTTTCGTTCACTGCCGAGGAGCTGTGGCAGGTGCTCGCCAAGGAGGAAAGCGTGTTCCTCACCACCTGGCACGAGCTGCCCGCGCCTGCGGGCGCTGCCGAGCTGATGGCCAAGTGGACCCGCCTGCGCGCGCTGCGCGATCCGGTACGCAAGGCGATCGAGGCGCTGCGCGCGGAGGGCAAGGTCGGTTCTTCGCTTCAGGCCGAGGTGGACTTCGGCGCCGCGGGCGAGGATTACGACCTGCTCGCAAGCCTGGGCGACGATCTCCAGTTTCTGCTTCTTACGTCCGCGGCCCGCGTCCGCAGAACCGGTGAACTGGAAGTGAGGGTGAAGACGAGCGAGCATCCCAAATGCGAAAGGTGCTGGCACTACCGTGCCGATGTGAACGACGAGGCTTTGTGCGCGCGCTGCCAGTCGAATCTGCGCGGAGCCGGCGAGGTTCGCCGGCATGTCTAGCGCGTGGCGCTGGTTCCTGTTGTCGGCGGCGATCATGGCGGCCGACCAGCTCTCGAAGTGGGCGGTGCTCGATTACTTCGCCGGGCGCGAGCCGCGCCAGGAGCTCACCGGGTTCTTGAATCTGGTGCTCGTCTGCAACAAGGGCGCGGCGTTCAGCTTTCTCGCCAACGCCCCGGGATGGCAGACGCCGCTCTTCATCGCATTCGCGCTCGGCGCGGCGGGCCTCTGTGGCGCGCTGATCGTGCGCAACCCCGGGAAGAGGTTGTTCTGCGCGGGGCTCGCCCTGGTCGTGGGCGGCGCTCTGGGGAACGTGATCGACCGGCTGCGCTTCGGCTGCGTAGTGGACTATCTCGACTTCTACATCCTGGATCGCTGGCCGCATTGGCCGGCGTTCAACGTGGCCGATTCCGCGATTACGATCGGCGCCGTGCTGCTCATCCTCGACGGCTTCGCGCACCATGAAAAGCGAGCTCGAGCTCCGTCTTAAGTAGCCGCTGCAAACGGCATGAGAAAATAGCCTGTGGAAGTCCTGCTCGCGAATCCCAGGGGTTTTTGCGCCGGCGTTGAGCGCGCCATTGAGACGGTAGAGCGCGCGCTCGAGCTGCACGGCGGGCCGATCTATGTGCGCCACGAGATCGTGCACAACCGGTACGTGGTCGAGAACCTGCGCGCCAAGGGGGCAGTGTTCGTCGAGGAGCTCGACGAGGTGCCCCCCGGCGCCACGGTGATTTTCAGCGCGCACGGCGTCTCGAAGCAGGTGCGCGCGGACGCCGAGCGCCGCGGCCTCAAGGTGTTCGACGCAACCTGCCCGCTCGTCACGAAGGTGCACCTCGAGGTGGCGCGCATGCTGCGCGCGGGCTACGAGGTGGTGATGATCGGCCACCGCGGACACCCGGAGACCGAGGGCACGATGGGGCAGGCGGCGCGCGGCATGCACCTCATCGAGACCGTGGACGATGTCGCGAAGCTCGAAATCGGCACGCCCGACAAGATCGCCTACGTCACGCAGACCACGCTCTCGATCGACGATGCGCGCGCCATCGTGGCGGCGCTCAAGGCGCGTTTCCCGGCGATCCGCGGCCCGAAAAAGGACGACATCTGCTACGCCACGCAGAACCGGCAGGACGCCGTGAAGTTCATGGCGCCGCAGTGCGACGTGGTGATCGTCGTGGGCTCGCCCAACAGCTCCAACTCCAACCGGCTGCGCGAGGTCGCCGAGCACATCGGTGTGGAAGCCCACATGGTGAACAGCGCCGCCGACCTGCGTCCCGAGTGGATCGCCGGCAAGCGATGCGTCGGCGTGAGCGCGGGCGCGTCGGCGCCGGAGATCCTCGTTACCGAGCTCGTGGAGCGCCTGAAGGCGCTCGGCGCGCGAAGCGTGCGGCCGCTGGAGGGCATCACCGAGAGCGTGGTATTCACCCTCCCGCGCGAGCTCGTCCGCTAGGAGAGTGACGATGCAACGAGCCGAATGCGAACGACAGAACGGGCTCGCGTGCTAAGCTTCGCCCCCCTTTGCTGGTGTAGCTCAGTTGGTAGAGCAACTGATTCGTAATCAGTAGGTCCGCGGTTCGAGTCCGCGCACCAGCACCGTTAAAACAATGACTTATACAAATCTTCGGTCCCCGTTACCCCCCACTTAGGTCGCCGTTCGTGCGCGAATGGGCTTATTCGGCCTCTATTCCTAAACAAGTTCGGCAGCGGTTGTGCGGGATGC
>DATIGN010000082.1:0-6063 GCA_035454685.1 Burkholderiales bacterium | reverse complement strand
CGCGATCAGACGGAGCCGGCGGCGTCCCCACCGCCACCCGAACCCAGACTGCGGACGCCCGACCCGAACCGAGGGGAGGCGTTCGACGAGCGCGAGGCGATGCTCATGATGGACCGCCAATCCGAGCCGGAACGGTCCTCTCGATCGCGGCCTGCAATCTTCGCGACGCTCGCCTTCGTGCTCGCCGTGCTCGCCATTGGCCTTGCCGTCGTCTTGCATTACTCGTCAGGCCCCACCGAACGACGCATCGATGCGAGTCGTGTGCAACAGGCGCCGGCCACAGCGCCCGCGCCGTCCCGCCCAGCCGCGCCTGCGCCTGCGGCCGAGGCGCCCAAGGAATCCGCGACTGCGCCCGCTGCGCCGCAGGTATCGCCACGGCGCGCAGTGGATGATGCGAGAGCGGAGCAAGAGTCGTTAGGCACCGTATCCGCGCCGAAGCCTATGCCGCCGGAACCGCTCGCAGCGGACCCCAGCCCATCGGCGCAAACTGAGAGGTCGGTCGCCCGCGCGCCTGAGCAACCTGCAGCAGCCGGCACTGCGCCGGCGCAGAAGGTCCCGCGGGCGACGCAACCCACAGCGGGCCTTCCGGAACAGCAGCCTGGCGGCACGGCGACGCTCATCATCGCGGTATCGCCGCAAGGCGAGATCTACATTGATGGCAAGCACTACGGCGCGACGCCGCCGATCACGACGCTCGATCTCGAGCCGGGAATGCATCGCATCGAGGTTCGCAGCGGGTCGCGGAAGCCGTATCTCACCTACATGACGGTTCAGGCTGGTGACGTGCGGCGCATCCGACACGACTTCGGCGCAAAGCCGAGCCGTCCACCTACCTAAGGCACGGCGGGCATCGAAGATTTCCGCTGCCACGATTGACTGGCACGCCCGGCAGGCTTATTGGGCGTGCTTTTGAAATCCCCTTCGGACCCATGCCGTCACCAGGCCCGCGCCGTACACCACTGCACTCGGCACCAATACGACTAGAAGATAGGCACCGAACCATATGGCTTGATGTTTGCGCAGCTCGTTAAGGTCGCGCTCCCACCCAGCTAGGGTCACCTCTAAACGATTTCCGGGCTCTTGCATTCCTGCGGCTAACCCTCTCGCGAGCGACCTTACGTGCTCGTCAGACAGATTACGGACTACCACCTTCATACTCTCGTAATCGTTCCACAAAGGAGTCCGAATAAATCCGTATCTTGTGTACAGCGCGATATCGCTTCTCACCATCCTCGCTCGCGTCTGATCTATCTTGTCTCTAGTGGGGAATGGTTCCTTCAAGTAGAAAATGGGCCCCGACAACGCCCAGACCGCGGTTGCAGCAACCCATAACTTTTGCCAGTCGTTCAGGCGCATGGGCCTCTCAATTCTAAAGCGCCGAGAATTGCCGTAGTATGTCGCCCCTCCCCGAGGGTAGCTCGCTTCAGTGTACGCCGAGGAAGCCTTGCTTCGGCGGGGCTTTTCATTCTCGGGATCTCAGCCCGCTGCGAAGAGCGCGTAGAGCACCTCGTGCTCCATGCCGCTGATTCCTATCTTGCGCTCGTCGAAATCAACGCCCACGCCAGCGAGATAAAGGGCGCCCGCTTCTTTTCTGTTAGGCTGATTGACGATGGCTGCGGGTTGGGTGATCGCAGGCGTTGTCTTAGGCTTCCTCCTCGGAGAGGGGTCCAGGTTGCTGCGCGAGCTGCACCAGCGCCGCGCCTGTTGGGCCGTGATTCGTGCGGCGATGATTCACTGGCGTTCCGCCTCCGAAGAGTTCCTCGCAGACCCGCAGCCAGTCCTCGCGCCTCTCGGTCGGCTACCACTAAACGGCTACGAAGATGCCTTTAAGCAATTGCTGGCGGCAGGCGAGCTCTCGGAGGGCGATCAGATGGCGCTCTACGAGCACCTCGCTTTTGCACAGCAGTTCAATGCAGCGCTGGACCTGGCCGTCGCTGCGCTGGGCGACGATCGCCGACTCCATGACGAATACGGCCGGGCCCGACTCAAGGCCGAGAGGCTCGCCGGTGAGCACGCGGTGCACCGCGTCGCGTTCGCCGTCGTAGAGGAAGCGCTCAGGGAGCCCTACGTTCGGCGCGCCATGCGTCTTTACAGCGGTCGACCGTCCGGCGGTCAAGCCTAGTCTCGCCCTTGCCGCGCGTCGTTGCCTTAGCAATAGGGCGACGGTTGGCGGTTGGGCTTGCCGCTCGCCCTCCGCACGGAAGTCTGCCCGTGACCCTCCTACAGCGTCTAGCGAAGTCCGAAAAACGATAAGACGGCGATGACAATAACGACCAACCCGACGATGTAGATGATGTTGTTCATAAGATGACCTTCGCGCGGAATTAACGGTGTGGTTGCCTGGAACAGCAAATGTCAGGCCACGCCACGTTACAAGCAGCGCAGGGGGATGGTCCTAACGGCCTAGGTCGGACAAAGCCTGACAGACAAGCACGCGAGCGGCCTGATAAGGTGACTCCAGTAGTCCCTCTTCTGAGTTAGTGGTCTTTAGGCCCGACCGCCTCCGGTTGTCGGGCTTTTTTCCTGCTTGTCCTGAACGAGATGAATCGTGACGCGGTTGCGAGAAACCGCACAGGTGCCCCTAGGCGTGCCTGCTAGGCTTTCTTCGCAGGCACACCTCCGTGTATCTGCAGAAGGGCCCGGAAGCTATCCTGAGCGCTTCCGGGCCCTTTTTCTTTTCCATGGCACGGCGCGAGACAAACGCCACAGCCTGCTCCGGGCGTGCTTGCTAAGGTCTCCTCGCAGTTACACCTCCGCGTGTATCTGTACTAGGGCCCGGCGGCTTTCCTGACAGCCTGACCGGGCCCTTTTTATGTCACGAGCCTGTGCAGCCGTAGTGGTCGATCACGTCGGTGATGGTTCGCGCGTAGAGCGCAGACCAGCGCCAGGCGGAACCCCGAAAGCTACTTCGTGTACGACGCGACCAATTTCAGCAGCACCTTGGGGTCGCAGGGCTTGATGAGGTAGTAGTCGAACCCGCTCCCTTCTGCAAGGATCGCGACTGCACCCCTCGTGTACGCCCCGCTGATGGCGATAAGCATGGGGCGGTTGCCGGTTCTGTACTGGCGAACTTCTCGGGCAGCAGCCCATCCGTCTCTACCCGGCATCGCTATGTCCAAGATTATTACGTCGGGGTCGAAGTCGCCAACGTCCGCGATGATGGTGGCAGCGCTGTAGACGCCCTTAGCTTCGTACCCCTCAGTGTCGAGCAGGACCAGCAGGGATTCCACCATGTCCTTGTTGTCGTCCACAACCAGAACACGGGTGCGGTGGGACATGGCGAAGATTCTATCTACGCTGTTAAACCTCGTGCGGCTTGCTGGCCCGTGGGATTTATCCGCGGGTCCTCTCGATGGCGCGCCCTACCGCGGGGCTCGCCAACGCGAGGGTTCGCTAGGGTTAATCGATTTTCGTTCGCTTTCACTTTCGGCACTTAAGAGGCCGCAATGCTGCGAAGTACAGTCGAGGGCGCAGGGGCCGGCGCCATCAACCATAAGCCCGGAACTTCGGGGCGCGGGGGCCAGGGCTACCGACGCGCTCCATATCAGTGGGAGCTACGCTCGGCGTGCCGATCATCGAGAGCGCGCAGCGGGGTCACAACGCGCGTATTTATCGACTAACTGAAACGCGCAAGCCCTCGCTCGTCTTGGGCGTGCAACGCGACCAATTCCAACAGCGCCCTGGGAGCGCAGGGCTTGATGACGTAGTAGTCGTAGGCGCTCGTCTCGGCGAAGATTTTGTCCCCGCCCTTGATGCACTGCCCGCTTACAGCGATCAGCACGGGGCGTTTGCCGGGCCTGTGCTGGCGAACCTGTCGGGCAGCATTCCATCCATTTCTATTCGGCATCGCTATGTCCACGATGATTACGTCGGGATCGAAGTCCCGAACGTCCGCAACGATGGTGCGCGCGCCGTAGACGCCCTTGGCGTTGTACCCATGGCTCTCAAGCAGGTCCAGCAGGGAATCGTCCGTGTCTTGATTGTCGTGCACAACGAGAACACGGGTGCGGTGCGGCATGGCGAGAAATGCTGGCATGGGGGGCGCGCCGCACGCATCCTTAGACTTGATGAGGCCCATATCGGGTGCGGTGGTTGAGCGCATGAGCGGAGGAAAACGTGAAGCCGATCGAGAGATGACTTCGCCCGATGGGTCTGCCGACCCCGGCGCGCTATCGACGCGCGCTCGGCTGTCGGGCAGCCCTTCGGAACGAAGACATACCAGCCCCGGATGCTTGCTCAGGCAGACGGTGCCGACGCCGGAAAGGGAGGTTCAGTTTTCCGGGCGCGTCTCAGTATCACTTTTCTTGCGGCGGGTGCCCATTCTCTGTTTGAAGTACGTTCTTGTTCCTACAGTGCGTCGTTGGATGACGACCATGACGGCGGGGTACGCGTCGTGGACTTCCGTTCTTCCTTCGAAGGGAAACGTAGAAGCGGCGATTTACGTCGGGTGTCCTTCCTCAGCGCGTGCGTCGCGGGTCCGGCGGCCGCGTTTCCGCGCTTGTGGCTGACGAAGTAACTCACTGGGGAGAAGCATGAAAAGACGAACGCGTCGGACGCAAAACGGCTCCGGATGCGGACGCTCGGGCCGGCGGGGCCGACGCCGGAAAACCGACATAGGGGGAAGTTGCCCCGGCGCGTGCTCGTTCGCAGTCTGAGCGCCTGCTACGAATCGAGCGGGAGACGCGCGGCATCTGGGGACCGATCCTGCTGGGATCCCGATTTTTGCCGGCAGAGGTCCCAGAAGTAGTAAGCCGCCGCGATCAAACCAAGCGCCCCGACGATCATCGCGTAGGTATGAAGCGCATTCGGGTTCTCGCGATGGTAGCCCTGCAGCGCCGCCATCATCGCCGGGATACAAACAGTCACTACGCAAACCAAGTACGCGACTCCAATGAACATGCACCCGATGACCAGGATGGAGAACAAATAGCGGTGCACCAGTATGGAGAACCAATAGGGGCCGAGGCCGACGACCAGTATGGGGAACCAATAGCGGTGCAGCAAAAGAACCACCACGATGATGCCGAGAGCGAGTGCGAGGGCGATCTCGATCATGGGGCCTGAACCTACTACGCCCTTGGACGAATTGCAGCACTAATTTGCGAACCCGATACTCCCGCACATCTCCCTTAGACGTGAACGGTTCGGGATCCGTGCAAACGCGGGTCCTCGCCACCGCCGACGTCCTGCGGGTGCACAACGCGCTCGGCAAAGGCCCGCCGGGATGAAGGAGGCCGAAAGCGACGGCCTATAACTCAGGCCGCCGCCGTGGCAGACCGGATCTCGCTCCGGCCACGCCATCCGCGCGCTGGCCTAGGACCACTCGTTCGCGCCGCTCGGGAAATCGGGGCGTTGTGGCCGCACAACGCAGAGGCGCTGGCCGGTGGGCGCTTCCATCACCCACCAGCGCTTGATGAAGGCCACGCGCGTCGCGCCGAGCTTCTCGAGGCGCGCCACTTCGGCGTCGAGGTCATCGGTCTCGATGTCGATGTGCACGCGGCTTGGATGATCCACCTGCTGCACCGCCATCACGACCTCGCCGGGAGGCGTCTCGAGTTCGCGGTAGTTCGCGTCGGCCGGATCCTGCGGCTTGCGCGCAGGGCGGTTGAGCGCTTTGGCCCAAAATTCGGCCGCGCGGTCAAGATCCGCGGTTTGGCAATCGATTACCACCGTACCTAGACGGCTTCGATGCATGGATGGACTCCTTTGTCAGCGCGCCACCCTACTACGAGAACCGCTAAAAGGTTCGACGAGGAGACGGCGCTCGAGCAGTTAATAAAGCATCCGAGACTTTTCAATGGAGGACAGCTTCCAGGAGCCAGCGGGGACCGTGGTGCACCCGCCGGGCGTGCGCACGGTAGTGTTCGATGCTATCCGCAAGACGCGCAAGGGTAGCGGGATGGAGTAGCGGCAGGCACCCTTTCGTACGGTTAATACCGCACTACGTGTGCGCGCCGTGCTTCGCTTACGTCACCGCGGCGGAGAGTCTAGAGTCGTCTCAAGGATGCACCGAATCTCCGGCGCGCCTGAATGACAGAGGTACTGCATCGTGAACGCACTGAT
>DATIGN010000081.1:0-6662 GCA_035454685.1 Burkholderiales bacterium | reverse complement strand
CGGTAGGGCGGCGGAAAGGCGGAAAGCACCGAATAGGTTTCGAGCAGCGCGTGCGCCGGGATCGCCGCGCCGGCATCGAGCACTTCGCGGGCCGCTTCGTTGAGCTCGTGCCATTCGCCGAATGCCGCGATGGCCACCGAGCTGTCGACCGCGATCATCGGCGCAACGACTCGACGACGGCGCGGACCTCGTCGGCGCCCAGCTTCGGCAAGGGCTTCTCGGCGACGGCGACCAGACCCTTGCCGCGACGCACGAGCCGCATCGGCGTCGGCGCCGGCTCGATCTCCTGGCTGAAGTTCGCGGCGTCGGTGCAGGAGAACAAGCTCCAGTACAACAAGCTGAAGATCGTCAACATCGTCGGCGGCGGCGCCAACTACCTCAAGGCACTGCAGGGCAAGGAGATAGACATGGCGGTGGTATGGCAGCCGTTCTGCGCCCAGGCCATCGTCGACGGCTTCGGCGCTTATCCGACGCTCGACCACAACCGCTCGCAGACCGTAGGCGGCCTGATCTCGGTGCTCGCGGTGAACCGCCCGTTCATGGAGAAGAACCGCGACGCGGTGCAGAAGCTCGTCAGCTCCTACGTGAGCGTGCTCGAGATCGCGCGCAAGGACAGCGCGCGCTGGGCGAAGATCTACGCGGAGAAGGCCGGGCTGCCGGAGAACGTCGCGGCCGAGTCGATCCGCACCACGCGGCTCGACGCCACGCTGCCGCTCGAGTCCATCAAACGCATCTCGAAGTTCCTGTCCGACAACGGCGTCATCACCCGCGACGTGTCGGGCGAGATCGGCGAGTACTACACCTACGACTTCCTGGCGCGGGCGACCGGGCGGACGCCGGAGCAGCTGGGCCTAAAGCAGTAGGCGGTGAAGCTCCGGCTGCCGGCGCCCTGGCTGCTGGTCCTGCCGGCGCTGCTGCTCGCGCTGTGGCATTACGCGGTGGAGCTGCGCTGGGTGACGGAAGGCATCATCCCGTCGCCCGCGCAGGTGCTGCGCTCTTGGCACACATGGATCTTCGGCGGTTCGACGGCCATGCTCTCGCCGTATTCCGGGACGTGGCTCGACAACGTGGCGTACTCGTCGCGCCGCGTGCTGCAAGGCTTCGGGCTCGCCACGCTGGTCGCAATCCCGCTCGGGCTGATGATCGGCTGGAGCCGGCTCGCGGCGCGCCTGGTGGACCCGACGGTGCAGCTGCTGCGGCCGGTGCCGATTACCGCGTGGCTGCCGTTCGCGATCGCCGTCTTCGGCATCTACGACGCGAGCGCGCTTTTCCTCATCGGCCTGGGCGCGTTCTACCCGATCGTGGTGAACACCACGCACGGAGTTCGCGACACCAACCTGCTGCTGCTGCGCGCCGCGCGCATGCTCGGCGCGGGAACCGCCACGGTGCTTGCAAAGGTCGTCTTCCCGTCGGCCCTGCCTTCGATCTTCACCGGGCTGCGCCTTGGCGTCGGCGTCGCCTGGACCGCGGTCATCGTGGCCGAGATGATCGCCGTCAAGTCGGGTCTGGGCTACGTGCTCTGGGACGCGTACTACGTCGGCCGCATGGACATCTGCGTCGCTACCATGTTCTCGGTCGGGCTGCTCGGTTTCCTGTCCGACCGCATCATCGTGTGGGCGGGGCGCCTCGTCCTGCGTTGGCGCACCCTCGAGGCGCACGCGTGATCGAGATTGCCGGCGTCTGGAAGGAGTTCGCGAAAGGCGAGCGCCGCGTTCTCGCCGTGCAGGACATCGACCTCTCCGTGGCGCAGCGCGAGTTCACCGCGCTGCTCGGCCCGTCGGGATGCGGAAAGTCCACGCTCCTCAATATGGTGGCTGGCTTTGAGCAGCCGACCCGCGGCCGCGTGCGGGTGCACGGCGAGGATGTGCGGGCGCCTTCGCCACGGCGCGGCGTGGTGTTCCAGGAGCCGGCGCTTTTTCCATGGCTCACGGTGATGGAAAACGTCGTGTTCGGCCCGCGCACGCAAGGCGTGCCCGCGTCCGAGTACCGCCCGCGAGCGGAGCGCATCATCGCGCAGGTCGGGCTCGGCGGCTTCGAGTCGAGCTACCCCGCCGAGCTCTCGGGCGGCATGCGTCAGCGCGTCGGCATCGCGCGCGTGCTGATCATGCAGCCGGAAGTGTTGCTCATGGACGAGCCGTTCGGCGCGCTCGACGCGCAGACGCGCACGCTTATGCAGGAGCTGCTTTTGCGCGTCTGGGAGGAGCACCATCAGACCGTGCTCTTCGTCACGCACGACATCGAAGAGGCGCTGCTCCTCGCCGACCGGGTCTGCGTGATGACCGCGCGGCCCGGACGAATCAAGAAGGCGATCCAAGTCCGCATCCCGCGCCCCCGCTCGATCGAGCTCACTACGTCGCCCGAGTTCAACGCCCTGCGGCGCGAGGTGCTGGACCTGATCCGAGAGGAGAGCCTGCGCGCGGCTCTGGAGCGTGCGGACGCTTAAGCGAGGTGCGCGGCGACGCCGAGCACCGCGGCGTCGTCCCGGCCGACGAGCTGCAGGCCGAAGGGCAAGCCGCCGGCGGCGCCTGCCGGGACACTGATCGCGGCGAAGGCGGCCACGCTCGCGGCCACGGTGAAGTCCGCCTGCGACGGCGGCGTCGGATCGTCGAAGGCGAATGCCGTCTGCGGCGTGGTTGGCAGAAGCATCACATCGCAGAGGCGCAGGACCTCTGCAAGCCAGACCTTGCTTTCGGCGACAAGGGCGCTGGCGCGCGCGGCGCGGTCGGCGTCGGCGTCACGTCCGTACTCGAGCGCAACCCGCAGCTCGGGCGAGATCGCCGAGGCCGAGTCGCCGAGCAAGTCGGCGTACAAGCGCGCGCCCTCGCGCTCGGTGAGGAGGAGCGCCGCGCGCCGCAGCGCTCCCCATTCGAACGGTGGCGGCGGCAGTAGCCGCGCCTGCAGTCGCCCTGCCGCCTTCTCCAGCGCCTCTCCGATAGGTGGGATCGCGCTCGCCGAGAGAATCCACCCGATGCGCGCGCCGCGATCGCGCGGCTTGAGCGGAGAGGCGGCGGCCACCGACGCGACGTGGGCAGCAATGGCGATGCTCCGGGCGAAGACTCCCACTCGGTCGAACTCCGGCGCGAGCGGCTGCACGCCGTCGGCCGGGATCACGTGCCCTCCGGGCACGTAGCCCACCACGCCGCAGTACGAGGCCGGAATGCGCACCGAGCCGAGCGTGTCGGTGCCGAGGGCGGCGTCGCAGATGCCGGCGGCGACGGCGGCGGCCGAGCCGGCGCTCGAGCCGCCGGGCGTGAATCCGTGTCGTCGTGGGTTGTGGCAGCGCCCGAACCACGGGTTCTCTCCCCGCGCGCCGAACGCCGCCTCGTCCATCAGCGTCTTGCCGACGATTGTGTAGCCGGCCGCTTTGAGCCGCGCTACGCAAAGCGCGTCGCGTTGCGCGATGCGGCCGCGCAGCGGCTCCATGCCGGCGGCGCACGGCATTCCCACCACGTCGATGTTGTCCTTTACCGCCAGGCGCAGCCCCCGCTCGCCGCCTCCGGCGTAATGCACGAAGCCGTTCGGCGTCACTTCCTCGCCATGCCGAGGATGCCGCCGGCGGTCGAGCGCGGGTCGCGCCGTCGCCAGCTGCCGCCGTCCACCGCCGCGAGGAACCTGAAGAGCGCACGGTTGAACTCGTCGGGCTCCTCGAGGTTGATGGTGTGCCCGGCGCTCGGCAGCACCACGAGCGCCGAGGTGGCGATCGCGCGCTTCATGAGGAGCGCGGACTCCAGGCACGGCTCGTCCTCGTCGCCGGTGAGGATGAGCGTGGGGGCCTCGATGCGCTTCATGTCGTCGACCAGCTCCCACAGCGACGGCCGGCGGCCCTGCACGCCGCGCATGGTGAGCGCCGAGCCTTGCGTCGAGTGCTCGGCGAGCTGCTTGGCGAATTCTTGCCAGCCGCGGGGGTCCTTGTTCTGGAACTGCACTCGCGTCGGGCCGAGCGAATAGCGCTTCGCCACCTCGCGCATGCCTTGGTTTTCGATCTGCTCGGCCGCGGCGCCGGTCTCGGCGCGGAATTGCTCGCGCTTGGCGGGCTCGGCGCCGTAGCCGCAGCCGCCGATCGCGAGCGAGAGGGCGCGCGCGCCGTAAGCGATGCCGAAGTGCAGCGTTGCGAACCCGCCCATGGACAGGCCGCAGACGTGCGCGCGGTCGATGGCGAGGTGGTCGAGGAGGGAGCGGATGTCGTCGCGGGCGCGCGCCTGCGAGTACTTCTCCGGATCGTCCGGCACGTCGGAGGGAGGATAGCCGCGCGCGTTGAACGCGATGCAGCGGTACCAGCGCGAGAACAGCCTCATCTGCGGCTCCCAGCTGCGATAGTCGCCGGCGTACTCGTGCACGAAGACGAGCGGGCGTCCCGCGCCCGCCTCCTCGTAGTAAAGCTTTACGCCGTCGTCGGTCGTGGCATGGGGCATGGGATTCTCCGTCCAGTCAGGCGCCAAGGTTGACCATCACGCCGGAAAGCTTGCCGGCCCGGACGGAGGCGAGGAACGCGACCATGTCGGCCACCTGCTCGGGCTCGATCATCTGGCCGAAGGAGCCGGTGCCGACCAGCTCTTGCCAGCGGTTCTCGTCTCCGAGCTTTTCCTTCGCCGCCGCCTTGATCAGCGGAACGATGCGGTCGGTGCGCGTTGCGGGCGGGTGCACCCCGAGCACCCGCACCCCGAACGCGGCCGAGCCCTTGCCCATCGCCTTGGTAAAGGCGCCGAGGCCGGCATTCGCCGTGCTGCCGCACACATACTCGAACGAAGGGTACTCGCCGGCCATCCCGATCACATTGACGATCACGCCGCTGCCGCGAGCCTTCATGCGCGCGAAAAGCTCGCGCGTCAGGTTGACGTAGCCGAAGACTTTCAGCTCCCAGGCGTGGCGCCATTTCGCTTCGTCGACTGCCTCGATCGTGCCGCCCGGGATGTCGCCGGCGTTGTTGACGAGGATGTCGACGTCGGCGCAGGCGGCGGCGAGCGTGCGCAGTGCCTTGCCGTCCCGCAGGTCGACTGGGTGCGTTTTCGCTTTCCCTCCCAGAAGCTTCCTTGCTTCTTCCAGCCGCTCCCGGTCGCGCGCAGCGATGCTCACGCGGCAGCCTTCGGCGGCGAACGCCTTAGCGCAGGCGAGGCCGATGCCTTTGGAGCCGCCAGTCACGAGAACCGACTTGCCTTGCAGTTCGAGATTCATGAGGTTGGACGGTGCAGGTAACGGCCGCGCGGCTTGCCGACCAGCTTGCCGTTCTCGCAGACCAGCGCGCCTCGGAGTAACGTGGCCTTCACCTTGCCGATGAGCTCGATGCCCTCGAACGGCGTATAACCCTGGGTCGACTCGGAATCCTGCGCGCGGATCGTCCACGTGTGCCGCGGGTCCAGGAGCGCGAGGTCGGCGTCGAGCCCCGGCGCGATGTCGCCCTTGGCGTTGAGGCCGAAGCGCTTCGCCGGGTTCCAGCTCGTGAGCCTCGCGATCGCGTTCAACGAAAGCCCGCGCCGCATTCCCTCGGAGAAGAGCGCCGCCAGCAGGTATTCCGTGCCGCCGAAGCCAGACTTCGCGAGCCAGATGTTGCCGAGCGCGTGTCTTGCCGCCTTGGTCTCATGCCGGCAGCACGCATGGTCGCTTACCACCCAGTCAATCTTGCCTTCGAGCAGTTGCTGCCAGAGGAACTCGACATCCGCGCGCGGCCGGATTGGCGGGTTCACCTTGGCAAGCACGCCAGCCCTGGAATTCGTATCCAGGATCAAATGCCCAATGGTCACTTCGCGGCGGAAGTCAATGTGCGGAAACGCCCGCGCCATCTGCAGCGCCGCCTCGAGCGCCTTCCTCGAGCTGAGGTGAAGAAGGTTGATCGTCGGCAGCGCCGTCTCGTCGGCGAGGTAGGAGGCGATGAAGACCGCGAGGCCTTCCGAATGCGGCGGCCGGGCGGCGTGGTACGCGGCAAGACCCTCGAGCTTCGCGTCGGCTTCCACCATCTTCGTGTATGCGGTCATGATTTCGGCCGTCTCGCAGTGCAGCGAGAGACTGATCTGCGCCGCTTTGTCGGAGAAGCGCTCGCGCGCCGCCTGTACCCCGCGCATCACGAACTCGAAGTGCGCGAAATCGTAGCGCTCCTCCGGGCCGATCATGAGGAAGTCGCGCTGGCTGTCGGAACGCCCGTGCAGGCCGTGGGAGCCGTAGAACATGAAGATCTTGAAGGACGTGACGCCGTGCTTCTCGATCAGGGAAGGAATTTCCTTGATCTGCCCGGAATCCATGGGCGCAAGGTGATAGCCATAGTCCACGTGAAACCGGCCGGCGGAAACCTTGAGCACCTCGGGGAAGAAATCGCCGTACGGTCCGCCGCGGTTCAGGTAGTACTGACCGGTGCGGAAGTAATTCAGGCTCGAAGTGACGCCGCCCTGCGCCGCCGCACGGCTCTCGCTCACTGCGTCGTCTTCGAGCGGCGAATAGATGCCGGTGTGCATGTGGGCGTCGACCACGCCCGGGAATGCGAGCCAGCCCTTCCCGTCGTAGACCGTCCTCGCTTCCGCGGCCGGCAGGTTTGGGGCGATGCGAGAGAACTTTTCGCCCGCGATGGCGATGTCGGCCTCCTCGGCCGAAATCGCGCCAGGTCGGACTACGCGGACGTTCTTGATGAGAAGGTCCCAGTTCATAGCGGTGTGATCTTGCTTCCGAGCACCTCG
>DATIGN010000080.1:0-32530 GCA_035454685.1 Burkholderiales bacterium | reverse complement strand
CAAACGCGGCGTCGGCATTCAGCGCTATAAAGGGCTGGGCGAGATGAACCCCGAGCAGCTATGGGAAACGACGATGGATCCGGGGACACGGAGGCTGCTCAGGGCGCAGATCGAGGATGCGATCAGCGCCGGGGAGATCTTTGCTACGCTGATGGGCGACGAGGTCGAGCCGCGCCGCCAGTTCATCGAGTTGAACGCGCTCGGCGCACGCAACCTCGATATCTGAGCGGCCGGCCCGCGGGCAGCCCGCTCGCGGGATGCAAGCTCAGGAAGTCTTGCGCTTGGCGGTAGCTTTGCCGCCCGTTGCCGTGCGTGTCGGTTGCTTGTTGCGGGCTTTCCCACGCGGACGGGCGGCACGCGGCGCGGACGGCGGTTGTTCCTCAGCGGCCGGGGCGGCCGCCGGCGGCGCCCGGCGCGGGGCGCGCGCCTCAAACTCGAAGCCGACCTTGCCTTCGGGAGTTTTTACCAGGTAGGCCTTGAAACGCCGGCCCTTGCGGGAGACGAACTGCGTGAGGAGTTCGGTGCGGCCGGTCGCGAGCAGCTTCTGCATCTGCGCGCGCTCGACCGGCTGCTGCAGGATCATCTTGCCTGAGCGAAAGTCGCAGCTGCGCGCTGGCCCGACGGCTTTCTCGCACACGTAAACCGCGCCGTGCTCGAACACACGGGCGTGGCACTTGGGGCAGGCGCCGACGCTTTCCTGGGCGCTGAAATCGGGCGGGTTCTGCGCTTCCTCGTCGTCGCGGGCCTGTCCGAAATCGAATTCGAGCTTGTGCTCGGCGGTGAGCCGGATGCCGGCGGAAAACGGCTTGCCGGCGCGACTGCGGAATCCCGTGAGCGGTCCCACGAAACGGCGGGTGATGAGTTCCGCGATTTCCTCGGGCGCCCATTCCCGCCCCGATAGCACGACCCACAGCGAGAAATCGCAGTTCTGGCACTGGAACTTGCGGTAGTTCTCCTGGATCACGCCGCCGCACTTGGGGCAGGGCGCTTCCACCGTCGCATAGGCTTCCTCGGGGATGTCGCCGTTCTTGATGCGTTCCACGAGGTCGCGGGTCACCTGCTCGATGTGCTCCATGAAGACATCGCGCTCGAGCTTGCCGGATTCCATGAGCTTCAGCTTGTACTCCCAGTCCCCGGTGAGCTCGGGCGAGGTGATCTCGGTAACGCCGAAGTGGTGCAGCGCGAGCAGCAGCCGGAACGCCTTCCAGGTGGGCTTCAACTCCCGGCCTTCGCGGTGCACATACTTCTCCTGGATCAGCCCTTCGATGACGGCGGCGCGCGTGGCTGGTGTGCCGAGACCCTTGGCTTCCATCGCCTCGCGCAGCTCGTCGTCCTCGACGAGCTTGCCGGCGCCTTCCATGGCGGAGAGCAGCGTTGCTTCGGTATAGCGGGCGGGCGGCTTGGTCTGGTTGGCGATGGCATTCACTTCCACCACGGCGACCTCTTCGCCGGCAGCCACGGGTGGCAGATTCTGGGATTCCTCCTGGGCGGCGCGCCCGTATACCGCGAGCCAGCCGGGGACCTGCAGGATGCGGCCCTCGGTCTTGAACGAGTGGCTGGCGACCTCGGTAATGCGCGTGGTCTGCAGGTACTCTGCGGCCGGGTGAAAAACCGCAAGAAAGCGCCGCACCACAAGGTCGTAGATCTTGCTTTCCGCTTCGTTGAGGTGTCTCGGCAACTGCAGCGTGGGGACGATTGCGAAGTGATCGCTCACCTTGGTGTTGTCGAAGACCCGCTTGTTCGGCCGCACCCAGTTGTTCTTGAGGACGTTCCTGGCGAAGGGCGCGTATTCGCGATTGCCGGTGAGCAGCTCCATGGCCTTTTTCACCGTGGCGAGGTAATCCTCGGGCAGCGCGCGCGAATCGGTGCGGGGATATGTCAGCACTTTGTGCCGCTCGTAGAGCGCCTGTGCGAGCGAGAGGGTGGTTCTGGCCGAGAATCCGAAGCGCCCGTTGGCCTCGCGCTGGAGGCTGGTCAGGTCGAACAGGAGCGGCGAGAGCTGGGTGGTGGGCTTGGTTTCTTCGTTGACGGAGCCCGGCTGGCCGCTGCAGGCGGCGGCGATGGCCTCGGCTTCGGAGCCGCTCCACAGCCGCTCGGCCCTGCGCTCCGGCGCGTCATCCTTCTTGAAGCCGGGATCGAACCAGCGCCCGGGGTACTCGCCCACCCGCGCCAGAAAGCGCGCGTGAACCTCCCAGTAGTCGCGCGGCTTGAAGGCCCGGATCGCCTGCTCGCGCTCGACCAGGATGGCGAGCGTCGGCGTCTGCACGCGGCCGACTGTGGTGAGATAAAAGCCGCCCTCCTTTGAGTTGAACGCCGTCATGGCGCGCGTGCCGTTGATGCCGACCAGCCAGTCGGCCTCCGAGCGGCTCTTCGCCGCGTCCGCCAGCGGCAGCATTTCCTTGTCTGAGCGCAAGCGCTCGAAGCCCTCACGGATCGCCTGCGGCGTCATCGACTGAAGCCATAGACGCTCGATGGGCTTCTTGTTGCGCGCGTGCTGCACGATGTAACGGAAGATGAGTTCGCCCTCGCGTCCGGCGTCGCAGGCGTTCACCAGGCCGGTGACATCCTTGCGCTTCATCAGGCGCAGCAGGAGGCTCAGGCGAGTCGCCGACTTCTCGATCGGCGCGAGTGCGAATTGCGGTGGGATGACCGGCAAGCGGCTGAACGACCACTTACCCCGCTTTACGTCATGCTCCTCGGGGACGGAAAGCTCGAGCAAATGCCCGACCGCCGACGATAGCACGTAGCGCTCACTCTCGAAGTAATCGGCGTTGCGCTTGAAGCCGCCGAGCGCGCGAGCGATGTCGGCCGCGACCGACGGTTTCTCCGCAATGATGAGTTTCTTTGCCATGCGGCGTGAAAGGCCGCAGATGATAAGTGCAAACGCGCGCGCGCTTCAACCACCCTGCGCGCGTGTGAGAAAATGCGGCGGGGAGCTGCTAGCTCGCGAGGCGCGCGTGGGGCGTGGAAAAAAGATCCTCCGCGACCAGTCGGCTGGTCGGTGTCTTCTGGTTCCACAGCACCATCAGCACGACCAGCTTCAGCTGCTCGAGGTTGAGCTTCTCGCCCGACGCAGCCAGCGCGCGCTCGATCGCGAGCTCGCGCGTTTCCGCGCTAAGGATGCCCGAGTGCTCGAGCGTGAGGAGGAAGCCGCGGCACTCGGCGTCCAGCTTCGCCAGCTCGCGCGGCGCGTAGGCGCGAAAGCTCGAGCGTGCGTCGGGTAAGGGCTCGCGCACGCTGCGCGGCGTGTGCGTCATGCCCGCGAGCCAGTGCAGCGCTTCGCTGATATCCGAATCCTCGAATCCGGCCGCCGAGAGCTTTCTCGCCACACGTTCTTGATCGTAGGCGAGCTCCGCTTGCTGGCAATTCTCGAACAGAAAAACGAGGACGTCGTACATGGTTGTTCCTTCTTTCTTATAACGCGACGATGAGGATTGCGTTTACCGGCGCTAACCCTTCTCGAGCCTCTGGAAAAGCCCGCCGGGCAGCGCGGCGATGCGGCCGTCGAGTTCCAGGCGCAAGAGTTCCGACGAAACCTGCTCGGCCGAGAGCCCGGCCCGTGAGCACAGCGAATCCACGTCGACTGGGTCGTGTCCCATGCACGCGAGGAGCCCAGAATCTTGCGGCGACGCGGCGTTCGAGGTAGTGGTCGCTGAGGCACTCTGCCGGAATCCCGATAGCTCGGTGAGAACGTCTTCGGCTGATTCGACCAACTTCGCGCCAGACTTGATGAGCGCGTGGCAGCCCTTGGAGAGCGGGGAGTGGATCGAGCCCGGTATGGCGAACACCTCGCGACCCTGCTCGGCGGCCGCGCGCGCGGTAATCAGCGAGCCAGACGCGAGTGCGGCTTCGACAACAAGGCAACCCCGGGCAAGCCCGCTGATCAGTCGGTTTCGGCGCGGAAAGTTCTGCGCCGCTGGCGGGGTGCCGAGCGGAAACTCCGTAATCAGCAAGCCGCGCTTGGCGATGTGCGCGGCGAGTGCGGCGTTGCGGCTCGGATAGGCCACGTCCACGCCGGTACCGAGGACGGCAATGGTGGACGAGGCGCCCGCAAGTCCGCCACGATGCGCCGCGGCGTCGATGCCGAGCGCCAGCCCGGAAATGATCGTGAAACCGGCGTCGCTCAATGCCCTCGCAAATGACTCGGCGTTTGCTTCGCCCTGCTGTGTGGAATTGCGGCTGCCGACAATGGCGAGCGCCGGCCCGGCGAGCAGCTCGGTTCGGCCGTGCGCATAGAGCAAAGGAGGCGGGTCGGGAATCTCGAGCAGTAACCGGGGATACTCTTCGTCGGCGAGTGTCACTATCGAGCAGCCTGGCAGCGCTGCCCAGGCGAGAGAGCGGGCCACCGCATCGACGACGGCGTTGGAGTCCAGCGCGGCCAGCACGGCCGGTGTGGTGAACGAAGCGAGCTCGGCGCGGCTCTTCGCAAGGGCGACTTGCGGCAGCCCGAATTGCCGAAGAATGCGCTGGAACGTTGCCGGGCCGAGACCCGGGGTTAGCGCCAGCTGCAGCCAGCTCGCAAGCCCCGGGTCGGGATTCACTTCTTGTTACGGTGTCTGCACCACATCGAGTGGGCTGACCGGTCTCGTGACTTGCATGATGAGCGCGTAGGATATCCGGTCGAAGACGCGGAACACAAACGCGAGTCCGGCGCGCTCGTCAGGCAGCTGGATGCGCGCGTCAGGAGCGTTTCGCGGCTTGCTCCGGTCGCGCACCGTCCCACCGCGGTTGTACAGCGCGAGTACGTGACCCACTTCGACGCCGTCGGCCTTGCCGCGGTTGATGCTGATGATCGACTGAGGGCCGGCTTCGCCGACGTGCGCCACGCCGCCATAAATGCCTATTACACGCCCCTTGATCTGCGTACCCGGCGCGTGCGGCGCATAGTTCACCGGTTGTGGCCGCCCGGCCGCGACTAACTTGTCGCCGGCTCCTACTTCTTGAACCGCACTGGTCAGGACAACAGTCGCCGGCTCGCCGGGCCGCGTGAGCTGCGCAGTGCCGAGAAATATCGCCTCGTACCCGAGAGTCTTGTTGGTATCCGGATCCACCAACGCAGTGCCCTTACGGTAGACGTACCAGGTCTCGTCCTTGGACGCGCCGATGCCGCGCACGTAAGCGGAGTTGCCTGCCGCAAGCACTACGCGGTCCTGCTGTGTCGCGATGATTGTCGGGGCTTTCTCGAGTCCGTCCGGCTCGATGACCAACGGCCGTGACAGGAAAGGCTCGATTACCGACGGCGGAATGCTCGGAATTTCCTGCTTCGCGAGCGATTCGGCGCGCAGGCGCGGGCTGAGCTTGACAGTGCCGGGAGCCGTCGTCGGTGCTCCCGGCTCACCGGATGTTGCGGGCTTCGTCTCCGTACCGGGAGGCGCAATGGTCAGCCGCGCACGATCGCGGTCGAGCAGAATTACGTAGCCGGGATAGATGAGGTGCGGGTTCCGGATCTGCTCCCGGTTCATGTTCCAGAGTTCGGGCCAACGCCAAGGAGAGTCGGTATAGCGCTCGGAGATACCCCAAAGGGTGTCGCCCGGGACGACGACGTAGCGGTCGGGAGCATCGGGCTTGACCGTGAGCGGTGCCGATGCGGGCGCTCCGGGTGCCTGCGCTGCGACGTTTGCGGAGATCAAGAAAGCGAGCGCTATGATAGACTTACAGGCTTTCTGGACCATGGCGATCCGTCCCTTTCGCGGTTCTTGGACCGGCTGGAAATCGGTTTTTTCACCCCAATGTAGCACAAAGGCTCGATTTCTTATACGCTGCCTGAGATTGTCCACATAATCCATTCAATTGCAAGTGAAATGTCCCGTTTGAACATACTTCGCTATCCCGACGCCCGCTTGCACAAGGTGGCCGCGCCGGTTACGGTTTTCGATGACGGCCTCAAGCGGCTGGTTGCCGATATGGTGGAAACCATGTACGCCGCGCCCGGTATCGGGCTTGCGGCGATCCAGGTAGACGTTCCCAAACAGGTGATCGTGGTCGATGCTTCGGAGCGGCGTGACTCCTTGGTCGTGCTGGTCAATCCGGAGATACTGGAGGCGACCGGGGTCTCCGACATTGAGGAGGGCTGCCTCTCGGTTCCTGGAATCTACGAGCTCGTCGAGCGTGCCGAGCGCGTTAAGGCGCGCGCCCACGACCAGAACGGCAATCCATTTACGCTGGAGGCGCAGGGGCTGCTCGCGGTGTGCATTCAGCATGAAATGGATCATCTGAAAGGTAAGGTTTTCGTCGAGCATCTCTCCCAGCTCAAGCAGCAGCGCATTCGCGCCAAGCTCGCCAAGCAGCTGCGCAAGTTGGCCTGACCGTTTCGCTTTCCTGCGCCTAGTCTTCGCCGGCACGCCGGAATTCGGTGAGCGAGTGCTCACTGGCCTCGTAAGCGCAGGCCACGAGGTATTGCTTGTCTTTACTCAGCCCGATCGCCCGGCCGGCCGCGGGCTGCATCCCATAGCGAGCCGGGTGAAGAGCTTTGCGGTGGTGCGGCAGATCCCCGTTCTTCAGCCGCCGAGCCTTAAGGGCGCGGTCGAGCTCGAAAGGGTGCGCGCCCTACGCCCGGACGCAATCGTAGTTGCCGCGTACGGCTTAATCCTTCCCCCGACGCTTTTCGACGCAGCACGGTATGGCGCGCTTAACGTCCACGCCTCGCTCTTGCCGCGTTGGCGGGGGGCGGCGCCTATCCAGCGCGCCCTCCTTGCCGGCGACGCGGAAACCGGGGTTTCCATCATGCAGATGGACGCGGGCCTCGATACCGGTGCTGTGCTGCTACAGCGGCGCATCGCGATCGCACCCGCCGATGACGCGGGTACCTTGCACGACAAGCTAGCTGCGCTCGGTGCCGACGCGATGGTGGCTGCACTCGCCGACATCGAAGCCGGGCGGGCACGGGCCACTCCGCAGCCGGAGAAAGGAGTCACGCACGCTGCTAAAGTGAGCAGGGCTGAAGCCCGGCTTGACTGGGCGCGGCCGGCCCGCGATCTCGAGCGCGCCATACGTGCCTTTCGGCCTGCCCCCGGTGCGTTTGCGTTGCTGGACGGCGAGCCGGTTAAGATCTGGCGCGCCGAGGTATTCCACGCCATAGGCGAACCGGGAACGCTCCGTCTCGTGGGAGGCAAGCTGGTCGCCGCGTGCGGCGAGCAGGCCCTCGCCATCTTGGAGCTGCAACGCGCGGGGGGGCGGGCGCTGGGCGCAGCGGAATTTCTGCGCGGCCGGACCCTCCCTCCCGACGCCCGCTTTGCTTGATCGCCCTCGCAACTGCGCTGCGCGACTCGGCAATGATCGTCGCGCGCGTCGCAGGCGGCGCGAGCCTTGCCACGGAATTCGAGCGCTTCGTTGACGAAGGGGCCACGACGCCGCGCGCGACGCTGATCGATCTCACCCACGGCACGTTGCGGCGCTATGGACGCGCGCAGGCGATCGTGCGGGAGCTCTCTCACCGGGGGCGCGGCGACGCGACGGTCGAGGCGCTACTCTGGTGCTCACTCTACGCGCTAGAGTCGCGCCGCTACGCCGACTACACCGTCGTCGATCAGGCGGTACGCGCCTGCGGCGCCTTGGAACGCTGGAGTGCCAAGGGCTACGTCAACGCGCTACTCCGGGGCTACCTGCGGGAGCGCGCGTCCCTCGAAGCACGCATCCAAGCGGATCCGGAAGCGCGGCATCAGCACCCGCGGTGGTGGATCGACTGCGTGCGTCACGCGTACCCGGCGCAATGGAGCGCGGTGCTTGCCGCCGGAAACATGCATCCGCCGATGTGCCTGCGGGTAAACCGGCAGCGCTCGTCCGTCGGCGAATACGAGCACCGACTGAAAGCGGCCGGCATAGGTTCGCATCGCGTGGAGGATCAGGGCCTGCTGCTCGAGCGTCCGATGCCCGTCGAGCGGCTGCCTGGATTCGCCTCCGGCGACGTCTCGGTGCAAGATGCAGGCGCCCAGCGCGCGGTCCGCTGTCTTGACCTTGCCGCCGGCCAGCGCGTGCTCGACGCTTGCGCCGCGCCAGGAGGCAAAGCGGGCCATATTGCCGAGACGGCGGATGTGGAACTCACCGCGCTGGAAGTCGATGCCGAGCGCTGCGCGCGACTCGAACGAAACCTTGCGCGTCTTGGGTTCGCCGCGCGCGTCGCCAACGCGGACTGCACGCGGCCGAGTGAGTGGTGGAACGGCGTGCCGTTCGATCGCGTGCTCGCCGACGTCCCGTGCTCAGGCTCGGGCGTGGTGCGGCGCCATCCGGACATCAAGTGGCTGCGGCGCAGCGCTGACATTGCGCAGTTCGCCGCACGCCAGGCCACGATGTTGGACGCGCTTTGGCAGGTGCTTCGCCCCGATGGTAAATTGCTGTATGCCACCTGCTCGGTATTTCCGCAGGAGAACGATGCGGTGATCGACGCGTTCATCGCACGCCAGCGCACGGCTGGCGCTCGCGCCATTCGCGTGCCGCTCCCGGATGGGGGCGCGCCGCAGGGGCTGCCCGACGCTGGGCGCGATGGCTTCTATTACGCGCTGATCCAGAAGCACTCCTGACGCGACGCGCGATGCGCCGCATCGCCCCAGTCGGCGTGATCTTCGGCGGACTCCTGCTGCTGCTGGCCGCGGCTCCCGCGCAGGCGGAGGAAATCGAGGTGCGGGAGGTCGCGCTGCGCCGCGTCGACGAGGGTCTGTCGCTCGATGTGGACTTCGGCTTCGAGCTGACGCCTCGCCTCGCGGATATTGTGGCAAACGGCGTCCCGCTGTACTTTAGCGTCGAATTCGAGCTGACGCGGCGGCGCTGGTACTGGTTCGACGATACCGCCGCTTCACAGCGCCTGAGCCTGCGGCTGTCCTATCATGCGTTGTCGCGGCAGTACCGCCTGTCGACGGGCCTGCTGCAGCAGAGCTTCCCCACGCTCGAGGAGGCGCTCAACGTGCTCAGCCGCGTGCGTAACTGGGTGGTCGTTGACCGCACGGTCCGCCTTTCGGACGCGGACTACGAGGCGGCAGTGCGCATGCGCCTCGATACCGCCCTGCTTCCCAAGCCGTTCCAGCTTTCGGCGCTTACCGGCCGCGACCTCCATCTGGAGTCGCCTTGGAAGCGTTTTATAGTGCGGGCGCCGCGATGAAATGGCTCGTCATGATCGGCGGGGCGGTTGCAGCAGTAGGGCTCTTCCTGCTCGCCACGGCGAGCGCGGACACCACCCTCTTCGCGCGCCACTATCCGCTGCTCCTCGGGCTGAATGCTGCGCTTGCCGGGTTGCTCGCCGCCTTGGTGGCGACCCAGCTCGTACTGCTTGCGCGGGGACTGCGCGCGCGGGTGTTTGGCGCTCGTCTCACGCTGCGCCTGCTCGCGCGCTTCGCTGCGCTCGCCGTGGTGCCCGGGCTGATTGTCTACGCGGTTTCGGTGCAATTTCTGACGCGCTCCATCGAGTCGTGGTTCGACGTCAAGGTCGACGCAGCGCTGGAGGGAGGCATCAACCTCGGGCAGCAGGTCATCGAGCAGATGACGCTCGATCTTCAGAGCAAGGCGAACGCGATGGCCGTCGAGCTCGCAGAGCGCTCTCCGGCGCAGCTCGCCGCCCAGCTCGAGCGCCTGCGCGGCCAACTCGGCGTCGAGGAGGTCGTCGTGGTAACCGGCACCGGCAGGCTGCTGGCAGCCGCGGCGCAGGATGTTGCGAAGCTGGTGCCCGAGCTTCCCACGGGGCATGCGCTGCGTCAGGCGCGGCTTACCCGGGCCTACAGCGCCGTGGATGCAGGCTTCGGCCAGCCGCTGGCCCTGCGCGTCGTCGTGCCGCTCGACCTGCCCGGCGAGGCGCGCTTCCTGCAACTGCGGCAAAGCGTACCGGCATCGTTCGCGCGCAGCGCCGAGGCCGTCGAAGCTGCCTACCGCGACTATCGCGAGCTCGCAATCTCGCGCGACGGACTGAAGCGGATTTACATCGTTACGCTGACCTTCGCGCTGCTGATGGCGCTGTTTGTCGCGGTCGCGGCGGCAGCGACCCAGTCGGGCCTGCTTGCCCAGCCACTCGCCAATCTCGCGCAGGCGACCCAGGCGGTGGCGCGCGGGGATTTTTCGCGCCGCGCTCCGGTCACCAGCCGCGACGAACTCGGCGTTCTCACCGAATCGTTCAACTCGATGACACGGCAGCTGGAGGACGCTCGCCGCGGCGTCGAGTTGAACCGGGTCGCGCTCGAGGCCGCGAAAGCGCGGCTCGAGAACATCCTCGCCAACATGTCGGCCGGAGTGCTCGTATTCGACCACGAGCTCGCGTTGTCGCTCTCCAACCATGGCGCCTCGGCGATCCTGGGCGCGGAGCTCCACTCGTTTGCCGCGCATATGCGCAACCACTTCGTGGAGCACGAAGAGGCCGACTGGCAGCTCGAGCTTCAGCTCAAGGGCACGAGCAAGACGCTGCACGCGCGCGGCGCGCGGCTGCCGCGGGAAACCGGCGGCGGCGCCGTGGTTGTGTTCGACGACATCACGCGGCTGATCCAGGCGCAACGCGCCACCGCGTGGGCCGAGGTGGCGCGCCGTCTCGCGCACGAGATCAAGAACCCGCTCACGCCGATCCAACTGTCGGCCGAGCGCCTCGAAATGAAGTTCGCAGACCGGCTGCCCCGCGAGGACGCGGAAACCCTGCGGCGCTCGATCGAGACGATCGTCAATCAGGTCGCGGCGCTGAAGGCGATGGTCGATGATTTCCGCGACTACGCGCGCCTGCCGGCGCCCGAGCTCAAGCCGCTTGACCTGAACGGCCTGGTGCGCCAGGTGCTCGCCCTGTACGAGAATTCCTCCGTGCCGATCGCCAAGCACCTCGCCGAACCGCTGCCGCCCGTCTGGGCCGACGGCGCGCAGATTCGGCAGGTTATCCACAATCTGGTACAGAACGCGCAGGACGCGCTTGAGAACCGCGCTGCGCGCGGCGCGAGCCCGGCCATCGAGGTGCGCACCGAGCTTGCCAGCGACCGCGTGAGACTCGCGGTGTCGGACAACGGCGGCGGCTTTCCCGAGGAGCTGATGGCGCGCATCTTCGAGCCTTACGTCACCACCAAGCCGCGCGGCACTGGCCTCGGTCTCGCTATCGTGAAGAAGATCGTCGACGAGCATCACGGCGCCGTGACCATCGAGAACCGGCCGGCGAGCGGCGCATCGGTGAGCGTGCTGCTGCCGCTCGCGAAGGCGGCGTAGGCCATGGCGCACATCCTGGTCGTCGACGACGAGATCGGAATCCGGGAACTCCTCTCGGAAATCCTGGCCGATGAGGGCCACCAGGTGGCGCTGGCGGAGAGCGCGAGTGATGCGCGGCGGCTGCGCGAGCGCGCCCGCCCCGACCTCGTGTTGCTGGACATATGGATGCCGGACGCCGACGGCATCACGCTGCTCAAGGAGTGGGCTGCGAGCGGCCAGCTGACCATGCCGGTGGTGATGATGTCCGGGCATGCCACGATCGAGACCGCCGTCGAGGCGACGCGTATCGGCGCGCTCGACTTCCTTGAGAAGCCGATCGCCCTGCAGCGCCTGCTCGCCACGGTGAAGCGCGCGCTGCGCAACCCTGAGAGCGCGGCGACACCGGAGTTTTCCATCGCCGCGCTCGGGCGCTCGCCGGCGCTCGCCGAAGCGAAGAAACGGCTGGCGCAGCTCGCCGGCGCGGGCGCGCCGCTGCTCTTGCGCGGCGAACGCGGCATGCGCGCAGAGCTCTTCGCCCGCATGCTCGCCGCTCCGGGAACTCCGTTTCTCGCCGGCGGCGAGCTGCTCTCGCAGCCGCCCTCCGAGCTGCTCGCGAAAGGGGCTGGCGGCGTGATTTTCATTCCGGACCTCAGCCGCCTCGGCCATGCCGAGCAGCGCAACCTCGAGTTCCTGCTGCCGCGGGCCGAGAAGCACCGCGTGCGCGTGGTGTCGTTCTCGCCTTTCGACGTGCGTACCCTGGCGGAGAAGTGCGACTTCGATCCGGAACTCGGTGCGCGGCTCGGCGAGCTGACTCTCAAGTTGCCCTCGGTGCGCGACTTCGGCGAGGACGTACCCGATCTGGCGTCGCGGATGCTGGTGCAGCTGGTGGAGGCGCGCGCCTGTCCGCCGCGGCGCTTCGCCATCGCGGCCTTGAATGCGCTGCGCCACCACGGCTGGCCGGGGAACCTTGCCGAGCTCGAAAGCGTGGTGAAGGACCTCGCGCTGAGCTCGCTCGAGGAGGAAATTCAGCTCGGGGACGTCACGCGCGTACTCAGCGCACGCGCCGCACCGGGCACGCTGCCCGAGGTGGCGTTCGACCGCCCCTATCGCGAGGCGCGCGAAGCATTCGAGCGGGTCTATTTTGAGCACCTGCTCGCGCGCGAGAACGGCAGCATGTCGCGCGTCGCGGACCGCTCGGGCCTCGAACGCACCCATCTGTACCGCAAACTCAAAGCGCTCGGCCTGCCGGTCGGCCGGCGCGACGAGAGCTAGCGAAGTACCCTAGGGTTCTTGGGCTTGGGCCGGCGATGCGGCCGCTTCTTGCCGTAGCTGCCGCGATAGATCTTGCCGCGCCGCGTGCGTTTGTCACCTTTCCCCATGCGGCCGATTATAGCGACGCGGTTTCAACCTCATAGGCGAGATAGGGCGCGAGCCACTTCTCTGCTTGGGCCACGCTCATGCCGCTCCGCCGGGCGTAGTCCTCGATCTGGTCGCGTGCGATCTTGCCGACCGCGAAATAGCTCGCGTCCGGGTGCGAGAGATAAAAGCCGGAAACCGCGGACGCCGGCAGCATGGCGAACGATTCAGTGAGCCGCATGCCGGCGTTCTCCTCCGCGCCGAGCAGGCGAAACAGGCCCGCCTTCGCGGTGTGGTCGGGGCATGCCGGGTATCCGGGCGCGGGCCGGATACCCCGGTAGCGCTCGGCGATGAGATCCGGACCGCTCAGGCGCTCATCGGCCGCATAGCCCCAAAACTCGCGTCGCACGAGCTCGTGCAGCCGCTCGGCGAACGCCTCCGCCAGCCGGTCGGCCAGCACCTTCAGCATGATCGCGTTGTAGTCGTCGCCGCGTTTCTCCAGCTCGGCAACGCGTGCCTCGATGCCCCCGGCGGACACGGCGAAAGCACCGATCCAGTCGCGCACGCCGCTTGCCCGCGGGGCGACGAAGTCGGCGAGGCAGAGGTTGGCGCGACCTTCCGGCTTATGGTTCTGCTGTCGCAGGTTGTGCCAGGTCATCAGCCGCCTGCGGCGTTCCTCATCCGCATAGATTTCGATGTCGTCTGAATCGACTTGCGCCGCTGGATGGAGCGCGAAAACGCCGTTCGCCTCGACGAGGTCTTCGCGCACGATCCGCGCCAGCGTCTCCTGCGCTTCGGCGAAGAGCTTGCGCGCCGCCGTACCCACGACCGGGTCCTCGAGGATCTTCGGATACGGCCCCGATAACTCCCAGGCCTGGAAGAACGGACCCCAGTCGATGTAGTCGACAAGCGCGGCGAGCGGATAGCGGCGCAATACAGTGAGACCTGCCTTGGCAGGAGTCGGCGGAACGTAGTTGCGCCAATCGACCTTGTGACCGCGTCTGCGTGCCTCCGCGAGCGGGTGCAGCGAACCGGGACCCTTCTTATCCCGGTGCTGGACACGGATGCGCTCGTAATCGGCGCGCACCTCGGCGATATAGGCCTGTGGCTTGCCACCGAGCAGATTCTGTACCACTGGAACGCTGCGGGACGCGTCCGGTACGTACACCACCGGGCCGGAGTAGTTGGGAGCGATCTTCACGGCAGTGTGCGCGCGCGAAGTGGTAGCGCCACCGATGAGAAGCGGCAGCTTGAGCCCGGCGCGCTCCATCTCGCGCGCCACATGGACCATCTCTTCGAGCGAGGGCGTGATCAGGCCCGAGAGGCCGATAGCGTCCGCGCTTTCACGGCGAGCCGTCTCGAGGATCGTCTCGGCCGGGACCATCACGCCGAGGTTCAGCACCTCGTAGTTGTTGCACTGGAGAACGACGGCCACGATATTCTTGCCGATGTCGTGCACATCGCCCTTCACCGTGGCGAGCACGAGCCGTCCTTTGGCGCGGCCGGCTTCGCCGCTTTTCGCTTTCTCGGCTTCGATGTACGGCACGAGGTGCGCCACCGCCTGCTTCATGACGCGCGCCGATTTCACGACTTGCGGCAAGAACATCTTGCCTGCGCCGAAAAGGTCACCCACCACGTTCATGCCGTCCATCAGCGGTCCCTCGATGACCTCGATGGGCCGCGCGCACTTGCGCCGCGCCTCCTCGGTGTCGGCAACGATGTGGCTTGAGATGCCGTTCACCAGGGCATGCGCCAGGCGGCTCTCGACGCTCGCCGAGCGCCACGCCTCGTCCTTGGCGCTTTCCCGGGCGCCGGCCTTGACGGTCGCCGCAAACTCGACCAGCCGTTCGGTCGCGTCCGCTCGGCGGTCGAACAGCACGTCCTCCACTCGCTGCCGCAGCTCGGGCTCGATCTGCTCGTAGACGCCGAGCTGTCCGGCATTCACGATGCCCATCGTCAGGCCGGCGCGGATCGCGTGGTAGAGGAACGCGGTGTGCATGGCCTCGCGCACCGGGTCGTTGCCGCGGAACGAGAACGAGAGATTCGACACGCCGCCCGAGACCTTGGTGTGCGGCAGGTTGGCGCGGATCCAGCGCACCGCTTCGATGTAGTCGATTGCGTAGCGCGCATGCTCTTCGAGCCCGGTGGCGATCGCGAAGATGTTCGGATCGAACACGATATCCGCGGGTTGAAATCCCGCCTTGTGGACAAGCAGCTCATAAGCGCGCCGGCAGACCGCGATGCGCCGCTCCAGCGTATCGGCTTGGCCTTGCTCGTCGAACGCCATGACCACCACAGCGGCCCCGTAACGTCGGCAAAGCGCGGCCTGGCGCAGGAACTCGCTTTCGCCCTCCTTGAGCGAGATCGAGTTGACGATCGGCTTGCCCTGCACGCATTTGAGGCCGGCCTCGATCACGCTCCACTTGGAGCTATCGATCATCACCGGCACGCGCGCGATGTCGGGCTCGGCCGCGACCAGCCGCAGGAAGGTCGCCATTGCCTTCTCGGAGTCGAGCATCGCTTCGTCCATGTTGACGTCGATCACCTGCGCGCCGTTCTCCACCTGCTGCCGCGCGACTGCGAGCGCGCCAGCGTAATCGCCGCCGAGCACGAGTCGCGCGAAGGCACGCGAGCCGGTGACGTTGGTGCGCTCGCCGATGTTGACGAAGAGCGATGTGTCATCCACGTTGAGCGGCTCCAGACCCGACAGGCGTAGTGCGCGCGCTCGCTCAGGAATGCGACGCGGGGTGAGCGGACGGAGAGCCTCGCCGATCGCCCTGATGTGCTCGGGCGTGGTGCCGCAGCAGCCGCCGGCCAGGTTGAGCCAGCCGGCGCGCGCCCATTCCGCGGCGTGGGCAGCCATCGATTCCGGCGTGTCCTCGTACTCGCCGAAGGCATTGGGCAGGCCCGCGTTCGGATGGCACGAGACATAGCTTTCCGCGATCGCGGCGAGCTCCTCGACATAGGGCCTGAGCTCCTTAGCGCCCAGCGCGCAGTTGAGGCCCACGGCAAGCGGCCGTGCAGGGCGCACGGAGTTATAGAACGCCTCGGCGGTCTGGCCAGACAGCGTGCGTCCCGACGCGTCGGTGATCGTACCCGATACGATCACCGGCAAGCGCTGCGACCGCGCCGCGAATGTGTGCTCGATGGCGAATAGCGCCGCCTTGGCATTCAGGGTGTCGAACACCGTCTCGACCAGCAGCAGGTCGACTCCGCCTTCGAGCAATCCGGCGATCGCGTCGCCGTACGCGGTCACCAGCTCATCGAATGTCACCGCGCGGAAGCCGGGGTCGTTCACGTCGGGCGAAATCGAGGCGGTTTTGTTGGTGGGGCCGAGCACGCCGGCGACAAAGCGAGGCTGATCCGGCGTGCGCGCTTTCCATTCGTGCGCGGCCTCGGTCGCGAGCCGAGCCGCGGCGCGGTTGAACTCGCGCGCAAGCGACTCCATGCCGTAGTCGGCGAGCGCGATCGCGGTGGAGTTGAAGGTGTTGGTCTCGATGATGTCGGCGCCGGCCTGCAGGTACTGGCTGTGGATGTCGCGCACGAGCCGCGGTTGTGTAAGCGACAGCAGGTCGTTATTGCCGCGCAGCTCGCGCGGCCAATCGCGGAAACGCGCGCCGCGGTAGTCTTCCTCCGCGAGCCGCGCGCGCTGGATCATGGTGCCCATGGCCCCGTCGAGCAGGAGAATCTTCTCGCGCAGGAGCGCTTCGATCTTATCCATGTCTGAAAACGAAAAAGCCCGCTCGGCTTGCAGAGAACGGGCTTCGGGCTCGCCTCTTTAGCGGTATTTGTAACGCGCCCGCAAGCTGAGCATCAAATCGGCGCGGCGCGTGCGATTCTGCCCATCAAGTCCTGATGTGTCAACGGCTTATAATCGATCGGTGAGCGAGTTCGCGTCGATCGTGGGCCATTTTCCGTGCCAGGTGCACTGGGGTGACTGCGATCCCGCCGGAATTATTTTCTACCCAACCTATTTCCGATGGATGGACGCCGCTACCTGGGCCTTGATGGGCTCGGTCGGCTATGGGCCGAAGCGCATGCGTGAACAGCATTTGGCGATGCCCCTGGTCGCGGCGGACTGCCAGTTCGTCGCGCCCGCCCAGCACGGCGATCGCTGCGAAGTGCGCTCGCGAATCACGCGCTTCGGCGGCGCTTCGTTCGTGGTCGCGCACGACATCGTGCGCGACGATGGCACGACGCTCGCGCAGGGCAGCGAAAAGCGGGTCTGGGGCCGCTATGCCAGCGGACCCGGCACGCCCCTGAAAGGCGAGCACATCCCGGAAGAGGTCAGGGCGCTGTTTCGCGCCAGATAGCGAGTACGCGGTCTATCATCGGCTTCGCGGAGCCGAAGGCGCGTTTCGCCTCGAACAGCGCTTCCAACTCCCCCGCCGGAATGATCCTTGTAACGTCGTCCTCGGCGAGCAGAACTTCACGCAAGTGCTTTTTCTCCGCGACGGCGCGGGCGCAGAGTTTTTCGGTCAACGTGTGCGCGGCCGACTTGCCGAGCGTCTGCGCAAGTCGGACAGACACCGCCTCGGAGAACACCAGGCCTTGGGTCCGCTCCAGGTTTGCCGCCATAGTATCGGTGCGTACCTCCAGGCGTTCGATCGCTTCCGCCATGGCGGCAACGCCGCTCGCCGTAGCGCACACGAGGCTTCTTAGCGTCAGCCATTGCGCCTGCCACTGACCGAGGCCGCGCTCGTGCTCGGGCACAAGGTTCGCCATCAGGCTGGCCGCAAGCGCAGGAGCGCGCTGAGAAGCTTCCAGCGCGAGCACGCAGGCCGCCGGGTTGCGCTTGTGCGGCAGGGCGGATGAGCCGCCGCGACCGCGGCTTGCGGGCTCGAACGCCTCACCAACTTCAGGCTGCATCAGCAGCGAAACGTCGCGCGCTATTTTCCCGGCGGCACCTACCAGGATGGCGGCTTCGGCGCCGAAGCGGGCGAAGCGATCGCGCGCGCTGTGCCAGGGGATGGGCGGTTTCCTGAGCCCGAGCCGCTCAGCTAGTCGCGTGCTGACCAGCTCGCCATCGCTTCCAAAAGCTGCGAGCGTCCCGGCGGGGCCACCGAACTGCAGAACGCACACCTCTTCGGCCGCGTCGCGAAACTGCCTATACGAGTTCGCCACCAGCGAGAGCCACACTGCAGCCTTCCAGCCGAACGGTACTGGCGTCGCGGGCTGCAGCAGCGTGCGCGCCACGGTCGGCGTATCCCGGTGGCGATCGGCAAGCCGCGCTGCGGCGTCGCCCAGCCGACGCGCGGACACAAGCACGCGGTGCGCCGCTTCCTTCAGACAGACGACCACCGCGGTATCGATCACGTCCTGGCTGGTCGCGCCGAAGTGGACATAGCGCGCGGCTTCACCAGGCACCTGCGCAGTCAGTTCCTTGACGAACGGGATTGCGAGCGTACCCGCATGCCTCGCTTCATTCGCGAGCCTTGCGACATCAAAAGAGGCGTTCTCACAAGCGCGTGCAATGGTTTCAGCATGCTCGAGCGGAACAAGACCCGTGCTCGCGCGGGCGAGCGCCGCTTCAAAGCGCGCCATAGCTGCGAGCAGCTTCTCGTCCGAGAGTGCTTCGGCGGTATGCGGGTCGGAAAAGACGAGCTCGAGGCTCAGAAATCGAAGAACACCGTCTCGTTCTTGCCCTGCAGGACCACATCCCACTCGAACTCGCCGTCGGCGCGCCTCTTCGCGATCAGCGTGCCACGGCGCTCAGCGGGGATGAGGTTCAGCACCGGGTCGTCGGCGTTGGCCGGATCGTCGGGAAAGTAGATACGGGTTTGAAGCTGCTTGAGCAGCCCACGCATGAAGATGGTGACGGTAATGTGCGGCGCCTGCAGCTTGCGGTCGGGGCCTGGCACGCGGCCGGGCTTGATGGTACGGAAGCGGAAGGCGCCCCCATCGTCGGTAAGCGAACGGCCGTAGCCGCGAAAGCTCTGCTCTATCGGCTTCGCTTGTGCGTCCTCGGGGCTTGCGTACTTGCCGCGGCTGTTGGCCTGCCAGATCTCGACCGCGGCATCGTTGACCGGCCTGCCGTCGCCGTCGAGCACCCGTCCCTCGATGCGCACGTGCTCGCCCGCAACGCCTTGCGGCGCCAGGTCCTCGATCACCATCCATTCCAGCCCGATCCGCAGATATGGGCCGATCGTCTGTGAGGTCGTGGCGCGCAGGCTCATGGACGGTTCTCCATCGGGGTCGCCTCGCGCCCGCGCAGCACGATGTCGAAGCGATAGCCGAGCGCGAACTCGGGCTGCGTGGTCTCCCAGTCGAAAATGGAAATCAGACGATTGCGCGCCTTCTGATCCGGCACGCAGGTAAACATCGGGTCGTACTCGAGCAGCGGGTCGCCCGGAAAGTACATCTGCGTGATGAGGCGCTGGACGATCGCCGGGCCGAAGAGCGAGAAATGAATGTGCGCCGGCCGCCAGGCGTTGTAGTGATTGCGCCACGGATACTCCCCCGGACGAATGGTCATGAAGCGGTAGCGCCCTTCGGTATCGGTCAGCACGCGGCCTGCGCCGGTGAAATTGGGGTCGAGCGGCGCGTCATGCTGGTCGACGCGGTGGTTGTAGCGCCCGGCGGCATTCGCCTGCCAAATCTCAATGAGAATGCCGGGAAGCGGCCTTGAGTTCTCATCTAGCACGCGGCCGCTCACGACGAGGCGCTCGCCCAGCGGCTCGCCTTCGTGCTGCTGGGTGAGGTCATTATCCGTCGGCTTGATGTCGCCGTAGCCGAATATGGGTGCGGTGAGCTCCGATAGCGTATGCGCCAGCGCCACTAGCGGCTGCGTCGGCGCGCGTCTTATCGTGGATGCGTACGGCGGATAGAGGTATGGCGGCTGGGTATCCCGGTACGGTCGGCGATAGGGGGCTGGATCGGTCATCGTGTCATTCCGCGTCAGGTTGCTTAGCGGGCTGCGCGCGCTCGAACGCCTCAAGTTTCATGCACTCTTCGAACACGCGCATCGTCGCCGGGTAGGAAGCGAGGTCGCAGTTATAGCGCTTCGCGTTGAAGACCTGCGGCACCAGGCAGCAGTCGGCCATCGTGGGGGTGTCGCCGTGGCAGCACTTGCTCTTTTTGCTGCGAAGCAGGTCGGCTTCCAGCTTGGCGAGGCCGTCGGCGATCCAGTGACGGTACCAGGCATTGACCTGCTCTTCGTTATGGCCGAGCTCGCGCCTGAGGTATTGCAGCGTGCGCAGATTGTTAAGCGGATGGATTTCGCAGGCAACCAGCAGCGCGAGGCTGCGGACTCGCGCACGGCCTGGCGCATCGCGCGGAAGAAGCGGTGGGTTTGGGTGCGTCTCGTCGAGGTACTCGATGATGGCGAGCGATTGCGACAGTTCGAGCCCGTCCGTAAGCAGAGTCGGCAGAAGGCCCTGCGGGTATTTGCCGGCGTATTCCGACTTTCGGTGCTCGCCTTTGGCGAGATGAATGAACACGGGCTCGTAGGCGAGGCCTTTCAGATTGAGCGCAATGCGGACACGAAACGCGGCGGAGCTGCGAAAGTACGTGTACAGCTTCACAACGGCGGCAGGATTTTCACCTTGAGCTCGCCGACGCCGTCGATCCCGGCGTGCAACTCGTCGCCGGGCTTGACCGGGCCAACGCCGGCAGGCGTCCCGGCATAGATAAGATCCCCCGGCTCGAGCGTGTAGTACTCGGAAAGGTAAGCGATCTGTTCCGGCACCGACCAGATCATGTCGCCGAGGTCCGCGCGCTGGCGCTGTTTGCCGTTGACTGTGAGCCAAATAGCGCCGCGCCCCGGGTGGCCTATCTTCGCCGCCGGTACCAGCGCGCCGCATGGCGCCGCCTGGTCGAAGTCCTTGCCGAAATCCCACGGCCTGCCGTGGTCCTTGCCCCATTGCTGCAGGTCCCGGCGCGTCATGTCGAGGCCGACGGCGTAGCCAAACACGTGATCGTTGCCACGCTTGGCGTCGATGCGTCGCCCGCCTTTCGCAAGGGCGACCACCAGCTCGGTTTCGTAATGGTAGTTGGAGGTCTTCGCGGGATAGCGCACCTCGCCGCCACCCGGCACGAGGGCGTGCGCGCTCTTGATGAAGAAAAACGGCTGCTCGCGCCCGTCGCCGCCCATCTCCTTCTGGTGCTCGGCGTAGTTGCGACCGACGCAAAAGATGCGCCGGACCGGAAAGCTGTCGGCCGTGCCAGCGACCGGAAGTACCGGCGGGGTCCACAGCGGGATGGCGTAACCCATGACGCTCCTCGAAAAGGCGAAATTTTATCCCGCGTAGTCCGGGGCAACGCGGATGGCAAATTCGCCGATACGTTCGATTCCGGCGCGGATCTCGTCGCCGGGCTTCACTGGGCCCACGCCTTCCGGCGTACCGCTGAAGATAAGGTCGCCCGGGTAGAGCGTATAGAAGCTCGTCGCGTACTCGATCAGTCGCGGAACATCGTAGACCATGCGGCTCGTGTTCGAGCGTTGCCTCGGCTCGCCGTTGACCGTGAGCCACAGCTCGAGATTTCCCGGGTCCGGAACCTCGTCTCGCGTCACGAGCCACGGCGCGAGCACGCTGTATGTGTCGATCGACTTGCGAAAGCTTGGAAGCTCGGGGCCGCGCAACGTCATGTCGAGGCCGATCGAGTAGCCGCAGACGTAGTCGAGCGCGGTCGCGCGGTCGACGCGGTTTGCCTCGCGGCCGATGACCACAGCGAGCTCCACCTCGTGGTCGTTGCGGCGCTCGCGAAAGCGCAGCTTGATGCCGTCGCCCGCGCCGGCGAGCGAACTCGGCGACTTCAGAAAGAGCCCCCAATCCGCGATGGTCTTGATTTCCCGCCCGTGCGCGATGCCCTGGTCGCGCTTCGCCTCGTCGATGTGTGCCTGGTAGTTGATCGGAGCATTGACGATCTTCGAAGGGTTGGCGACCGGCGGGCGCAGCCGGACTGCGAAAAGGGGGCGGCGTGCCGCGCGCCCTGCCAGTGCCTTTGCCTTCTCGAGTACCGCGGGCAGGTGAGTGATCAGCGCGTCGCCATGGCGGTAGGGCCACTTCGGCGGCGGAATAGTGGCGAGCGCCTCGGTCACATCGAGTACCTCGCTGCCTTCGACCAATCCGAGGCGGTCGTCGTCGAAGCGGCAAATCTTCATCGGCTGAACGGTCGACGAATGACCGTGTCGTCCCTGACCTGCGTGCCGCAGGCGAGCAGGGTGTCGCCCGACTGCACCTGCACCAGCTCGGGATGGCCTTCCAAGGTGATTTGCATGCGCCGCGCGGAGAACTTACGATGGTACCAATCGTTTGGAGCCCAAACAAACGTTGCGGCCCGGCCTCTTGCCCGGGCTTCTCGGCTACCGTTTGCGCCTCGCGCAGCAGGCGGTGTTCCGCGACTTCGGAGAGAGCGTAAGCGATCTGCCGCCCGGCCGCGTCGGGATCCTGCTAATCATCGACGCGAATCCGGGGGTAACCCAGACCCGGCTAGCGCAGGCGGTCGGCCTGGACCGCTCCACGCTCGTCGGCGTGCTTGACGCACTCGAAGCACGCGGCCTGGTCGAGCGGCGCCGCGGAAAGGACCGGCGTACGAACGGATTGCTTCTCACGCGCGCCGGTCGCGCGCGCGTCACTGAGCTCAAACGGCGCATCCGGGTGCACGAGCGGCGGGTCGCCGCGCGGCTCACCGCCGAGGAGAAGACTCAGCTTCTGGCATTGCTTTCCAAGCTGGCCGGAAGATGAAAATGGCGCCGAAGCGCCATTGTTATCGAGAGTAGCCGCTTACATTCGATATGCCGCTTCCCCGTGCGCAGCGGTATCCAGGCCCTCGCGCTCATCTTCCTCCGTCACACGCAGCCCGATCGTGAGGTCGACCAGCTTGTATGCAATCGCGGCGACGATGCCGGACCATAGGATAGTCAAGCCGACCGCCTTCGCCTGCACCCAGAGTTGCTCGCTAATGGAGCTGAAGCCAGTCTTGGCCGTGACCCAGTCGGTGACGAACCCGGGTCCGCCGAGGTCCGGGGAGTTGAATACGCCGGTGAGCAATGCCCCGAGAATCCCGCCGACCGCGTGCACGCCGAACACATCGAGCGAATCGTCGGCACCCAGCAGCTTCTTCAGGCCGCTTACGCCCCAGAGGCAGACGAGTCCAGCCGCGAGGCCGATCACGAACGCGCCCGGCAGCCCGACGTTACCCGCCGCCGGTGTGATGGCGACCAGGCCGGCGACGGCGCCGGAGGCTGCGCCGAGCATCGTGGGTTTGCCCTTGAACAACGCCTCGCCAACGCTCCACGAGAGAACCGCGCATGCGGTGGCGAGATACGTGTTCAGGAATGCAAGCGATGCCGATGCGCCCGCTTCTAGCGCCGAGCCGGCATTGAAGCCGAACCATCCCATCCAGAGCAGAGACGCGCCGATCATCGTAAGCGGCAGGTTGTGCGCCGGCATCGCTTCCTTGCCAAACCCGATACGCTTGCCGACCAGGTAGGCGCCCACCAGGCCGGCGATACCGGCGTTGATGTGCACCACCGTGCCGCCCGCGAAATCGAGCGCCCCCCACTGCCAAATCAGGCCGGCCTTGCTGTTCATCTCGTCGACAACTTTCGCGCTGGTGTACGCGTCCGGGCCCATCCAGAACCACACCATGTGCGCTATCGGCGCATAGCTGAAGGTGAACCACAGCGTGATGAATACCAGTACGGCGGAGAACTTGGCGCGCTCCGCGAAGGCGCCGAGGATCAGGCAGCAGGTGATCGCGGCGAAGGTCGCCTGGAACACCACGAACACGATCTCGGGGATGACGACACCCTTCGAAAAGGTGGCGGCATTGGCAAATTCGCCTTTGCCAGGATCCATGGCACCTTTGAGGAACAGGCGATCGAAGCCGCCGAAGTACGCGTTGCCTTCCGTGAACGCCAGGCTGTAGCCGTATATGCACCACAGCACGGTGACCAGCGAAAACACCACGAATACCTGCATCAGCATCGATAGCGCGTTCTTCGAGCGAACCATGCCGCCGTAAAAAAGCGCGAGCGCGGGCACGCTCATCATCAGGACCAGCGCGGTCGAGACCAGCATCCAGCTGACATCACCCTTATTGGGCGTCGGGGGAGCCGGCTTCGCTTCCTCCTTCTTCACTTCGGCCGCGGCCGGCTTGTCGGGCGCTGCTGCCGGCTTGTCTTGCCCCAGCGTCGCGCCCGCGAAGACGAGCGAGAGCACTAGGGCCAGGAATGCGCAGAATTTCTTCATCGGGTTCTCCTCAGAGTGCCGCCGCATCGGTCTCGCCGGTGCGGATGCGAATGACTTTCTCAAGATCGAACACGAAAATCTTGCCGTCGCCGATCTTGCCGGTGTTCGCCGACTTCTCGATCGCCTCGATCGCCTGCTCGAGCAGCTCCGACTTGACCGCGGCTTCCACCTTCACCTTGGGAAGGAAATCGACGACGTACTCGGCGCCGCGGTAGAGCTCGGTATGCCCCTTCTGGCGCCCGAAGCCTTTGACCTCGGTGACCGTAATGCCCTGCACGCCGATGGCGGACAGCGCCTCGCGCACCTCGTCGAGCTTGAACGGCTTGATGATTGCCGTAACCAGTTTCATGGCTCCTCCGCGGGTTCAGAATGTCTTCATTACTGAGAGCACAACGGTGCTCTTGCCGGTCTCTTTTACGCCGTCGCTGCCGCCGGCGTAGTAGTACGCGCTATCGGCGTCCGAATCGACGTAGGCTGCACCGAGGATCCAGCCGCTCAGGTCATAGGTGATGCCGATCTTCCAGTCCTTGTAATCGAGCTCGCTGTACTTCTCGACCTCCAGCATGCCGAAGTGCGCCACGACCGAAAGCTGCTTGTTCACCGGGAAACTCGCGCTGAGATCCAGATACCAGGTGCCGTCGGAGCCGCCCCGTGCGCCGAGCGGCACGCCGGTATCCTTGTGCGTGATCCAGCTGCCCGCCTGCTCGTCGGCGAGGCCGAAATAGTCGCTCAGGGCGTAGAAGAACTTCGCCGAAAGCCATTTCCAGCTAGCGCCGACGTAGACCTCCCAATTGTTGAAGTTGGCATCGCCGGTCGTGCTACCGATCGTGCTGTTCCACTCCGCCCGCGGGTAGTAGTAGTAGATCGTGCCGATGTCGAGGCCGATATCGCCGAACGTGGTTTTCCACCCGCCGTAGAAGTCCATCTCGATACCGGAGCCGAGCGGAAACTGCTGGCTGGCGACGTTGGAGTTCCAGTTTCCGAGGTAGATGCCGCTCGGGTGCGAGTAATCGATGCCGCCTTGGATTGTGGGCCCGAGGTAGGTCTGCGAGATCCCGCGGAAGCGGTAATCGCTCGCGATCGTCATGTTTCCGGTTACGGGGGAGGGCGATTCGGCGGCAGCCAGCACCGGGACCGAAAGCGCTGCAGCTATGGACAACGTGAGAGCGGACTTGCGCATCGAGGCTTCTCCCTTGAAATGAAAGATGTGAGATGACGTCGCCTCTTAGCATCTCGCATGCCATTGCACAATTACTCGTATATTCAGCTACTTGCATGACCCTGAATCTGCTGCAGCACCATATTGGTGCATGCGCAGAATTGATTTGCTCGCCATTGGTGCGCAGCGCTTGGGGTACCTTTCGATAGGTGATCGACTCCAAACTCTTCGACGAGCTGCGCAGCCGCATCGACGATGCGTTGCGCAACTCGCCGACGCAAGACATAGAGAAAAACCTTCGCGCGCTCCTCGCCGCGTGGTTCGACCGCCTTGACCTCGTGCTGCGCGAGGATTTCGAGGTACAGAAGAAGCTGCTCGAGCGCGCGCAGGCGAAGCTCGCCGAGCTCGAAGCGCGCATCGCCGAGCTCGAATCGAGCAAGCCGCGGTAAACCGGCGCGGCGCCATCAGCGTTCCTTCTTCCTAGTCAGTGAGAGGGAAGCCATGACGGTCGCTACGGTTGCGAGCCGCGCGCTCGCGGGTATTGATGCGCCCGAAGTAAGCGTCGAGGTTCACCTCGGCCCCGGCCTGCCCGCCTTTCACATCGTCGGGCTGCCCGATGCGGAGGTGCGCGAGGCGCGCGATCGCGTGCGCGCCGCGCTCAACCACGCACACTTCGAATTCCCCGCGCGCCGTATCACGGTCAACCTCGCACCCGCAGAGTTGCCTAAGGACTCCAGCCGCTTCGACCTGCCGATTGCACTTGGAATTCTCGCCGCGAGCGGTCAGCTCGCGCCGCACGCGCTCGCTGGCCAGGAGTTCGCCGGCGAGCTTTCGCTGACCGGGGAGCTGCGGGCGATAAGGGGTGCGCTCGCCATGGCGCTTTCAGCGCGCGCAGCGCGGCGCGCCTTCGTCCTGCCGGAGGGCAACGCTCCGCAGGCTGCGCTCGCCGAGGGCGCCCGGATTCTGCCAGCGCGAACGCTGCTCGACGTCGTGGCGCATCTTGCTGGCGAAGCGCCGCTTGAACCGTACAGCGGCGAAGCGCGTTGTTCCGTCGGCACGTACGCCGATTTCAGCGAAGTGAAGGGGCAGCAACAGGCGAAGCGGGCGCTCGAGGTCGCCGCGGCCGGCGGCCACAGCGTGCTGATGGTCGGGCCGCCGGGTACCGGCAAGTCGATGCTTGCTGCGCGCTTCCCGGGCATCCTGCCCGAGCTTTCGGAGGCAGAGGCGCTCGAAATCGCCGCGATTCACTCGGTGTCGGCGAACGGTTTCGAGACGGTGCGCTGGGGCGAGCGGCCCTACCGCGCGCCGCATCACAGCGCTTCTGCGGCAGCGCTCGTCGGCGGCGGCATGCTGCCCCGCCCGGGGGAGATCTCCCTCGCCCACCACGGCGTGCTGTTCCTCGACGAGCTCCCGGAGTTCGACCGTGACGTACTGGAGGCGCTGCGCGAGCCGCTCGAAACAGGCCGGGTGTCGATCGCGCGCGCGGCGCGCCAGGCGCAGTTCCCGGCCCGCTTCCAACTCGTTGCGGCGATGAACCCTTGCCCATGCGGGCATTGCGGCGACCGCAGTGGCCGCTGCCGCTGTACGCCCGAGCGTATCGCGCGCTACCGCGGTCGCGTGTCCGGGCCGCTTGCGGACCGCATCGACATCAAGCTGGAAGTCCCGCCGCCGCGCGAGAGCGAGCTGGTCGCGCCGGTGGCGGGCGAGGCGACAACCTCAATAAGGCAAAGGGTCGAAGCCGCACGCCGTGCCCAGCTCGATCGCCAGCGCAAGCCGAATGCGCTGCTCGGCACGCGCGAGATCGACAACCATTGCGCGACCGACCGCGAAGGCGATCAGCTACTTCGTCACGCGCTCGCGCGCCTGCTTCTCTCGGCACGCGCATATCACCGCGTGTTGCGCGTTGCACGCACCATCGCCGATCTTGCGCAAAAAAGCTCGATCGGTGCCGACCACATCGCCGAAGCGATCCAATACCGCCGGCTCGACGCAAGCTTCTGAGGCGAGCGGCACCCGCGCTATAGTGACTCCGCATGGCGACGTACGCGATCGGCGACGTGCAGGGCTGCTACGACGAGTTGCAGGCGCTGCTCGGCAAGGTCTCATTCGACGGCTCTGCCGATCGGCTGTGGTTCCTCGGCGATCTGGTCAACCGCGGGCCCAAATCGCTCGAGGTCTTGCGCTTGGTGAAGAGGCTCGCGGATCGCGCGGTGGTCGTACTCGGCAACCACGACCTGCATCTGGTCGCGCAGCACGAAGGCATCGAGCGCGCGCACGCAGGCGATACCTTCGGTGACGTGCTGGAGTCCCGCGAGGCGGCTGAGCTGGTCGGCTGGCTGCGGCGGCGGCCCATGATGCACGCCGAGGGTTCCTACGCCATGGTCCATGCCGGCCTGCTGCCGCAGTGGAGCATCGCGAAGGGGCTCTCGCTTGCACGCGAAGTCGAGCGCGCGCTCGAAGGTCCCGGCTACCGGGATTTTCTCGAGCATATGTACGGAGCCAAGCCCCACCGATGGGACGACGCGCTTACGGGCTGGGACCGGCTGCGAATCATCGTAAATGCCATGACGCGGATGCGCTTCTGCGACCCCGCGGGCCGCATGGATCTGAAGGGCAAGGGTACGCAGCCACGGCCCGGCTTCTTGCGCTGGTACGAGGCCCGCATGCAGCACGACACCCACACGCTGCTCTTCGGCCACTGGTCGCAGCTTGGACTTCTCCTCCACGGCAAAATCGTCGGCCTGGATAGCGGATGCGTGTGGGGCGGCGCGCTCAGCGCGCTGCGGCTCGAAGACCGCACCCTCTATCAGGTAGCATGCCCGGGCTACCAGACTCCAGGAGGCGACGCGTGAGCGATTGCGTGTTCTGCAGGATCGTGGCGCGGCAGATCCCGGCCACCGTAGTGCACGAGGATCAGCACACCCTCGCCTTCATGGACCTCGGCCAGGTGAACCCGGGGCACGTACTTGTGGCCCTGAAGGCGCACGTCGAAAACATCTTCGGATTGCAGCCCGGTCAGGCGTCAGCCGTCGCCAACGCAATGCTGCGGGTCTCGTGCGCTATTCGACAAGCCTTCGCGCCGCACGGGCTCTCGGTGTACCAGGCGAACGGTAAAGCGGCTGGGCAAACGGTGTTCCATTACCACGTCCACCTCGTTCCACGCTACGAAGCCGACGGCATGACGCTCACCTGGCCGGTAAAGAACCCGCCGCGCGAGAAGCTCGAAGAGTACGCGGCCAAGATCAGGGCGTCATTGTCGCCAGGGTGAATAGCCGAACGCGCCGCGAAACAGGCGCTCGATTTCGTCCCGCGTTGCGGCGTGGTTCTGACCGCCGCGCCGGGCGATCTTGAGGGCGCCCATCACGGCACCGAGCTTGCCGATGCTGTCCCAATCCCAGCCGCGTGCAATGCCGTATAGAAGGCCTGCGCGGTAAGCGTCGCCGCAGCCGGTCGGGTCGACGACGGCATCGGCTCTGACGCACGGCACTTCGTGGCGCTTGCCGGCGGCAAAAATCAGCGAGCCGTTCGCGCCGAGCGTGCATATGAGCGCCTTTGCCTCGCGCGCTAGGACTTCGAGCTTGCGCCCGGTCTTCTCTTCGAGCAGTTTGCCTTCGTAGTCGTTCACCGCGACGTAATCCGCAAGGCGCAGGAACTCGCGGATCTCCTCGCCCGAAAACATGGGTAGGCCTTGGCCGGGGTCGAAGAGGAACGGCACCGCCGACGCGGCGCATTCGCGCGCGTGCTGCAGCATGCCCTCCTTGCCATCGGGGCCGATGATCGCGAGCCGCGCTCCGAGCTCGGGCGTCACGTGGTTCTTATGCGAATGGTTCATCGCACCCGGGTGGAAAGCGGTGATCTGGTTGTCGTCCAGGTCGGTAGTGATGAATGCTTGCGCGGTGAATTGCCCCGGCACCCGCGTAAACAGCCGCGTCGGAATGCCGAGTTCCCCAAACCGCTCCAGGTACGGTTGGATGTCGTCCCCGACGGTCGCCATGACGAGCGGCTCTTCCCCAAGAAGCTTCAGGTTGTAGCCGATATTCCCGGCCGTGCCACCGAACTCGCGGCGCATCTCGGGTGTTAGGAAGCACACGTTCAGGATGTGCAGCTGATCGGCGAGGAGATGATGGCGGAAGCGATCCGGGAACACCATGATAGTGTCGTAGGCGATCGATCCTGTGACGAGAATGCTCATGCGGGGTAGAAAAGATAGAGTCGATAGCTGGTGACAGGGGCGCCGCTAGAGTCAAGGTAGACGCGCAGAGCCGCCTCGCCGCCCGCCGCGATACCGCCGCCTACGCGTTCCAGCTCGACATAGTCGCTCGGCAGAAGCACGCGCCGCAGCACCGGCTGGCCGCCTTCATCGGTGAGCGTGAGTTCGAGCGCCGGGTACTCCTGCGGCAGGCGCGAGCGGTTGCGGATCAACGCGTGCAATACGATGACGTTCTGCCGGCGCGGATCGGCCTGAAGATCGGACGATTCAATGCTCAGGACTTCGGCGCGCCGTGGCAGAGCCACGGTGCATCCAAGCCACTGGCAGGCGGCGAGGAGCGGCGCGCGCGCCTCGGGCACGAACGCCGCGATCTCGGCGCGATAGCGGTATGCCGCTTGCGCACCGAGGAGAACGGCCGCGACCGCTGTCGCCACCCCCCAGACCCATGCACGCGCGCGCGGCGGCTCGGCAGGCGCCATGAAATTCGGCAGCCGCGCTTCGTCGTGTGCGTCCGTCGCCTGCGGGGGTTGGCGCGACGGGTCGAACAATCCAAGCGGCGGCGAGAGATCGAACGACAAGCGCTTGCCGCCCTTCTCCACCAGCCCGGCGACGCCGTTGAACACGTTGTCGCATTTGCCGCAGCGGACGGTGCCGGAATGCGCGGCTAGCTGCTCGCGGCGCACGCGGAAAGCGGTGCCGCACGCCGGGCAGCGTGTGATGAGGCTCACTTGCGCGCACCTTCGAGCAGAACCCAGCCTTCGTCGCCGTCCGCGATGTGCATGTCGAACCGCTGAGCGTACGCGTGCCTCACCTCCGCCGCCTGCGTTTCCAGGATCCCCGATAGCGCGACGCGGGCGCCCAGCCGCGCAAAGAGCGGCGCGAGCTCGATCAGCGGCTGGGCAAGGATGTTGGCCACGATGACATCGTAATCGACTGCGGTCAGCGCATCGGGTAGTGCTGCCGTCAGCGCGACGGCATTGGCGAGCGCATTTGCGCGTGCTGTCTGCACAGCCTGGTGATCGATATCGACTGCGACCACCTGCCTTGCGCCGAGCTTCGCAGCGGCGATTGCCAATATGCCGGAGCCGCAGCCATAGTCGAGGACCCGCTCGCCGCCGTGGATGGTTCTGTCGAGAAATACCAGAACCAGCCTCGTGCTCGGGTGGCTGCCGGTGCCGAAGGCAAGACCGGGATCGATGCGTACTGCAATCCGGTTCGGCGGCGGCCGGTGCCAGCTCGCGCCGATCCACAAACGCTTGCCGACCTCGACCGGGGCGAACTGCGCCTGGCTCGCCCTCACCCAGTCCCGTTCCGCGATCGTTTCGACCTCGAACGCGGGCACGGCAATCCCCACGGCGCGCGCCGCGGACGCGACCAGTGTGTCCGGTTCGCTGCCCGGAGCGAGTAGCGCGGCAAGTGTCTGCAGCTCGACGCCTTCGAGCGCAACCGACTGCGCCCCGGCCTCGAGCAGCGCGTCGCTGAACGTCTCGGCCACTGCACGCTCGACGCGCAGCGTCAGCGCGATCCAGGGCATCACTTGCGCTTCTTTTCCTCCTGCGCGAGCTTTTGCTCCAGATAGTGGATCGACACGCCGCCCCGGAGCACGCGCGTGTCGTTGAGCAGCTCGCGATGCAGTTCGATGTTCGTCTGGATGCCCTCGACGACCATTTCCGAAAGCGCGATGCGCATGCGCCCGAGCGCCTGTTCGCGGGTCGCGCCGAAGGCGATGACCTTGCCGACCATCGAGTCGTAATTCGGCGGCACGGTATAACCCTGATAGACGTGGGAGTCGACGCGGATGCCGGGCCCGCCGGGCGGATGGTAGGAAGTAATCCTGCCCGGCGAAGGCGTGAAGAGGTAAGGGTCCTCGGCGTTGATGCGGCATTCGATGGCGTGGCCGCGGATTTGCACGTCCTTCTGGCGCATGCGCAGCTTCTCGCCTGCCGCGATGTAGATTTGTTCCTGTACGAGGTCGACCCCGGTCACCATCTCGGTCACCGGGTGCTCAACCTGGATGCGGGTATTCATTTCGATGAAGTAAAACTCGCCGTCCTCGTATAGGAACTCGAACGTTCCGGCGCCGCGGTAGCCGATCCTGCGGCAGGCGTCGACGCAGCGCTCGCCGATCCTGTCACGCAGCTTGGTGGGCAGCTCGGGGGCAGGCGACTCCTCCAGCACCTTCTGGTGACGCCGCTGCAGCGAGCAGTCGCGCTCGCCCAGATGTAGCGCGTTCTTGTGCGCGTCGGCAAGGACCTGGATCTCGATGTGGCGCGGCTGCTCGAGGTAGCGTTCGAGGTAGACCGTCGGATTGGCGAACGCAGCCTGCGCTTCACTGCGCGTCATGTTGACTGCGTTGAGCAGCGCCGCCTCGGTGTGCACGACGCGCATGCCGCGCCCGCCGCCACCGCCTGCGGCCTTGATGATCACGGGATAGCCGATCTTGCGCGCGACGCGCACGATTTCCTTGGGATCGTCGGGCAGCGCGCCCTCGGAGCCGGGCACTGTGGGAATCCCAGCCTTGACCATGGCCGCTTTGGCGCTCACCTTGTCACCCATCAGGCGAATGTTCTCCGGCCGCGGGCCTATGAACACGAAGCCCGAGCGCTCGACCTTTTCGGCGAAGTCGGCGTTTTCGGCAAGGAAGCCGTAGCCGGGATGGATAGCCTCGGCATCGGTGACTTCAGCGGCGCTGATGATCGCAGGGATGTTGAGATAGCTCGCGGCCGCTGGCGGCGGGCCGATGCATACCGACTCGTCGGCAAGCTTCACATACTTTGCCTCGGTATCGGCTTCCGAGTGCACAACCACCGTGCGGATGCCGAGCTCCCGGCAGGCGCGCTGGATACGCAGCGCGATCTCGCCTCGGTTGGCGATGAGAATCTTTTCGAACATCTAGCCCAGGATAAAGAGCGGCTGGCCGTACTCGACCGGCTGCCCATTCTCGACGAGGATGGCTTTGACAACGCCCGAGGCGTCAGCCTCGATTTCGTTCATGAGCTTCATGGCCTCGATGATGCAGATCGTGTCGCCCTCTTTCACCGCCTGACCGACCTCGATAAAGGGCTTGGCGTCAGGCGAGGGCGAGCGGTAGAAGGTGCCCACCATGGGAGCCTTCACCACGTGCCCTTCCTGGCCCGGCTCTGGCTCCGCACCGGTTGCATCTGCCGGTGCAGCGGGGTGAGGCGCACCCGGTGGCGATCCGACTGTAGCCACGGGAGACGGGCCGGTGACGACTACGGCGCCTCCTTTCACAATCCTTACCTTTTCCTCGCCTTCGGTGATTTCGAGCTCTGCGATGCCAGACTCCTGCACGAGATCAATCAGCTTCTTTAGCTTGCGCAGGTCCATCACTGCTGCTCCTCAAGGGATCGGTTGGGGACAGCCAGAAGCCAGCTTTTTCGCCGTTGTTCGGCGTAGAACGCCGCATTTTAGTAAAGCAAGCTTGCCGGCACCTGTCGTGATGAGACGTCATCTCCA
>DATIGN010000079.1:0-36017 GCA_035454685.1 Burkholderiales bacterium | reverse complement strand
GCAGCGCTCTCGGGTTCGCTCGGGATCGCGCCCACCGCCAACCTGAATCCCGAGCGCAAATTCCCTTCGATGTTCGAGCCGATCCACGGCTCGGCCTTCGATATCACCGGCAAAGGCATCGCCAACCCGATCGCGACCTTCTGGACCGCGTCGATGATGCTCGAGCACCTGGGCGAAGCGAAGGCGGCGGCACGCCTCATGAGGGCGATCGAAGCGGTCACGGCAAAGAGAATCTTCACTCCCGACCTCGGCGGAAGCGCACGCACCCAGGACGTGACCCGGGCGGTCATCGCTGCCCTATGACGGCCACGCGCACGGCGCGCATGCTGACGCGCTACAACCGCTGGGCGAACGAGCTCATCTTCGCCGCCGTAGCGGCGCTTCCCGCGGGCGAGGCGACCAGGCCGCGCGCGACGCTGTTCCGGAGCATGGTTCATACGCTGAACCACAACTACGTGATTGACCGCATCTTCCAGGCGCACCTCGAAAAGCGAGAGCACGGCTATACGGCGCGCAACACAGCCGAGGCTCCGCCGCTCGAGGAGCTCGAGCGCGCGCAACGAAGCCTCGACGACTGGTACGTCGACTGGAGCGACGCGATCGTCCCTGCAGCGCTGGACGAGCGGCTCGAATTTTCCTTCATCGGTGGCGGCCACGGCGCCATGACGCGCGGCGAGATGCTCCTGCACATCGTCAACCACACCAGCTACCACCGCGGCTTCGTCGCCGACATGTTCTACCAGGTGCCCGCGCGCCCGCCGGTCACGGACCTGACGGTATTCCTGCGCGACGGATGCCCACCGCTCTGATCACCGGCGCCGGCCGGGGGCTCGGGAAGGAGCTCGCGCGCCAGTACGCCGCCGACGGCTGGGAAGTGATCGGCACGATGCGCCGCCAGCTTGAAATGACCGATCGAGCGCAGATCTCCGGGTTTGCAAAGCAGTTGAAGGGAAAACCGATCGATCTGCTGTTCTGCAACGCCGGCATCGTCGGCAAGCGCGGAATGAAGCCGGGCAGCTTCGACTTCGACTCGTGGGAGGAGGTCCTGCGCGTCAATCTGCTGGGCCCGGCGGCGCTCGCGGATGCGCTGCTCGACAACGTGGCCGCGAGCGAGCGCCGCATCATCGCGATGATGTCGAGCCGACTCGGCTCCATCAGCGAGTCGACCGGGATGACGCTCCCGTACGCGACCAGCAAGGCGGCGCTCAACATGCTGGTCAAGGGCCTCGCCGCACACCTCGCCCGCCGCGCCGTCATCGTCGTCGCGCTCAGCCCCGGCTGGGTGCGCACCGACATGGGCGGCGCGCAGGCGCCGCTCACCCCCGAGGTCTCCGTTTCGGGGCTGAGAAAAGTCATCGACAAGCTGAAATCAACGGATTCCGGTCGGTTCCTGTCTCACGACGGCGCGGAAATCCCGTGGTAGCTCCGCGCTAGCCTTGCTCCAGGCCGACAGCGCGCGCAACCGCCTCGTCGGCATCGGCCTCGTCTCGCTTACCTATCTGCTCTTTTCGCTGCTCGACGGCAGCGCGAAGTGGCTGGTCGCGAGCGTGCCCGTGATCGTCGTGGTCTGGCTGCGCTTTGTGACCCACGTGATCTTCGCGGGGAGCGTGCTGTTCCCCGTGAAGGGCATCGCGTTGATCAAGACCCGCCACCTGCGCTGGCATGCGCTGCGCGCGCTGATGTTCATCGCGATGACCGGGATCAATTTCTGGGCGCTGCAGTACCTGCAGCTCACTGTCACGTCGTCAATCTTCTTCTCGGTGCCGATCATGATCGCGCTCGCGAGCGCCTCGCTCCTCGGCGAGAAGCTCGACGCCGGGCGCTGGATCGCGATCCTCGCCGGCTTCGCCGGCGTGCTGGTGATCATCCGGCCGGGCAGCGCGGAGTTCCATCCGGCGATGCTCGCCTCGGTCGTGAATGCGATGCTCTATGCCGCTTTCATGATGATGACCCGCCGCCTCGCCGCGTACGACTCGCCCGAGACGATCCAGTACCTGCCGGCCGTGGGCGCGGCGATCGGACTCGCGCCTTTCGCCCTCGCCGCCTGGCAGTCACCCAGCGGCTGGCTCGAATGGACGGTCGCCTGCCTGCTCGGCGTACTCGGCGGCTGCGGCCACTACCTGCTCGCCCTCGCCCACCGCTATGCTCCCGCCAGCGTGATCGCGCCGTTTCTCTACCAGCAGGTGTTCTACATGGCGCTCTTCGGTTACCTGGTGTTCGGCGAAATCCCGAGCCCTGGTCTGTGGCTGGGCGCAGCGATCGTGATCGGCAGCGGGCTCTATCTCTTCTACCGGGAGAGAAAATGACCGACAGCATCGCGCTGCCGCTCTGGGCCGTGGTCGCGGTCGGCCTGTTCGCATTGTGGGCGCTGTACGAGCACGTGCTGATGCCGGCGCTGCGCTGGATGCTCACGCACCCGGCGAATCGCGTGATCGACGACGTCTCGACGCGGCTTCGCATCGCCATCCGGCCGTTCCAGCGCACCAAGCGCCAGGCGCTCATCCACCGCCTGCTCACCGACCCCAAGGTGCAGCAGGCGGCGGAACAGTTCTCGCGTGAAAGGCGCGTGCCGCTCCCCGTGGCGCTGGAAATCGTTGAAACCTATGCACGGGAAATCGTTCCCGCGTTCAACGCGTACCTGTACTTCCGTCTTGGCTACTGGCTCGGGCGGCGGATCGCGCGGCTTCTTTACCGCGTGCGCATCGGCTACGTCGATTCTGCGGGCCTCGAGCGCATCGACCCTAGCGCTACCGTGGTGTGCGTCATGAACCATCGCTCCAACATGGACTACGTGCTGGCCGGCTTCCTTGCGGCGGACCAGGCCGCGCTTTCCTACGCGGTGGGCGAGTGGGCGCGGATCTGGCCGCTCTCGGCGCTGATTCGCGCGATGGGCGCGTATTTCGTGCGGCGCAACTCGAGCGACGAGCTCTACCGCCGTGTGCTCGAGCGCTACGTCGCCATGGCGACCGAGGCCGGGGTGCCGCAGGCGGTGTTCCCGGAGGGCGGCCTCACGCGCGACGGGCGCATGCGCGAGCCGAAGCTCGGCGTGATCGACTACATGCTGCGCGGCTTTCGCATCGGCGGGGACCGCGACCTGGTGTTCGTGCCGCTCGGCATCAACTACGACCGCGTGCTGGAAGACCGATCTCTTCTAAAGGAAAGAGGGTCCACCGGAAGGGCCAGGGGGCTTTGGGTCACGTTCCGCTTCGTTCTCCACAACCTCTCTCTGATGCTGCGCAGCGAGTGGCATCGGTTCGGCTACGCGTGCGTGAACTTCGGCACACCGATCTCGATGCGCGAATACTGTCGTGTGCGCAGCATCGATTTTCAGGCGCTCGCGGGCGAGCAGCGTCGCGCCGCAATCTCGAGCCTCGGCCGCGAGCTCATGGAGGCGGTCGGGCGCATCGTGCCGGTGGTGCCGGTGCCGCTGCTCGCGGTCGTCTTCGTCGCGCACCGGCAGCGCGCGCTCTCCGAGTTCGAGCTCAAAGCCGAGGTCCGGCAGCTCCTCGCGCGTCTCGAGGCGGCAGGCGCGCGCGCGTACATCCCGCGCGGCGACTTCGATTACGCGCTGAGCGTCGGCCTGCGCATGCTGCGGCTGCGTCATCTGGTGGACGAGGAGGACGGCTTGTTTCGAGCGCGGCCGCGGGAGCTTGCGCTTCTCGCCTACTATGCGAATTCCATAGTTCATCTCCTACCCGAGACAAAATGCGCTGGACGCCCAGATAACGGTCCAGTAGATTGACTGACCGCGGGAGGGGAAGGGGAACTATGGCGGCATCATCCAGACGCACGCCAGCGCGACGCGCACCTGCACGGCGGCGAGGCGCGGCTGCGGCTTCCGCCCGGCATTCTGCCCCGCACCTTCTCGGCCTCACATCGGACTGGTACTGGGAGCAGGACCCCGAGCTGCGCTTCACGCGCGTCGAGGTGCGCAACGATGCGACTGCCGAGCAGAGCCTCGCGCAGGATATCCTCGGCAAGAAGCGCTGGGAAACCGGGGTCGAGATCGAAGGCGGGTGGGAAGCGCACCGCGCGCTGCTCGAATCCCGCGCGCCGTTCCGCGATGTCCTCATGTGGCGCAGCCTGCCCGACGGCGCGCGCCGCTATATCAGCGTCAGCGGCGAGCCGACGTTTGACGCGCGCGGGCGCTTCACCGGCTACCGCGGCATCGGCCGCGACATCAGCCATCAGCAGCACATCCAGCAGCTCCTCAAGCTCGACCAGGCAGTCACGTTGCGCCTGGCCGAGGCGCCAGCGCCGCAAGCCCTGAGCGGCGCGCTCGAAGCGATCTGCGACTCTCTGCGCTGGGATTGCTCGCTGCTCTGGGCGCCGGAGGAGCCGGCAGGCGTGCTGCGGCCGTTTGCCTGCTGGGCGACGCCGGGCGATGCAGGCGCCGGCCGCTTCCTCCAGGCGTCGCGCGATCTGTCCTTCGCGCCCGGCAAAGGCTTGGTCGGCGTCGTGTGGCAGTCGGGCGAACCGCTGTGGATTGCCGACACTACGGCCGATCCGCGCGCGCTGCGCAGCGACCTCGCCGGCGAGACCGGGCTGCGCGCGGCGGCGCTGTTCCCGGTCCACGCGGGCGGACGCGTAGCCGCGGTGCTGGAATTCACTTCGCGACGTATGCGCCAGCCGGACAAGCGGCTGTGGCAGACGCTCGGCGCGATCGGCACGCAGATCGGCCAGTTCCTGAGCCGTCTCGAAGCCGAGCGTGCGGTGCGCGAAAGCGAAGCGCGGTTCCGCGCCCTCACCAACCTGTCTTCCGATTGGTATTGGGAACTCGACGTCGAGTACCGGTTCACGCGCCTCGAAGGCCGCCAGGTCGCCGGCGGCGACCCCCGCCTGCTGCAGCGCCTGCTCGGCGCGCGGCGCTGGGAAACCGAGCTCGAGGTCGAGGGCGGCTGGGACGTCCATCGAGCGATGCTCGACGCGCGGCAGCCGTTCCATGACGTCCTCATGTGGCGCCGTATGCAGGACGGCTCGGTGCGCTATATGCGGGTGAGCGGAGAGGCGGTGTTCAACGCCGCCGGCCGATTCAGCGGCTATCGCGGCGTCGGCCGGGATGTCACGGAAGAAAAGCGCGCCGAGCAGATGCTCAGGCTCGAGCACGACGTGGCGCGGCTGCTCGCCGCGGCCGAGGATACTTCCGGCGGCCTTCAAGGCGTGATCCGCGCAGTGTGCGAGGCCGAAGGCTTCGCCTGCGGCCGCTACTTCCGCATCGAGGGCGAGCTCGCGCGCTTCGAGAACGCCTGGGCGATCGCCGACCCGGCCATCGCCCCCTTCATCGAGCGCTCGCGCGCGTTCGTGTTCCGCGCGGGCGAAGGTCTTACCGGAACAGTGTGGCAATCGGGCGAAGCGGTCTGGTCGGCCGATATCACGCGCGACCCGCGGGTGCGCGACCGTAACGCGTGGCAAGGCACCGGGCTGCGCGGCGGATTCGCCTTTCCGGTCCGAGCCGAGGGCAAGACCATCGGCGTGCTCAACTTTTCCGGCCTGAAGGCGCGCCCGCCCTACCAGCGCCTGCTTGCCGCCTCGCGGGTGATCGGCAGCCAGGTCGGCCAGTTCCTGCAGAGGAAGCAGGCCGAGGCGTCGCTGCGCGAGAGCGAGACGCGCTTTCGCAGCCTGACGCAGATGTCGTCGGACTTTTTCTGGGAGACCGACGAGGCGCACCGCTTCACCCAGCTCGTACACGGACCCGAGTACCTGCCGCCGGAGATGAGCCGCGGCGTGATCGGCAAGGCCGCGTGGGAGCTGCCGAACGAGAGCCCCGACGAGGCCGGCTGGGCGGCGCACCGCGCACGGCTCGACCAGCACCTGCCGTTCCGCGACTTCGAGTTCGCCCGGCGCATGCCCGACGGGCTGGTGCGCCACCTCTCGGTGAGTGGCGACCCGCGCTTCAGCCCGGAAGGCGCGTTCCTCGGCTATCGCGGCGTCGGGCGCGACATCACCGAAATCGCGCTCGCGCGCAAGCACATCGCCTCGCTCGCGTACAGCGATCCGCTGACGGGGCTCGCCAACCGCACGAGCTTCATGCCGTCGCTCGATCAGGCGGTGCAGCGCGCGCGGCGCCGGAACTCGAAGCTTGCGGTCGTGTTCCTCGACCTGGACGGCTTCAAGGAGATCAACGACGCGTACGGCCACGACACGGGTGACGCGCTGCTCGTCGAGCTCGCCGCACGGCTGCGTGACAACCTGCGCGCGAGCGATCTGATCGCGCGCCTCGGCGGCGACGAGTTCTTGGTGGTGCTCGAGGAGGTGCAGGACCCCGAGCCGGTCGAGGTAGTGGCGAAAAAGCTGCTTGCGGAGAGCGCGCGGCCCTACACGCTCCCGGGCGCCCTGGCGAGCGTGACCGCGAGCATCGGCATCAGCCTCTTTCCCGACGACGCCGCCGATGCGGCCGCGCTGATGAAGCACGCCGACATTGCCATGTACGCCGCGAAGCAGGCGGGCAAGAACACGTGCAGGTTTTACTCTGCCGGGCCCGCCGCCAACGACCCCGCGCAGCAAGACAGACTAACGCTTTAAGCTCCGGTTGGCGTCCTCGATGTCGCGCCGCAGCCTGCCGCGCTCCTCGGGAGACATCTGGTGTGTCTTCTGCGGCCGCTCGTCGCGCGGGCGGTACGCGTCTCGCATGTCGTCGCGCATGCGCTCACGCTCTTCCCGGCTCATCTGGCGCTCGCGTCCGTCGGCGCGCTTGACCGGCTGGGCGTCGGCGGCCGCGGCGGCGAAAGCGAGCACGAAAGCCAACGCGGCGCGCAGGATCATGGACGCGAATGTTACGCGGCCCGCCTTGCGGGCGGGTATCGTTTTGTAACAATCTATTGCCCTTTCTCCTCCATGAGCGAGCTCAAGACCCGCATCCTGGTAGTCGACGACGATCAGCGGCTGCGCGAGCTGCTGGTGCGCTATCTCGGCGGCGAGGGCTACGAGGTGAAAGCGGTGCCGGATGCGGGCGCGATGGACAAGCAGCTCGCACGCGAGCGCTACGACCTCGTGGTGCTCGATCTCATGTTGCCGGGCGAGGACGGTCTCGCCATCTGCCGAAGATTGCGCACGCAGCAGACCGCGCCCGCGATCATCATGCTGACCGCCAAGGGCGACGACGTCGACCGCATTGTCGGCCTCGAGATGGGCGCCGACGACTATCTGCCGAAGCCCTTCAACCCGCGCGAGCTGCTCGCGCGCATCAATGCCGTCCTGAGGCGGCGGGCGCCGCCCGGACCGCCGGGCGCGCCCGCCGCGGGAGGCGTGTACGCGTTCGGCGAGTTCTCGCTTAACCTCGCCACCCGAGCGTTGACGCGCGCCGGCAAGCAAGTCGCGCTTACCACCGGAGAGTTTTCGGTGCTCAAGGTGCTGGTGCAGCATCCCCGCCAGCCTCTGTCGCGCGACAAATTGATGGAGCTCGCGCGCGGGCGCGAGTACGAGGTGTTCGACCGCTCGATCGACGTGCAGATCTCGCGCCTGCGCAAGATCGTCGAGCAGGATCCGTCGCACCCGAAGCACATCCAGACGGTCTGGGGCTTCGGCTACGTGTTCGTCCCGGACGTGGAAAACCCGGCCTCCGCCCAGTGACGGTCTTCGCGCGGTCGTTCCTGCTGATCGCGACGCTCATCGTTACCGCGGTCCTCGCCTCGTTCCAGATTTACCTTGTCTACGAGCGCGAGCCGCGCTCGCGCGAGCTTGCCCAGCAGACCGTCAGCACGGTGAACCTGACGCGCGCCGCGCTGGTGAGCGCGGACCCTTTCCTGCGGCGCCAGCTCCTCGTGGAGCTGAACGAGACGGAAGGCCTGCGCGTGTTCCCGGCGACCGCCAGCGAGAAGCTCGAGCCCCTGCCCGACGAGCCGCTGCTCGACCTCGTGGCGAAGAAAGTGCGTGCTCTCACCGGGGAGCAAACACGCTTTGCCTACGCGCGCGACGACGAGGAAGGCTTTCTCGTCAGCTTCTTCATCGACGAGGACGAGTTCTGGGTGATGCTGCCGCGCGAGCGCTTCGAGCTCGAGCTCGGCCTGCAGTGGCTCGGCTGGGGCGCGGGGCTGCTCGCCCTCGCCCTCGCCGGCGCCTGGCTCATAGCCTCGAACCTCGCGCGCCCGCTCGCCGCGCTGACGCGCGCCGCGGAGCGCATTGGGCGCGGCGCGCCGCACCAGCCGCTCGCCGAGGAAGGCCCGCGCGAGCTGAAAACGCTCGCCGGCGCTTTCAACCGCATGGCGCGCGACCTCGAGAGCATGGAGCGCGAGCGCGCCATGGTTCTCGCCGGCATATCGCACGACTTGCGCACGCCGCTTTCGCGCATGCGGCTCGCGCTCGAGATGAGCGGCGCCGCGAAGGACGAAATGCGCGGCGACTTCGACGCGATGGTCGCCGATATCGACGAGATCGACGCCATCATCGGGCAGTTCCTCGACTTCGCGCGGGGCGTGAACGAGGACAAGAAGCTCGAGGACCTCGGCAGGCTGCTCGACGACATCGCCGAGCATTACACACGCCTTGGCAAAGCAATTTCTTTGAAAAAGGAAAACACTGGGCCCCTCCGCGTTGCGCGCATGGCGGTACGCCGCGCGGTGAGCAACCTCGTCGACAACGCCCTGCGCCACGCCAGCGAGCCGATCGAGCTGGAATTGAGGAAGGCTGCCAAGGGCGGCGTGGTGATCGAGGTGCGCGACCACGGGCCGGGCATTCCCGGGCACGAGACCGAGCGGCTGAAGCGGCCTTTCACCCGGCTGGACGCGGCGCGCAGCGGGCGCGGTGGCGCGGGGCTTGGCCTCGCGATCGTCGAGCGCGTCGCGCGCGCCCATGGCGGCGGCCTCGAGCTCCTGCCGCGCGACGGCGGCGGCCTGGTCGCGCGCCTCGCGCTCTCGCATTGAGCTCTTTCAAGCACGTCGCGCACCCAGGTATTGCAGTTGTTGAACAGGTGGAACGAGCCCTCGGCGCGATAGAACGACCCGTTGCCATACAGGCTGGGACCGAGGCGCTCAAGCGGCGGTCTCAACGTTGCCGCGATGAAATCGAGCGCCGCCGCGTAGCCCGCCTCGTCCGTGCCGACCTCGGCCACCTCGGCGGCCGCGAAGTAGCGCGGCGGCGATCCGGTGAACGGCACGACCTGCAGCACGCTTGCATTCGGTTGCAGCACCGCGCGCAGCGCCATGCCGAGCGTCGTCTCTCGCGCCTGGTAGAAGCGCTCTTCTCCCCAGCCAATCTCGACAAGGCTTCCTTCGCCGAGGGCTAGGCCGGGCAGGCGCTTTAGCAGGTCGGCCCGCTCAACTACGATTCCCGAGTGCCAACCGTGGTTCACGACATATAGCGTCCGCGTAGCGTCGCACGCCGGCTGCTGCGCGCAGGCGGCGAGCGCGCTACAAAAGAGCAAAGCGCTCAAGCGGCTCGTAGGTCGACCCTTTGGACGAGAGCGACGAGCGCACGAGGAGAAACTCGCGCACCGGCCATTCGACTGCGGGAAGCGGCGGTAACCTAGCCGTGCGCGCCTTGCGAATAAGCGTGACATGGGCGGTCAACGGCCGACGCTCGAGGATGAATTCCTCGCGGTAGAGCTCCAGGCTGAGGCTTTTGAACAGCGCCGCGAGGGCCAGCGGAGTCTCGCGCGGCCCTGCCCAGACGATGTTGTTCTCGCGCCAGTGGCGCGCCTGCTCGATAGGAAGGCTGTGAATCGTTCCGGTGACGCGTCCGGCTGCCAGGACGGCTTTTTGCGCATCCGCGTCGCCGAGAAAGGCGAGGGTGAGGTGGATCTTCGCCGCGTCGGTGGGCTTGCCGCCCGTGAGACGCTGCGCCGCGTGCGCCCAGGCGGCCAGCGCGTCGGCCGTTTCGGCCGGCGGCCAAAGCGCGAAGAAGAGCCGCATCACATTTGCATTACTAGTGCCGCCGGATGCGCAGCCCGTCGAGGTCGATGGGGGCGGAGCGTCCCGCAACCAGGTCGGCCGTGATGCGCCCCGCGCCGGCCGCCATGGCAAAGCCCATGTGGCCGAGGCCGATGTTGAACCACAGGTTCTGATATCGCCCGGTGCCGAAGCGCGGCGTGGTTTCCGGCGTCATCGGCCGCTGGCAGGCGCGCACGCGCGCGCGCGTGTAGTCGAGCGCATCCGGATAAAGATCTCTCACCGTATCGAACAGCGGAGCGAACGCCTCCGGCACATGGTCCTTGGCGTAGCCGGCGAGCTGCGCCCCGCCGGTAATGCGCAGCTCGCCGCCGAGCGGCGCAAAGGCCACGGCACGCGATTCATCGATCAGCGCACGGCGCGGCCCCGCCTCGGGGCGGACGATCGGCACGCTTGCCGAGTAGCCTTTGACCGGATACACCGGCACGTGGGTTCCGAGCTGCTCGCGTAGCTTGCGGTCCATGACCCCGAGCGCGCAGACGAAGGCGTCGGCGCGCACGCGCCCGCGGCGCGTCACCACTTCCCGGATACGCACGTCGACCGGCTCGATCGACAGGATCTCGTTCTCGAGGTAGAAGCTCGCGCCGCGCGTGCGCAGCCGCGCGGCGAGGCTGCGGCACAAGAACGCAGCGTCGGCCGCCTCGTCGCCCGGTGCGTGCAGCGCGCCGGCGAGCCGCGAGGCGTCGATCGCCGGCTCGAGCTCCGCGAGCTTGGCAACCTGCAGCCTTTCGATCTCGAAGCCGAATGCACGCATCGCGGCTGCGCGCTGCCACGCCCTGTCGAGCGTCTCGGCCTCGCGGTACAGGTACAGCACCCCGGGCTTAAGCTCGCACTGAATGCCGGCGTCGCGTATCAATTCGTGCAGCAGCTGCTGGGAATAGCGGACCAGCCGTACCTTCGCTTCCAGCACACGCCGATAGGAGCGCCCGCTGCGCAGAAGCAGGTGCTGCACGAGCCAGAGCCACAGCTCGAAATCGAAGCGCTGTGCCCGGCCGATCTCGCCCGCGGACCACGGATAGGCCCGACTCGCTGCGATGATGCCGGTGTTGGCATAGCTCGCCCCCGCGGCAACCTCGGGCTCGCGGTCGATCACCACGACCTCGTGGCCGTCGCGCACGAGATACCATGCGGTGGTGACGCCGGCGAGCCCGGCGCCCATGACGACAACCTTCACTCGCTTTTGTCGACGAAGTGCTTGCGGGTAAGAGCCGCGAGCGCCCGCGCGCCGGAATCCGCCGAGCGCTCCAGCTCGGAAACGATGAGCTCCTGCTCGCGCCGGCTGCGGTTCTGCGAAAGCTTCCAGCGCGTGTCGATGCGCGTCAGCGCGATCTCGAAATTCACAATGCCGTCGAGCATTCTGTCGACATATTCGCGCCGGAGCGCATCGAAGCGCGCCAGCCACTGCGGATCCAGCGTGACGATCAGACGGCGCTGGGATTGCAGCTTGAGGTTCTTGTCGTCGATGACTTTCGGGGTGCCGTACGCGTGCACCGCGGCGTAGTTCCACGTCGGCACCCGCTCCTGCTCTTCGTACCAGCGCGGCGAGATGTAGGCATGCGGGCCGGGAAAGACCACGAGCACTTCTTCGCCGTCGAAGAACTCCTTCCACTGCGGGTTGGCGCGCGCCATATGCATGTCGACACGGATCGCGCCGTTGTCGTCGTGCACCATCGCGGGCAGATGGGAGGCGTGCAACGTGCCGCCGGTCCCGGTGACGAGCACGACAAAACTGTTTGCGCGCATGAATTCCAGCAGCTCCGCGCGGTCTTCGAGCCGGTTATAGGCGGGAGAGTACATTAGTCGAGCAGCGCCACCGCCTGCGCCGCGATGCCTTCCAGGCGCCCGACGAAGCCCAGGCCTTCGGTCGTCGTCGCCTTGATATTGACTGCCGCCGGCTCAATCCCGAGATCGGCGGCGATGTTCGCGACCATTCGCGGCATGTGCGGCGCCATGCGCGGCGCCTGCGCGAGAATCGTCGCGTCGATGTTCAATACCTTCAGCTTCTGCGCACCGAGCTTTTGCGCCACGTCCCGTAGGAGGCCCCGGCTGTCGGCGCCCGCGAACGCCGTGTCGGAGTCTGGATAGTGCCCGCCGATATCGCCGAGGCCGGCGGCGCCAAGGATTGCGTCGCAGATCGCGTGCAGCAGGACATCGGCGTCGGAATGACCCTCCAGCCCCTTGTGGTACGGGATCTCGACGCCGCCGATGATCAGCTTGCGCCCCGCGACGAGCGGATGCACGTCGAAGCCCTGCCCGATCCTCATGTACGACCCTTCAGGATGCTCTCCGCGAGCGCGATGTCCTCCGGCCACGTGACCTTGAGGTTTTCGCGGCTGCCGGCGATTAACCGCGGCCGCAGGCCCAGTTGCTCGACCGCGGCGGCTTCGTCGGTCGGCGCGCCCCTCGCACGCTGCAGGGCCTGAGCAAGCAAGCCGGCGCGGAATATCTGGGGAGTCTGGGCCAGCCACAACACGGAACGGTCCTCTGTAGCGGCAACGCGTTGCGCGCCGCTTTCATCCTTGGCGGCTTTTTTCACGGTATCGGCGATCGGCAGCGCCAGGATTCCACCCACCTCGTCGTGTTGCGTCTCCCGCAGCAGAGTATCGAAATCCTTGCGTGGCAGGCAGGGCCGCGCGGCATCGTGCACCAGCATCCAGTCATTCGCTTCCACCGCCGCCATTGCCGCCACCAGCCCGTTGTACACCGAATCGCGGCGCGTTTCGCCGCCGCAGTAGAGCGGCTCGAGCTTGCCGGCGAAGGCGCTCCAGTCGTGCGTCGCGAACGCGCTGTCGCTGGGTGCGAGCACCACGAACACCGACTCCACCGGCGGCACGCAGACGGCTCGCACCGCATGCCACAGCATCGGCCGGCCGGCGAGCGGCAGGTATTGCTTCGGCGCCAAGCCCGAAAACCGAGTACCGCTCCCTGCGGCGGGAATCAACGCGTAGATGGACATAGAAGTTCTTTTAATTCAGGCCGATATAATTGCATAGGTCACGCTTCTGATGCACCGCGATTCGCTTCCCGCCCGCCGACGTTATACCCGGCTCGCCGGCTCAGCCGACGCGCTTGCGCTCGCACGTCTGGCGCAGACGGAGAAACCGCTTGCGGTCATTACAGCAGGCGCGCTCGACGCGCAGCGGCTGCTCGAGGAACTGCGGTGGTTCGCACCGCAGTTGCGCCTGTGTCTGCTCCCGGACTGGGAAACGCTTCCCTACGACCAGTTCTCGCCGCACCAGGACTTGGTGTCAGAGCGGCTGGCCACGCTTTACAGGATCCAGCGCGGCGACTTCGACGTCGCGGTGATGCCGGCGGCGACGGCGTTGGTGCGACTGTGCCCGCCGTCCTATATCGCCGGCCACACTTTCTTCCTCAAGGCGCGGGAAAAGCTCTCCCTCGAGCGGGTCAGGCAGCAACTCGCCGTGGCCGGCTACCAGCATGTCACGCAGGTCTTATCGCCGGGAGAAGTGTGCTTTCGCGGCGGCCTGATCGATCTGTTCCCGATGGGATCGGCGCTCCCCTACCGCATCGACCTCGACGACGACCTGATCGACGCCATCAAGACGTTCGACGTCGACACGCAGCGCACGCTGTACTCGGTGAACGAGATCCGCATGCTGCCCGCGCGCGAGTTCCCGCTCGATGACGCCGGCCGCGCGCGTTTCCGCAGTCGCTGGCGCGAGCTTTTCGAGGGCGACCCGTCGAAGAAGCGACTCTACCGTGACGTTTCCAACGGCGTGGCGGCCGCGGGGATCGAGTATTACCTGCCGCTGTTCTTCGACTCCGTCGCGACGCTGTTTGATTACCTGCCCGCCGCCAGCGTCCTCGCGCTGCACCACGAGGTCGCCGATGCCATCCAGGAGTTCTGGCGCGATGCGAACACGCGCCACAAGATGGCCGGCGGCGATCCCGACCGGCCGCTCCTGGCGCCCGCGCAGCTGTTCGTCCCGGCGGAGGAGTTCTACATACGCGCTCAGGCCTTTCCCCGGGTCGACATACTGGATAAGCCGGACCAGGACGGCGAACCTTTGGCGGCATTGGAGCTTCCGGCGCTCGCGCTCGATCGGCGGGCGCAAAATCCGGTCGCAGCGCTGAAGCGCTTCGTCGAGACCTCGGGGCTGCGCGTGCTGATCGGCGCCGAGTCCCCCGGCAGGCGCGAGACCATGGCGAGCTACTTCGCCGAATACGGCCTGCAGCCCGATGCGTGCGCGAGCTTCGAGGACTTCATCTCGAAGGCCTCGAAGCTCATGCTCGGCGTGGCGCCCCTGGCGCGCGGCTTCGCGCTGCCTGCCGAAGGATGGGCGGTAGTCACCGAGGCGGAGCTCTACGCCGGGGTGGTGCGCCGACGCGGGCGCGGCGCCGAGAAGCGCAGCTCCGTCGAGGGCATGCTGCGCGATCTCTCCGAGCTCAAGGTCGGCGAGCCCGTGGTGCATGAGCAGCATGGAATCGGTCGTTATCTTGGTTTGCAGGAGATGGATTTCGAGGAAGGGAAGAGCGAATTCCTTGTCCTCGAATACGAGGGTGGCGACAAGCTCTACGTCCCGGTCGCGCAGCTCGGCGTGATCGGCCGCTACAGCGGTGCGCAGCCCGAGGAGGCGCCGCTGCACAAGCTGGGCAGCGGCCAGTGGGACAAAGCCAAGGCGCGCGCCGCAAGACAGGTGCGCGACACCGCCGCCGAGCTGCTCGCGCTGTATGCCAAGCGCGCTGCCCGACAGGGTCATTCATTTTCGGTAAAGCAACATGATCTCGAGGCGTTTGCCGACGGCTTCGGCTTCGAGGAAACGCCCGACCAGGCGGCGGCGATCAACTCGGTGCTCGCCGACATGGCCGCGGGCAAGCCCATGGACCGACTGGTGTGCGGCGACGTCGGCTTCGGCAAGACAGAGGTAGCGTTGCGCGCCGCCTTCGCCGCGGTCGCCGACGGCTGCCAGGTCGTAATGCTCTGCCCCACGACTCTGCTGGCCGAGCAGCATTTCCAGACCTTCTCCGACCGCTTCGCCGACTGGCCGGTTCGCCTTGCCGAATTGTCCCGCTTTCGAAGCGGAAAGGAATCCGCGGACATTGTTCGCAAACTCGAAAGCGGCGAGATCGACATCGTGATCGGCACGCACAAGCTGCTGTCGAAGGACGTCACGCTCAAGCGCCTCGGGCTCGTGATCATCGACGAGGAGCACCGCTTCGGCGTGCGGCAGAAGGAAGCGCTGAAGAAGCTGCGCGCCGAGGTCGACGTGCTGACGCTCACGGCGACGCCGATCCCGCGCACGCTCGCGATGTCGCTCGAAGGCATCCGCGACTTCTCGGTCATCGCCACCGCGCCGCAGAAGCGCCTCGCGATCAAGACCTTCGTCGCGCCCTGGTCCGAGGGGCTGATCCGCGAGGCGGTGATGCGCGAGCTGAGACGCGGCGGCCAGGCGTACTTTCTGCACAACGAGGTGGAGACCATCGAGCGCATGCGCGAGCGCCTGGCGAAGCTCCTGCCCGAGGCGCGCATCGGGGCGGCGCACGGCCAGATGCGCGAGCGCGAGCTGGAGCGCGTGATGCGCGATTTCACCGCGCAGCGCGTCAACGTGCTGCTGTGCTCCACCATCATCGAGACCGGGATCGACATCCCGACCGCGAACACCATCGTGATCAACCGCGCCGACCGCTTCGGTCTCGCCCAGCTCCACCAGCTGCGCGGGCGCGTCGGCCGCTCGCACCATCAGGCGTATGCGTACCTGCTGACGCCGCCCGAAGAAGCGCTGAACAAGAATGCGCTGAAGCGCCTGGAGGCGATCCAGCTGATGGAGGAGCTCGGCTCGGGCTTCTACCTTGCGATGCACGATCTCGAGATCCGCGGCGCGGGCGAGATCCTGGGCGAAGCGCAGTCGGGCGAGATCCAGGAGGTAGGCTTTAGCCTCTACGCGCGCATGCTCGACCGGGCGGTGCGCCGGCTGAAATCCGGGAAGACCGGGGACGCCGAGGATGCGATCGACATTTCCACCGAGGTCAACCTCCACGTGCCCGCGCTGCTTCCGGCGACCTACTGTAGCGACGTGCACGAGCGGCTCTCGCTGTACAAGCGCCTCGCGGACGCCGACACACACGAGGCGCTGGATCTGCTGCGCGAGGAGCTCGTCGACCGCTTCGGCGAGCTGCCCGAGCCCGCGCGCGCGCTCATCGAGTGCCACCGCGTGCGCATCGCGGCGCGGCCCCTGGGCGTTGCGCGCGTGGACGTCACCCACGAGGCGGTGCAGCTGCAATTCGTCAAGAACCCGCCGCTCGACGGGGCCAAGGTTATCGACTTTATCCGCCGCAAAGGCCGGGCCGCACGGCTCGCTGGTCCGGAGAAGCTCCGCGTGGAGGCGAAGCTCCCAGCCTGGCAGGAGCGTGCGCAGGCCGTGAAGGACATCCTGCACCAGCTCGCGGCATGAACCTGGTCGTCCAGGGTCCCGCCCTAGAGGAGCAGCAAGCAACGGAAATCGCCCGCATGGCGGGGGCAGCGCTCGCGCCGATCGCCGAGCGCGCATATCGGCTGCGAAACGCCCGGCGGAGCAGGGACATCGCTTCCTGGTGCGAAGCACGGCGCATTGACTGCGCCTGGATTCCCGAAGGGCGGCGTTTCGCCGACCTCAAGCTGCTCGCCATGGATATGGATTCCACCCTCATCACCATCGAGTGCATCGACGAGCTCGGCGACCTTGCGGGCAGGAAGGCCGAGATCGCCGCGATCACCGCCCAGGCGATGCGCGGGGAGATCGAGTACCGCGAAAGCCTGCGCCGGCGCGTCGCGGCGCTCGCCGGACTGCCAGAAGATTCTTTGAAAAGCGTATACGAAGGCCGTCTCGAGCTTACGCCCGGAGCGGACGCACTCGTCGGCGCATGCAAGAAGCACGGCGTGAAGGTGCTGCTGGTGTCGGGGGGCTTCACGTTCTTCACCGACAGACTAAAGGCGCGCCTGGGCATCGACCACACGATCTCGAACACGCTCGAGGTGAAGGCTGGCAGGCTTACGGGCGCTCTGATAGGCGATATCGTCGATGCCGGCGCCAAGGCGGCCAGGTTCAAGGCCGTCTTGCGCGCAGTGAACGCCGACAAAGAGCAAAGCGTCGCCATCGGCGATGGCGCCAATGACCTCATGATGATGCGCGAAGCCGGCATCTCCGTCGCCTTCCGCGCGCAGCCCGTGGTGCGCGCGCAGGCGACGTGCGCGCTCAACTGGAGCGGGCTCGACGGCGTGCTGAATCTCTTCGAGTAGTGCGGCCTAGCGGCGCCGCCGGCTCCTAGGTCCGCTCAGCTCGCTGTGACCGGCAGCCGGGCGGCGCGCCAGCCCTCTATACCGGGGCCCAGGTTCACCACCCCGGTGAAGCCCGCCTGCGAGAGGATGTGCACGGCTTCGGGGCCGCGCGCCGTGCCTTTGCCGCAGTAGACAACGATCGACTGCGCCTTCGCGTGCTCGAGTTCCGGGAGCCGAGCGGCCAGGACTTCGACCGGAATGAGAAGCGCCCCCGGAAGGTGAGCGCTGGCCGAAGCCGCTCGGCCGCGCACATCGATGACCAGCGCGCCGGCATCGATCAGCGCCACGGCCTCCGGCACCGATACGTCGGTCACGCCGGGGAACGACCGGCTGGACTGGCTGAAATGGATCAGCGTCGTCAGGATCGTGAACGAGACGAGGAGCGGCAGCGCGTTGCGGGACACGGCGAGCGAAAGCGGCGAAAACGAAAACATACTTCCTCCCTGAGCCGTGTCCAGCTTCGCGCCGCGGCCGCGCGGAGGCAAGCCCAAAAATCACGCCGCCTACAGTTCCTGACCCTGGCCAGGTCCTATTTCGCGGCGATCACCATGATCTCGACCAGCGCTCGTGGGTCGGCGAGCTTCGCCTCCACGCAGGCGCGCGCCGGCAGGTTCTTCGGGTCCACCCACGCCGTCCACACCTCGTTCATTGGAGCGCGGTTGCGGATGTCGGTGACCCAGATCGTGGCGGAGAGCACCTTGGACTTGCTTGAACCGCACTTGTCGAGCAGGCGGTCGATCTCGTCCAGGATCTGCTTGGTCTGGCCTTTTGCGTCCTCGCCCAGATTCTTCGCGACTACGCCGGCGAGGTACACGGTGTCGCCGTGCTGCACAGCGTTGGAGAGGATGCTGGTCGGATCGTGGCGGGTAATGCTCATCGGGCATGGCCTCCTTGAAGGGTTTCGTGATCGTAGCCGGCGACCCGCTTGTAGCGCTGCGACAGCGCGGCGAGCTCCTGCGCGCTGATCACGTCCTCGATGCGACCAAACGGCCGGTCGCCGGTGCGCTCGTAAACCTCGCGCAGAATCGTATCGGGCGGATTGAGGCGGTTTTCGAGTACCACCTTCGATGTCGGGCCGAGCCGCGCGGCTTCGTATTTCTTGAGATTATCGGCCCCCGCGGATAGGCATTTCGCGAGTTCGTGCGCGTCGAGGATCGCCTGCCCGGCGCCGTTCGAGCCGCGCGGCACCATGGGATGGGCTGCGTCCCCGAGCAGGGTTACGCGGCCGAAGCTCCATGCCGGCAGCGGGTCCTTGTCCACCATGGGGTATTCGAGCACGAGCTCGGCGGCGCGGAAAAACGCCGGCACGTCGAGCCAGTCGAAGCGCCAGCTCTCGGCGCCAGCGATGAAGTCCTCGACGCTCGCCGCTCGGTTCCAGTCCCAGCGCTTGTAGCTCGGGGTCTCGATCTCCCAGAGCCAGTTCACCAGCTGGCTGCCCTCGGCGTCCGCGTTGTTCCGGATCGGATAGTGGACGAGCTTGCCGGTCGCGAGCCATCCCGCCCGCAGCATGGTCGCTCCCGACAGGATGGGCCTCCAGCGCGTGACGCCGCGCCACATGTTGACGCCGGTGTAATGCGGCTCGCCCTCGTTCGGATAAAGCTGCCTGCGGATCACCGAGTGGATGCCATCGCAGCCGACAACGATCTCGCCTCGTACGGGTGCTCGGTCCTTGAAAAAAAGCTCGACGTGATCGCTTTCCTGCTTGAACCCAGTGCAGTGCCAGCCGAGAAGCAGGCGATCGGCGCCGATCCGCCCGCGCACCGCATCCAGAAGCACCGCTTGCAGGTCGCCGCGGTGGATCGAGAACTGCGGCCAGGCGTAGCCGGCGTGCCTGCCGAGCGGCTCCTTATATATGAGCTGGCCGAAGCGGTTGTAGAACGCCGCCTCGCGCGCCTCGACCGCGAGCTTCGCGAGCGCCGGCTCGAGGGCGAGCTCGCCGAGCACTTGGGTAGCGTGCGGCAGCAGGTTGATGCCAACCCCGAGCGCTCTGATCTCGGGCGCCGACTCGAAGATGCGGCACGGGATCCCGCGCCGCCCGAGCTCCAGAGCGAGCGTGAGGCCGCCGATCCCGGCGCCGACGATCAGCGTTTCCTGCATAGGCTCGGTGCGGCGATCGCTATGCGATGTGCAGCAGGCTTTTTTCCACCTTGCCGTTGCGCCTCTCGATGCGCCGCCAGCTGCTCCTCCTGATAGTAGATCTGGATGTCATTGGTCTCCCAGATGTTGAGGATCTCGTTGCTGGCTGCCTTAAGTTATCCCACCCACGTGCGCGCGTTGCGGAAGATCTGCATCCAGGGTGAATCCTCCCCCGACCCGGGCGGTGACCACGACATCTGCACGTTGCGGAATACCCGCTCCGGATGCGGCATGACGATGGTGAACCGCCCGTCGGGCGTGGTGAGCCCGGTGATGCCGCCGGGCGCGCCGCTCGGGTTGTAGGGGTACACGCCGGTCGGCTCGCCGCGGTTGTTCACGTACCGCATGCAGACAATGGACGGATTATCGATGTCCGGCCTGCCTTCGCCGTGCGCCGTGGCGATCGGGATGCGGCTGCCCGCCATTCCCGCGAGGAGGATCGAGGGGCTGTCGACGATCTCCACCATCACCAGGCGTGCCTCGAACTGCTCCGAGCGATTGCGCAAGAAGAGCGGCCAGGCGCCCGCGCCGGGGATGATCTCGCGGAGCGCGCCCATCATCTGGCAGCCGTTGCACGCGCCGAGCGCGAACGTGTCGCGGCGCGCGAAGAAGCGCTCGAATTCGCCGCGCGCCCGCGCGTTGAAGAGAATGGTCTTCGCCCATCCCTGCCCGCCGCCCAGCACGTCGCCATAGGAAAACCCGCCGCCGGCGGCAAAGCCCTTGAAGCCCTCGAGCGAAGCGCGGCCGGAGATCAGGTCGGTCATGTGCACGTCCACCGACTCGAAGCCGGCGCGGTCGAACGCCGCGGCCATCTCCACCTGGCCGTTCACGCCCTGCTCCCTGAGGATCGCGATTCTCGGCCGCGCTCCGCCGGAAGCAGAAATATTCTTTCCTTGAAAAGTCACATGCAGCGAAAGGCCCGGGTCGTCGCGCTCGATGATGCGGTCGTACTCCTCGCGCGCGCACGTCGGGTTGTCGCGCAGCGTCTGCATGCGCCAGCTGGTTTCGCTCCAGGTGCGCTGCGCGTGGTCGCGCTTGGCGACGAACACCGTGCGGTTGTTGCGCGTAATGCGGATCTCATCGCGCGCGTTGAGGCCGCCGATAAGGTGCGCATGCTCCCCAAGCCCGGCCGCGCGCAACCCGCGCATGACCCGCGCGCGATCGGCGCCGCGGATCTGGAGCACGGCGCCCAGCTCCTCGGAAAACAGCGCGCGCAGCGCCAGGTCCTTGGCGCGCCCGGCGAGCTGCTCTTCGGCGTCGCGCTTGAACGCGTCGACGTCGTCCACCTCAGGATCGAACGCGATCGCATCGAGGCTCACGGTTACCCCGCAATGGCCGGCGAAGGCCATTTCGCACAACGTGGCGAACAGCCCCCCGTCCGAACGGTCGTGGTACGCCAGGACCAGGCCCGCATGCTGCCGCATGAAAGAGAACAGCCCCGTGAGCAGCACCGGATCGTCCAGGTTCGGGCAGTCATCGCCCATCTGCGAGAACACTTGCGCCAGGATCGAGCCGCCGAGGCGGTTCCTGCCCCGCCCGAGGTCCACCAGCACGAGCTCGGTGTCGCCCGCATCGGTGCGAAGTTGCGGCGTGAGCGCGGCGCGCGCATCGTCCACCGGACCGAACGCCGATACGACAAGCGAGAGCGGCGCCACCACCTCCTTGTCGTCCCACGCGGTGCGCATCGACAGCGAATCCTTCCCGACCGGGATCGAGATGCCGAGCGCCGGGCATAGCTCGAGCGCGACCGCTTTCACCGTGTCGTAGAGCGCCGCGTCCTCGCCCGGGGAGCCGGCGGCCGCCATCCAGTTGGCGGAAAGCTTCACTTTCGAAAGCTCCGGGAGAGCGCCAGCGAGATTGGTCAACGCTTCGCCGACCGCCATGCGTCCGGAAGCCGGCGCGTCGATCAGTGCGAGCGGCGTGCGCTCGCCGATCGCAAACGCCTCGCCAGCGTAGCCCTCGTAATCGAGGAGCGTCACGGCGCAGTCGGCCACCGGCACTTGCCACGGCCCGACGAACGGGTCGCGCGCGCATAGGCCGCCTACGGTGCGGTCGCCGATCGACACGAGGAAGGTCTTGGCCGACACCGCGGGGTGGTAGAGGACGCGGCCCGCTGCGGCGGCGAGCGTGATGTCGTGGAGCGATAGCGCGCGGCGCTCGCGCGGCACGCGCCTCACGTCGCGCAGCATCTTCGGCGGCTTGCCGAGGATCATCGCGAGCTCGACGTCGACCGGAGTGCTTTTCAGCAGCGAGTCCTCGACCCGCAGCCGACTGTCCGCGGTGGCCGCGCCAAGCACGGCGAACGGGGTACGTTCGCGCTCGCAAATGGACTTGAAGAGCGCCAGATTCTCGGGAGAAACAGCGAGCACGTATCGTTCCTGGGCCTCGTTGCACCAGATCTCGCGCGGCGACATGCCGCTGTCCTCCGACGGGATCGCGCGCAAATCTACGCGCGCGCCGCGCCCGGCCGCGTGCACGAGCTCCGGCAGCGCGTTCGACAGCCCGCCCGCGCCTACGTCGTGGATCGAGAGGATCGGGTTGGCTTCTCCGAGCTGCCAGCAGCGGTCGATGACTTCCTGCGCGCGGCGCTGCATCTCGGCGTTGTCGCGCTGGACCGAGTCGAAGTCGAGGTCCTCGGTGTTCGCCCCCGCTCCCATCGAGGATGCCGCGCCGCCGCCCATGCCAATGGCGAACCCCGGACCGCCTAATTGAATCAGGAGAGCTCCGGGCGGAACGCCTTCCTTGCCGGCGTGCGCGGCAGCGATGTTGCCGACTCCGCCCGCCAGCATGATGGGCTTGTGGTAGCCGTGGCTTCCCGCCTCGAAAGTCCTGAAGTAGCCGCACAGGTTGGGACGGCCGAATTCGTTGTTGAAGGCCGCGGCGCCGATCGGGCCTTCAAGCATGATGTCGAGCGCCGAGGCGATGCGCGCGGGTCGGCCGACGCTCTCTCGCTCCCAGGGGCGCTCGTGACCGGGAATGCGCAGGTGCGAGACCGAGAACCCCACCAGCCCGGCTTTCGGCTTGGCGCCGCGCCCGGTCGACCCTTCGTCGCGGATCTCGCCTCCCGCGCCGGTCGCCGCGCCCGGAAAAGGCGCGATCGCAGTCGGGTGGTTGTGCGTCTCGCACTTGATCACGGTATGCGCCAGCCCTTCGCGGGCGCGGTACACGCCGTCGCCGTAGGCGTGGAACCTGCGGACGCGTCTTCCTTCCAGGACCGCGGCGTTGTCGGAGTATGCGACCACCGTGCCCTGCGGGTTGACGGCGTGCGTATGGCGGATCATGGCGAAAAGCGTGTGCGGCTGGCGCGCGCCATCGATGATCCAGTCGGCGTTGAAGATCTTGTGCCGGCAATGCTCGGAGTTCGCCTGGGCGAACATGGTGAGCTCGGCGTCGGTGGGATCGCGTCCCATGTCGCGGTAGGCGCGCTCGAGGTACTGGATTTCGTCCTCGCTGAGGGCAAGCCCGAGCGCGCGGTTCGCCTCCCTGAGATCCGAAACTCTCATCCGTTGCAGCGGCCGCGGCGGCACCTGCTCGAAAAGCCTGGCCGCCTCGTCGAGCGAGCGCAACACCGTCTGCGTCATGCGGTCGTGCAGCGCGGCCACAATGCCAGGGTGGGTCGAATCGACATGGAACAGCACCCCTCTCTCGATACGCCGGACCGAAGCGAGCCCGCAGTTGTGCGCGATATCGGTCGCCTTCGATGACCAGGGCGAGATCGTGCCGAGACGCGGCACCACCAGATAGAGCTCGCCCTGGACCGGCGGCGGCGGCGAGTCGTCGTCGAGCAGCCGCTCGAGCACGCGCCGCTCGGACGCGGCAAGCTCCGGCGTGCTCTCGACGAAGTAGCGGTACTGCGCCGCCACGGCGCTCGCGCCGGAATCGATCTTCTTCAGCGACGCGAGCAACCTCGCAAGGCGCGACTCCGACAACGCACGCGGACCGGGCAGCTGTAGCACGCGCGGCGCGGGACGTTGCCCGGAGTATTGCACGGGGCGTTGCACCTAGTTCCTGACCTGAGGCTCCTTTACGGTGCCGGCGAGGAAGAGCGTCGCGCGCATCGTCTGGGAGGCAACCCGCACGTCGGCAACGATGCGGCCCGAAAGCGCGCCGTTCTGTGCGATGTCCGCGCTCGCCCCGGCATTGAGCTGCCCGGCGCCTAGGGTGATATTGCGCAACGCGACCGCGCCGCGGTCGTAGGTCGCCTGGCCGTTCATCTCGCTGAACTCGGTCCTGCCGGTCGCGAACTTGCCGCCGGTCTGGATCGCGCGAGTGAGATCGATGCTCCCTAGCACGCCGCGCGTCACAGTAAAGCTGCCGTCGAGGCGAGCGCTCGAGGCGAGCTTGCCGGGCGCGCCGCGCATCTGGAACTTCCCGCTGCCCTCGGCCTTGCCGTCGGAAACGAGCGCCGGTGCGAACACTGCGGCGTAGACGTTCCGCGCGGTGACCACGCCGTCCACCGTCCAGCTGTCGCCCCAGCGCAAATTTGCGGTGCCGGACACGGTGCCATTCAGCAGCGAGGCGTCCCACTCGGAAATCGTCATGCCCCGCGGTGTCGCTATGCCTTTCGCGGAAAACTTCGTGAGCGTGATTTCGGGGGCGAACGGCAGAATGAAGCTCGCGGCGCTGATGTCCGCGTCGAACCCCTGGCCGCCGCGCGAGAACCTGGCGAGCAGCGCGTCCGGGCCGCGCACGACCGCGGTCCGCAGCACGCCGTCACGGTCGTACGCGGCTTCGAACTCAAGCCCCTTCGGCAGCGCGAGGGGCCCCGTCAGTTCGAGGCCCCGCGCGCTTACTTGGCCGACGGCGAAGCTCTCCGCCTTGATGTTCGCGAACAGCGCCTGGCCGACGGCGGCCTGCGCCAGCTTGGCGCTGTCGATCTCGATACGGCTGAAGGTCTTTCTCGGCCCAAGGAAGCTCGAGACCTCGGGATACGCCCGCACCTGGGGAATATGCAAGTCGTCGCCGATGCGCACGTCACTCAACTTGAGCTGCGGCCAGATGAACAACGACAGCCGCGCCGAGCCGATCCTGACCGGGCGTCCGAGGGCCTCTGATGCGGCGCGCTGGTAGTCGGAGGTGTCGATCGGCATCACGTGCGCCACGCCGATCGCGACGACGAGAAGCCCGAGTAGCGTCAGCGCGATCGACCTGCCCCAGCGCCTGGGTGTCTTCGCCGCAGCGCTGCGCGGCTTGGCGGCAAGCTCGCGCTCGCGCCGCGAGCGCGCCTGCACCTCCTCGACGAACGCGCCGGGACCCCGCTCGGCCCGCGCCGCTAGCCGCTCCTCCTGCTTGGCCTTCTGTGCGCGCTCCTCGGCCTCGCGCCTGCGCTTCTCCTCCTCTTCCCTGAGACGCTGGCGCTCGCGCTCTTCGTGCCCGCGCAGCTGCGCTTCCTCTGTCGCCTTGCGCCGCGCCGCCTCGCGCTTGCGCAGCTCTCTTTGCTCACGCTCCTGGCGCTCGGCCTCTTCCCGGGCGCGCTGCTCCTCGGCCTCTCTGGAGCGCGCCGCGGCCTCTTCGCGTTCCTTGCGGGCCACTTCCTCCCGTTCCTTGTGGGCGGTTTCTTCCTGCTTCCTCTGCTCGTCCTCGCGCGTGGTGAATGACTCGAGGTCGGCGAGCAGCGTGTCGGAAAATCCCCCGCCGGCGCCCGCCGGCGTGGCCTCGGAAGGCGGCGCAGGGGCGGTATCCGCCAGCTTCAGCTCGGGGAAAGGCTGCTCGTCCTCCTTCGGCTTGCGCCGGGCCGCGCGCTCCTCTTCCCGCGCCGCGCGCTCTTCTTCCTCCTGCTGGAACTTCCGCCGCTCGACGCGCTCGCGCTCCTCCTGGATGCGCCGCGACACCCGCTCCTCCTCATGCTTGCGGCGCTCTTCCTCAAGGCGCTTTGCATCTTCCTTCGCCCTGCGCTCGGCCTCCTCGCGCGCTTTGCGCTCCTCCTCGAGCTTGCGCAGCAGCCCTTCCTGCTCGCGACGCGCCTTTTCCTCGGCCTCCTTGCGTGCGCGCTCGGCCTTCTCCTCGGCCTCCTTGCGCACGCGCTCGGCTTTTTCCTCCGCCTCCTTGCGTGCGCGTTCGGCTTTTTCCTCCGCCTCCTTGCGTGCGCGTTCGGCCTCCTTGCGCGCCCGCTCGGCCTCCTCGCGTACTCTTCTTGCCTCGGCTTCGGCCTTCGCCTTGGCTTCGGCCGCCGCCTTGGCTGCTGCTTCCTGCGCCGCCTTCACTTTCGCCTCGGCTGCCGCCTTGGCTTTGGCCTCGGCTTGCGCCTTCAGCTTGGCATCAGCCTCGGCGCGGAGCTTGGCTTCGGTCTCGGCACGCATCTTGGCTTCGGCCTCTGCCTTGACGCGCTCGCGCTCGGCGGCTGCCTTGCGCTCGGCCTCCTCGCGTGCCCTGACAAACGCCTCCTGCTGCTCGCGCGCGATGCGTTCCGCCTTGGCTTTTTCCTCGGCGGAGGGTGGCGGCGGGGGAGGAGGCGGCGGTGCCTTGGCTTTTGGTGGCTGAGAGAGCGAGGTCGTGAAGTCGAGATCCATCGCCGGGCTCGCCGGCTTGAACGGCGCGGCCGTGGCGCCGCCGGGCTTCGGACCTGCGCCGCCGGCCGAAATCTCGCGGATGAAGCCGCTCTTGTCGAGGCCTTCGATCAGCTTCTCGAAAGCGGAATCGAACGGCTTGCCGATCTTCTGCGCCACTTCCGCGAGCGTCGCGCGCCCGTCGATCGCGGCAAGGACCGCGCGGTCGGAGCGCGACAGGTGGCTGGTCTTGCCAGAGGCCTCCTGCACCCCCTTCCCGGACTTCGAGTAGATGGCCGTCGCGTTCATTCTTTGTTGTTATTTTATAGTGCCATAGCCGCCTCCGCCGGGCGTCTCGATCACAAACACGTCGTCCACGCCCATCTCCGTCTGGTCGAACGGGCCGAGTTCCGTGGTGCCGCCGTCGGCCCGCAGGACATAGTTGCGCCCCGGAGCGCCTGGTTCGCCCCCGCGCAGCCCGTGCGGGCGCACGAGCCTGTGTCCGGAGAGGATCGCCGCGGTCATCGGCGCGAGAAAGCGCACGCGCCGGACTGCGCCGTGTCCGCCGCGGCGGCGGCCGCGGCCGCCCGAGCCGTGGCGGATCTCGAAGCTCTCGAGGCGCACCGGGTAGCGCCACTCCAGCACTTCCGGATCGGTGAGCCGGGAGTTGGTCATGTGCGTCTGGACCACGTCGGCGCCGTCGAAGTCCGGCCCCGCGCCCGAGCCGCCGGCGACCGTCTCGTAGTACTGGTAGCGCTCGTTGCCGAAGGTGAAATTGTTCATCGTGCCCTGCGACGCCGCGAGCACGCCGAGCGCGCCGTACAGCGCGTCGGTGATGCATTGCGAGGTCTCCACGTTGCCGGCGACCACCGCGGCCGGGTAGCGTGGCCGCAGCATGCAGCCCTCGGGAATGATGACTTCGAGCGGCTTCAGGCAGCCCGCGTTGAGCGGGATATCGTCGTCGACCAGGGTGCGGAACACATACAGTACCGCCGCCATGCACACCGCGGCCGGCGCATTGAAGTTGCTGGGAAGCTGCGCCGACGTGCCGGAGAAATCGATCCTCGCGCCTCTCTTGTCCTTGCCGATCTCGATCCGCACCCGGATCCGCGCGCCATTGTCGAGCGGGTAGTCAAATTCGCCGTCCTTCAGCACCCCGATCACGCGCCGCACCGATTCTTCGGCGTTGTCCTGCACGTGGCACATGTAGGCGCGCACCACGTCGAGGCCAAAGTGCGCGACCATGCGGCGCAGCTCCTGCACCCCTTTTTCGTTGGCCGCGATCTGCGCCTGCAGGTCGGCGATGTTCTGCTGGACGTTGCGCACCGGGTGCCTGCCCGAAGCGAGGAGCGCCACCGTCTCCTTCTCGCGAAAGCGCCCCTGCTCGACGAGAAGGAAGTTGTCGATCAACACCCCCTCCTCCTCCACTATCTTCGAGCCGGGGGGCATCGAGCCCGGCGTGATGCCGCCGATGTCGGCGTGGTGCCCGCGCGAGCCGACGTAGAAAAGAACTTCTTTTCCCTCAACGTCGAAGACCGGCGTAATTACGGTGACATCCGGCAGATGCGTTCCGCCGTTGTACGGGGCATTGAGCACATAGACGTCGCCCGGCCTCATCTTGCTGGCGTTCAGCCGGATCACGGTCTTGACCGACTCGCCCATCGAGCCGAGGTGAACCGGCATGTGCGGCGCGTTGGCGATGAGGTTGCCGTCGGCGTCGAACAGCGCGCACGAAAAGTCGAGCCGCTCCTTGATGTTCACCGAGTACGCGGTGTTCTGGAGCCTGAGTCCCATCTGCTCGGCGATCGACATGTAAAGGTTGTTGAAGATCTCCAGCATCACCGGGTCTACCGAGGTGCCGATCGCCGTGCTTGTCTTCCTCTCCCTGACGCGCTCCAGAATCAGATGATTCAGGACGGTGACGCTCGCGCGCCAATCGGGCTCGAGCACCGTGGTTGCGTTCGCCTCGGCGATGATCGCCGGACCGTCAACGCGGCTTCCCGGGCCCAGGTCTTCGCGGCGATAGAGCGGCGCCTCGTGCCAGCGCCCGCCGGTAAACATTCGGACGGTTTCAGCTGGCTTTGCCTGCCTTGCGGGAGGAGCGGGCTTTTCTTCGAAGATCTCCCCCACGGCTCTCGCCTCGACCGACAACGCCTCGGCGAGCAGCGCCCGGCCGGGCATGAGGAAAGAGAACTGCTTGCGGTAGGCGGCCTCGAAGTCGCGCTCCATGGCGCTAGCCGGGCCGAGGGAAACAATGAGCGCGGTGTCGGTGCCTTCGTACTTGAGATGCGCCCGTCGTGCGACCTCGATCCGCTCCGCCGGGATGCCTTGCGCCACGAGCTCGTCGCGCGCTTCGAGCGCGAGCGCGTCGGCGATCTTCTCGAGGTCGCACCCGCCGAGCCGCGCTTCGACCGCACGGCTGCGCATCGCGATCTGGTCGGCGAGGCCCATGCCATAGGCCGAGAGTACGCCCGCATGTGGGTGGATGAAGATGCGGCCCATCGCGAGCGCGTCGGCCACGAGGCACGCGTGCTGGCCGGCCGCGCCGCCGAAGCAGCAAAGGGTATAGCGCGTGACATCGTGCCCGCGCTGCACCGAGATATGCTTGATCGCATTGGCCATGTTGCCGACCGCGATCTGCACGAAGCCTTCGGCGACCTGCTCGGCGCTTCGACCGTCCGCGATGCTTTCCTGCAGTTCGCGGAACCCGGTGTGCACGGCATCAACGTCGATCGGCTCATTGCCGGCCGGACCGAACACGCGCGGAAAATAATCGGGCTGGATCTTGCCGAGCATCACGTTGGCGTCGGTCACGGTGAGCGGCCCGTCGCGCCGGTAGCAGGCTGGGCCCGGATTAGCGCCGGCCGAGTCGGGGCCGACCCGGTAGCGCGCGCCGTCGAAACGCAGGATCGAGCCGCCGCCCGCCGCGACAGTGTGGATGCTCATCATCGGCGCGCGCATGCGCACGCCTGCGACGCGCGTTTCGAATTCCCGCTCGAATTCGCCCGCGTAATGCGACACGTCGGTCGAGGTCCCGCCCATGTCGAACCCGATGATCCGGTCGAAGCCGGCCGCGGCCGAAGTGCGCACCGCGCCCACGATGCCTCCAGCGGGCCCAGACAGGATCGCGTCCTTGCCCTGGAAGCGGCGCGCATCGACCAGCCCGCCGTTCGACTGCATGAAAAGCAGCCGGACCGTGCCAAGCTGGCTGGCAAGCCGCTCGACATACCGGCGCAGGATCGGCGAGAGATACGCGTCGACCACGGTGGTGTCGCCCCGTCCCACGAGCTTCATGAGGGGACTGACCGCATGTGAGACCGAGACCTGCGTGAAGCCGACAGCCCTGGCGAGATCGGCCGCCCGCCGCTCATGCTCGGGAAAACGGTAGCCGTGCATGAACACGATGGCCACCGAGCGAAAGCCTTGCTGGAAAACCTGAACCAGGTTTGCGTGCGTTTCTTTCTCGTCCAAGGGCACTACCACTTCCCCCCGCGCGCCGATCCTCTCCTCGACCTCGACCACCCTGGAATAGAGCATCTCGGGAAGCACGATGTGCCGGTCGAAGATGCGCGGGCGGTTCTGGTAAGCGATGCGCAGCGCGTCGCGGAAGCCGCGGGTGATGAAAAGCGCGGTGCGCTCCCCTTTGCGCTCGAGGAGCGCGTTGGTCGCCACCGTGGTGCCCATCTTTACGCATTCGATGAGCTCGACCGGTATGGCCTCGGAATTTCCGACCGACAGGACTTCCCGGATCGCGGCGACCGCGGCGTCCTCATAGCGTCCGGGGTTCTCCGAGAGCAGCTTGTGCGTCACCAAGGCGCCGTCGGGCCTCCTTGCCACTACGTCGGTGAAAGTGCCGCCCCGGTCGATCCAGAATTGCCAGCGCTCAGGCAAGCTGCTTCCTCATTTCAGCAACGGCGCGCATCGTGAGCCCCATGCGTGCAAGATCGAGCGGCGTGGCCTGGGACGAGAACTTCGCGATCACGATGCGGTTCACCACGTCTATGAACAGATTCTGGCCGTGGATGCCCATAGCGAAAGCGAGCGGCGGCGAATTTGCTCCCTTGCTTGCGTCCAGCAGGTACCACTGGTTGCGATAGCGCAGGCGCAGACCCGGGTAGTACTTCGCCATGTCGCCGGCCGCCCAGGCCTGCGAGTCCCCTTGTTCCAGTCCGGCGAGGAAGCCGGCGCGCTCCTCGAGCAGCCACTGGCCCGCGCGCGCGAGGTCGCGCAGCGTGGTGCACATGCCGCCTGCGGCGCGCGGCGCACCGAGCCGGTCGACGGTGATGTAGGCGCTGCGCTCGGCGCCGGCGTTCTTCCACACCCGCTCGCTCATCAGATCGGCGTAGCGGCGCCCGGTCGCGCGCTCGATGATCAAGCCGAGCAGATCGCTGTTCGGCGATACGTAGTGGAGCGGACCGCCATGCGGGAAGCCGTCCTTGAGCGTCTGGCAGAAGGACCTGAGGTCCGCAGGCGCCTCGCCGGGCCCGAGCGGATTCCACCCGGTCGCCTTGCGATACTCGACGATCGGACCCGAGCGCGCGAGGTAGTCCTCGTCCCAAACGACGCCGGCGCGCATGTCGAGGAGGTGCCGCAGCGTCGCCCCGCGATAGGCCGTGCGCTCGAGCTCCGGAATGAAATCCGTCGCGAGCCGCTCGTCGTCCAGCCGCAGCTCGGCGGCGAGGACACCGAGCATCGATTTGGACACCGACATGAGGATGTGCGGCATCTCTTCGGTCATGCCGTGCGCGTAGCGCTCGAATACGAGACGGCCGCGATGCACGATCGCCATGCCATCGGTGTCGGTTTCCCCGAGGAACGGGTCGAGCGTTAGCGCGGCCTCTGCGCGCGGCAGCGCGCGCACGCGCGTCGGATCGTGCGGGATGTCGGCCGACGGGACGAGCTCGCGCACGTGGTGGAATGCCCAGCGGTTGCAAGGCGCGGTGCGCCAATTGGCAAGCGTGACCTGCATTTAGAATCCGCATCCTAACTTGAACGCGCAGCCAACCCCGCTTCGTCTCACGGCGCTTCTCGGCGTGCTGGTCGGCCTGCCGGCAATGGGCACGGATCTGTTCGTGCCGGCGCTGCCGCTGCTCGCGCAGGCGCTCGCGGTGGACGCCGGCGCTGCACAGTTCACGCTCACGACCTTCTTCATCGGTCTCGCGGCCGGCATGCTGCTGTGGGGCCCGCTTTCGGACCGCTATGGCCGCAAGCGCGTGCTTTGCGTCGGTCTCGCTGCGATGGCGGCGGCGTCGCTCGTCGCCGCGCGCGTTGAGTCTGTCGGGGCGGTGGCGGCAGCGCGGCTGATGCAGGGGCTTGCCATGTCGAGCGGCGCGGTGATCGCGCGCACCGTCGTGCGCGACCTGCACGCGCACGAGCAGGCCGCACGGCTGCTTGCCAGCATGACGATCGTATTCAGCATCGTGCCGATCGCGGCGCCGCTCGCCGGGGCCGCGATCGCCGGGCAAGCGGGCTGGCGAGCCATCTTCTGGTGCTTCGCCGCAATCGCGGCGCTGCTGCTCGTCGCGACGCTCTTCGGGCTGCACGAGACGGCGCCGCGCGAACGCCGATCGGCTCATCCTGTCGAAATCGCACGCACCTTCCGCGCGATCCTCGGCGAGCGCCGCTTCGTGGCACCGTTCCTGCTCGTGCTGTGCGCGCATCTCGGCATCCTCGCGTGGGTGTCGAGCTCTGCATTCGTGCTGGTCAGGGGCTTCGGCGTGTCCACGACGGGATATGGCTTCGCGTTCGCGGGGGTAATGCTCGGCCAGATCAGCGGGGCCTGGGTGTGCAGCCGGCTGGTGGTGCGGGTTGGCATTCCACGCCTACTTCGGATCGGCGCCGTCCTGATGCTTGCCGCCGGGACGACCGCAGCGGCGCTCGCCTGGGTGGGCGCCGGCGCTTGGCCGGCGGTCGTGGCACCTTTCCTTGTGTTCCTCTTCGGCACAGCGCTTATCGTGCCGAACGCGACGGCAGCGGCGCTTTCGCCGTTTCCCGGCTCCGCTGGCGCCGCCGCCTCGGTCATCGGCGCCACCGGATTCACGGTCGGCGCGCTCGTAAGCGCCGGGCTCGGTTACGCCTTCGACGGCACGGCGCGCCCCATGGCGACGCTCGCAGCCATTGCCGGGCTTCTCGCCTTCCTCGTTAACCGCAAATGGAAAGCGTCGACGCGATAGTCATCGGTGCGGGCGTGGTCGGCCTCGCCGTGGCGCGCGAGCTGGCCCGCGACGGGCGCGAAGTGGTAATCCTCGAGGCCGAAGACGCGATCGGCACGCATACCAGCTCGCGCAACTCCGAAGTGATCCACGCTGGGATCTACTACCCGCAGGGCTCGCTGAAGGCGCGCAGCTGCGTCGCGGGCAAGGAGCTCCTCTACGAGTACTGCGTGGCGCACGGCGTGCCGCACCGGCGCAGCGGCAAGTTGATCGTCTCTACGGAAGAAAATCAAACAGGAGAGTTGCAAAACATTCAAGCCCGCGCGCATGCCAACGGCGTGACCGACGTCGTGTGGCTGACGCGCGCGCAGGCCGCCGCACTCGAGCCGGAGGTTTCCTGCAGTGCGGCGCTCTACTCGCCGTCGACCGGCATCATCGACAGCCATGCGCTTATGCTCGCGTATCTCGGCGACGCCGAGGACCGCGGCGCGATGCTCGCGCTGAAAAGCCGCTTCGAAAGAGCGGCGGTCGAGGCGGGCGGATTCGTCGTCTACGCGCAAGGGGCGGATCCAATCGGGACGCCAACCCTCGTTAACAGCGCCGGTCTGCGGGCGCCCAGCGTGGCGCGCTCGATCGAAGGCTTCGATCCGAGCCTCGCGCCGCGCGAGCTCTACGCCAAAGGCAACTACTACACCCTGACCGGGCGCTCGCCCTTTTCTCGCCTGGTCTACCCGGTGCCGGAGCCGGGCGGCCTGGGCGTGCACGTGACCTTGGACCTTGCCGGGCAGGCGCGCTTCGGCCCGGATGTGGAATGGGTTGATGGCATCGATTACCGCGTCGACCCGCAGCGCGCCGCGCGCTTCTATTCCGCCATCCGCCGCTACTGGCCGGGGCTGCGCGACGGCGCGCTCGCGCCGGGGTACGCGGGGATCCGGCCGAAGACGGCCGGCCCGGGTGAGCCGGCGCCGGACTTCGTCGTGCAGGGACCGGGAGCGCACCGTATCCCGGGGCTCGCGAACCTTTTCGGCATCGAGTCTCCCGGCCTTACCGCGAGCCTCGCGCTCGCCGCGATGGTGCTGGAGGAACTACGCTAAGATTCAGCGTCCTGTAGAGGAGGATTCAATGATTGTCCGCAGCGCCCTTGCGTTACTGCTCGTTTCCGGTACTGCGCTCGCGCAGACCAAGTGGGACATGCCGACCCCGTATTCCGACGGCGAATTCCACACCAGAAACGTCGTCGCCTTCGTCGAAGACGTGAAGAAGGCCACCGGCGGCAAGCTGGATATCAGCGTGCATTCCAACGGTTCGCTCATCAAGCATCCCGACATCATGCGCGCCGTGTCCACCGGCCAGGTCAATGTCGCGGAATTCCTCCTCGGCCAGTTCGGCAACGAGGAGCCGGTATTCAACGCCGACAACGTGCCCTTCCTCGCTGCCGGCTACGACGCGGCGTGGAAGCTCTACCAGGCGCAGAAGCCGGTGCTCGAGAAAAAACTGGAGGGCCGCGGCATGAAGCTGCTCTACTCGGTGGCCTGGCCGGGGCAGGGCATCTACACCAAGGAGCCGCTGAAGACCGTGGGCGACCTGAAGGGGACGAAGTTCCGCACCTACAGCCCGATGACCGCGCGCCTCGCCGAGCTGCTCGGCGCCAGCCCGACCGTGGTGCAGGTGCCCGAAGTGCCGCAGATGTTCGCGACCGGCGCGATCCACGCCATGATCACCTCGTCGGCTACCGGCACCTCGACCAAGGCCTGGGAGTTCGTCAAGAACTACTACATGACGAGCGCCATGCACCCGAAGAACGTCGTGGTGGTGAACCAGCGCGGCTTCTCGCGGCTGCCGAAGGACCAACAGGACGCGGTGATGAAGGCCGCCGCGACCGCCGAGACGCGCGGCTGGGATATGTCGAAGGCGCGCGAGAAGGAGGGCAACGAGACGCTGGCGAAGAACGGCATGAGCGTGCGCGACCCGGATCCCGCCATGAAGGAGGCCTTCGCCAAGGTCGGCCAGCAGATGGCGCAGGAGTGGGAAAAGGCCGCCGGCGCCGACGGCGCAGCGATCTTGAAAGCCTACCGCTCCAGCAAATAGCTTGAGGCGGTTTTTAGACCGCCTCTACGCGGCGAGCGGCGCGCTCGCCGCGGTTTGTCTCGCTTCAATCGCCGTCGTCATGCTCCTGCAGGCGGGCATGCGCGAGTTCGGTATGCTCTTCCGCGGCGCCGACGACATCGTCGCCTGGTTGTGCGCCGCGAGCGCGTTCCTCGCGCTCGGCGCGACCTTCCGCCACGGCGAGCTGGTGCGCGTCGGGCTGATCCTCGAGGGTCTGCCGCCGCGCGCGCGGCGCCATGCCGAAACCGCCTGCCTCGCCACCGCGCTCCTGTTCGTCGGGTACGTCGTCTATGCGGTGCTGCGCTTCGTCTACGAGAGCTGGAAGTTCAACGAGCTTGCGCAGGGGCTCGTCCAGATCCCGATCTGGATCCCGCAGCTTAGCCTCGCCGTGGGCGCCACCGTGCTGCTGGTCGCGGTGTGCGACGAATTCGTCGCGCACCTGCGCGGACGCAGGACCGCATACCAGCGCGCCGAGGACGAGCGCCGCCGCCTCCAGGACTTCGGCGAGCGCCTGTGATGGGAACCCTCGCCGTCGCCGTCGTCGTGTTCGCCGTCCTGCTCGTGCTGCTCGCCGGCGGGGTATGGATCGCGATGGCGATGAGCATCGCGGCGTGGGTCGGGCTGCAATTCTTCACCTCGTCGCCCCCGGAGGTGAGCCTTTTCCAGGCGTTCTGGGGCTCGAGCGCGTCCTGGACGCTCGCGGCGCTGCCGCTGTTCGTCTGGATGGGAGAGATCCTGTTCCGGACCCGGCTTTCCGAGGAGATGTTCGAGGGCCTGTCGCCCTGGCTTGGCTGGCTGCCCGGGCGGCTGATGCACGTCAATATCTTCGGCTGCGGGATCTTCGCCGCGGTTTCCGGATCGTCCGCCGCGACCTGCGCCACCATCGGCAAGGTGGCGCTCCCCGAACTGAGGAAGCGCGGCTATGACGAGCGCATGTGCCTGGGCTCGCTGTGCGGCGCGGGCACGCTCGGGCTGCTCATCCCGCCCTCGATCATCATGATCGTGTACGCGGTCGCGGCCGAGATCTCGATCCTCAAGATGTTCCTCGCCGGCGTGTTTCCCGGCATTCTCCTCATTGCCCTGTTCTCGGGCTGCATCGTGGTCTGGGCGCTGCTTAACCCAGACAAGACCCCGCCGCACACGGAGCGCTACACGCTGCTGGAGCGGCTCCGCCGCAGCCGCAACCTCATCCCCTGCCTCGCGCTGGTCGTCTTCGTGATGGTGGCGATGTTCACCGGGCTCGCGACCGCCACCGAGGCCGCGGCCTTCGGCGTGCTCGGCGCCCTGGGTATCGCCTGGTGGAGCCGCTCGCTCAACTGGGCGAACCTCCGCTCGAGCCTGATGGGCGCCACGCGCCTGTCGTGCATGATCCTCTTCATTCTCGCCGGCGCCTCGTTCCTCAGCTCCTGCATGGCGTTCACCGGGATCCCGCGCGCGCTCGCTGAATGGGTGACGTCGCTTCAGGTGAACCCCTACGGGCTGCTCGCGGTCCTCGCGCTTATCTACTTGCTGCTCGGCATGGCGATCGACGGCATCTCGATGATCGTGCTCACGATGACCATCGTGCTGCCCATGGTGCAGGCGGCGGGATTCGACCTGATCTGGTTCGGCATCTTCATTGTGGTGCTGGTCGAGATTGCGCAGATCACCCCACCCGTGGGCTTCAATCTCTTTGTGCTGCAGACCATGAGCGGGCGCGACAGCCATTATGTCGCACTCGCCTCGATCCCGTTCTTCTGCATGATGCTGCTCGCGCTTGTGGTCATCGTCGCCTTCCCCCCGATCGCGACCTGGCTGCCGGATGCACTCCTTGGCGTGACGCGCAAATAGTCCGAGCCTAGGCAGGCGGCATTAGAATCGGCGCGTGCCTGGTCCGATCTATCTGACCGAAGACATCCGGCGCATAGAACGCGGCGCGGGTGTCGCCGAGGAGAAGCTCATGGAGCGCGCCGGCGCCGCGGCGGCGGACGCGGCGATGCGG
>DATIGN010000078.1:0-8222 GCA_035454685.1 Burkholderiales bacterium | reverse complement strand
CTCTCGGCAAGAAACGCGAGCCCCACCGTACCCACGTCGATGCCGGCCTGGCGCACGAAGTAGATGCCGAGAAAGGTGACCAGGCTCATGCGCGCGGCGACCGCGATGAAGTTCGCCGCGACCACGACCCGGATGCTTTTGTCTAGAAACCCCAGTAATCCAGGCCTTCGGGGAGCGGTTCGCCCAGAGTGAGCGACGCGAGCTTGGCGTATTGGCCCTCGGAGTAGAGCAGCGGCTTTCCCTTCTTGCCGAACAGCACCTGCTCCACCTGGCCGAGGAATATGGTGTGCGTGCCGTGCGAGAGCCGCTTCACCACGCGGCAGTCGAATGACACGAGCGCGTCGATCAGCACGGGCGACCCCGTCGCGAGGCGCGTCCAGTCGCGCGACTTGAAGCGCGTCTCTCCGCTCTGCGCGCCGCTGAAGCTCGTCGAAAGCTCCCAGTCCTCGGCGCGCAGCACGTTCACGCAGAACGCCTTGCTTTTCGCCACCGCGCCGTGCGTGGAGGCGAGCTTGTTGATGCACACGAGCACCGTCGGCGGCTCGGCGCTCGCCGAGCAGACCGCGGTCGCCGTCATGCCGGAGCGGCGCCCTGCGGCTGTGCTGGTGATGATGTTCACCGCGCCAGCGAGCGCGCGCATGCCCGCCTTGAATTGTTCTGCGTCGACGGGCCTCGACTCCATGAGAGGATTCTAACCATGGAGACGAATTTTCTCGGGCAGGCGCTCATCTACCTTGCGGCCGGCGTGATCGCCGTTCTGCTCTTCAAGCGGCTCGGGCTCAGCTCTGTGCTCGGCTACCTCGCCGCCGGCATGGCGATCGGGCCCTGGGGACTCGCGCTCATCGGCGACCCCCAAACGGTGCTGCACTTCGCCGAGTTCGGCGTGGTGATGCTGCTCTTCCTCATCGGCCTGGAGCTCGACCCGCGGCGGCTGTGGACGCTGCGCCGGCCGATCGTCGGCATGGGCTCGGTCCAGGTGCTCGTCACTGCGGCCGCGGTGGCGGCAATCGCGGCTGCGCTCGGCCAGCCGCTCACGGTGGCGCTCGTCGCCGGCATGGGGTTCGCGATGTCCTCGACCGCGATCGCGCTTGCCACGCTCCAGGAGAGAAACCTGCTCGCCACGCCTGGCGGCCAAGCCGGGTTCTCGGTGCTGCTGTTCCAGGACCTCGCGGTGATTCCGCTGCTTCTCATCGTAGGCTTGCTGACCGAAGGCAAGAGCGCGCTCGACTGGCGCGCCGCCGCGGCCGGCGTCGGGTTGATCGCCACGTTCATCACGGGCGGGCGCTTCGTGCTGCGCCCGGCGCTGCGCTTCATCGCCGCCACCAAGCTGCGCGAAGTTTTCGTCGCCGCGGCGCTGCTCCTCGTGATCGGCATCGCGCTCCTGATGCAGGCCGTCGGCCTGTCGATGGCGCTCGGCGCGTTCCTCGCCGGGGTGATTCTCGCCGACAGCGAGTACCGGCACGAGCTCGAGGTCGACATCGAGCCGTTCAAGGGGCTGCTCCTCGGCCTTTTCTTCATCGCGATCGGAATGTCCGTGGACCTGGGCCTCTTCGCGCGCGCGCCGCTCCACGTGCTGGCAATCGCCTTCGGCATCGTCGCGTTGAAGGTGGCAATTCTCTTCCCGGTCGCGCATCTGTTCGGCTACTGCGGGCGCGCCGACGCGGGCCTGTTCGCGGTCGCGCTGTCGCAGGTGGGAGAATTCGCGTTCGTGCTGTTCGCCGTGGCGGGTCCGCTGCTGCCGCCGGCGACGCTATCGCTCTTGAACGCCGCGGTCGCGGTGTCGATGCTGACGACGCCCTTTGTATTCATTGCCTACGAAAAGCTGCTCGCGCGCGGGCTCGCGCCCGCGCAGCCCGACGTGATCGACGAAGGCAACCCGGTCATCATCGCCGGGTTCGGCCGCTTCGGGCAGGTCGTGTCGCGCGTGCTGAACGGCCTGCGTATCCGCGCCACGCTCATCGACCACGATCCCAATCAGGTCGAGCTCGTGCGCCGCTTTGGCAACCCGGCGTACTACGGCGACGCGACGCGCCTGGACGTACTCGAGCGCGCCGGCATCGCGCGCGCGCGGCTGCTCGTGGTCGCGCTCGACGATAACGAGGCTGCGCTGCGCACCGTGAAGCAGGTGCGGCGCCGCTATCCGCAGCTCGCAATCATCGCGCGCGCGCACAGCCGCACCGACGCCTACGAGTACCTCGACCTCGGCGTTCCCGCGGTGCGCGAGACGTTCGGCTCGGCGCTGGACGCGGCCGAGGCGTCCCTGCGCGCGCTCGGCCACGGCCCGGTGGCCGCGCGCCGCGTAATCGCGCGCTTCCGGCGCCACGACGAGGAGATGTTGGAGCTGCAAGCACCACACCGCGGCGAAGTCAAGCAACTGATCGCGCTCAACCAGCAGGGACGGCGCGACCTCGAGAAGCTGCTGACCGCGGAGATCGAGCGGCGCGCTTGACTCAGCGCGCGGGTTTTGGCGTAACATGCTTTCGATGCCGCGCAGGAAGAAGAGCGAATCGACGAAGCCGGTTTCCAACCTGGAGCTCCCGCCCGAGGAGCCGATCGAGGACCAGCCGATCCAGGCCCGCGTCTTCAAGAGGCCTGACGGCTACTACTGGGAAGCGAAAGGCAGGGACGCGCGCGGCCCATTCGCGACGCGCGCGGAAGCGGAAGCCGATCTCCTCGCCGGCGGCACCACGGTAGGCGATTTAGACCCCGAGGACGGCCTGCAGGAAGCCGAGTCCGAGCTCGGCATCTCCGAATGGATCGATCCGGACACCGGCGGCCCGGCGGAGGACAGCATCCCCCGCCTCGAGGACCATTAACTAGTTATCTTTCGCCACGTCGGCGAAGAGCCGGTTGAGCGCTTCAGGATCGACCGGCTTGGTCAAGTGGTAATCGAAGCCAGCCTCCATCGCAAGCCTGCGGTCGCTTTCCTGTCCCCAACCCGTCAGCGCAACGAGGGTAATCGGCGCGATGCGCCGCTCGCGCAACGCGCGCGCCACTTCGTAGCCGTTGGTGCCGGGCATGCCGATGTCGAGCACCGCGACGCGGGGCCTGAACTCTTCGGCAAGCCGAATCGCGGCCGGGCCGTCGTACGCCACGCGCACCTCATGACCGAAGAGGCTCAGGATGCGCTGCAGCGAGTCGGCGGCGTCGCGGTTGTCGTCGGCCACCACGACGCGCACCTGCCTCGATCGCGCCGCGGCGCGCGCGTCGGCGAGCCCCATCGGCGCGCCGCGCGAGAGCGGCAAGCGCACGACGAACTCCGCGCCGCGTCCGCGCCCCGCGCTGCGCGCCTCGATACGGCCGCCGTGCAGATGCACGATGCCCTGCGCGAGCCGCAACCCCACGCCCGCCGTCTGCTCGAAAAGGCGCGCCGCCGCCTCGGGCTCGAAGCCCACGCCGCTGTCCTCTACTGAAATCATCGCTTCACCGCGCTCGATCGCCGTGCTGAACGAGATCGTGCCGCGGGGCGCAGTATGCTTGGCCGCGTTCTTTACGAGCGTGGCGAACACTTGCGCAAGCCGCGCCGTATCGCCGTCGATGAGCGCGGGCTCGGCGGGCATCAGCACCGAGAGCCGGTGTCCGGCGGCATTCACGTGAGGCCGCGAGCTCTCGAGGGCCATATCGACCACGGCTTCCAAGGTGACGCGCTCGCGCTGCAGAGCGAGCTTGCCTCGAGCGAGGCGCTCGAGATCAACGAGGTCGCCGATGAGCCGCGAAAGCTGGTCGATCTGGCGCTCGATAACGCTCTGGCTCCAGGCGACTTCCGGGTCCTGCGGACCTTTGCGCGCCAGGATCGCCACCGCGTTTCGCATCGGGGCAAGGGGATTGCGCAGCTCGTGCGCCACGACGGCGAGGAACTCGTCTTTCTTCTGGTATTCCTGGCGCAGGGCTTCCTCGGCGAGCTTTCGGTCGTGGACATCGGTCCCGATCGCGACCCATCCATTCACCTCGCCGCGCGCGCCGCGCGTCGGCGTATAGATCCAGCTCAGCCACCGCTCGCCCAGCCCCGGCATGCGCGAAAGGCGCTCGTATTGCGCCTGCTCGCCCTGGAGCACAAGATCGATTGAAGGCTGAATGAGACCCAGCGCTTCCTCGCCGATGATCTCGACGATGCTGCGGCCGACAATCTCCTCGGCCGCGCGCCCGATCCATTGCGCGTAGCGCGCGTTGACCCAGAGGAAACGCTGGTCGCGGCTGCAGCGCACGGCTGCAGCGGGCATCGTGTCCGCGACGATGCGGAGATCGGCCCCCCCGGTCATTGCGTAATGCTAGCGAAGACGCGCTTGCGCTGCCGGTGTCGTGGTTTCAACGACACGATTACGGCTCACGCCGCCTTGGCCGGATGGAGCTCCTTGCGAAGGCTTGCTCCCTGGCGCACGAGCTCGCGCTGGACTTCGCTGACCGGGAGTTGCCGCGGACGCGCGTTTCGCTTCACGGCGAGCGCGGCGGCGATCCCGGCGGCGTGCCCGGTCGCCATCACGATCGGCATTACGCGGTACGAGGAGTGCGCCTCGTGCGTACCGGAGATGCAGCGGCCGGCGACGATCAGACCCTCGGCGTTCTTCGGCAGCAGGCAGCGCAACGGGATGTCGTACGCCTCGCCGGGCGGCAAGCGCTTGAGCACCGTGCCGCTGCCCGTCGGGTTGTGGATGTCGACCGGATACGCGCCGCGCGCAATGGCATCGTCAAACTTGCGCGCCGACAGAACGTCGGCGGCGGTGAGCTGGTAGTCGCCGACGATGCGTCGCGTCTCGCGCACGCCGACATTCACTCCGCTCTGCAGCACGTACGACTTCTCGAAACCCGGTACGTAGCGGCGCAGGAATTGCGCGATCTGGCGCATCTGCCGCCGGCTCATCCACTCGGCGTACGAAAGATCCCAGACGTCGGTGCCGAGAACGCGCGTCACGCGCGTGCTGTTGACGCTCACCTCGCCCTCGTGCGGCGTGGCGAAGAAGAGAATGTCCTCGCGCGGAAGCTTGAGCTCCCCCGCCGCGGTCGCCTGACGCACCAGGTCCCACAGGCCGTGCACGCCGCGCCATTCGCCCGGGTGTTCCTTGACGTACGCCTCGAACGCGGCGCGCTGGAACTCCGCCATGCGGAACATGAGCGTCATCGGCTGCACGAGGCCGTCGGCGCGGCCGACCTTGGTCGGCGTGCCGGCCTGCACCGCGACATCGGCATCGCCGGTGCAGTCGACCGTCACCTTCGCGCGGATGACGAGTGGCCCGGACTTCGTCTCGAAGACAACTCCTCCGACCGCGCCCTCGCCGACGATTCCGCTTGCCAAGGCATGGAACAGAAGCTGCACGCCGGCGTCGTCAAGGAGGTCAAGCGCCACCAGCTTGAACCACTCGGGATCGAACGGCACGACGTAGCCCGTGGCGAGCGTGGGCGGTATCGCGCCTCCGACGCTCACGAGGCGCGCAAGGACCTTCGCCAGCACGCCGCCGACCACGGGCTCGCCCGGGCCGTGATCGGTGGGCAGCAGGGTCGTAGCGCCGCGGCGCTCACGCGTCGGCATCTGCGTGTGGAACGACATGAGCGGCATGACGAGCGCCGCGGTGGCATTGCCGCCAAGGAACCCGTATCGCTCGGCGAGGATCACGCGCACGCCTGCCTGCGCCGCGCCGAGCGCCGCGCCCAGGCCCGCCGGCCCGCCGCCCACGACCAGCACATCGGTCTCGCCGGCAAGCACGGCCCGGCGGGGCGGCAGCTCGACGCTCGGCGCGCCGTCAGGCCGCTTTAGCGTGGGCATCCGCGAGTCTCTGCCCCGTCAGCACCTCGAGGAGGATGCGATGCGTTTCTCTTGCGCGCTCCTGCAGCGCCGGCAGCGCTTGCGCGATCTGCGTGCGCATCGAGCGGCGCCGGTCCCAGGACTCGTCCAGATAGGCGATAAGCCGGCCGGCGTTCACCAGGTTGAGCGGTGGCGCAGGCAGGCCGAGCGCCTCCAGGAAGCCGCTCACCTTGCCGGCGTAGGGTAGCGCGACGAACGGTGTGCCCTGGATGGCGGCAAACATCAGGAAGTGCAGCCGCATGCCAAGCGCGAAGTCGAACTTGCCCATCCACGACAGCACCTGGCCGGAGGTGTACTCGCCTTTGAGTACCGTGGCGCGCTGCGCGCGCAGCATCTTTGCGATGACCGCATGGCTGTGCTGCGTGTCGAGCACCGAGCGCTCCATCGGCACGAATACCACGTCGGCGTCGTAGCGGTCGACGATGAAATCGGCCGCGTTGGCAAGCAGCGCGTGGTACACCTTCTCGTCGAGGTCAGGCGCAGCGACGCCGGGCTCGCGCACCGACATGCCGATGAGCCGGCGACGCCCTTCGAGCCCTTCGTGCTTGAGCACTCCCCGCGGCAGCGGCTCCGGCTTGAGCAGCAGAGCCGGATCCGCAGTCACGATCACATCGCGGTGCAGTCCCGCCTCCTCGAGCGCGCGGTGGGCGCTTTTCTCGCGTACGGTGACCACCGTGGCATCGGCGAGGTTGTCGCGCACCGCGGCTTGCGCGGCGGCGTGGTTCAGCGGCCCGGCGCCGATCGCGTACGCCATGACCGGGACGTGCTTCTCGCGCGCGAGCGACACCTCGCGCAGGTAGGTGCGCGCATCGGCGTCGTACAGGATCCCGCCGCCGCCCAGAACGAGAAGGTCGAGGCGCTCGACCTCGGGCAGCACCTCGGCGCGCGAGAGCTTGCGCACCGCGACCGCCCGCTCGACGGCGTGGCGTCGCTTGGTGTCGTCGGCGTCGCGGGAAAAGACCGTGATCTCCACCCGGGGGAGGTCCTTGCGTAGCTGGGTGATGATCGACTGCAGGATCGCCTCATCGCCCAGGTTGAGGCCCCCGTACGAGCCCGTAATTCCTACCCGGTAGATCTCCTTGCCCACAGGCATGGGGCCGGCTTACGCAAGATTAGTTCCCGGCAACGACCGGATGACGGGGCTTATTGCCCTCCAGGACGCGCACGACCTCTTCGGCCGCTCCCCATTCGCCGCGCTTCTGCGCCTCCCGCGTCGAGCCGCCGATATGGGGCGTGGTGAGCACGTTGCCGAGCGCAAGCAGCGGGTGGTTCCTGCGCGGCGGCTCGGCCTCCAGGACGTCGATCGCCGCGCCGGCGATGCGCCGCTCGCTCAAGGCGCGATGGAGCGCATCCTCATCGACCACGCCTCCCCTTGCGAGATTGACGAGATAGGCCGACTTCTTCATCGAAGCAAACTGGCGCTCGCCCACCATGTGGCGCGTCTCGTCATTCAGCGGACAGTGCAGCGTGACAAAGTCCGAGCCCGCGCAGAGCTCATCAAGGCCGACCCACTCCCCGCCAAGCGAAGTGACGTGGGATGCAGGAATGTACGGATCGCAGACAAGCAGCGGCATCTCGAACGCGCGGGCTCTGAGCGCCACCCTGGTGCCGATGTTCCCCATGCCCACGATACCGATCGTCTTGCCAGCGAGCTCGAGGCCGATGAACCGGAGGTAGTCGCTCCAGCGGTTGTCCTTCACCGCGCCGTCTGCTGCCACGGTATGGCGCGCGAGCGCGATCATTTGTCCGAACGCGAGCTCCGCGACCGCAACGGCGTTGCAACCGGGATTGTTGGTCACCCACACCTTGTGCTCGCGCGCGGCGTCGAGGTCAATCCTCGACGCATCGACGCCCACGCCGGTGCGCGCCACGATCCTGAGCCGGCCGCGGCTGCTTTCCATGTGGCCGCGGGTGATCCTGCCTTTGCGGCTGATGACGGCGTCGACCCGCGAGGCTTCACGTTCCCAGCGTTCGGGCTCGGACCACGGGTCCACCACGACGATCTCCGCCTTCGAAGTGAGCCACTCGAGCACCTCGGGCTGGAATTTTTCTACGAGTACTCTGCCGAGCGACATGGCGCGCAGAAAGATGGCGGGAAGAGGGATTCGAACCGCCGGGCCGCACATAGTACAGTAGGCCCCACATGCCAACCTTGCTGCGCTTCATGCTCCGGCGCGACCGGGCGGTGGTCGCGTTGTGCCTGGCGGCCGTCGTCGCGCTCGCCTGGCGTTGGCTCGCGCCGCACGCCGGCATGGAGATGGAGCCGGATTTCGGCTTCCTCGCCGCGATGTGGTGGATCATGATGATCGCGATGATGCTGCCAAGCGCGGCGCCCATGATTCTGCTCTTCGGCGCGGCTTCCGGGCACCAGCAGACGCGCATGCCCTACGTGTCGACGCTGCTTTTCGCGGCGGCTTACCTCGCT
>DATIGN010000077.1:0-42408 GCA_035454685.1 Burkholderiales bacterium | reverse complement strand
CGGGCGGCGGCGGTGCTCGAAGACGTAGAGGCCCTGCCAGGTTCCGAGGCCGAGAGCGCCTCCCCGCACGGGGATCTGCTCCGAGGTCTTGAGCAGTGCGGCCTTGACGTGGGCGGGCATGTCGTCCGGCCCTTCCGCGGTGTGCTCGAACAGCGGGTCGCCGTCCGGCACCAGGCGGGACAGGAAGGCCTTGAGGTCAGTCTGGACGGTGGGATCGGCGTTCTCCTGGATCACCAGGCTGGCCGAGGTGTGGCGAACGAATATGGTGCATAGGCCTTCTTCGATTCCGGCGTTGGCTACGACCGTGTTCACGGTCGGGGTAATTTCAAGCAGACCCTGGCCGGAGGTTTCGACGACGAGCTGCTTAACCATCCGCGCGCGCTTCGAGGGCGGCTACAGCGGGGAGCCGCTTGCCTTCGAGGAACTCGAGGAATGCGCCGCCGGCGGTCGAGATGTAGTCAATACGCTTGTCGACTTTGAACTTGTGGATCGCGGCGACGGTGTCGCCGCCGCCGGCGATCGAGAACGCTGCGGATCCCGCGATCGCCTTGGCGAGCGCCTGCGTGCCCCTGGAAAAAGGTTCCTTCTCGAATACGCCCACCGGTCCGTTCCAGACGATGGTGCCGGCTTTCTTGAGCTCCGTGGCGAAAGCCTTGGACGTCTCCGGACCGATGTCCAGGATCATCTCGTCCTTTCCGACCGCCTCGACCGGCTTGGGCTTGCCGCTTTCAACCACCACATCGCTGGGCAACGGGACCTTGGTCTTCTTCATGATGCGCTTCGCCTCGCCGGCGAGGTCGGGCTCCGCGAGCGACCTTCCGATCGGCTTGCCGGCGGCGAGAAGGAACGTGTTGGCGATGCCGCCGCCGACGATCAGGCTGTCGACCTTGTTCGCGAGCTCGGCCAGCACCGTTAGCTTCGTCGAGACCTTGGACCCGCCCACGATCGCGATCAAGGGCCGGGCCGGGCTGGCGAGCGCCTTGCCCAGCGCGTCAAGCTCGGCGGCCATCAGCGGACCCGCGCACGCCACCTTGGCAAAGCGCGCTACGCCGTGGGTAGTGGCTTCGGCCCGATGCGCGGTGCCGAAGGCGTCGTTGACGTAGACGTCGCACAGCGTGGCGATCTTGCGCGCGAGCTCCGCGTCGTCGCTTTTCTCGCCCTTGTTGACCCGGCAGTTCTCGAGCATCACCACCTGGCCGGGCTTGACGTCGACGCCGTTTACCCAGTCCTGCATGAGGGGAACATCCTTCTTCAGCAATTCGGAAAGTCTTCTTGCCACCGGCAAGAGCGAATCTTCCGGCCTGAGGACCCCCTCGGTCGGGCGACCGAGGTGCGAGGTAACCATGACCGCGGCGCCCTGATCAAGTGCGTGCTTGATGCCTGGGACGGAGGCGCGAATGCGCGTGTCGTCGGTGATGCGCCCGTCCTCGATCGGGACGTTGAGGTCGCAGCGAATGAACACGCGCTTGCCTCGGAGGTCGACCTCCGACATGCGCTTGAACTTCATTTACTTTGCCGTCGCGACCCCGATCTCCGCGAATACGGCAGCAACGTCCAGCATCCGGTTGGAGAACCCCCACTCGTTGTCGTACCACGAGGACACCTTGACCAGCGTGCCATCGGAGACGCGGGTGAGCGTCGAGTCGAAGATCGAGCTCGCCGGGTTATGGTTGAAGTCCGAAGACACGAGCGGCTCGGTGCTGTACTCAAGTACTCCCTTCAGGTCGGAATCGCAGGCTTGCTTCACCGCGCGATTCACCTCTTCGACGGTGGTGGGCTTCTTCGCCACGAACGTAAGGTCGACGATCGAGACGTTGATCGTCGGCACGCGGATCGAGTAGCCGTCCAGCTTGCCGTTGAGATGCGGAAGCACGAGGCCTACCGCCGCGGCAGCGCCGGTTTTGGTCGGGATCATGTTATGCGTCGCCGAGCGCGCACGGCGCAGATCCTTATGGTAGACGTCGGTCAGCACCTGGTCGTTGGTGAACGAATGGATCGTGTTCATCAGGCCGGATAACACGCCGATGCGGTCGTCGATGGCTTTGACGAGCGGCGCGAGGCAGTTCGTAGTGCACGACGCGTTCGAAATGACACTATCCCCCTCTTTCAAGGAGGCATGGTTAACCCCATAAACGACGGTGCGGTCGACGTCCTTCTCCCCGGGCGCCGAGATGATCACCTTGCGCGCGCCCGCCTGGAGGTGCGCGCCCGCTTTCGCCTTGCTGGTGAAGAGGCCGGTGCATTCCATGACGATGTCGACGCCGAGCGAGCGCCACGGCAGCTTCGCCGGATCGCGCTCCGCCACCACCTGGATGGGGTCGCCGTTTACCACGATAGTCTTTTCTCTGACTTCCACGCGTGCCGGGAACGGCCCATGGGCCGTGTCGTACTTCAGTAGATGCGCGTTGGTGTGCGCGTCGCCGAGGTCGTTCACCGCGACGAACTGAATGTCATGCTTCTTGCCGCTCTCGTAGTGGGCGCGAAGAACCATGCGCCCGATACGCCCAAAACCGTTGATCGCTACCTTGATCATTGAAGTATGCTCCTTACCGCTTTTGCCACGTTTTCCGGAGTAAAGCCGAAGTGCTTGAACACATCGGCGGCCGGCGCCGACTCGCCATAACGATCGATGCCGACGACCGCGCCCTCGAGCCCGACGTACTTGCGCCAATAATCGCTGACGCCCGCCTCGACCGCTACCTTTGGGAGTCCCCGCGGCAGGACCGAGTTCCTGTATTCCGCCGGCTGTCGGTCGAAATGTGTGGTCGAGGGCATGGACACCACGCGGACCGGGACGCCCGCCTCGCCCAGCAGCTTCTGCGCGCCCAACGCGAGCGCGACTTCTGAACCCGTGGCGATGAGGATGGCCCTGGCTTCAGTCGCGTCCGAGAGGACGTAGCCACCTTTTGCGATGTCTTCCAGGGATTGCCTTTTCACGAAGGGGACGTTTTGGCGGGTGAGCAGCAGCGCCGTTGGGCCGTTGTTGCGGCGCAGGGCCGCGCCCCAGGCGACCGCGGTCTCCACCGTATCGCACGGCCGCCAGAGCTCCATGTTCGGTATGAGGCGCAGGCTCGCCGCGTGCTCTATGGGCTGGTGCGTCGGACCGTCCTCGCCCAACCCGATCGAATCGTGGGTGAACACATAGATAGCGCGCAGCTGCATGAGAGCGGCGAGTCGGATCGCGTTGCGCGCGTAGTCGGAGAAGACGAGGAACGTGCCGCCGTACGGGATAAAGCCGCCGTGCAACGCGACGCCGTTCATCATGGCGCACATCCCGAACTCCCGTACACCGTAGAAGATATGGTTGCCGGCTTGCGGGATGCCGGGCTCGAGCGCCTTAGAAGCCTTGACCATCGTCAAATTCGAGCCCGTCAGGTCAGCCGAGCCGCCCAGGAGCTCCGGCAGCTTCGGCTTAAAGGCTTCAAGCACGTTCTGCGAGGCCTTGCGCGTGGCGAGCGTTTCCTCCTTCTGCACGGCTTCGGCGAGGAACCCGCCGAGCGCATCGTCAAAAGCCGCCGGCAGCTCGCCCTTGACCCGGCGGCTGAACTCGGCCGCTTCGGCCGGGAATTGCTTTTCGTACTCCCTCAGCGTGCGGTTCCAGCGCCTCTGGGCGCGCTGACCCGCCTCCCGGGCGTCCCACCCATGCCGCACATGCTCCGGGATCTCGAACGGCGCGTGCGTCCAGCCGATTGCCTGGCGCGTTGCCGCCACCTCGTCGGCGCCGAGTGGCGCGCCATGAGCAGAGCCGGTGTTCGCCTTTTTGGGCGCGCCCTTCGCAATCACCGTTTTGCAGCAGATGAGCGTCGGACGGGTTTTCTCGCGCTTCGCCTTGCGGATCGCCCGGTCCACGGCCTCGACGTCGTGCCCGTCCACGTTCGGAATGACCTGCCAGCCGTAGGCTGCGAAGCGCTTGGGCACGTCGTCGGTGTACCAGTGGGCGATGTGGCCTTTCTCCGAGTCGATCGAGATGCCGTTGTCGTCGTAGAAAGCGATCAGTTTGCCGAGGCCCAGCGTGCCCGCGAACGACCCGGCTTCGTGCGAGATACCCTCCATCATGCAGCCGTCGCCCATGAACACGTACGTGTGGTGGTCTACGAGGCTGAGCCCCGGGCGGTTGTACTGCGCGGCGAGGAGCTTCTCCGCGAGTGCCATGCCGACCGCGTTGGCGAAACCCTGGCCGAGCGGTCCGGTGGTGGTCTCGACCCCGGGCGCGCAGCCGCGCTCGGGGTGCCCGGGCGTCTTCGAGCCGAGCTGGCGGAACCGCCGCAGCTCCGCCATCGGCAGCTCATATCCGGTGAGATGGAGCAAGCTGTAGAGCAGCATCGACCCGTGGCCGTTGGACAGCACGAAACGGTCGCGGTTGGGCCAGTCGGGATTCGCCGGGTTGTGGCGCAGGTGCCGCTTCCAGAGCGCCACCGCGATCTCCGCCATGCCCATCGGCATGCCCGGGTGGCCGGATTTCGCCGCCTCCACCGCGTCCATCGCGAGCGCGCGAAGCGAATTGGCGAGCTCGGCCTCGGAAGCCCTGGCCGTTACGGAGGAATCCATCGGAAGCGGCAAATTATACTCACGGCGATAGGGTGAAAATGAGCGAGCTCCCGTTCCGCGCGCCGTTCGAGTTCGAGCCACTGGTCTTCGGCGAGCCGAGCAGCGAGGCGCACTGGTTCGTGTTCCGCGGCGACAAGCTCCTGGTGGAGCTCGGCCCGCCTGAGCGCCCGAGCGACGATCCGCGCTTTCGCCTGCGGCCGGCCTGGGCGCGCCTGCCTCTGCTCCAAAGGCACGATAACTTGTATGAGCACACTCTGCGGGTCCTCTATCTAGGGCGCCTCGGCGGCGTCGATTGCTTCGCCGCCGAGCTCTCCCCCGAGGCGGAAGTGCCCGCCGGCATGGCGTGGGAGGGCCTGCGACCGCTCTTCTCGGTGCTCGACGACGACCACTTTGCGCTAGCCGGCCGCGCGTTCCAGCTCCTCGAGTGGGACCGCAACCACAAGTTCTGTGGCCGCTGCGCCACGCCGACCGAGGCCGCGCGCGACGAGCGCGTGCGCGTGTGTCCCGCCTGCAAGCTGTCCTCCTACCCCAGAGTCGCGCCGGCGGTGATGGCGCTAGTGAGGAAGAAGCGCCAGGTCTTGCTCGCCCGCAGCCCGCATTTCCCGCCCGGCATGTACAGCGCGCTCGCCGGATTCGTCGAGCCTGGCGAGTCGCTCGAGCAATGCCTCGCGCGCGAGGTCGCCGAGGAAGTCGGCGTACGCGTCGGCCGCTCGCGCTACGTCGCGAGCCAGCCCTGGCCGTTTCCGCACTCGCTCATGATCGCGTTCGTCTGCGAATGGCAGAGCGGCGAGATTCGGCCGCAGGCGGGCGAAATCGAAGACGCAAAATGGTTCGAAGTATTGCAATTGCCGAAACTTCCTAGCAAAATCTCGATCGCTCGAAGATTGATCGACGGCGTCTGCCAAGACATCGCGCGCGAGATCCAAGGGCAAACTTGACGACCTAGGAGGTTTTGCACGAGTTGAGCTCGATCGACGAGCACTGTGCGCCGCAAGGCGCGAATGGAAGGCGTGGCCTGGACTCCCGATACGCGGCAGGCTGCGCCTTCGCATTTTGGAGGGCACGTAAATGAACGGTCTGCATCTCATCGGTGACCTCACCGGCTGCCGCTGCGATCCGCAGCTGCTCCTCGACGGCCAGGGCTTCAAGGCCCGCTGCCTCGAGATGGTGGCCGCGTCGGGCCTGACCACGATGGACGCCACCTTCCACCAGTTCGAGGGCTCCGGCTTCACGGGGACCGTGGTGCTTGCCGAGTCGCACCTCGCGATTCACACCTGGCCCGAACGCCAGGGGCTGACGCTCGACGTCTACGTCTGCAACTACAGCGCCGACAATTCCGCAAAGGCGCGGAGGCTGTTCGATCTCATCGTCGAGTACTTCCAGCCGGGCGAGGTCGCCCGCCACGAGGTGGAGCGCGGCGGCCACTTGCTGATGGAGCCGCTGAACGATACGACCGGCTTCTACATCAAGGCCACCGCCCAGCTCGGGCAGTGGCAGACGCGTTTCCAGAAGATGGCGATCTACGATACGCCGCATTACGGCAAGCTCTTCAGGCTCGACGGGTTCAACATGACCTCCGAGAAGGAGGAGTTTGTCTACCACGAGAACCTGATCCATCCCGCGCTCACCGCCCACGCCGCGCCGAAGAAGGTGCTGATCATCGGCGGCGGCGACGGCGGCTCCTCCGAGGAAGCGCTCAAGCACCCGTCGATCGAGAGTGTGACGATGGTGGAGATCGACGGCGACGTGATCGAAGTGGCGAAGAAGCACTTTTACGCCGTGCACCAGGGCGCGTTCGACAATCCGAAGCTGCGGGTGCTGGTCGAAGACGGCATGAAATTCGTGCGCGAGACGCAGGAGAAGTTCGACCTGATCGCGCTCGACCTCAACGACCCGATGGGCCCGGCGGAAGCGCTCTACTCCATCGAGTTCTTTCAGCAGCTGCGCCAGACGCTGGCGCCTGGAGGAGCGCTCACGCTGCACATCGGCGCTCCGGTGGCGCGCCCGGAGCGCGTCGCCCAGCTCGCCCAGCGGCTGAACGCGGTGTTCCGCATCGTGCGGCCTTACACCATGTACATCCCGCTCTACGGCTCGCTGTGGGCGATGGCGGTGTGCTCCGATAAGCTCGATCCGAAGTCCTTCACGGCGGACGAGATCGATCGCCGCATCGAAGCGCGCAAGATCGGGGATCTCAAGTACTACAACGGAGAAACCCACGAGGGCGTGTTCGCCCTGCCGAACTTCGTGCGCGATCTGGTGGTCCCGGCGCGCCTGAAGCAGCCGGCCCGCGGCCGCCGGCTGGGCGTCGTAAGGGCCGCGGCGAAGTAAGAACGAGCTTACTTCCCCCCGAAGCGCTCTAGCAGGCTGACCATCGCGGCGTTCTGGCGCTCGCGTGCGATGGAGGTCGCCGTGTCGCCGCCCGGTCCGGGCCGATTCGGGTTTGCTCCGGCCTTGAGAAGTGTTTCGGCGCTCGCAGCGTCGCCCAACATGGCGGCGACCATGAGCGACGTTACCCCTCGGCTGTCCGGCTTGTCGGGCCACTTGCCGAGCGCGAGTAGCTGCGCGACGGTCTTCGGGTCGCCGTAAATCACCGCCGTCATCAGGTCGTTGAACCTCGGTGCGGGTGCTATCGGCCCCGGGATGATGCGCGGCGCGGCGGGCGGGGGCGCTGCCTCTTCCCGCTGCACCGACGGCGGGGCGGCGGTTTGCGCGGCAGGCTGAGGCGTACCTTCCTGCGGTGGTTCGGCCGGCAGAGGCGTCGCTTGAACGCCCGAGGCTTGCGCAATCACTGGAGGCTCGACCGGCAGAGACACTTCGGCGGCCGGGACCTGCGCACGCAGCGGGCCAGCCACGGAGCCGGCAACCAAGCAGGCAAGGAGCGTCGTACGGAAACGGCCGTTGTTCATTTCCCGGGTCATAGTCCTTCTCCCCTCAACTCTTAGGCTTCCTGTGTACCCTCCTCCCCTTCCTGGCGGGCCGGCATCAAGCCTAAGGCGTCGAGCGCAGCATGTCGCCGACGCAGTTCACGATGCGGTCGACATGCGCCCGTTCGACGATGAGCGGCGGTGAGAGCGCGATCACGTCGCCGGTGACGCGGATGAGCACCCCTGCCTCGAATGCCTTCACGAATACCTCGTAGGCGCGCTTGCCGGGCTGGCTGGCGCGCGGCTCGAGCTCGATGGCGCCCATCAGCCCGCAGTTGCGGATATCGATGACGTGCGGCGCGCCCTTCAGTGAATGAATCGCGTGCTCCCAGTAAGGCGCAAGCTCTGCTCCCCGGGTGAGCAGGCCTTCCTCTTCGTAGGTATCGAGCGTCGCGATCCCAGCGGCGCAGGCGAGCGGATGGCCGGAGTACGTATAGCCGTGGAAGATCTCAATCCCTTCCGGACCCTGCATAAATGCGTCGAAGAGGTCCTGCCTTACGAACACGGCTCCCATGGGGACGGTCGCATTCGTCATCCCTTTAGCCACGGTGAAGAGGTCCGGAATGACTCCGAAATGCTGCGAAGCGAACGGCTTTCCGAGGCGTCCGAAGCCAGTGATCACTTCGTCAAAGATCAGCAATATTCCGTGATGCGAACAAATCTCGCGCAGGCGCTCGAGGTAGCCGACCGGCGGTACGAGGACGCCGGCCGAGCCCGCGACCGGCTCAACGATGACGGCGGCAATGGTCGAGGGATCGTGCAGCGCACACAGGCGCTCAAGCTCGTCGGCGAACTCGGCGCCGTGCTTCGGCTGACCCCTGGAGAAAGCATTGCGCGCGGGATCGTGGGTATGGCGGATATGGTCGACACCCGCGACCCCGGGGCCGAATACTTTCTTGTTCAGCGTGATACCGCCCACCGCCATGCCGCCGAAGTTGACGCCGTGGTAGCCGCGCTCGCGACCGATCAGCCGGTAGCGCCCCGGTTCGCCGCGCGCACGGTGGTAGGCGAGCGCGATCTTGAGCGCCGTGTCGGCCGCTTCGGACCCTGAATTGGCGAAAAAGATGCGCGCAAAACCCTGCGGAGCGACCTGCGCCAAGCGCTCGGCGAACTCGAAGGCGACCGGATGGCCCATCTGGAACGTGGGCGCGAAGTCCATCTCCGCCACCTGGCGCTTCACCGCCTCTACGATCTTCGGCCGGCAGTGGCCGGCGTTCACACACCACAGGCCCGACGTGCCGTCGAGCACCTGCCGGCCCTCCGGAGTCCAGTAGTACATCCCCTGGGCACGCGCAAGGAGGCGCGGCGCCTTCTTGAACTGACGGTTGGCCGTAAACGGCATCCAGAAGGCGGCCTGCTCGAGGCTTGCCGACTTCACTTCCTGCGACTCCGCACGCTTGTTCATGCGGAGAACATTACACCCTTCTCAGGCCGCGTAAGCGACGACTTTTTGCCGTTGTTCTCCCAGACCCTGGATCCCCAGGTTCATGACGTCCCCTGGCTTGAGGAACAGGGGGGTCGGCTTGATGCCGAGCCCGACCCCCGGGGGCGTGCCGGTGGCGATGATGTCGCCGGGAAGGAGCGTCATGTACTGGCTCACATGCGAAATGATTTTCGCCACACTGAAAACCATAGTGCGGGTGTTGCCGCTCTGCATGCGCTTGCCATTGACATCCAGCCACATGTCGAGCGTCTGCGGGTCCGGAATCTCGTCGGTCGTGACGAGCCATGGCCCGATGGGCCCCGCGGTGTCGAAGCCTTTGCCCTTGTCCCACTGCGTCGTCGCCATCTGGAAGGCGCGCTCGGAGACGTCGTTCACGATGCAATAGCCGGCGGCATAGTTGAGCGCGTCGGCCTCGCTCACGTATCTTGCCTGCGTGCCGATGACCACGCCGAGTTCCACTTCCCAGTCGAGCTTGGTGGAGTTCTTGGGCTCGATGACGTCGTCGCTCGGGCCGTTGATGCAAGTGGTGGCCTTCATGAAAACGATCGGCTCGGACGGGATGGGCAGGCCCGCCTCTCTTGCGTGATCGGAATAGTTGAGGCCGATCGCGATGAACTTGCCGATGCCGACGTAGGGCACGCCGAGGCGGGGGCTGCCGTTCACCGGCGGCAGCGTTTCGGGCTTGATGCGTGTGAGCACCTTCAGCCCGCGCACCGAGATCTCGTTAGGCCCGATGTTGTCGACGACCTTGGAGAGGTCGCGTAATCGTCCTTCGCCGTCGATAACGCCGGCCTTCTCGTAGCCGGCTTTGCCGTAGCGGCACAGTTTCATATGGTCATCCCCCCGTCGATCGAATAAGCGTTCCCGGTCGCGAACAGTGACTCCTCCGAGGCGAGGAAGACGAGGATCCCGGTGATGTCGTCCACGGTGCCCAGGCGGCCCATCGGCTGCCGGGCGACAAAGTCCTTGCGCGCTTGTACGGGATCGGAAAAGGCGTTGATGCGACCCTGAAGCGATGGCGTGTCAACCGTGCCCGGGCAGATCGCATTGCAGCGGATTCCCTTGGCGACGTAGTCGGCGGCGATCGACTTGGTGAGTCCGATCACCGCGGCCTTGCTCGCACCGTAAACGAAGCGGTTCGGCAGACCACGGATCGAGGAAGCGACCGACGCCATGTTGATGATCGAGCCGCGCCCCTTTTTCAGCATCCCCGGCAGGAAGGCGCGCGTCACGAGAAACATCGACTTCACGTTCACGGCGAACGCCTGGTCCCAGTCTTTGGGAGTCGCATCGAGGATCGAGCCGTGATGCACGATTCCCGCGCAATTGAACAGGACATCGATATCGCCGACCTCTTTGCTTATCCGAGAGATGGCTCCTTCATCCGTCACGTCCAGCGCGCGCGCCCGGATTCCCTCCTTGCCCTCGAGCTCGCCGACGCTCTTGGCGTTCATGTCGGTAGCCCAAACTTTCGCGCCCTCGCGGGCGAAAGCAAGCGCCGCAGCGCGGCCCATGCCCTGGCCTGCGGCCGTGATGAACGCGGTTTTACCAGCGAGGCGACCTGCCATGGAAGGCGGCGATTATACTTCGCGTTCCCATGAACCGACTTGATTTCGCGGGCCGAAACGCGATCGTCACCGGCGGCGCGCAAGGCATCGGCGCCGCGATCGTCAAGCGCCTCCAGGCCTCCGGCGCCAAGGTCGCCATCTGGGATCTGGACGGCTCGCCGCGCGTCGATGTGTCTGATTGGAAGTCCATACAACAGGCGCTCACGAGCCTCGGCAGAGTAGACGTTCTCGTTAACAACGCCGGCATCGCCGGTATGAACAGGCCGACCGTCGAGTACCCGATCGAGGAATGGGAGCGAGTGCTGCGCATCAACCTCACGGGCCAATTCCTGTGCTGCCGGGCGGTCGCGCCGTTGATGGTGAAGGCGGGCTACGGGCGCATAGTGAACATCGCTTCCATCGCCGGCAAAGAGGGTAATCCCAACGCGGTGGCGTACTCCGCTTCCAAGGCTGGGGTAATTTCTCTGACGAAGAGCCTGGGGAAAGAACTCGCGCGCACGGGCGTGCTGGTGAACTGCGTCACCCCGGCCGCGGCGAAGACCGCGATCTTCGACCAGATGACGCAGGAGCACATCGACTACATGCTGTCAAAAATCCCGATGAACCGCTTCGTGACGGTGGACGAGGTCGCGGCCCTCGTCTGCTGGCTGGCGAGCGAGGACTGCTCGTTCTCCACCGCCGGCGTGTTCGACATTTCAGGCGGAAGGGCGACCTATTAAGAAGCCACCGAAGGAAAACGCCCCGCGCTCGATTCGCTGGTTCGGGCGCCAGGACATCTACGGCTTCATCTACCGCAGCTGGGTCAAGAACCGCGGCGTGCCGCAGGACCAATTCGACGGCCGCCCGGTGATCGGAATCTGCAACACCTGGTCCGAGCTCACTCCGTGCAACACCCACTTCCGCGTGCTGGCCGATCATGTGCGCCACGGCATCCTGGAGGCGGGCGGCTTCCCGCTCGAATTTCCTGTCATGTCGCTCGGCGAGACACTGCTCAGGCCGACCGCGATGCTCTACCGCAACCTCGCCAGCATGGACGTCGAGGAGTCGATCCGCGCGAACCCGCTCGATGGCGTCGTACTACTCGCGGGCTGCGACAAGACGACGCCGGCGACGCTCATGGGCGCGGCGAGCGTCGACCTGCCCGCCGTACTCGTCTCCGGCGGTCCGATGCTGTCGGGCAAGTACCGCGGCACCGATATCGGGTCGGGCACCAACACCTGGTCGATGTCGGAAGACCTGCGCGCGGGCAAGATTACGCTGGAAGAGTTCCACGAGGCGGAGTCGTGCATGCACCGCTCGCATGGCCACTGCATGACGATGGGCACGGCGTCCACCATGGCATCGATGATGGAAGCGCTCGGCGTCGGCATGCCGGGCAACGCCGCGATTCCCGCCGTCGACGCGCGGCGCAATGTCCTCGCGCGCATGGCGGGTCGGCGCATCGTGGAAATGGTGAAGGAGAATCTGGTCCTGTCCAGGATCCTCACGAAGGAAGCTTTCGAAAACGCCATCCGTGTGCTCGCCGCGATCGGCGGCTCGACCAACGCCGTCATCCACCTCATCGCGATCGCCCGGCGCATCGGCGTTGAGCTCGGACTTGAGGACTTCGACCGACTCGGCCGCGGCGTGCACACGCTCGTGAACCTCATGCCGTCGGGCAAGTACCTGATGGAGGACTTCTACTACGCCGGCGGCCTGCCGGCGGTCTTGCGCGAACTTGGAGAAAATTCTCTATTGAATAAGGAAGTTCTTACGGTCAACGGCAAGACGCAGTGGGAGAACGTCCAGGACGCGCCGTGCTGGAACCGCGACGTCATCACTTCCTTCACGGAACCCTTCAAGGAAAACGCCGGCATCGCCGTGCTGCGCGGCAACCTGTGCCCCGACGGCGCGATCATCAAGCCCTCGGCCGCGAGCCGACAGCTGATGAAGCACCGCGGCCGCGCGGTCGTGTTCGAGAGCATCGAGGATTTCCACAAGCGCATCGACGACCCGGGTCTCCAGGTGGACGAGCGCTCGGTGATGGTGCTCAAGAACTGCGGCCCGAAGGGCTACCCCGGCATGGCCGAAGTGGGCAACATGCCGCTGCCGCCCAAGATCCTGAAGAAAGGCATCACCGACATGGTGCGCATCTCCGACGCGCGCATGAGCGGCACCGCGTACGGCACAGTGATCCTGCACATCTCGCCCGAAGCCGCCGCCGGCGGCACGCTGTCGCTGGTCGAAAACGACGACGAGATCGAGCTTGATGTTGAAGAGAGGAAATTGGAGCTCCTCGTCAGCGAGAACGAAATCCAGAGGCGCAAATCGAGCTGGAAGCCGCCCCAGGCCCCCCTGGATCGTGGCTATTGGAAGCTCTATTTCGACCACGTGCTCCAGGCGCACCACGGTGCGGATCTCGACTTCCTCGTCGGCAAGAGCGGCGCGTTCGTGCCGCGCGACAACCACTGACGTGGAGTTCAAGCTCTACTGCTTCGCGCAATCCGGCAACGCCTACAAAGCTGCGCTCATGCTCAACCTGTGCGGCGCGAAATGGGAGCCGCGCTTCGTCGACTTCTTCAATGGAGAGACGCGCACGCCGGAGTACCGCGCGAACATTAACGAGATGGGGGAAGTGCCGGTGCTCGAGCACAACGGAAAGCGCCTCTCCCAATCCGGCGCGATCCTCCATTACCTCGCCGAGCACTTGGGCAAGTTCCAGGGCGAAGACCGGATGGAGGTCCTGCGCTGGATCCTCTGGGACAATCACAAGCTGACGAGCTACATCGCCACGCTGCGCTATATGGTCACGCTCGCCAAGGTCGGCGAGCCCCAGGTGCACGAATTCCTGCGCGGGCGCGTCAAGGGGTCGCTCGTCATCCTCGACCTTCACCTCAAGAAGAGTCCTTTCGTTGCTGGAAAGGAGCCGTCGATCGCCGATCTTTCCTTGTGCGGCTACCTGTACTGGCCCGACGAGTTCGGCGTAAGCTGGGCGGAGTTTCCGGCCGTCGGCGCGTGGCTGGAGCGGATCCGCAAGCTTCCCGGCTGGGTGCATCCGTACGAGCTGATGCCCGGCCATCCACTGAAGAGGTAGCGCATGTTGCAAGCCGTCGAGCTCACCATCCGCCTGCATCCCGACGACGACGTAGTCATCGCCCGCATGGAGATCCCGACCGGCACGCTCGTGACGCGCGAGAACGTGCGGGTCGCGGTCACCATCCCGGCCGGGCACAAGCTCGCGATGCGCGACATCGCGCAGGGCAAGCCGGTCCGCCGCTACAACCAGATCATCGGCTTCGCCACGCGCGACATCAGGGCGGGCGAGCACGTGCACGTCCACAACCTCGCGATGGGCGACTTCGAGCGGGACTATGCTTTTTGCTCTTTACAAAAGCCCACTGAGTCCATTTCGCCGAGCGCCACCTTCCAGGGCATCGTGAGAGCTGACGGGTGCGTCGCGACGCGCAACTACATCGGTATCCTCACGAGCGTGAACTGCTCCGCGACGGTCGCGCGGATGGTCGCGAAGCATTTCGAGAACGATATTGACGACTACCCGAATGTGGACGGCGTGGTGGCGCTCACGCACAAGACCGGCTGCGGGATGGCGGGCGAAGGCGAAGGAATGGAGCTCCTGCGGCGCACGCTGACCGGCTATGCGCAGCATCCGAACTTCTACGCCGTGCTCAATATCGGCCTCGGCTGCGAGGCGAACCAGATCAATTTCTGGCTCGACGGCTCGCAGCTCAAGCTATCGCAGAAGCTGCAAGCCTTCACCATCCAGGAAAAGGGCGGCACTACGAAGGCCGTGAAGGACGGCATTGCGCGCATCAAGGAGCTGCTGCCGGACGCCAACCGGATCGAGCGACGCAGCGTGCCGGCCTCGCACCTCATCCTTGGGCTGGAATGCGGCGGCTCGGACGGCTATTCCGGCATCAGCGCCAATCCGGCGCTCGGCGCTGCGGCCGACCTCCTGGCTCGCCACGGCGGTGCGGCGATCCTGTCCGAAACCCCCGAAATCTACGGCGCCGAGCATTTGCTTACACGGCGCGCAGTGTCCAAGGAAGTCGGCGAAAAACTGCTGGCACGCATTCGCTGGTGGGAGGACTACACCGCGCGCAACCGCATGGAGATGAACAACAACCCCTCGCCCGGCAACAAGGCGGGCGGGCTGACCACGATTCTGGAGAAGTCGCTGGGCGCCGCCGCCAAAGGCGGAACCACGAACCTCGTCGAGGTCTACGAATTCGCGGAAAAAGTGACCGCCAAGGGCCTCGTCTTCATGGACACGCCGGGCTACGACCCGGTATCGGTCACGGGGCACGTCGCCGGCGGCGCGAACGTCATCTGCTTCACCACCGGCCGCGGCTCGGTGTACGGCTGCAAGCCCGCGCCTTCGCTCAAGCTCGCCACCAACTCACGCCTCTACCAGCACATGGAAGAGGACATGGACGTCAACTGCGGCACGATCGTCGACGGCGTGGAGACCGTCGAGCAGGTAGGCGAGCGCATCTTCCGGCTGATCCTCGAGACCGCCTCGGGCAAGAAGACGAAGTCGGAACTGCTCGGCTTTGGCGAGGACGAGTTCGCGCCCTGGGTCGTGGGCGCCACCATGTAGCAGAATCGGGGTCAGAGCCCGATTATTTTTTCCACTTGATGGAGCAGCCCACCGCAGGGATCTGCTGCTTCGGTCCCTTGCCGGTTTCGGCGATCTGTTTCATGGCCTTGAACATCTCGTCGAAGCGGCCGTGGTACTGGAGCTCGAGCGCAGCGTTGAAGCCGAAGAACTCCGGCGTGCACACCGTATCGTAGGCGCGCGCGACGTCCTGCATCTCGTCGATCACATAGGGAAACGGAAAGCCCTTCTCCCGCGCCACGCGCTTCATGTTCTCGAACGAGTCCTCGGGATAGTCGGCCGGGTCGTTCGACATCACCGCGATCGACCCGATGCCGAGCGCCGCGAGCGCCTTGCAGTCCCGCACGACGCCGTCGATTACGCGCTTCACGTACGGGCAGTGGTTACAGATGAACATCACCAGCAAACCCTTGTCGCCGCGGACGCTTTGCGGCGAGTGGCGCTTGCCGTCGATGCCGGGAAGCTCGAACGGAGGTGCCTTCATGCAAAAATCGTAACATGGCACCGCGCTTTTACATCGATGCGCCGCTGCGCGTCGGCAGCGTGTGCACGCTTTCCGAGGACGCGGCGCACCACGCGATCCACGTGCTGCGTCTGCGTGCGGGCGAAGAGATCACCGTCTTCAACGGCCGCGGGGGCGAGTTCGCGGCGCGCATCGTGTCCATTCAGCGGCTCAAGATCGCGGTCGACCTCCTCCACCGCCGCGAGATCGAGCGCGAATCGCCATTGCGCGTAACGCTGGTGCAGAGCGTGTCCGCCGGGGACAAGATGGACAGCACGCTGCGTAAGGCAGTCGAGCTCGGCGTGGCCGAAGTGCAACCCGTGCTCGCCGCGCGCTCGGTCGCGCGGCCAAAAGGCGAGCGCGCCGAGGGCCGACGCGCGCATTGGCAGAAGGTGGTGATCGCCGCCTGCGAGCAGTGCGGGCGCAACCGCATTCCGGAGGTGCATGCGCTGATTGCGCTCTCCAACTACCGCCCGAGCGGCACGGCGATGAGGATTCTGCTTTCCCCTCTCGCTCAACAACCGCTTTCCGAGTTGTCCCTGCGAGGAAGCGAGTTCGTGGTCGCAGCAGGTCCCGAAGCCGGATTCACCTCGGAAGAGGAAGCGGCCCTCGTGTCGAGCGGCTTCGCTCCGGCCTTGCTGGGGCCGCGGGTGCTGCGCACCGAGACGGCGGCGGTGGCCGCGCTCGCTGCGCTCAGCGCTCTGCGGGGCGATTCTTAGCGATCAGCTCGGCAAGGCGCTCGTTGCCGTTGGCGCGAGCGAAATCCACCGCGTCGCGGCCCCAGAAATCGCGCGCCGAAAGATCGACGCCGCGACCGGCAATGAAGAGCTCGGCGGCAAGGGCGTCGTTGCGTTTCACCGCGTCGAGGAACTGCTTCGAGTCGTGGTACGCGAGTCCCATCGAGGTCAGATCCCTGCGCGCCTGTAATGGGGTTGTTGAAAGCGAAGAACCGTCGGGTACTTTGAGATTTTTCCTTGCCACGGCAGCAAGGTCGCGCCCGATCGCAGCGACGGTGGCGCGGTGCTCGGGCGGGACGTCGGCAAGCATCTCCTTCATTAGGCCAGCGGCAGCCTCGTTCGCCGCCGCATTGCGCCCGAGCAGCACGTCGTCGACCGCCTTCAGGCTCTGCTGCGGTGTCTCGGACTCCGCAGCGATGCGCACGAACAGATGGATCAGCGTGAGCGCGTGGCCGAGTGCCGGCGACTCCTCGCCGGCGGCGTGCGCTGGCAAAGCCGGGATGAGCAGAATAGCGATGAGCAGCGTGTGGATGGGTTTCACCGGGTAGTCCTCCGAAGCGCTGAGCATAGCGCAGCCTGCAGGTTTTCGGCCCCCCGGTAGAATTTGAAAAAACTACACATGGATAGCTCGGGGAACTTCGTCCACTGGTTCCGGCAGGTCGCGCCGTACGTGCACGACTTCGGCGGACGCACGTTCGTGATCGCCTTCGGCGGCGAGATGGTCGCCGAGCGCGCGCGCCTCCAAAGCTTCATCCACGACGTCAACGTGCTTGCTTCGCTCGAGATCCGGCTCGTGCTGGTGCACGGCGCGCGGCCCCAGATCGAGGCCGAAATGAAGAGCAAGGGACTGCGCTCGCGCTACGCGCAGGGCCTGCGCATCACCGACGAGCAGGCCCTCACCGTGGTGAAGCATGCGGCCGGCATACTGCGGCTGGAAATCGAGGCACTGCTCTCGCAGGGGCTGCCCGACTCGCCCATGGCGCGCGCCCAGATCCGCGTCGTCTCGGGAAATTACATCACCGCGAGGCCGATCGGCGTGCGCAACGGCGTGGATTTTCAGTTTACCGGGGCGGTGCGCAAGGTGGACGCGGCGGCGCTCGCCGCTCATCTCGACGTCGCGGACATCGTGCTCGTGCCGCACCTCGGCTATTCGGCCACCGGGGAAGTCTTCAACCTCGCCTGGGAGGACGTCGCCGAAAGCGTCGCGGTGGCGCTGCGCGCCGACAAGCTCCTCATGTACACCGACCGGCTGCCCGCCGACCGCAAAGGCGAGCTCATCTCCGAGCTCACCGCGGACGAGGCGGCCGCGCTCGCCGGCAAGAAAGCAGCCGGGCTCACGCCAGCCGCGGCACGCGCGCTCGAGCACGTTGCGCGGGCGGTCGAGGGCGGCGTGAGGCGCGCGCATCTCGTGACGCGGCGGGCGCCAGGGTCGCTCCTGCTCGAGCTTTTCACCCACGCCGGCGTCGGCACCATGATTACCGCCGACGCGGTCGAGAAGCTGCGCCCGGCGAAAATCGATGACGTGCGCGGCATGCTGGCCCTGATCGAGCCGCTCGAGGCCGACGGTACGCTGGTGAAGCGAAGCCGCGAGCTGCTCGAGGCCGAGGTCGGCAACTTCCTGGTCGTGGAGCACGACACGCGCATCGTCGGCTGCGCGGCGCTTTATCCCTTTCCGGACGACAAGAGCGGCGAGTTCGCCTGCCTCGCGGTCGCAGCCGAATATCGCGATGCCGGCTACGGCGAGCGGCTGCTCAAGGCCTGCGAGGAGCGCGCGAAGAGCCTGCGGCTGCGGAAACTCTTCGCCCTCACCACGCACGCGGCGCACTGGTTCCTCGAACAGGGCTTCCGCGCCTCCCCGGTCGAGGCGCTGCCCGAGAAGCGCAAGGCGCTCTACAACTGGCGTCGCGGCTCGAAGGTGTTTCTCAAAAGAATATAATTTCGTCATGGCGAGAATGGTGAAGTGCGTAAAGCTCGGGCGCGAAGCCGAGGGGCTCGATTTCCCACCCTACCCCGGCGCGCTCGGCAAGCGCATCTGGGAGAACGTGTCCAAGGAAGCGTGGGCGCAGTGGCTCAAGCACCAGACGATGCTCGTAAACGAGAACCGCCTCAACCTCGCCGACCCCCGCGCGCGCAAGTACCTCACGGAGCAGACCGAGCGTCACTTTTTCGGCGCCGGCGCCGACGTCGCCTCGGGCTACGTTCCGCCCGACAAGTAAAAGCGGAAGAGCGCGGTCAGGGCGCAGAGCCCGACGGCTGCAGCCGCGAACACCGGCGCCAGCCCGAGGGTATCGACGATCTGCGCGCCAAGCCACACCCCCGAAGCCTGCCCGAGAAAGAGAAACGTCGCGAAAAGCGCGACCGCCGAGCCGCGCTCTTGCGGCGCGACGTGCGTAACGTGCGTCTGCACGGTCGTGTGCAGCATGTAGAAGCCGACTCCCACGCCTGCAATGCACAGAGTCGCGAGCGGTGAGGACGTGGCGAATGCAAGTCCGCCATAACCGATCACCAGGGCAAGGCCTCCAAGCGTTGCGAGGCCTCGCTCTCCGAACCGCCGGAGCGCGCGGCGCGCGAGCAGCGCATAGACGACTCCGCCGGCGGCGTAGGCCGTCACGAGCGTCCCCGCAAGTCCGGGCCCGATGCCGTAGCGCCGCTGCAAGTAAATCGCGACGAACGCGAGCGCGCCGAAGATGAACACGCCCTCCGCGTACCCGGTGGCAAGAAGGACCTGCAGTTGGCGGTGCAAAAGAAGCCGCGGCATGCGCTGGATGCTCTGCCTTATCGCACCTCGACCGGCGCCGCCGCGTGCGGCGAGGGGGTTGGTGCGTATTTCAAGGACCAACAGAACGGCAATGAGAAGTAACAACCCCGACAGCGCGAAGAAAATCGAGCGCCAGCCGAAATGCTCGGCGAGCCATCCCGCGGCCGCGGTGCCGAATGCGACGCCGGCCATCTGGCCGACGAGGAAGCGTGCGAGGAGCGGCTGCCGCTTCTCGTAGACGACGGTATCCCCTATCCATGCGAGCGCGAGCGGGATGAACGCGCCGATGGTCGCTCCCGACACCAAGCGCGCGGCCACGAGCATGTCGAGCGAGGGAGCAATGGCGCAGGCCGCCGAGCCGAATGCTGACACGGCGGCGGCAGCCGCGATGGTGCGGTAGCGGCCGTAGCGGTCGCCGAGCGGCCCGCACACCACCTGCAAGAGGCCGTAGGAAAGCGCGAACGCGGTGACCGCGGCCGACGCCGCGCCCGCGGTGACGCCGTACTCCTCGGCGATCAGCGGAAGCAGCGGGTCGGTGGCGCGCAGGCTCGCCGCGCTGGCAAACGCGGCCAGCGAGAGCAGGAAGACTGCGCGACCCAACTAGATTCGTTTCTTCGTAAGCACGCCGGAGGCTTCTCCTAGGAGAAGCACATCCGCCGGGCGGCGCGCGAAGATGCCGTTCGCCACCACGCCGGCGATCTGGTTGAGCTCCGACTCGGTCTTCGGCGGGTCGAGCAGCGTCATCCCACGGCAATCGAGAATGACGTTGCCGTTGTCGGTGGTAAAGCCCTGGCGCAGCTGGGGATGCCCGCCGAGCTTGACGATCTCGCGCGCGACATAGCTCCGCGCCATCGGGATCACCTCGATCGGCACCGGAAACTTGCCGAGCACCGGTACGAGCTTCGAGCTGTCGCCGATGCACACGAACTTCCGGGCCACCGCGGCGGTGATCTTCTCGCGCGTGAGCGCGCCGCCGCCGCCCTTGATCATATGCAGGTGCTCGGTCACCTCATCGGCGCCGTCGATGTACACGGGCAGCTCGTTCACGCTGTTGAGATCGACCACGCGGATGCCGTGCTTCTTCAGCCGCTCGGCGCTCGCTTCGGACGCCGCCACGGCGCCGTCGATGCGGTTCTTCATCGAGGCGAGCGCGTCGATGAACTTGAACACCGTGGAGCCGGAGCCCACGCCGACGATCGCGTCCTCGACGACGTGCTTCAGCGCCTCGCGCGCAACGAGCTCTTTGAGCGCTTCCTGATTCATGCCCTGGTCTTTACGCCCTAGTCTTTACATCCTCGTCTTTACCTCTTACATCCTCGTCTTTACCTCTTGCGCTGCGGCGGCAAGTCCGTGCAGACGCCCTCGAATACCTCGGCCGCCATGCCGACCGATTCGGCGGTGGTCGGATGCGGGTGGATGGTCTTGCCGATGTCGGTCGCGTCGGCGCCCATCTCGACCGCGAGCGCGAGCTCGCTGATCAGGTCGCCGGCGCCGGTGCCGACAATGCCGCCGCCGACGATGCGGTGCGTCTCGGCGTCGAAGACGAGCTTGGTGAAGCCTTCGTCGCGTGCGTTGGCGATCGCGCGACCGGACGCCGCCCACGGGAACCTCGCGACCCCGACCGGCACGCCATTCTTCTTCGCCTCATCTTCGGTCAGCCCGACCCAGGCGATCTCCGGATCGGTGTACGCCACCGACGGTACGACGCGCGCGTCGAAGTGCGACTTCATGCCGCTGGCCGCCTCCGCCGCGACGTGTCCCTCATGCACCGCCTTGTGCGCCAGCATCGGATTGCCCGCGATGTCGCCGATGGCGTAGATGTTCGCGACGTTGGTGCGCATCTGGCTGTCGACCGCGATGAATCCCTTTTCGTCCACCGTCACCCCGGCCTTGTCCGCAGCAATCTTCTTGCCATTCGGCACGCGCCCGACCGAGACGAGGACGAGGTCGTAGATCTTCGCCTCGGTGCCATCGAAGCTCACCCGGATTCCCTCTTTTACGGCCTCGCCCTTGGTCGTCTTGGTCTTGAGCATGACCTTGTCGAAGCGCGGAGCGTTGAACTTCTGCCACACCGCCACGAGGTCGCGGTCGGCGCCAAGCATGAGGCCGTCCATCATCTCGACTACGTCGAGCCGCGCGCCGAGCGTGGAGTACACCGTGCCCATCTCCAGGCCGATGATCCCGCCCCCGATGACGAGCATCTTCTTCGGCAGCGACCGCAGCTCGAGCGCGCCCGTCGAGTCCACGATGCGCGGATCCTCGGGCAAGAACGGCAGCTTCGCGGCCTGCGAGCCCGCGGCAATGATCGCGGATCTGAAACGGATAGTGGTCTTGCCGTCCACTTGCAGGCGGTTGCGGTCCAGAAAAGTACCGACGCCCTGGATGACCGTCACCTTGCGCATCTTGGCCATCCCGGCGAGGCCGCCGGTCAGCTTGCCGACCACCTTGTCCTTGAAAGCGCGGAGTTTGCCGAGATCCACCTTCGGCTCGCCGAACGCGATGCCGTGCGAGGCGAGAGCGCGCGCGCCGTCCATGATCGCCGCGGTGTGCAAGAGCGCCTTGGAGGGGATGCAGCCGACGTTCAGGCACACCCCGCCGAGCGTCGGATAGCGCTCGACCAGCACCGTCTTCATCCCGAGGTCCGCCGCGCGGAATGCGGCGGAATACCCACCGGGTCCCGCACCGAGCACGAGCACGTCGCATTCCACATCGGCACCGGCCGCAGGCGTCGGCGCAGCTGTTCTCGGTGCCTCGGGCGTCTTGGCGGGCGCCCTTGCAGGAGCTTCCGCCTTGGCCGCGGCTTCCAGCAGGAGGATCGGCGAGCCCTTCGAAACCTTGTCGCCGACCTTGATGCGCAGCTCCTTCACCACGCCGGCGTCCGGCGACGGGATTTCCATCGTGGCCTTGTCCGATTCCAGGGTGATGAGCGATTGCTCCTTGGCGATCGCGTCGCCCGGCTTGACGAGCACCTCGATGACCTCGACGTCCTTGAAGTCCCCGATGTCGGGGACTTTCACCTCGGTGCCGGCCATCTAGAGGATCAGCTTCCGGATGTCGGAAAGCACCGAGACCAGGAAAGCGGAGAAGCGGGCGGCGCTGACGCCGTCGATGACCCGGTGATCGTAGGAGAGCGACAGCGGGAGCATCAGGCGGGCTTTGAAGATGTCTTCGCCCTTCTCGTTCTTCCCGGAATGCACTGGCTTCAAGACCGAACGCGAGACACCGAGGATCGCGACTTCGGGCGCGTTGATTATCGGCGTGAACGCGGTGCCGCCGATGCCGCCGAGGCTCGAGATGGAGAAGGTGCCGCCCTGCATGTCGCCAGGCTTCAACTTGCCGTCGCGCGCGAGCTTGGAGATGTCGCCGAGCTCCTTGGCGATGTCGAACACGCCCTTGCGGTCGGCGTCGCGCACCACCGGGACGACGAGGCCGCCCGGCGTGTCGACCGCGACGCCGATGTGGTAGTACTTCTTGACGGTCAGGCTCTCGCCTGACTTGTCGAGCGACGCGTTGAACTGGGGGAACTGCTTCAGCGCGGTGACGCAGGCCTTGATCATGAAGGCGAGCATGGTGAGCTTGAAGCCCTTTTTCTCGGTCTCGACGGTCTGCGCCTTGCGGAAGGCTTCGAGGTCGGTGATGTCGGCCTCGTCGAACTGGGTGACGTGCGGGATCGAGATCCAGTTGCGGTGCAGGTAGGGTCCCGAAAGCTTCTGGATGCGCGAGAGGGCCTTTGTCTCGATCGGGCCGAACCTGGCGAAGTCGACTTCCGGCCACGCGGGCAGGTTGAAGGGCAGCGCACCGCCTTCGGCCTTCGCGGCTACGGGAGCCTTCTGCTGGATTACGCCTTTGACGAATGCCTGCACATCGCTATGCAGGATGCGCCCCTTCGGACCGCTTCCCTGCACCAGCGGGAGGTCGACGCCGAGCTCACGCGCGAACTTGCGCACCGAGGGGCTGGCGTGCGGCTTCGCGCGCGTTTCCTCGCGCGGCTCCCGCGGCACCGGCCGCGTGCCGTGGATCTGCATCGGCGGCGCTGCCGGCGCGGGCGCTGGCGCCGGCGCGTGGGCTGGCGCCGCGGGCTTGGCCTTTTCCGGCTCTCTTGCAGGTGCTGCCTTCGAGTCGAGTACCAATATCGCGGAGCCTTTCGACACCTTGTCGCCGACCTTGACTTTCAATTCCTTCACCACGCCGGCCGCGGGCGAGGGAATCTCCATCGTCGCCTTGTCCGATTCGAGCGTGATGAGCGACTGCTCCTTGCCGACTGTGTCGCCGGGCTTTACCAGAACCTCGATCACTTCGATATCCTTGAAGTCGCCGATGTCCGGGACCGGCACCGTCATGGCCTCGCCGCCCGCGGCTTTCTGAGCGGGTTGCGCCTTCGGTTTTTCCTCGGGCTCGGGCGGCGCTTCGCCGTTTCCCCTGTCTTCCAGAACAAGTATCGGCGAGCCCTTGGAGACTTTGTCTCCGACCTTGATCGTGAGCTGCTTCACCACGCCCGCGCTCGGCGACGGGATTTCCATCGTCGCCTTGTCCGATTCCAGCGTGATGAGCGATTGTTCCTTGGATACCGCGTCGCCCGGCTTGACCAACACCTCGATAACTTCAACGTCCCTGAAGTCGCCGATGTCGGGGACGACGACCTGGCTCATACAATGGTTGGATCGGCTTTCTCAGGGTCGATGCCGTACTTCCTGATGGCGTCGGCCACCGCCTTCGGCTTGCCCTCGCCCTGGTCCGCCAGCGATTTCAGCGCCGCGATGGCGACGAAGTACCGGTTCACCTCGAAGAAGTGGCGCAGCTTCGCGCGCGAATCGGAGCGACCGAAGCCGTCGGTGCCGAGCACACGGTAGACCCGATCTTTCGGAATGAACGACCGGATCTGGTCGGCGAAGGTCTTCATGTAGTCGCTCGCGGCGACCACCGGACCGCTTCTCTCCTCCAGCATCTTCGTCACGTACGGAACCCGCGCCTTGGCTTCCGGGTGCAGCAGGTTCCAGCGGTCGGCGGCTAGGCCGTCGCGCCGCAGCTCGGTGAAGCTCGTCGCGCTCCAGACATCGGCCGCGACACCCCAGTCCTTCTCGAGCAGCTCCGCCGCCGCTTCGACTTCGCGCAGGATGGTTCCGCTGCCGAGAAGCTGCACGCGCTGCTTGTGCTTGCTCTTCGATTCCCGCAGCACGTACATGCCTTTCAGGATTCCCTGCTCCGCTCCCTGCGGCATCGCGGGGTGCTCGTAGTTCTCGTTCATCAGGGTGATGTAGTAATACACATCCTCCTGGTTCGTCACCATGCGGCGCAATCCGTCCTGGATGATCACCGCGACCTCGTAGCCGTATGTCGGGTCGTAGGAGATGCAGTTCGGAATCACGGACGAGAGCACGTGCGAGTGGCCGTCCTCGTGCTGCAGCCCCTCGCCATTCAGCGTGGTGCGCCCGGCGGTCGCGCCGAGCAGGAACCCCCGCGCGCGCTGGTCGGCGGCGGCCCACGCGAGATCGCCGACCCGCTGCAGGCCGAACATCGAGTAGAAGATGTAAAACGGCACCGTCACCCGGTTGGAATGGCTGTACGAGGTGGCGGCGGCGATCCACGACGAGAACGCGCCCGCCTCGTTGATGCCTTCCTCGAGGATCTGGCCCTGCTTGTCCTCGCGGTAGAACATCACCTGGTCCTTGTCGACCGGCTCGTACTTCTGGCCCTCGGGCGCGAAGATGCCGAGCTGCCGGAACATGCCCTCCATGCCGAAGGTGCGCGCCTCGTCGGGCACGATCGGCACCACGTGTCTTCCGATCTCCTTGTCGCGGATGAGCGCGGTCAGCGCGCGCACGAACGCCATGGTGGTCGAGATTTCGCGCCCCTCGCCCGAGCCCTTCAGAAGCTGCTCGAACGCCGACAGCGCGGGCACCGCCGGCACCTGGTCCGCCTTGGTGCGACGCTGGGGCAGGTAGCCGCCGAGCGCCTTACGGCGCTCGTGCAGGTATTTCATCTCCGGCGAATCCGCCGACGGAATGTAGAACGGCAGCTCCTCCAGCTTCTCGTCCGGGATCGGGATGGCGAACTGGTCGCGCATCTCCTTGATCGTCGCGATGTCGACCTTCTTCAGCTGGTGCGTGGGGTTCTTCGCCTGCCCCTGCTTGCCCAGGCCGAAGCCCTTGATCGTCTTGGCGAGGATCACAGTGGGCTCACCCTTGTGCTTCGCCGCCGCCGCGTACGCCGCGTAGACCTTGTGCGGGTCATGGCCGCCGCGGTTCAGGCGCCAGATGTCCTCGTCGGTCATGCGCGAGACCATCTCGAGCAGCTTGGGGTGCTTGCCGAAGAAATTCTTGCGCACGAAGGCGCCGTCGTTCGCCTTGTAGTTCTGGTATTCGCCGTCGACGGTCTCCTCCATTACGCGAAGGAGGATTCCGTCCTTGTCGCGCGCGAGCAGCGGATCCCAGTACGAGCCCCAGATCACCTTGATCACGTTCCAGCCGGCGCCGCGAAAGTCGCCCTCGAGCTCCTGGATGATCTTGCCGTTGCCGCGCACCGGGCCGTCGAGGCGCTGCAGATTGCAATTGACTACGAAGACCAGGTTGTCGAGCTTTTCGCGCGCGGCGAGCCCGATCGCGCCCATCGACTCGGGCTCGTCCATCTCTCCATCGCCGCAGAACACCCACACCTTGCGGCTCGCCGTATCGGCGAGCCCGCGCGCCTGCAGGTATTTCAGGAAACGCGCCATGTAGATCGCCTGGATCGGCCCGAGGCCCATGGACACGGTCGGGAACTGCCAGTAGTCCGGCATCAGCCACGGATGCGGATACGAGGAGACGCCCTTGCCGTCCACCTCGCGGCGGAAATTCAGCAATCTGTCTTGTGAAAGCCTACCCTCGAGGAGCGAGCGCGCGTACACGCCCGGCGAGCAGTGGCCTTGGAAGTAGATGAGATCGCCGCCGTGCCCGTCGTGCGGCGCGTTCCAGAAGTGCTGCTGCCCGGTGCCGAACAGCGTGCCGACGGACGCGAAGCTCGCGATGTGCCCACCGAGCTCATCGTCATTCTTGTTGGCGCGCGCGACCATCACCATCGCATTCCAGCGGCAGATGGAGCGGATGCGCTCTTCGAGCGCCACGTTGCCCGGCGAGCGCTCCTCCATGTGCGGAGGAATGGTGTTGATATACGCCGTATTCGGCGAGAACGGGATGTATGCGCCCGAACGCCGCGCCTTGTCGATCAGCCGCTCGAGCAGGTAGTGCGCGCGCTCCGGCCCCTCGCGCTCGAGCACCGCTTCCAGGGCATCGAGCCATTCCTGGGTTTCAAGCGCATCGGGATCGTTTGCGGCCGGGAATTGTGGAACGGCGGACATAGGTGTGAATTCAGTCTTGCTGCAGGAGGGCGAGGCAAGCTTAACCAGAAAATGGAGGCAATGCTAGACTGCGCCGCCCGCATGGCAGCCCGGATCCTCGACGGAAAATCGCTCGCGGCGCGGCTTCGCACCGAGATGAAGCCGCGGGTCGACGCGCTTGTGCAGCGCGGAGTAAGGCCGGGCCTCGCCGTGATCCTCGCCGGCGACGACGCCGCCGCGCGCGTCTACGTGCGCAACAAGACCCTGGCCGCCGCCGAGATCGGCGTGCATTCCGAGCTGCACGAGTTCAGGCAGGACGTTGCCGAAGCGGCTGTTCTCGAAAAAGTGAATTTTCTGAACCGGGATCCCGCGGTCCACGGCATCCTGGTGCAGCTCCCGCTCCCGAGGCATATCGACGCCGCGCGCGTTCTCGAAACAGTTGCGCCGGCGAAGGACGTCGACGGCTTCCACGAAGCGAACCTCGGCGCATTGCTCGCCGGGCGGCCGGGCGTCGTGCCGTGCACGCCGCTGGGCGTCATGCGGCTCATGGAGTACGCCGGCGTACCGCTCGCCGGGCGCCACGCCGTCGTCATCGGTCGCTCGAACATCGTCGGCAAACCCGTCGCGCTGCTGCTCTTGCAAAAGGACGCGAGCGTCACCATCTGCCATTCGAAAACTCCAAGAATTGAAACCATTACGCGGCAAGCCGATATTCTGGTCGCCGCGCTCGGGCGGGCGAAACTCGTTGGCGCGGACATGGTCAAACCCGGAGCCTGCGTGATCGACGTCGGCGTGAACCGCCTACCCGACGGCAAGCTCGCAGGCGATGTGGACTTCGACGCCGTGAAGGAGATCGCGGGCTGGATCACGCCGGTGCCCGGCGGCGTCGGCCCGATGACGATCGCAATGCTCCTGGAGAACTGCCTCCGTGCTGCCGCAAGAGAACAATCCGCTTCTTGACATTTCCGGCCTGCCGCGCTTTGCGGAGATCAAGCCTGAGCATGTCACCCCCGCGATCGAGCTTCTGCTCTCCGATGCCCGCTCGACGGTGAAAGCGGCGGAGAAATCCGCTCCCAGCTGGGACGCTTTCGTTGCGCCGCTCGAGGACGCGAACGAGCGCCTCGGCCGCGCTTGGGGCCAGGTCGCGCATTTGCACGCGGTGATGGACAGCCCGGAGCTGCGCGAGGTGTACAACGCCAATCTGCCGAAGGTCACCAGTTACTGGACCGAGCTCGGCCAGAACCTGCAGCTCTTCGAGAAATACAAGGCGCTCAGGTATTCGAACGAGTTTTCCACGCTGAGCTCGCCGAGGAAAAAAATTGTCGAAAACGCCCTGCGCGATTTCCGCCTGGGTGGGGCCGAGCTGCCGCCGGACAAGAAGAAGCGCTACGCCGAGATCCAGGAGGAGCTCGCGCGCCTGTCGGCGAAGTTCTCCGAGAACCTGCTGGACGCGACCAACGCTTTTTCGATTTACGTGACCAAGGACGAGACTTCGGGCATTCCCGACGATGTCCTTCAGGCCGCGCGCGAAGCTGCGCACAAGGACGGCAAGGACGGCTGGAAGTTCACGCTCCACATGCCCTCGTACCTGCCGGTGATGCAGTACGCCGACGAGCGCCTGCTGCGCGAAAAGATGTACTACGCGAGCAGCACGCGCGCCGCGGAATTCGGCAACCCGCAGTGGGATAACGCGCCGCTTATCGCGAAAATCGTGCCGCTACGCCGGGAGCTCGCGCAGCTCCTCGGTTATCGCGATTTTGCGGAGGTGTCGCTCGTGCCGAAGATGGCCGAGTCGGCGAGCCAGGTGCTTGCCTTCCTCGACGATCTCGCGCGCCGCGCACGCCCGTTCGCTGAACGCGATGTCTTAGAACTAAGAGAGTTCTCGAGAACCGAGCTTGGGATTCCCGACCTGCAGGCGTGGGATGTCGCCTATGCGTCGGAGAAGCTGCGACTCAAGCGCTACTCGTTCTCCGACCAGGAAGTGAAACAGTACTTCCCCGAGGACATCGTCGAGCGTGGCCTCTTCCGCGTCGCCGAAACCCTCTACGGCGTGAAGATTGTCGAATCCCAGGCGCCGGTGTGGCACCCGGACGTGCGCTTCTTCGAAGTGCGCGATCCGAACGGCACCGCGATCGGCCAGTTCTACCTGGATCTCTACGCTCGCGAGACGAAGCGCGGCGGCGCGTGGATGGACGACGCGATCTCGCGCCGGCGCAGGGCCGAACGCATCCAGATCCCGGTGGCGTACCTGAACTGCAACTTCTCGCGGCCGGTCGGCGGCAAGCCGGCGCTCTTTACGCACGACGAGGTGCTCACGCTTTTCCACGAGTTCGGGCACGGGTTGCACCACCTCCTCACCCAGGTCGAGGATCTCGGCGTCTCGGGCATCAGCGGCGTGGAATGGGACGCGGTCGAGCTGCCGAGCCAGTTCATGGAAAACTTTTGCTGGGAGTGGGACGTGCTGTGCGGCATGACCCGGCATGTCGATACAGGTCAGCCTTTACCAAGGCAATTATTCGAAAAAATGCTGGCTGCGAAGAATTTCCAGAGCGGGCTCGCGATGCTGCGCCAGATCGAATTCGCGGTGTTCGACATGCGGTTGCATTCGGATTTCGACCCGGCAAGCGGCCGCAGCGCGCTCGACCTGCTCCAAGAGGTGCGCAGGCAGGTCGCGGTGCTCTTTCCGCCGGCGTACAACCGCTTTCCGAACACCTTCGGCCACATCTTCGGCGGCGGCTACGCGGCCGGTTACTACAGCTACAAGTGGGCCGAGGTGCTTTCCGCGGATGCATACAGTGCATTCGAAGAAACCGGCGCAGCCAAGGGCATTATTCTTGACCCTGCTACCGGCGCGCGCTTTCGCGACGAGATTCTCGCCGTCGGCGGCAGCCGCCCGGCGGCCGAATCGTTCCGCGCATTCCGCGGCCGCGAGCCTAACGTCGCGGCGCTCCTGCGCCACAATGGGATGATCGCGGCGTAGGTGCGCATCGCCACCTGGAACGTCAACTCCCTCCGCATCCGCCTGCCTCACCTGCTCGACTGGCTGCGTTCGCGCGAGCCGGACGTGATGTGCCTCCAGGAGACGAAGACCGAGGACCATAACTTCCCGCTCGCCGAGGTCCAGGCCGCGGGCTACCACGCGGTGTACTGCGGGCAGAAGGCGTACAACGGCGTCGCGATCCTCGCGCGCACCGCGCTCACCGACGTCCAGCACGGTATTCCGCACTTTTCCGACGACCCCAAGCGCGTCATTGCGGCCTCGGTCGGCGACATTCGAGTCCTGTGCCTCTACGCGCCGAACGGCGAGGCTCCTGGAACAGACAAGTACGCGTACAAGCTCAGGTGGTACCAGGCCCTTACTTCGTGGCTGCAAGCGGAGCTGCCGCGCCTGCCGCGGCTGGCGGTTCTCGGAGACTTGAACATCGCGCCTGAGCCGCGGGACGTCCACGACCCCAAGCGCTGGGAGGGCAAGATCCACTTCTCCGAGCCCGAGCTTGCCGCCTTCCAGAAAGTGCTGAAAGTGGGCCTCAAGGACGCGTTTCGGCTGTTCGACCAGCCTGAAAAGCAGTTCACCTGGTGGGATTACCGCCTGGATGCTTTCCAGCGCGGCTGGGGGCTGCGCATCGACCACATCCTGCTCTCCCCCCAGCTTGCCGCCATCTGCAAGGCCTGTGGGATTGACACCGAACCGCGAAAGCGCGAACGTCCTTCTGATCATGCCCCGGTGAGCGCAGACCTTTAGAATCCGGAGGCGTCCGTAGGGGAAATGCGAGTGCGAATGCGCAGGCTGTGGCTTCTCGGGGCCCTTGCTGGACTCGTCGGGTATCCGCTGCTCGATGAGTCCGCGACAAGCGCCGGGCTGGCGTTCGCCCAGACCGAGCGCGCCGAGACGCGCGCAGCGGCCAAGGCGAATGCGGCCGAGCGCCTGGAGTTGCCCGAGCGCCGCGGCCTTAAACGCACACAGGGCGAACTCTTCGGCGCTCCTCCGCCGCCGCCGAAGCCGATAACGAAGAAGGCGCAGCCGCCCGCACCGGTTGCCGCCGCGCCGGTCGCGCCGCCGGTGCCCTACCGATTCGCCGGCAAGGTTCGCAAAGGATCGGAAGAAGAGGTGCTGATCTCGAAGGGCGACGCGGTGTTTCCGGTAAAGGCAGGCGACACGCTCGACGGCATGTACAAGGTGGAGTCGATCAGCGCCGAGCGGATCGATCTTGTCTACCTCCCGCTTGGCACTAGGGACCGCATCGTGGTGAGCTCCGCGCTCGATGCCGAGCGGGCAGCACAGCCCCCGCTTGCAGCTGCTCCCGCGCCTGTGCCTGCCGCGCCGGCCACGGCGAGCGCGAGCGGAGCGACAAGCGCAGGACCCGCGCAGCTTCGTTGGGAAGGCCCAGAGCGCGTGGCCGCCGGCGAAAGCTTCAGCGTCACGCTTCACGTTAGCACTACGGAGCCGCTGCGCGCCGCGCCGATGCAGCTTCGATTCGCTCCGGACGTGCTGCAGGCGGTCAACGTGCGGCCGGGGAAGTTCTTCGGCCAAGGCAGCTTCACCTACCGCGTCAATCCCGAGGGATCCATCTTCGTCGGCGCGAGTTCGCCAGCCGCGGCTGCGGGTAACAACGCTGAACTCGTCGTCGTGACCTTCCGGCCGATCAAGCGCGGCATTACCGCCGAGCTCAGCATGAGTGCGCTCAGCCTGCAGGGCGCCTCCGGACGCGCGATCGCGCACGAGCAGCTCGGCGCTTTCCGCACTTCAATTCAGTAGCCGAAAACCTTCACCGTTCGCGGTACGACAAGACCAGCAGTCACTCGCCGGAGCATTCTTGCGGCGCGGGTTTCATTGCACCACGCCCGCCGGCATGTCGCCTAGGTAGATGAGCTCGCGCCTCAACACCCCCGAGGGGCTGGTCTCGGCGATGAGCTTGCCTTGAATGTCGTAGTGGAAGACGCGGTCGGTCTGGCTGTTCGTCTTCCTGATGCGCTGGCCGAGGGCATTGACCTCGTAGTTCGTCGCGCCGATGGAGCTCGTCGCTTGCACCATGCGCCCGCGCGTGTCGTAGACATAGGTGTTGACGCCGTCGGCGGTAGTTGAACCGTTCGGGTCGAACACGAAGCTCCTCACCGGCCCGCTCGTGGGCGTGATCGAGGCGATGCGGTTGGAAGTGGAGCTATAGGCGTAGGTGTCGGTGGATGAACCCGCCGTACGCGAGGTGCGATTTCCGACCGCGTCGTAGGTGTAGGCGTACGGCGTTCCCGGCAGCACGGCGCCCGTGAGCCGGTCAAGCTCGTCGTAGACGTAGGTGTTGGTGTTCGCCGGGATACCGATATCCGAGATGAATTCGATGCGGCTTGCGGCGTCGTAGCCGATGGCGAAGTGTTGCGTTCCGAGCGTGTACGAGGCGATGCGCCCATCGAGGTCGATGCCCCGGGTGTAGACCTGCCCATTACCGAGCGTGTAGCCGCTCACGCCCCCAAAAGGGTGATAGGTCACGCCCGTGACGACGTTCTGTGCCTGCTGGCCGGCCTTAGTCGTTGTTACGGCGTTCACCCTGCCTAGGCCGTCGAAGGCGTAATTGACGATGCGCCCCGAGGGATAGGTGAGCTGATCGAGGCGCCCAAAGCTGTCGTAGCGGTAGCCGAAAACGTACTGGACGCCCGCCATCGTTCGCCTCTCGGAGGTGACGCGCCCATGCTGGTCGTAGGCGTACGCGATGGCGCTCGTAACCTGGTTCGAGGCATTGGTCTCGGTGATAGAGAAAAGCCGCCCGATGGCGTTCGTCCCCTGGTCGTAGGCATACGTCTGCTTCGAGCCGTTGTGGAAGGTGATGAGCGCGACGCGGTTCAGCGCGTCGTAGGCATACGTCGTAGTCTGGTTCTTGGCGTCTCTCTGAGTAAGGAGGTTACCGGCGTCGTCGTAAGTGTTGACCGTCGTGCCAGTGTCCGGGCTCGCTTGCTGGTTCAGGTTGCCGAGCCCGTCCACGATGTAGTCGGTGGCGAGGCCGCGCGGGTCGGTAACCCGAGTGAGGGCGTCGATGCCGTTATGGGCGTACTGCGTGACAGCGGAGATCGGCGCCGCTGACGTGACCTGCTTCAGCCGGTTGAGGGCGTCGTACTGGTTGGTCGTAGTTCGGTCTAGCGGGTCCTTCACCGTTATTACGTTGCCCTGATCGTCGTAGGTGTACTCCGTGGTTTGGTCTTGCGCCCCGAGCTCGCGGAATAGGCGGCTCAGGTTATTGAACACGCGGCTTCGCGTCTGCGCAAGCTGGTTCGCCGGGTCAAACACCTGTTCCTGCGTGCGGTTGCCCATCGCGTCCAGCGTGTAAACAACACGATTGCCAAGGTTGTCCGTGATCGCGGTAAGCCGATGTGCGGCGTCGTAGTCGTAGGTCAAGAACGAACCGTGGGGCAGCGTCACCTTGGTGAGCTGGCCTACGCCGTCGTAGTCGTAGGTCGTGGTTTCGGTGCCAACCGTACGCGTCTTCAGGCGCTGGCGCGTGTCGTAGGTAAGGGCGATGTTGGTGCCGTTCGGATCGACGATCGCAAGCGGCTGACCATGGGCGTCGTAGACCGTCACGCTCGCGAGGTGGCCGGCGGCGTTGGTGATAGTGGCAATATTGCCGCGCTTGCCTAGGTCAGGGTCGTCGTCCGGATAGTAGGTATAGGTTGTCGTGTCGGCGACATCGGTGCGAGGGCCGTCGGCGGTTAACAGTCTGCCGCGCGCGTTATAGGTGTAGCTCCACGTGCGCGGAGTGCTCGCTGCGGTGGCCGAGAAGCCCTGCGCACCGTTCACGTCCGTGGTCGCCTGGATGGTCCTGGAACAAAGCGCGCCGCGCGCGCCGCACTGCGTGCCGTCCGCGTCATAGACGAAGCTGGTAATCCTCAGCGGTTCCGCGATGCCGGTAGGCAGACGGAATAGCGCATGCCACTGCGTGCTGATAGTCCGAGTTTGCGGCGTCGTGCCGCCCGACGATGTCAGGCCTTCGGTACGCGAGGTCTCGAGGTTCCGCGCGAGGTCATAAGCGTAATTCGTGCGATTTCCATTCCAGTCCGTGCGGGAGGCGACATTGCCATTCGCGTCGAAGGTCTGCGTGGCAGGGCCGCATTCGGGGCATGCCGCGCCCGTAACCGTCGTGTTCTTGAGTGCGCCAAACAGGTTTTGGAAGCTATAGGTACGTACAGCGCCGAGCGGGCTTGTTACATTCGTGGTGCCATTGGTGTCGTAGGCAAGGGTGTGCCGGTTCGCCCCGCCCGCACGCTCGGTGGTAACTGCGCGGCCTTTGGTGTCGTACTGGTAAGTCGCGAATCGCTGGCCATTTTCATCCGTGATTCCAGTCAGCGCGAGCGTCTGCACCGTGCCAGCGGTGTTGGCGGCCTCGTTATAGTGATACGAACGGACGTTTTCGCCCGGGAACGTAACGGAAGTCAGCCGCTTGTTGGCGTCATAGGTGAACTGGTAAATTCCTCCTGCTGGATCAGTCAGCCTTGAGACACGCAAGCCGACGTTGTATCCCAGCATCAAGCTGCGACCAAACGGGTCTGCAACTCGCAGCAGCAACCCAGCCGGTAGGACCATGGTGGTCGGCTGGCCGTTGTTATCCAACGCGAAACCGCCGCCACTACCGCTCGTTCCGTCGGTGTAGACAAGCGTTTGCGTAAGCCCATTGCGTGAAACGATCTGGAGCAGTCTGCCTGTGGCGTCATATGTCTCGGTTTCATCACCCCGCGCGACGTATAGCTGCCAACCGACCCGCGTGCCCAGCGGATCCTTCAGTTCTGTCAGTACTTCCTTAGTGTCCGCGTCCGCTACCCAGACCCCGCCCGACGCTGGGAAGCGCAGGCCGCGACCGTCGGGCCGAAATGCGACGGCGGTCGATCCGAAAATCGTGATCCGCCGGTCAAAGGTGTCGCGCCAGCGCAAGCCGAAGCGCGCTGCAGATTCCTCGTCTTGAGTGTTATAGCTAAGGTCGAGCTTGAATCCCGCCTGTCCTTGGTATAGCGGCTCCTTATTGAACTTGTTGCCGTTTGCCGGATTGCAAGGGTTTCCTACGGACGGTTGGCCGTCCGTTTCGCACGAGCCATTGTTCTTTCCGCCGTGGCAGACGCCATCCAAGACCAGAGTGCACGTCGAATTCGACGGCGCGACGCAGAAACCGTTTTCAATAACCATGGTACCGGGCGCGCATACACAGCGCTCGTCTTGTAAGTCCACGTACTCGTTACCGCAGTAAACCGATCCAACACTTCGCACATCGTCAGTCCAGGTGTCGTTGTCGCCAATGCATTCAAAGCCCCACGCGCCATTGCTATAACGTGCCGCACCCGGGCTCCAGCGATTGAACCGCGTATTGCGCCAATTCAACTCCGGATGAAACAGTTTCGGGAAAATGTTTTGGCAGACGTCTTCCTTGGATGCGCCTTGGACCGTCGCGCTGTTAGCGTGGTAGTAATAGATAAAGGGGTTCTCGGCTTGAGACGCCGGCGCCCACGCGAGAAATGCGGTGCACAGTACTGCGGGGATGAGGCCGCCAACGAGGCGAGGAGAGGATGTCTTGGGAGTCTGCTTGTTATCGCGATAATGCGGTTTCTGCGGTCTCGCTTTGCTTCTCTTTACGAACAGCCACGTAAGCGCTGTCACCGAGCGCGCGAGCATCTTCATGGACGTCCTCCCCCTGCCGGGTCAGCGAAGTGCGACTGCCCGGCCTTGCGCGCTTATCTCGTACCCAAACTACGCGTGTCAACGACGTGAAGCCATTATCGGACTACGGGATACACGAATTGGATTAACGGGAAAACTCGCTATCGCTATGGCGATTCATAGGCGAATTTGGCAAGCGCGTCGAACACCGGTCGCACATGGCATAGAGAGCGAGTCGGCGTAATACAGAGACGCTGTCCGCCGCCGTAGAATTCGCCGGCGGCGGGCGACCGGGTCACTTTCGAGGCGGGGGTGCTTTCGATTCCGGAGTAACCGCGCCCGGCTTGGCAGCGGCCTGCGCGGGGGCGAACACGAACTGCCATTCGGAGTATTTCGTCTTGGCTTCGAAGACGGCGTCCCGCACGCTGAACCCGGAATTTTTCAAAGGAGCTTCTTCCGACAGGCTGAAGACCCCGGCAAAGCCGCCGTCGGCCGACTTCACGAGGCCCCAATCGTCCTTCCCGGTGACCGGGTCGGGATAGAGCCGGCGCAGATGACGTACGGTGCCGGGCTGGCGAGGGTCCTTGATCAGATCCGAAAAATTTTTCGGGTACTGACGTGACGGACCGGAAAGGTAATAGCGCTCGATCGCCTTGCGGTACTCATTGCCGATGTGGAGGAGCTCCGCTTCCTTCTCGCGTACGTTGGCCGTGTGCCAAACCTCGCCGATCAGCGCGAGCCCGCCTGACATCATCGCGACTACAAAGAGCACTGTGATGTAGGTGAATCCTCTCGCGTACTTCACCACGTGGCGAACTCCGTGCCGTCGAGCGCCTTGCCAGGCGCGCCGCTCCTCACGTCGTAGACGCCGGTTTTTTGCGGGTCGGGGTGCGGCATCAGGACCCAGGTGGTGGCGCTCTCGGTGATCGGGTCGAGCGGGACCCTGTGCAAGTATTTGTCCGACGCGAGAGCCTCCAGCGATTCGGGGTATTTGCCCTTGTCGCCGTAGTACTTCCCGATCGCGTCCCGCATCTGGTAGAGGTTTTCCTTCAGGACCACCTCTTTCGAGCGGTCGAGGCTGGCGTAGTAACGCGGCACGGCAATCGTGAGCAGCGTCGCTATGATCGCCAGCACAATAAGAAGCTCGATGAGAGTGAAGCCTGTAAGGCAAGCTTTTTGTCTTTCTACCATTCGCGGTACGGGCGGCCGTTGATACCTTTGCCGAGCGCGAGCGTATAGACGTCGAACACGTCGTCGCCCTCGCGCGGATCGTCGGGCGGGCTCGCGTAGGAGCGCTTGCCCCAGGATTGGGCGGCGGAAGCCTCATTCGGTGCGAACGGATCCCGGGGAAGCCGGCGCAGAAAGTACATGCGCTCGCGCTTCGGACTCTTCTCGTCCTCCATTCCCTGTACGAGGTCCTCGAGGCGCTTTGGGTAGCCCGATTCGCCGACGCGCTTCGGAATGCGGCCCTCGTCGGAGGCCTGCTTGTAGGCGTCGATCGCGCTGCGGATATCCCGCAGCGCGCGCCTCAGGTCCTGCTCCTTTGCGCGCTGCACGACGAGCTCGTTGAGCGGCAAGACCGCCGAGGCTAGGACGGCCACGATCGCCACCGCGGTGACGAGCTCGATCAGCGTGAATCCGCGCGCCTTCATTCCTGCGGCTTGACTCCTCCGAACGGTACCTGCTCGGCGCCAGCGGGCGGGGGGGGCGGCTTGGCGGGCGCGGGCGGCTGTGGTTGGGGCGGCAGCACCAAAGGCACGGCGCCGGCGGGCGAGCCGGTGGACGCCTCGGTGCCGGCGGCGAACTCCATCGAGCGCGCGTCGGGTCGCGCCAGCGTGCGCACGAGGCGCGGCGTGATCAGAAGCACGATCTCCGACTTCGCCACGTCGTCGCGCGTGTGCGAGAAGAGCCGTCCGAGCACCGGCAGATCCCCGACGCCCGGAACGCGGCTCGCTGTCCTGCGATCCTGGTCGCTGATCAGCCCGGCGAGAATCTGGGTCTCGCCGTCGCGCAACCGCAGCATGGTGGTCGCGTTGCGCGTGCCGATCTGGTAGGTGAGCGTGCTGCTGCCCGCGATGCGAATCTCACGCGCGATGTTGCTGACCTCCAGCCCCACCCGGATGCCGACCTCGTCTTCGAGGTAGATGATGGGCTCGACCTCGAGCTTGAGGCCCACATCGAGGTAGGAGACCGACTCCGAAACGAAGCCGCCCGTCGCGGCCGCGGTAGTGGTAATCACGGGGACACGGTCGCCGATGTGGATGCGCGCCTTCTCCTTGTTCTTCACCCGGATGCGCGGGTTCGCGAGCAGGTTGGTACTCCCGTCCTGCTGCAGGAAACTCGCGAGGAAAAGCGGATCGGTGAACCTGAGCTGTACGAGCTCGGATCCCCGGTTAAGCCACTCCGGCAGGCTCACCACGCCCGGGATGCCCGCCGCGCCGACCAGGCTCCACGCGACCGAGTCGGGAAATTTGATGCCGAGCTCGAGCAAGCGAGTGCTGCTCATCTCGAGCACCTCGACCTGGAGCATGACCTCGGGCTCGGCCAGGTCCTGCGTCGCGATCAGCCGCTCGGCGAGGCGCACCGCGTCCGGCGTGTCCTTGATCACGAGGAGGTTCACCTTCTCGTCGATGAAGATGTCGCGCGTCTTCACCATGGTGCGGATCATGTTCGCGGTCTGCCGCACGTCGGCGTTGGCGATGTAGAAGCTCTTCACCACGAGCTCCCGGTACTCGCGCAGCTTCTGCGGCGTGTTCGGGAATACGAGCACGGTGGTCTCGTTGACGATCTTCTGCTCGAGCTGGTTGGTGGCGAGCACCAGGCGTATGAGCTCCTCCGGTGAGGCGTTACGCACGGCAATCGTGGTGCGCTGGTCGGCCCGCACATCCTTGTCCAGGACGAAGCTCACGCCGGTTGCTCGCGACATCATGTCGAACACCGCGCGCAGCGCGACGTCTCTCAGCTCAAGCGAGATTGGCAGAGTCGTCGCAGTCTTGAGACGCGGCGTGACGACGGCGGGCTTCACGGTGCGCTCCTCGATCAGGCGCTGCAGCCTGCGCGCCTCTCGGCTCTGCGGGTTCTCCGTCAGCACCGGCCGCAGCAGGTCCTGCGCCTCGAGATAACTTTCTTCCCTCACCAGCCTCTCGGCGTTGCCGATGATGGGGCGGTGGCGCGCATCGGCTTCGAGCTGCTCGAGGCCAGCGCGGGCGCGCGGGTTGGCCGGGTCGTACTTCTGGACGCGGCGCAGCAACTCGGCCGCCACCTCGGGCTGGGCATTCACGCGCAGCGTTTCCGCCTGCGCGAGCCACTGTGCGGCGAGCAGGTCGCGCGTGCGGTAGTACTCCGGCTGGTATTTCGAGTCCTTCTTGAGGAGTGCGAGCGCTTGCTCGCCGCGGCCGGCGGCGACGAGCTCGCGCGCCTCCTTCAGCACCGGGTCTTCCACGGCGGCGCAGCCCGCAATGAAGAGGATCATGACGAAGAAGCGCGCTTTCATGACGTGCCCTTTCGCAAGTAAATCGTGAGGCGCACCTGCGCCTCGAGCTGCGCATCGGCGGCTTTCTTGCGCTCGAAGCGCAGCGCATCGAGCGAGGTGGTCGGCATGTCCTGCAGCACGCGGCCGACGAACTGCCTGAGTTGCGGGTAGCTGCCGCGCACCGGCAGCGTGACATGGTAGGCGGTGAGCGGCCCGCCCGCCGGCACCATCCGGTACTCGCCCTGGCGCAGCTCGACGCGCGCCATCTTGGCGTGCGCGTAGAGCGTGTCGAGCTCGCCGGTAAGACGCTCGATGGGCGGGAACCGGCTATAGAAGCGCTCGAGCTCCGCGGCGGGATCGTCGCGCGCTTGCTGCAGCGGGACGCGCTTCTCGGCGCCCGCGCTGCGGCGCTCAAGCTCGGCAACCACGGGGGCTAGCGAGTTGAAGTAGAAGACGAGGCAGAAGATCCCGACACCCACACCGGCAACGCCGGCCGGGCCGAGCGCGTCCAGAAGGCGGCGCAGATTCCTCACGCGCAGCTCCTCATGGCTTTCCTTTGAAAGAAGCCTGAACCGAGAACTGGATCGGGCGCCCGGGCGCATCCTCGCGCACCTGGTGGCTCACGAGGTGCACTTCGGCGAAGCTGCCGGTGGCTTCGAGGCGTCGCAGGTACTCGAGCATTGTGCCTTCGCGGCGCGCCTCGGCGCTCACGCGCAGCACGCGGTTCTGCGCATCGGGCTGAATGTTCAGCACGGCGACGTCCTGCGTCGCCGCACGCTCAAGCGAATCGATGAGCTGCGCCCAGGGGAGCGAGAGCTGCCGCACCGTCGCCTGCGCGCTCTTCATCTCTGCGTCGAGGCGCTCGCGCGGGATCGCGCGCGACGGCCGCGCGCCGCCGAGCAGCGCCTCGGCTGCCTCCAGTTCGTACAGCCGCTGCCGGGTCTCGCTGTACTTGAAGACGAGCGCGCCCCCGAGCATGAGTGAGACCCCAAGCACGATGTAGCCGGCCGAGCGCCCGCCACGGCGAGGAACGACGAAATCGAGCTGGAGCGCCTTGCGCGTCATAGCGTCAGCACGAGCGACGGCAGCGGCTCGCCGCCCGCGCGGCTTCGCTCGCGCTCGAGGAGCTCTTCGGCATCGGTCTCCCGGCCGTTGTGCACCGAGGCCCAGCCCTTCGCCACCACGCACGCAAGGCAGGTGCGCCCCGGCTCGGAAAGCAGAAGCCACGCGCCTTCGCGCGGGATGCGCCGGCGCGCTGCGTTGTACGCCGCCATGAGGCGGGGCTGCACTGATATGAGCTTCGATTTCCCCTTCGGGGGAAATGCGTTCTTGATGCCTTCAAGGAGCGCTGCATCGACGGCACAAGCGAGGCCGTCGAAGGCGCGCACTTCCCAGCCCTTGACGCGGTCGCCGTGGATCTTCGTGAAGTGGAAGCGCGCCAGCGCGAGCTCCTCCTCCGGAGTCGTGGCACCGTCGTTCTCGGGCAACAGGGCGTAGCGCACGAAGTGGTTGGACAGCACCACGGTGACGTCGATGCGCTTGTCCAGAGCGGCGATCCGGCGCGCGAGGTCCTCGAGTGCGCCCTGCCAAGGGTGCGGCTCCTCGGGCGGCAGCGGCTCAAGCGCGACAGTGAGGCGCTCAGGCCACAAAAGTGACACGATTTATCTCCTCGAGCGTGGTCTGGCCGCGCCGCACCGCTTCCAGCGCGGCTTCGCGCAGGAAGCGCGTGCCGTTCTTCGCCGCGGTGTCCTTGAGCGTTCGGATCGAGGCACGCGAGGTGATGAGCTCGCGCATCTCATCGTTCAGGATCAGAAGCTCGGCGATCGCCTTGCGCCCGCGGTAGCCGACGCCGCGGCATTCGCGGCAACCCTTCCCGACCATGAATTTCCAGCCCTGGGTCGCTTGCGGGGTGAGGCCCGATTCTGCCAGCAGTTCAGGGCGAGGGACTTCCTCCTCCGCGCAGTGCATGCATACGAGCCGCACGAGGCGCTGGGCGAGGATCGCATTCAGCGCCGAGACGAAGCCGTAAAGGTCGACGTTCATGTGCATGAATCGTCCGATGACGTCGAACACGTTGTTGGCGTGCACGGTGGTAAAAACGAGATGCCCCGTGAGCGCGGACTGCACGGCGATGTTCGCGGTCTCCGGATCGCGGATCTCACCCACCATGATGCGGTCGGGATCGTGGCGCAGGATCGAGCGCAGGCCGCGCGCGAACGTGAGCCCCTTCTGCTCGTTTACCGGGATCTGCAGCACGCCGGGGAGCTGGTACTCGACCGGGTCTTCGATGGTGATGAACTTGTCGCGCCCGTTGTTCGTCTCGCTGATGAGCGCGTAGAGCGTGGTGGTCTTGCCCGAGCCGGTCGGGCCGGTGACCAGCACCATGCCGTAGGGCTGGCTGCCGAGGTTTCTCAGCGAAGACTTCATCTGGGAAGAAAATCCCAGGGCATCCAGCGTCAAGCCCGTCACCTGATCGGAAAGCGCCCGGCGGTCGAGGATCCGCAGCACCGCGTCCTCGCCGAGCACGCTCGGCATCACCGAGACGCGGAAGTCGATCTCGCGACCCTCGCGTCTCGCCTTGAAGCGGACGTCCTGCGGCACGCGGCGCTCGGCGATGTCGAGCTCGGACATCACCTTGACGCGCGAGATGACCTGCTCGGCGAGCTCGGCGCCGCGCAGCGTCTCGGCGCTCGTGAGCACGCCGTCGATGCGGTACTTGATCGCGAGCCCGCTGCCGGTCGACTCGAGGTGCACGTCGCTCGCGCCGGCCTTCAGCGCGTCGTAGAGCGTCGAGGCGACCAGGCGCACCACCGTGCTGTCGGACTCGGCCGCGGCCTCGAAGGAAATCTCATGCGCCTTTTCTTTTTCATGGGAAAGATCTCCCAGTGAAGAAGACACGCTGTCCAGCGCCTTCAATCCCGCCTCGTGCCCGGCGAGGAAGGCGGCCACGTCGGCCTCCTCGGCGACGCGGTAGGCGAAGGGCGCGGCGAGGCGCTCCTCGATCCAGTCCTGGGTATCGAGGTCGTAGGGGCGGCCGAGTACCACCGACACCGCGCCCGCGCCGCTGCGCAGCGCGACGCAGGCGCGGCGCGAGGCCTCGGCGAAGGGCACGAGGTCGAAGGCGGGCGCCTGGGCGCGCAGCGACTCGAGGTCGATCGCCGGCATGAGCAGGCGCGCGGAGAGCGCGATCAGCCCTTCGCTCATCGGATGCTCCCCGCCAGTTCGAAGATCGGCATGTACATCAGCACGACGACCAGGCCGACCGCGATGCCGAGCGCGGCCATCAGCGCGGGCTCGAAGGCGCGGGTGAACCAGTCGATGTGGCGCGCTACTTCGTCGTCGTGGAAGCGCGCGATCTCGCCGAACATGCGGCCCATGTCGCCGCCGCGCTCGCCCACGGCCATCATGCGCGAGGCGACCGGCGTGGCGAGCCCCGCCGCGGCGAGCGCCGCCGACATCGGGCGGCCGTGCTCGATCAGGCGCCTCGCCTGCGCGAGCGGCGGTCGCAGCGGCGCGGAGAGCAGGCCTTCGGCCATCTCGAGCGCTCGCAGCGCCGGGATTCCCGCGCGCAGCAGCATGCCGGTGGTGCGATACAGGCGCGAGAGCTGGTAGATCTTCATCCGGCTTCCCAGCGCCGGCAGCCGCCACAGGCGCGCGTTGGCCCAGCTGCGGAACTCCGGCCGGGTAAAAGCCCAGGCGGAAACTCCCACGAGCGTCAGAAAAACTCCGGACATCACTGCGGCGTGCTTGCCCACGAAGCCGCCGAACGCCAGGAGCAGCTGCGAGAAGAAGGGCAGGGTTCCCGCCATGTCCTCGTACACCTGCGCGAAGCGCGGCACCACGTAGAGCAGGAGGAAGCCCATCACGAGCACGCCCACGCCGAGCAGGATCGCGGGATAGAT
>DATIGN010000076.1:0-23395 GCA_035454685.1 Burkholderiales bacterium | reverse complement strand
GAGGCTCGCGCTGAATGGCCGTTGGCGGGAGGATGCCGTCGGCGAGACCGAGCTGCTGGTCGACTACCTGCGCGAGGTGGCGCATCTCACGGGGGTCAAGACCGGATGCGACGGCGGCGAATGTGGCGCGTGCACCGTTCTCGTCGACGGTGAAGCAGTTCCCTCATGCCTGACGCTCGCCGTCCGTTGCGAAGGCCGCCACGTCGAAACAATCGAAGGACTGCTGGCGCAAGGACGGCCAAGCCGGCTGCAACAGGCCTTTCACGAGAAGCTGGGCACACAGTGCGGCTATTGCACGCCGGGCATGATCATGGCGGCCGAAGCGCTGCTGCGCCGTAGTCCGCACCCCGCCGAGCCCGAGATCCGCGAAGCGCTCGGCGGCAATCTCTGCCGCTGCACCGGCTACGTGAAGATCATCGAGGCCGTGAAGGAGGCCGCACGGTGAGCGTCGCCGGCCGCGCCACACCGCTCATCGACGGAATCGAAAAGGTGACCGGCCGTGCGCGATACACAGCAGACATTCAATCTTCCTCCCTGATTGGAGAAATCCTGCGTAGTCCGCATGCGCACGCCGAGATAGTCAAGATCGACACCAGCCGCGCGCGCGCGCTGCCCGGGGTGCGCGCGGTACTCACCGGCGCCGACTGCGCGATTCCCTACGGAATCCTGCCGATCGCGCATAACGAGTATCCGCTGGCGCGCGAGCGCGTGCGCTACTGGGGCGAGCCGGTCGCGGCGGTAGCGGCGGAGGACGAAGCGACCGCGCGCGCCGCGCTCGAGCTGATCGACGTTGAGTACCGGACGCTGCCGGCATACTTCGAGCCGAAACACGCGCTCGAAGGCGAAACGCTGCTGCACGCCGACAGGGCGCGCAACATCGAGCGCGAGGTCGAGCACTCCTTCGGCGAGCTCGAGGCGGGGTTCGCCGCTGCCGATCTCGTGCGCGAAGCGCGCTTCCACTACGCCGAAGTGACGCACGCGCAGATGGAGCCCGACGCCGCGCTTGCGGAGTACGACGCCGAGCGCGGAACTCTCACGCTGCAGTCAGTGACGCAGGTGCCGTACTACGTGCACCTGACGCTCGCTCAGTGCCTGCAGATGAGCCCGTCGGCGATCCGCGTGATCAAGCCTTTCGTCGGCGGCGGCTTCGGCCACCGCACCGAGTGCCTCAACTTCGAGATCATTGCGGCGCTCCTCGCGCGTGCTGCACGCAGCGCAGTGCGCATCGAGCTCTCGCGCGAGCAGACCTTCGTCATGCACCACGGCCGGCCGCAGACCGACATCCGGCTGAAGCTCGGCCTGAAGAAGACGGGCGAGATCACGGCGGTCGAAGCCGACTGCGTGCAACGGGGCGGCGCCTACGCCGGCTATGGCATTGTCACCATCCTCTATGCCGGCGCGCTGCTGCACGCGCTCTACCGCGTGCCGGCGGCGAAGTATCACGGCCTGCGCGTCTATAGCAACACGCCTCCGTGCGGCCCGATGCGCGGCCACGGCTCGGTCGATATGCGCCACGCCTTCGAGTCGATGCTCGACGCCATGGCGTGCGAGCTTGAGCTCGATCCCTTCGCCGTGCGGCGTGCGAACCTGATTACGCCCCCGCACCGAACTTTGAACGGCCTCCAGGTCAACTCCTGTGGGCTTGCCGAATGCCTCGATCGCGTTGAAGAAGCTTCTCAATGGCAAGAAAGAAAAGGCAAGCTCGGTCCCGGCCGCGGGCTCGGCATGGCGTGCTCGCACTATGTTTCGGGCGCGGCGAAGCCGGTGCACTGGACCGGCGAGCCGCACGCGACGGTGAACCTGCGGCTCGACTTCGATGGCTCCATCACGCTCCTCACCGGCGCCGCCGACATCGGTCAGGGCTCATCCACGCTACTCGCCATGGTGGCGGCCGATACGCTCGGCGTCGGGCTCGAGCGCATCAGGGTCATCGCCGCCGACAGCGCGCTTACGCCCAAGGACAACGGCTCGTATTCATCGCGCGTCTCCTATATGGGCGGCAACGCCGCGCTTGCCGCGGCTCAAGAGCTGAAGAAAGTGCTGGATTCGGCCGGGGGCGAGACGTTCGAGGACAAGGTTCGAAATGCCTTGAAAGAAGCCGGCCCCGTGACGGTCAAGGGCACTTACACGGTGCCGCCCGAGCTTCAGGGCGGAAAGTTCCGCGGCGCCGGCGTTGGGCCGAGCCCGGCGTTCTCCTACGCGGCCCAGGTGGTGGAAGTCGCAGTAGATGAAGAAACCGGCGAAGTGCGCGTGGAAAAAATCTGGGTAGCGCAGGACTGCGGCTTCGCCATCAACCCGCTCGCGGTCGAAGGCCAGATCCAGGGTGCGGTGTGGATGGGCATGGGGCAGGCGCTCGGCGAAGCGACCCGCTACGAACCGCCGCATGGCTTGCCGGTGCGCGCCAACTTTCTCGACTACCGCTTCCCGACCATCGCCGACTCGCCGCCGATCGAGACCTTCATCGTCGAGGCCCGCGACCCGAACGGGCCGCTCGGCGCCAAGGAAGCAAGCGAAGGCGCGCTCGCAGGGTTCCTGCCGGCGCTTACCAACGCCGTGGCGGACGCCATCGGCATCCGGCCGCACGAGCTGCCGGTAACCCCGGACGCGATCTTCGAAGCGCTGCGCAAGCGCCGCCGCGCGGAAAAATTGAAGGCCGCATGATCGCGCTTCCCGTCTTCAGGCTGATGCACCCCGCGACACTCGTCGAAGCGGCGCGCCTCGCCGCCGAACCCGACGCGCGCCTCATCGCCGGCGGCACCGGGCTGCTGCCGAACTTGCGCCTGGGCCTCGGCAAGCCGCGTACCCTCGTTTCATTGGATCAACTCGAGGAGTTGCGAGGCATTAGTCATTCAAGTTCACATCTGCGGATAGGTGCAGGGGTGACGCTGGCGCAGCTGTCGCGTTGGAAGGACATTCCCGATGCCCTGAGAGAAGCGGCGAAGTCGGTCGCCGCGCCGGGCCACCGCACGGCGGCTACGCTCGGCGGGAACCTGTGCCTCGATACGCGCTGCGTGTATTACAACCAGAGCGAAGATTGGCGCCGCTCCAACCACTATTGCCTCAAATACGGCGGCGAGACCTGCCACGTCGCGCCCCAGGGGAAGAAGTGCCGCGCCGCCTATAGCGGCGACCTGGCTCCCGCTCTCCTGGCGTTGGAAGCGCAACTCGAAACGACGGCCCGCGTGATTCCTCTCGAGGAGCTCTACCGGGATGATGGAGCCGCGCATCTCGCCCTCGGCGCAGGAGAGATCGTGGTCGCGGTGCGCATCCCGGCGCCGAAAGGCCGCTCGGGCTACGCGAAGGTGCGCGGGCGCGGGGCCATCGACTATCCGCTCGCCGGCGTGGCGATGGCGCTTGCGATGCGCGATGGAAGCATCGCGCATATCCGCGTCGGGCTGACGGGAACGAACTCCAGGCCCTTTGTCTTGAGCGGAACCGGGCATTTCATCGGCGGCAAGCCCGATGAAACCGCGCTCGCAAAGCTCGTGCAGAAACAGGCGGGGCCGGTGCGCACCACGGTCACCGCCGCCGATTACCGCCGGCAGGCTGCCGCGATTCTCGCGCGGCGATTGCTCGGCCGGCTGAGCAAAGGAGAGCTGTCATGAGACTGGACGGCAAGACTGCCGTAGTGACCGGAGCGGCCTCGGGCATCGGCCGCGCCACCGCGGAGGCGTTCGCGCAGGCGGGAGCGTATGTGCTGCTCGCCGACATCAACGATGAAAGTGGCGAGGCCGTGGCCGCGGCGCTCGAGGCGCAGGGCGGCGGCGCCGACTATTTCCACGTCGACATCACCGACGCCGCGTCCATCGAGGCGTTGCGCAAAGCGGCGCTCGCCAAGCGCGGCAAGGTGGACATCGTGGCGAACGTCGCCGGCTGGGGCAAGACCGAGCCGTTCGTGGAGAACAAGCCCGAGTTCTGGCGCAAGCTCATCGACCTCAACTTTCTCGGCACCGTGATGGTGACGCGCGCCTTCGTCGACGGGATGATGGAGCGCCGCTCGGGCCGTATCGTCACGGTGGCGAGCGACGCCGGCCGCGTCGGCAGCCTGGGTGAAACGGTGTACTCCGGCACCAAGGGCGGCGTAATCGCGTTCACCAAGGCGCTCGCGCGCGAGATGGCACGCTACGACGTCACCGTGAACTGCGTGTGCCCGGGGCCGACCGACACGCCGCTGATGGCCGCGGTGCCCGACAAGATCAAAGACGCGTTCGCGCGCGTGACGCCGATGCGGCGCCTCGCCAAGCCCTCGGAAGTCGCCGACGCGATCCTGTTCTTCGCCGGCCCGCAATCTCAGTTCGTAACCGGCCAGGTGCTCTCCGTGAGCGGCGGCCTCACAATGGCGGGGTGAAACCATGTACAACCTCAAAGCTGCCGACTGGCAACCCAAGCACTTCAAATGGCAAGTGGCCGACCGCGTCGCCACCGTCACGCTCAACCGCGCCGAGCGCAAGAACCCGCTTACTTTCGAAAGCTACGCCGAGCTGCGCGACACATTCCAGCGACTGAACTATGCCGAAGACGTGCGTGCGGTGGTGTTCACCGGCGAGGGCGGCAACTTCTGCTCCGGCGGCGACGTGCACGAGATCATCGGCCCGCTGGTCAAGATGGAGATGCCGGATCTCATGCGCTTCACGCGCATGACTGGCGACCTGGTGAAGCACATGCGCACCTGTCCGCAACCGATCATCGCCGCGGTCGACGGGGTGTGCGCCGGCGCCGGTGCCATCATCTCGATGGCCTCCGACCTGCGCTATGCCACGCCGGAGGCGAAGACCGCGTTCCTTTTCGTGCGCGTCGGCCTCGCCGGCTGCGATATGGGCGCCTGCGCCATCCTGCCACGCATCATCGGGCAGGGCAGGGCCTCGGAGCTCCTCTACAGCGGGCGCTCGATGAGCGCCCAGGAGGGGTTGGCATGGGGCTATTTCAACGGAGTCGTTTCAAAAGAGGAATTGCTCGGAAAAGCCCAAGCGATGGCGAGATCGCTCGCCGACGGGCCGGCGTTCGCCCATGCGATGACCAAGAAGTGCCTGCACCAGGAATGGAACCAGTCGATCGAGCAGGCGCTCGAGACCGAGGCGGAGGCGCAGGCGATCTGCATGCAGACGAAAGACTTCGAACGCGCCTACAACGCCTTCGTCGCCAAGCAAAAGCCGAAGTTCGAGGGCGACTAGCGCGCGATGAAGATCGACGCCTTCACGCACATCTTTCCGAAGGCATACTGGGAGCGGATGCTGCGCGCCCTGCCTGACGGGCGCGACATGCATAAACGCGTGCGCGCCATCCCGAGCATCGTCGAGCTCGACGCGCGCTTCCGCATCATGGACGACTTTGGCGGCGACTACCAGCAGGTCCTGACGATCGGTTCTCCGCCCATAGAAGTTTTTCCTGAAAGCAAAGATCTTGCGCGGATCGCGAACGACGGCATGGCGGAGCTCGTGTCGCGCTATCCGCAGCGCTTCTGCGGCTTCGCCGCCTCGCTGCCGATGAACGACGTCGACCAGGCCATGCGGGAAGCCGAGCGCTCGATCGACAAGCTCGGCGCGCTCGGCGCGCAGATCTTCACCAACATCAACGGCCGACCGCTGTATACGAAGGAGACGCTGCCGCTTTTCGATCTCATGGCGCGCTACGACCTGCCGGTGTGGCTGCACCCGGCGCGCGGCGCCGAGTTCGCCGACTACAAAGGCGAGGCGAAGAGCCACTATGAGATCTGGTGGACGCTCGGCTGGCCCTACGAGACGAGCGTGGCGATGGCGCACATGGTGTTCGGAGGACTGTTCGACCGGCACCCCGGGTTCAAGCTCATCACGCATCACATGGGCGGGATGATCCCATACTTCGAAGGCCGCGTCGGGCCGGGCTGGGATCAGCTCGGCACACGGACGTCGGATGAAGACTATGGGCCGTTGCTGAAATCGTTCAGTTCGAAAGGCAAAAGACCGGTCGACTCCTTCCACAATTTCTACGCCGACACCGCGCTCTTCGGCGCGTTCGAGGCGACGAAGTGCGGCCTGGCGTTCTTCGGCGTAGATAAGACGATCTTCGCTTCCGACGCGCCCTTCGACCCCGAGGGCGGGCGCATGTATATCCGCGAGACGCTCAAGATCATCGAGCGCCTTGAGCTGCGGTGCGAAGACCGTCACGCCATCTATGAGGGCAACCTGAGGCGGCTTTGCCATGGAAGGCTTGGCGCTCACTGAAGCGCGCCTCGCGCGGGAAAAAGCGCGCGGGCTCTGGCCCGGGCGGGTGATCACTGACTATCTCGACCGCTGGGTCGCGGAGAAGCCCGAAGAGACGGCGCTCGTCGCCTGGCGCACGGAGGAAGAAGCCGAGACTCGCCTTACCTGGCGCCAGCTCGCGCGCCGCGCCGCGGCCGCAGCCGACGCGCTCGAGCGCGCCGGCGTGCGTCCGGGCGACGTGGTCTCGTTCCAGCTGCCGAACTGGTGGGAGTTCGTCGCGCTCTATCTCGCTACAGTCCGGTTGGGGGTGGTGGCGAACCCGTTGATGCCGATCTTTCGCCGCCGCGAGCTCGCGTTCATGCTGCGCCTCGCCGAGTCGCGGGTATTCATCGCGCCGGAGCGCTTCCGCGGCTTCGATCACGGCGCGCTCGCGCGCGAGCTTGCCGCCGAGATTCCGGGCATGAAGCTCGTGGGGCTGGATTTCGGAAGCCCGCGCGACGAATTCCTGCGCGGCGCGCGCCTGCGGCCCGACGACGTCACGCAGCTCCTCTACACCTCCGGCACGACCGGAGAGTCGAAGGGCGCGCTGCACACGTCCAACACACTCCTCAGCGCGGTCACTGCGTTTCCGCCATACCTGCGGCTCGGTGCGCGCGACGTGATCTTCATGCCCTCGCCGCTCGCGCACCAGCTGGGCTTCATGTACGGGATGCTGATGTCGGTGATGCTCGGCATTCCCATGGTGCTGATCGATGTGTGGCGCGCGGCGCGCGCGGCGCAGCTCATCGAAGCGCACGGCGCGACCTTCGCCTATGCATCTACGCCCTTCCTTGCCGATCTCGTGGAGGGAGATGCGAAATTGCCGTCGCTGCGAGTTTTCGCAAGCGCCGGGGCGCCTATTCCGCCGGCGGTGGTGCAGGCCGCGCGCGAGCGGCTCGGCCTCGCCGTAGCGGCTTCCTGGGGCATGACCGAGTGCGGCACCGTGACCTGCACTCCGCACGACGGCAGCCGCGCGGCGGAATCGGACGGCTGCGCGCTGCCGAACGGCGAGGTACGCATCTTCGGCGCCGACGGCCGCGAAGCGCCGCACGGCACGGTCGGGGCGCTCCAGGTGCGCGGTGCCTCGCTCTTCGTTGGCTATCTCAAGCGGCCGCACCTCTACCGGCTGGACGAGGAGGGCTGGTTCGATACCGGAGACCTCGCGCGCATGGACGCGGAGGGATACATTCGCATCTGCGGCCGCAGCAAGGACGTGATCATCCGCGGCGGCGAGAACATCCCGGTGGTCGAGATCGAGGCCGCGCTTTACCGCATCCCCGCGGTCGCCGACGCCGCCGTGGTGGCGATGCCCGATCCACGGCTGCAGGAGCGCGCGTGCGCGTTCGTCACGCTGCGCTCGGGAGGCTCGCTCAAATTCGAGGCGCTTTGCCGCCACCTGGCGGCCGAGGGCTTTTCGAAGCATTTCTGGCCCGAGCGGCTGGAAGTGCTCGCCGAAATGCCGCGCACCCCGACGGGCAAGATCCAGAAGTTCGTGCTGCGGGAGGTCGCGAAGGGTCTCGGGGCCGCAGTCAGCCGTGCAACGCCCGGTACTTCTCCAGAAGCTGCTCGCGAGTCTCGCTGAAGTCGGGGTGGGGGACGATGCAGTTCGCGACCGGGCAGACGAGCTTGCACTGCGGCTCGTCCTCGGCGCCGACGCACTCGGTGCAGCGCAGCGCATCGATCACGTAGGGCTCGCCGGCGCTGATCGCCTCGTTGGGGCACACCGGCTTGCACGCGTCACAGGCCGTGCATTCGACCGTGATCATCAGCGCCATGGCGTCACTTTCGCAGCATGCGCTCGAATACCGGGTACATGCGCTTCTCCTCGTCGGCGGCGTGCGCGTCGAAGGCTGCCTGGAGCGCGGCGAGCTCGGCCTGGTAGCGACTGCGCTCGGCCTCTGGCGAGATCGTGCCGAGAATCCATAGCATGCCGCGCATGTCGTCGTGCTGCGCGCACAGCCATTCGGTCGCGCCTTCGAGCCCGCTCGCTTGCTCGTAGAGCGGGAAGACGTGCTCCTCCTCGTAGCGGAAGTGGCTGAGGATGGCCTCGCGCAGCTCACTCATGCGCGCGACCAGGGTCTGCGGCCGGGCCGAAGCGGCGGCTTCGCGCGCAGCGCCGAAGAGCGCGTCGCAGCGCCGGTGGTGCTCTGCCAGCGTGTTTGATTCGAGCAACATGGAGGGATTGTGTGCGCCGCCCGCGGTCCCCGGCTTGATATGGATCAAGCCCGGTGCCGCGGCGGCTTGCCATGCTGGAAAGCATGATCAAGCTCGAACGCGAAGGGCCGCTCGCCGTCGCTACGCTCTCGCGACCGCCGGTGAACGCGATCGACGAGGAATGGCTCGCGCGCCTGGAAGCGATCTTCGGCGAGCTGCAAGGCACCACGGTGTTGCTGTTGCGTTCCAGTGAGAAGGCTTTTTGTGCCGGGGCAGACCTCGATCTCATGCGCAGCCGCTTCGACAGCGTCGAGGGGCGGGCTCGCATGGTCGCCTTCGTGCGCGAGATCCAGCGCGGATTCGAGCGCCTTGAGCGCCTGCCGCAGGTGACGCTCGCCGAGATCGGCGCTTCGGCTCTTGGAGGAGGGCTCGAACTTGCGCTCGCCTGCGACCTGCGGATCGCCTCGGAGGACGCGCGCCTCGGCCTTCCCGAGCCGCGCCTCGGTCTTATTCCCGGAGCGGGCGGCACGCAGCGCCTGCCGCGCCTCGCCGGAGTTGCGGTCGCGAAGCGGCTCATCCTTGGGGCGGAGGTGATCACCGGTGCGCAGGCCGCAGCGCTCGGCGTGGTGCACTGGGCGGTGCCGACGGCCGAGTTGGCGGCGCGCGCCTCCGCTATCGCGCGCGACATAGCGTCGCTGCCGGCCGCGGCGCTCGCAGAGGCGAAAGCCTGCATCGGCGCGCAGAACGGCTACGAGCGCGAGCTCGAAGCAACCGCCACGCTCCTCGCGCAGGACGAAACCCAGCGGCGCGTGCGCGCGTTCCTGGAGAAGCGCGCTAGATGACGCGGTTGACGGTGAACACCGCCTCGATCGGCTTCGCCGCCTTGCGCTTGACGCTCACGCGCACGACGTAGCTGCCCGACCACCCGAAGTCGAACACCTCGCTGTAGTCGGGGTAGCCGGCCGTGACCATCGGCAGCGCCGGCTTCTTCTGCACGTTGCCCTTCGGGCTTTTCACCTCGATGGTCACGTCGGCGTCGCCGATGCGCGCGCCGCTTTTCTCCTCGGCAAGGCTCACCACCACGTGCTCCATGCCGCTGCCGTGCCCGCCTTGGTGCACGCCGTGCTGTGCGTCCGCATGTTCCGCGGCGAGCGCGGAGATGATGCCGATATTGACGACCACGCCGCCCACCGTTTTCATCTGTTGCGCGGCGGCGGGTAGTGCGATCAGGGCGGCGCCGAGCGCGGCCGCGGCGAGCGCCCTGGAGATGCCGGAAATGCTCATGGCGTCCTCCTTTGCTCTCCAGCTTGCTCCGCGCGCAAGCCAGAGGCTTGACGCAGGTCAAGCCCGCGCAGCGGCCGCCGCAGCTTCTCGAGCAGCGGCACCACGCCCTCGCGGAACGTGGTGAAGAGCACGATGAGCAGCACGCCGTAGACCAGCACGTTGAGCTGGCCGAAGGGCCGCACCAGCTCCTCGAGAAGGGCGAACGCGACCGCGCCGATCACCGGGCCCAGGCGCGTGCGCATACCGCCCAGGAGGAGCGCGATCAGCACCGGGATGTCGATTCCCACGAACGAGAACACGCTCGGGCTGACGATGCCGTTGTAGAAGGCGTAGAGCGCGCCGCTCAGGCCAAGGATCGCGGAGGCCACGGCCGCGGCGAGCACCTTGTAGGAGGTGACGTCGATGCCCGAAAGCTCGGCAGTGAGCTCGTCGTCCGACAGCGCGCGGAACGCCATGCCGCTTTTCGAGCTCATGAGCAGCTGGTAGGTGGCGAGCGCCGCCAGCAGGACGGCGAGGAAGATGTAGTAGCTCGGCACCGGCTGATCGAGCAGGGAGAAGCCGAGCCCGCGGCTGACGAGCCCGGTCTCGCCGTTCGTGAACTGGCGCAGGCCGAGCACCAGGTTATGGAAGATGAGCGAGAATGAGAGCGTCACGATGCCGAGAAAGATCACCCCCAGCCCGCGCAGCACCGAGACGTAGCTGAAAAGCGCGCCGAGCCCGGCGGCGGCGGCGACGCCGAGCGGCACCGTCACCCAGGGCGAGAGCTTGAGCTGGATGGCGAGCACCACGGCAACGTAGCCCGCAGTCCCGGCGAGCGCGTTCAGGCACAGGAAAAGCTGCTTGGTGTGGCCGAAGATCAGGTTGAATGCCACCGTCCACGCCATGTACACGAGCGCGAGCGTGGCAAGGCGCATGTAATAGGGACTACCGCCCGCGACGGCCGGGACCAGCGCCAGGACCAGGGTAACGGCCGCGATGTCGGCGTGCTTCCTCATGTAAAGCGCACGAGCAGGCCGGCCGGGCGCACGAGGATCGTCGCCATGGCGAAGGAGAGCAGGATGATGTAAGCGACGTAGGCGCCGACGTAGTGGCTCGCGAACACGTTCACGATGCCAAGGAGAATGCCCGCCGCCAGAGTGCCGTTGATGCTGCGCACGCCGCCGACCACCGCCACCAGCAGGCCGAGGATGGTGAACTCCGGCCCCATCTCGGTGCCGAGCGAGGAGAACAGAGCCTGGGTCACCCCCGCCACGCCGGCCATCATCGCGGCGAGGAACACGATGAGCGTGCGCGTGCGCGACGGGTTGATGCCGCAGAGCTCGGCGCCGACCTCGTTCTCGATGATCGAGCGGATGCTCTTGCCGAGGAGCGTGAGCTTGAGAAAGGCGAACAGCGCCGCGAATACGGACAACGCGATCAGCGACGCGGCGAGGCTCGCGGTGCGCATCGGGATGCCCGCGATCTCGATCATCGGCACCCGAAGCTGGAACGAGAGCGAGAACTCGGGAAATCTCCAGTTCAGGGTGCCGTCGATCAGGAACGAGAAGCCGAGCGTGAGGATGAGGCCGAGGAGCAGGCGCTCCTCGCCGCGGTATCGGTAGGCGGGAAGAAGGAGCGTGCGATCGACGAGAAGCCCGAGCACCCCGGCGGCTCCGATTCCACCCAGGGATGCAAGTAACGGATTTACTCCAAAGGAAACCAACAGCGCCGCCGCGACTCCGCCCACGATCGCGAATTGCCCGTGCGCGAGGTTCAGCACTCCGCCGAGGCCATAGATGAGCGTGATGCCGACTGCGAGCAGCGAGAGCTGCAAGCCTTGCACGATGCCGTCGAAGAGAAGCGCAGTCATCACCCCACCCCCAAATACGCCCTCTTGATCGCCGGGTCGCCGAGCAGCTCGGAGGAGCGCCCGGAAAGCCGGATCGAGCCCTGCTCGAGCACATAGGCGCGATCCGTGAGCGAGAGCGCGAGCGGCACCTGCTGCTCGGTTACGACGATGGTGAGGCCACCGTCCTTGAGTTGCGAGAGGTTACGGTAGAGCTCGGCGACCGCTTTGGGTGCGAGGCCGGTGGAGGGCTCGTCTAGCATGAGCACCTTCGGCCCGCCCATCAGCGCGCGGCCGATGGCGAGCATCTGCTGTTCGCCGCCCGAGAGCGTACCGGCGAGCTGGCGCTGGCGCTCCTTGAGCCGCGGGAACAGCCCGAACACATAGCCGAGCTGCAGTCCCGCCGCGCGCACGTTGCGGAAGGCGCCGAGCTGCAGGTTTTCCAGCACGGTCATGGTGGGAAAGAGCTCGCGCTCCGCCGGCACGTATACGAGCCCGAGGCGTGCCACCTGGTACGCGCGCAGGCCGCTGAGATAGCGATCTTCATAGCGCACGGCGCCGCGGGTCGGACGCAGCATGCCGACGATCGCCTTCAGGAGCGTCGTCTTGCCGGCGCCGTTTGGACCGATCACCGCGATGGCCTCGCCGGGGTGTGCCTCGAGGCTCACGTCGCGCAAGACCGGCGTCGCGCCGTAGCCGGCGTGCAGTGCTTCGACGCGTACCAGCACGCTAGGCCGCCGTCCCGAGGTAGGCCTCGATCACCACGCCGTTGTGCGCGATGTCGGAGGGGCTGCCGCAGGCGATGATCTCGCCGAAGTTCAGCACCAGGATGCGCTCGACTACCGCCATGATCGCCTTCACGACGTGCTCGACCCAAATGATGGTGACGCCGGTCTCGTCGCGCACGCGACGGATGAGGCGCATCGAGTCCTCGATCTCGGTCGGGTTGAGGCCGCTCATCGCCTCGTCGATCAGCACCACGCTCGGCGCCATGGCGAGTGCGCGCGCGAGCTCGACTCCCTTGCGCTCCTGCAGGTTCAAGCTCGACATCGGCGAGTCGCCGCGTGCGCCCAGGCCAACGAGCTCTAGGCATCGAGTTGCATGGTCCAGGTGGCCGTGTGGCCGTCCGAACACCGCGCCGACCGCCACGTTCTCGAGCACGCTCATGCTCGGGAACGAGCGCGGCGTCTGCAACGTGCGCGCGATGCCCATGCGCGCCACCGCGTGCGCCTTGAGCCCCGCGAGGTCGCGGCCCTTGAACAACACCCTGCCGGTCGTGGGGCGCAGCACGCCAGAGAGCAGATTAAGCAGCGTCGTCTTGCCGGCGCCGTTGGGGCCGATCAGCCCCACGATCTCCCCCGCGGCGGCGCTGAAGGTGACTCCCTTCAGCGCCGCCGTTCCTCCGAACTGCTTGCTCAGGTCACGCGCTTCGAGGATGGGCCGACTTGCGGCGGCCTCATTCCCCCGGGACATACGGCTGCGTGGTCTGCGAGCGGAACACGACCTTCGGCCGCCACGTCGCCGCGGGGTTCATCTTGCCGGCCGACCCCTTCTCGTAGGTGTAGAGGATCGGCGCGGCTTCCTTCATCTCGCCCCACTCGGTGTACGAGAGCGGCCAGGCGTAGCCATCGATCTGAAAGCGGCCGCTGCGGATCGCCTGCGCCAGCGCCTTCGGATCGCTCGAGCCGCTCTTCGCGATCGTTTCGGCGACGATCTTCACTATGGCGTAGCCGGAGAGCGCGTTGTTGTCGAGCAGGCGCTTGGTGGCGGCGTGGTACTTGGCGGCGAGCGCCTGATAGGCCGGGCTCTCGAAGTCGGCGCACGAGTAGTCGACGAAGCGTCCGAACATCAGCTCGCCGACGCGCTCGACCGTGAACTCGGTCGGGTACCACGGCCCGATGATCGGCCCCTTCATACCGAGCTCGATCGCCTGGCGCATGATGGTGGTGGTGCCCGGTGGATGCCCGGTGGCGATGAGGAGCTCGGGGTTCATTCCCTGCAGCTTGCGCAGATAGGTCGTGAAGTCGCGCTCCGGGACTGGCGCCACCTCGATCTGCATCTGCACGCCCGGCAGCGGCTTGATGTGCTTCTCCACCGACTGGCGGATAGCATGGCCCCAGGCGTAGTCGGCGACGATCACGCCGACGCGCTTGTAACCCCTTTCCTTGATCAGGCCGGCGATGTAGCCCATGTTCATCGGCGCTGCCGGCAGGCAGGTCCTGAAGGTGTAGCGGCTCTCCTTGGTGAGGATCTGGTGCGAGCCCGACATGGTGAGGAATACGGGCACCTTCAACGCCTCGGCCTCGCGTGACACCGCGAGCCCGACGTCGCTCGAGATCACGCCGCCCGCGGCGACGATGCCTTCGCGCTCGACCAGGTACTTGAACGCGGTCACGCCCTCGCTCGCGTTGTTGCGGTCGTCGCGCTCAACGAGCTCGATTGGCCGCCCTTTCACGCCGCCTGCCGCGTTGATCTCGGCGATGGCGAGCTTCATGCCGTCGCGCACCTGGATGCCCCACGGCGTGAACGGCCCGCTGAGCGAGCTCAGGAACGCGATCTTGACCGGCTGCGCGTATGCCGCGCCCGCCAGGCCGAATGCCGCCGCCGCTGCGGCCGCGGCAAGCCCCGGAATCCATCGTGTGCGCATAGCCCCTCCTTTTTAGGTTGGGGCATCGTGTTCCCGTTTTCGATGCTTCGACTTGATCTCCCTCAAATTCCTTTCGACTTGCCGGGGTAGGGTGATCGAATGGATGGCCAGATGAACATCGTAATCGGCCTGATCGGCGCGGCGTGGCTGGCGGTCGCGCTGATGCTCGTCTGGGGCGCAGCTGTCGCCCTGTACCGGCTGGTGCAGGCGGCTCGCCCGCTGCCTTTCTTCGTGATGATCGAGCGCCACGGCCTGAGCTGCGACCAAATGGAGCGGGCCGTCGGTGCCGATGCGCTAGCGAGAGCGCTGAGCCGCTGCGCCGATTGCACCCGCAGACGAAGCTGCGACGGGGTGCTGGCCGGCTGCCCGAACGCGCCGCTCTTCCGCCACGCCAGGGCTTTTACCGTGGCCGTCTCATGAGCGCAATGCAGCCACTCGTCCCGGCGCTCGCCGCGCTCGCCCTGCTCGCGATTTTCCTGCTGCTCTTCTGGGCAATCGCGCGCGGCGCACGCCGCATGTTCGGCAACGACGCAGCCGTGAACGAAGCGATCGCGCGCTGCGCCTCCTGCGCTGAGAGGCCGCTCTGCGAAACCGGCGCGCTCGCCGGCTGGCTCAGCATCCGCCCCCGCGTCTGCCCGAACCTAGAGCTGCTTCAAAAACGACAACCGCTCTGAGGGCCTGAAGCCGGCGGCGTAGAAAAATCCCAGCAGGCCGAGATCGCCAGAGGCGACCACGGTTTCGACACGCTCGACTCCGAGCGCCGCAAGGTTTGCGAAAAGCTGCGACAGCATGGCCCGCCCGACGCCTTGGTGCGCGCGTAGCGGATCGACGCCGATCGTATCGATCACCGCGACCGGCTCGGCGCGGCCGAAATCGCCGTAGTCGAGCCGTGCCATGACGTAGCCCGCGACCGCGCGGTCGATGCGCGCCGCGAGCGATACGCGCAGCGCCGAATCGGCGAGCGCCTCGGCCATGGTGCGGCACAGATAACCGCGGCGGTCGCGGCCGGTGTGGCGGCGGTCGATGCGCGCTACGCCTTCGAGGTCCGCCTGCGAGAGGATGCCGATCTCGACCGCGTCGCGCGCGAGCGGTGCGAAGTCTGCGGGGCGCGGCGTGCCGTAATCGTTCGGATCGGCGGGGCCCGGCGCGGGCTCCACCGGCGCCTCGCGCGCCGAGCCGAGCTCCGCTTCGTCGAGCGCGCAGTCGAGGACGTGCACCGGCGAGAGCTGGAAGCCGGCGCGGTCGAAGAAGGCAAGAAGCGCATGCTCACGCCAGAGGGCGGTGGTGCGCACCTGGCGCAGCCCGCGCCGCGCCGCCTCGTCTTCGAACGCCTTGAGGAGCGCTGCGCCCAAACCTTCTCCCTGCGCGGGGCCGACCACGCCGAAGGCCTCGAGGCGCACCTCTGGCTCGGTGCGCCCGAACTCGCCTTCGAGCGCGCGCCCGAGCATGTGGCCGGCGAGGCGGCCGTCGGTCTCCACGCCGAGCTGCAGGTGCCGGTCGGGATCGCGCGCCGCTGCCGCGAGGCGGCGTTCGAAATAGGCGCGGCGCGTGCGGCCTCGGAGCGAGGCGTCGATCCAGACGACGCGGTCGAGGTCGCGCGCCGCGAGCGGCCGCGGTCTAGAGTGCAGCGTAAGCGCAGGCGAGCTCATGGTCGGCTCCTTCGTCAAGCAGCTGATCTAGCGCGGGCAGCAGCGACATCTCCTCTTTCTGCGCGTGGGAAGCGAGGCGCTCGGCGAGCTCCAGTCCGACCGGTTTCAAGCCGGGACCCAGAGGATTGCTCTTCACGAGCGCAATGAACTGCTGGGCCGCGGCGCGGATTGTGACGTGCTCTTCGAGCAGGAGATCGGCCATTTCGCCTTCGCCAGCGGCGCGCAGGCGAGGGAAGAGGTCGCTTTCCTCAAAGGCGAAGTGACGTTCGATCTCGCCGGCGAACGCCGCCGCGGCAGCGCGCATCAGCACGGGGTCGGTCTTTCCGGCGGCCAGCGTCGCCTCGAGCCTCGAGCACAGGGCGAGCGTTGCCACGTGCTCCTCGTGCAGGCGCCGGGTGACTTGGCGGATAGGGGTTTCCATGGCTAGCCTCCTTTGGGCCGCAGGTCGCGCACGCGCACCGCCTTGCCCTGCGAGCGCGGCACCTCGCCCGGTTTCATCACCTTTACCGCGGCGGTCACACCGATCATCGACTTGATATGGTGCCCCACGCGCTCCGCCGCCCCCGAATTGCTCGATTCGACTTCAATCGTCAATACGTCAAGGCTTCCGTGCCGCTCGACGACCAGCTGATAGTGCGGCGCGATGTCGGGCAGGCCTATGAGCACCGCCTCGATCTGCGACGGATACACGTTAACGCCGCGGATGATCAGCATGTCATCGTTGCGCCCGGTGATGCGCTCGAGGCGCGCGTGCGTTCGTCCGCACGCGCAGCGCGCGCGCGTGAGGCGTGTAATGTCGCGCGTGCGGTAGCGGATCATCGGCAGCGCCTGCTTGGTAAGCGTGGTGATGACGAGCTCGCCGGGCTGGCCCTCGGGCAGAGCGCGCCCGGTGTCGGGATCGATGATCTCGAAGATGAAGTGGTCCTCCCAGCCATGCAGTCCGTCCTGCGCCTCGCATTCCACCGCCACGCCCGGCCCCAGGATCTCGGACAGGCCATAGATGTCGACCGCCTTGATGCCAAGGCGCGCCTCGATCTCGCGGCGCATCGCCTCGCTCCACGGCTCCGCGCCGAAGATGCCGATCTCCAGCGTGCCGCCGCGCAGCGCGGTGCCGTCGCGCTCGGCGACTTCGGCGATGTTGAGCGCGTACGAAGGCGTCGCGCATAGCACGCGCGCGCCAAAATCGCGGATCAGCAGCACCTGGCGCTCGGTCGCGCCGCCCGACATCGGCACGACCGTCGCGCCGAGACGCTCGGCGCCATAGTGCGCGCCCAGTCCGCCGGTGAACAGGCCGTAGCCGTAGGCGTTGTGCACTACGTCGCCGGGGCGCACGCCGGCGCACGCGAGCGAGCGCGCCATCAGGCTCGCCCAAGTGGTGATGTCGTGCGCCGTGTAGCCGACCACGGTTGGTTTGCCGGTCGTGCCGGAGGACGCGTGCAGGCGCGCAAGCGCGGCACGCGGACGGGCGAACAGGCCGAACGGGTAGTGATCGCGCAGGTCGCTCTTCAGCGTGAAGGGGAGGCGCCCAAGATCATCGAGCGAGCGCAGCTCACGCGGCTCGATCCCCGCGGCCTGCATGCGCGTTCGGTGCAGCGGCACCTTCGCGTACGCCTCCTTCACCGTAGCGCGCAGCCGGCGCAGCTGCAGCTTGTCGAGCGCCGCGCGCGGCATGAGCTCGGCCTCGCGGTCGAAGAAAAAACGTCGTGCAGGCCGCGCCGCGGGGTGGACCTTGCCGGCGAATCTCGGTTGGAGCATGGCGTTCATGGCGTCTCTCTCCTGTCTATCGGCCTCCCCGCACCGGCAGGTGCGGTAGCGAGAATCCCTGGTTGAACGATGCGCGCGTGACGAGCGCGAATTTGAGCCACAAGCCCGCCGCGAGCGCGGCGAGGCCGGCGAGCGCCGGCGCGAACACCAGCGCAAGCGCGGCGCCGGTCCCGATCCATACGAGCACTCTGCCGGCAGGCTCGAGCGCGCTCGACCTCACGGCCCCTCGATAGCGCCACCAGGCGGCGGCGCGACCGAGGACTGCGACGACGAACACGCCCAGGAGGACGTTGTTGCTGGCAAACAAGAGCGCTATGCCCGCTCCCTCGGCGAGCCCGGTTGAAAGGATGAGCGGCACAACCGCAGGCGCCCGCCACGCCGGGATTCCCTTCGAGGCCAGCAGAATGCGCGCCTGGCAGTAGAGGAACACGGCCGCGGCGGCGGCTGCGAACGGCAGCGCGGAGGGCAGGTAAAGCGCGCCGACGCCGAGCGGGAAGAGGAGCAGGGCGGCAAACGACTCGCGGGTCATCCACGAGGTGAAAGGATTGAAGAACACGTGCACCGCGCGCAGCTTGCGGCCGATCTCGAGCCAAACTGCCGTCAGGCCGCTCGCGACCAGGATGAGAGAAATAATGATCAGGATCGAGGGATCGGCGACTAAGAGCGCCGCCACCATCAGCCCCGACCCGGCGCCGCCCAGCATGAAGTTGGCGGCGGCGCGGGCATCCCAGTGGCGCTGCAGCCAGTTCATCGCGCTTTGTCCCACAAGTAGTAGAAACGCGGCCCGGTGCCGAGCTCTTCATGCATGCGGAAAAATTGGTTCTCGGCGAGGAGCTGCGAGACGTTGCTCTCGGGATCCTCCACGTCGCCGAAGTGCAGCGCCTGGGCGATGCAGGAATTCACGCATGCCGGGGTCGCCTCCGGGTCCACGCCCGGCTTCAGGGCCTTCGCTACGCCGGCATCGATGCGCTCGACGCAGAAAGTGCACTTGGTGGCGACCCCGAGCTGTTCAGGATGGAAAGTCTGCGTTTCGCTCTCCGTCGGGCCGCCGTAGGCAAACGCCGCCTTGTCCACCTTGAACCTCGCCTGATAAGGACAGGCGACGGCGCAGTAGCCGCAGCCGATGCACAGGTCGTAATCGATGGTGACGACGCCGTCGGGCCGCTTGCGCGTAGCGGTGCTCGGGCACACGTGCATGCAAGGCGGGTCGTCGCAGTGCATGCAGCCCACCGGCACGAACGCGCGCTTCACATCCGGATACTCGCCGACCTCGAGGTCGACCACGCGCCGCCATTGCACGCCGGGCGGCGTCGCATTCGCCTGCTTGCACGCCGCCGTGCACGTCTGGCAGCCGACGCAGCGGCGCAGATCCGCGACCATGGCCCAGCGCGTCATGCAGCTTTCCTCAGGGCAACTCGAACAAGATCCGCTCCGGAGCCGGTGGCATCTGTGAGCTCGAGCGACATCGGCACGAGCGGGTTCATCGACGGGAACTCGAAGTCCTTGGCGAACGGCGTCACCCAGTGGCCGAATTGGCCGAGCAGGAGCAGCGTGTCGAGGCGGATTCCCTGGCGCAGCACGGCGCGCGCACGCACTTCGGCCTTTGGCGTGGCGATCCGCACCCAATCGCCTTGGCCGATGCCCAGCTCTTTAGCTTTTGAAGAATTAAGAATCACGCCCCCATGGCCAGCGACGTTGTCCGCGACTTCCTTGATGAGCTGCATGCCGACGTTTCCGCCCCACGCGTACTGCATGGAGCGGGCGGTGAGAAGCCAGAACGGGTAATCCTTGCCCTCGCCGCCCATAGCGGCGAGCGAGGCTTCCCATTCGCCCGGAAAGTCCTTCCACGCGGGCAACGCCTGGTACTCGGCGAGCTGCTTGTCCCACCACTTCATGCCTTTCTCGTGCAGCCGGCGTCCCAGCTCGCCTCCTACCCGCAGCAAGCGCTCCTGATAGGGCATCTCGAAACGTAGGCCCTTGGCCGCAAGCGTCGGGTAGAGATACCAGGCGGTGCGCGGGAAAGGTCGGGTAGCGAGGCCATGCTCTTTCCACCAGTCGAGCCCGTGGGCCTGGGCGCCCCCGGTCAGCTCGCTGCTTGCCGCCTTGCACACCGCGTCCCAGATCTGCTCCGAGGAGAAGGATTTTGTCGCTTCAAGCGAAAACTCCTTCAAGGGAACGCCCAAGGTGCCGCGGTTGATGGCGCCGTTGTAGCCCTCGGTGAGGCCACAGCGCGCGGCGAGGTCGGTCGCGATGTCGGTGAAATCGCGGGCCTGCCCGCGCGGCGCGATGGCCGGCTGCCTGAGCGCGAACCCTTCGTGGTCCCAGAACTGCTCGATGTATTTCGAGCCGCCGATGCGGATGAGCTGCAGGCTCTCCAGGTCGCCCGCATCGGGAAGCAGGATGTCGGCGAAATGGTTGGTCTCGTCGCGGGTAAAGGCGAACGCGACGACTAAGGGGAAACGCGCCATGCGCTTCTCGAGCGCGGCGTTGTCCCAGAACGAGATCGCCGGGTTGGTACGGTAGAGAAACCAGAGCTCGGGAAGGGTCACGCGCGGCAGTCCCGGCGGCGTCTCATCGAGGAACATCCACGAGAAATGCGTCGGGCCGAGTGCCTGGCTCCAGGGGCCGTCGGCGGCGAGAGGAACCATCGAGCGATACGCGTTGCGGATGTTCGGCTGCGCGCTCCAGTGCGCGGCGTCAGTCGGGTTGAACGGGTAGTTCATCAGCCCGTCAGGGCCCGCCTTCACGCTGCGGTGGCGCTCCGACATCGGGCGGTTGAGCCGCACCGTGGTGCCGAGGATGCCGCCCGGAACTTCGAGCGCTCCTACGAGCGAGGCGAGCAGCGTGCGTGCCCAGCAGCACTCGTAGCCGCCCCAGCCGTTAGTCACCGTCTTGCCCAGGCTCACCGCGACCGGCCGGTACGGCAGACGTTTTCCTTCAATCGCGATCGTTTCTCCGACGCGAGCTGCGTCGAGGTACTCACGAGCGATGCGCCGGATGGTCGCCGCGGGCACGTCGCAGATCGCCTGCGCCCATTCGGGCGAGTAAGGCTTCATGTGCGCGAGGAGCTTGGCAAACGCGGTCTCGCCTTCGAGCCGACCTTCGGCGAGCACGTCGCCGTCCAGGCCGATCTCGAGTGCGACGTGCGTCTCCTTCGTCTCGAGCGAGCCGGCGACGATCGGCTGGCCGTAGCCCGGATCGCGCAGGTAGTAGCCGTTCGCCCCGACCAGATACGGCGAGGAGGTGCGGCGATAGAGGAATTCGAGGTCCAGGCGGCTGCGCGTCTCCTCGTGCAGCAGCACATAGATGAGGGCGTACAAGAACGCGGCATCGGTCTTCGGCCGGATTGGTACCCATTCGGCGGAGCAGGCGCCAGTGACCGACAGGTGCGGCTCGACCTGCACGCGCTTCATGCCGCGACTGCGCGCGTTCGCGTGACGCCAGACCCCGGCCACCCCGCCCGAAGCCTCGACGTTCGCCCCGCAGGAGATCAGGTAGTTAGTGAGCGGCGTGTCGGGCGAGACGGTGAAGCCGCGGTGCCAGAGCTCCCCGTAGAGGTGCTCGGAGTGGTAGCACTTCACTCCCTGGCCCGAGCCAAAGCCCATGTCCACCGCGCCCCAGGCGGCGAGGAAGGCGGGGAAGCTTCCCATATAGAACTGCGGCGTGCCGCCGCCGCCGAAGCTCGCCGCGACGCGCGGATAGCCCGACTCGTCGAGCAGGCCTTTGCTTCTTATTTCATTTAACTTATCTGCAACAAGAGACAAAGCTTCCTCCCACGAGATCGGGACGAAGCCGGGGTCCTCGTTGCGCCCCTTCCTCGGGTTCGTGCGCTTCATCGGCTGCAGCACGCGCTCCGGGTGGTAGGCCTTTTGCACCAGCCCGTACGCTTTGACGCAAACCTTGCCGCCGCCGGGGTGAACGTCGGCGGCGGCGAAATTGGGCTCGACTTCGGTCGCCACGCCATCGCACACTTTGACCGTGAGGAGGTCGGGGCCCGCAACGCACTGGTAACAATAGGTGGGAACCTTGTGTGTCACGGTGGCGAGCTTGCGCGTCATGCCGCGACCTGCGCCTTCGCCTGCTTTTGCTTCAGACGCTGCTTTACCTGCTCGACGTTGGCGATGAAGCGCGCATGCCGCCCGCGGCAGATGGTGTCGACGCCATCGGTCGCGCTCACCTCGAACACTGCCGCACGCCCCTTGAGCTCGGCGAGCGTCGCGCTGATTGTGACTTTCATGCCGAGCAGGGTGGCCGCGAGATGATCGATCTCGACGCGCGTGCCGACCGAGTCTTCACCGCGGTCGAGGTGCTCGAGCAACATCTCGCGGCAGGTGACCTCGATGTCACGCACGAGCATCGGCGTCGCGTAGACGCGGGCGTCCTCGCCCATGAAGTCGATGGTGCGGCCCGCGTCGATGGGAAACTCGCGGCTCGCAGCGATTCCGGCTTGCAGGGTGTTCTTCATGACGTCTATCCGATCATGGGGAGGGAGGTAATCGTTTGATCCAGGTTAAAGACCCAGGTACGCGGCGCGCACGCCGCTGTCGGCGAGGAGCTGGGCGCCGCTGCCGGTGAGCGCCACACGGCCGGTCTCGAGCACATAGCCGCGGTCGGCGATCGCGAGCGCGGCGGCGGCGTTCTGCTCTACGAGCAGGATCGCGGTGTCGCCAGCGCGCAGCGTGCGAATGGCGGCAAAGATCTCGGCCACGAGGCGTGGCGCAAGCCCCATGCTCGGCTCATCAAGCAAGAGCAGGCGCGGCTGCGCCATCAGCGCCCGGCCGATGGCGAGCATCTGCTGCTGCCCGCCCGAGAGCGTGCCTGCGGCCTGGCGGCGGCGCTCAGCGAGGGGGGGAAACAACGCATAGACGCGCCCGAGCGTCTCTTGCGCGTGCATTCCACCGCGTCGGTAGGCCCCCAAGCGCAGGTTGTCCTCGACCGAGAGCGGACCAAACACCTGCCGGCCCTCAGGACATTGCACGATGCCGAGACTGACACGGTGTTCGGCGGAAGCATTGCTGATGTCCTCGTCCTCGAAAACAACTCTTCCTTTGGCGGATTGAACGCCGGACAGGGCCCGCAGTAGGGTGGTCTTGCCGGCGCCGTTGCCGCCCACCAGGGCGACGAGCTCGCTGGCGCGCACCGCGAGATCGATGCCGTGCAGCACCGGGATGCGCCCGTAGCGCGACTCGAGGCCGGTTACGCCGAGCATGCCTCGGTCCCGAGGTAGGCCTCGATCACGCGCGGGTCGCGGCTCACCGCGCGCGGCTCGCCTTCGGCGAGCTTGCGGCCGTAGTCGAGCACGATGACGTGCTGCGACACCCCCATCACCAGCTTCATGTTGTGCTCGACCAGCACCACGGTGACGCCGCGCGCCGCGGTGCCGCGGATGAGCTCGTCGATCCCGCGCGTCTCGCTCGGGTTGAGCCCGGCGGCGGGCTCGTCGAGCAGCAGCAGAGCCGGCTGCGCGGCGAGCGCGCGCGCGATCTCGAGGCGCTTCAGGGCGCCGTAGGGCAGAGTGTCCGAGGGCGCGTCGCGCCAGGCCTCGAGCCCGACGGCCTCGAGCAGCGCCGCGGCCGCCTCGCGGCAGGCGCGCTCGGCGCGCCCGAGCGAAGGCAGGCGCAGCAGCGCGCACGCCAGGCTGCAGCGCTCGTGCAGCCAGCGCCCGGTCATCACGTTCTCGAGCACCGTCATGTTGAAGAACACCTGCAGGTTCTGGAAGGTGCGGCCGATGCCGGCCTCGGCGAACTTGTGCACGTCCGAGCCGGTGAGGTCCGCGCCGTCGAAGACGATCCGCCCGCGGTCGGGCCGGTAGATGCCGGAGAGCACGTTGAGCAGCGTGGTCTTGCCGGCGCCG
>DATIGN010000075.1:0-8462 GCA_035454685.1 Burkholderiales bacterium | reverse complement strand
GGATCACGCCGAGTGACGTTGGTTTTCACCCCTCGGGGCTTGCGCCGCGAAGCTCCGGCGCCAGTCCGATCGGATTCATGGAACCGCGCACGCTAGGCCGCTACGAGCTCCTCGCCGAGCTCGGCAAGGGCGCGATGGGCGTCGTTTACCGCGCCAACGATCCACTGCTCGACCGGCAGGTCGCGATCAAGACCGTCAGCATGTCGCTCGACCCGCAGGAGATGGCGGAATACGAAGGCCGCTTCTACCAGGAAGCCAAGGCCGCCGGCAGCCTCAACCATCCCAACATCGTCACCGTCTACGACGTCGGCAAGAGCGGCAACCTCGCCTACATGGCGATGGAGTTCCTGCAGGGCGAGGAGCTGCGCTCCATGATGGCGACCGGCCGGCCGCTGCCGGTCGCGCGCGCGGTCGATATCGCGGCCCAGGTGGCCGAAGGCCTCGCCTACGCGCACCAGAATGGCGTCGTCCATCGCGACGTCAAGCCGGCCAACATCATGCTTTCGGTCACCGGCCGCTGCAAGATCACCGACTTCGGCATCGCGCGGATGCGCTCGGCGGAGGTCAAAACGCAGACCGGCATCGTGCTTGGCTCGCCGCGCTACATGTCACCCGAGCAGGTCGCCGGCAAGCGCGCCGAACCGCGCTCGGACATCTTTTCCCTCGGCGTGATCCTCTACGAGATGCTGACCGGAAAGCCCCCCTTCACCGGCGAGGACGTGACCTCGGTCATGTTCCAGATCATGAACCTGGTGCCGCCGCCGCCGAGCTCGCTCAACGCGCTGGTGCCAGAAGTGCTGGACTTCATCGTCGCAAAAGCCATCGCCAAGGTTCTCGACGACCGCTACGCGAGCGCCGAGGAGCTTGCCAAGGACCTGCGCGAAGTCGCCAAGCAGATCGATACCACGGTCCACACGCTCACGGCGACCCGTCCACCGGTGTCGCCGAGGCTCGACCCCGACGCGGCCCAGGCGCTGATACGGTCGATTCCGGATACGCGCCGCGCCGATGCCGCCGAGTTGAGTACGCTCGGCGCGACTCCCGTGCCCGCGCTCGGGCTGTCGCGGGCATTCGATTCCCTCGACGCTACCATGAGGCTCGCCATCAATACCGGCATGGTGGAGGAGTTGAAGGAGTTCTCCGAAAGCGGAAAGCACAAGCCACTGACCGATACCGGCACGCCCTCGGAAGCGCGCGCGATCGTGGGTGCGATGCGCCGGGGGCCGGGCTGGACCGACAAGGACAAGCTCATTTTCGCCGCCAGCGTCGCCGGCGCCATTATCGTCGGCGCCATCATCGTTCTTTACTGAAACTTGCAAGTCGCAATGCGTGGTGGGAAATTCGGGGTTGGCACAGGCCATGACACACGTCTTTCATCGCGACCCGCGCCAGATCTACCCCCTCGCCGTAGGCGGTGAGAACGCGTATCTGATCGATCGTGACGGCAGGCGCTATCTCGACGCCTCGGGCGGCGCTGCGGTCTCCTGCCTGGGACACTCCGACCGCGCGGTGCTCGAGGCGATCAAGGCGCAGCTCGCCGTCCTGCCCTATGCGCATACCTCCTTTTTCAGCAACGAGCCAATGGAGCGGCTCGCGGACGCGCTCATAGCGCGCGCGCCGGCCGCATTTGACAAGGTCTACTTCGTCTCCGGCGGCTCCGAGGCGGTGGAAGCCGCGCTCAAGCTCGCGCGCCAGTATTTCATCGAGACCGGCGAGCCGCAGCGCCGCCACGTTATCGGGCGGCGCCAGTCCTACCACGGCAACACCCTTGGCGCGCTCGCCGTCGGCGGAAATCGGTGGCGCCGCAAGCAGTTCGAGCCGCTGCTGTTCGAGACCAGCCACGTCTCGCCCTGCTACGCCTACCGCGACCTGCGGCCTGGCGAGAGCGAGGAAGCCTATGCCGCCCGACTCGCCGCGGAGCTCGAAGCCGAGATCCTGCGGCTCGGTCCGGACCGCGTGATCGCTTTCGTCGCCGAGACCGTGGCGGGCGCAACGCTCGGCGCCGTGCCTCCGGTCGCCGGCTATTTCCGGCGCGTGCGCGAGTTGTGCGACCGCTTCGGCATCCTCCTCATCCTCGACGAGGTGATGTGCGGCATGGGCCGCTGCGGCACAACCTTCGCGTTCGAGCAGGAGGGCATCGTGCCCGACCTGGTGTGCATCGCGAAGGGTCTCGGCGCCGGCTATCAGCCGATCGGCGCCATGCTCGCCTCGCGCAAGGTGTTCGACGCGATCGTCGCGGGAAGCGGATTTTTCCAGCACGGCCACACCTATCTCGGCCACCCGGCGGCGTGCGCGGGCGCGCTCGCGGTGCAGCGCCGGCTGCACGAAGACGGGCTGCTGGCGCGGGTCAAGCCGCTGGGAGCGGCGTTCGAGCGCAAGCTCCGCGCCGCCTTCGGCGCCCATCCCAACGTCGGCGACATTCGCGGCCGCGGGCTGTTCTGGGGACTGGAGCTCGTGGCCGACCGCCCGAGCAAGGCGCCGCTCGACCCCGGGCTGCGCGCAAGCGCGCGGGTAAAAAGGGAGGCAATGAAGGCAGGCCTCCTGTGCTACCCGATGGGCGGCACGATCGACGGCACGAGGGGCGACCACATATTGCTTGCGCCGCCTTTCATCATCGAGGAGCCGCAGCTCGACGAGATCGTGGACAAGCTCGGGCGCGCGCTCGAGGCGGCGCTCCCGTCCGCGGCGCCCGCCTCCGCCGGGAGTGCGCCGGCTTGTCGCCCGGAGGGCGATACGCTAATCTAGCTTCAGCCGGCGATTCGACCGGCGAATCCACTGAAGGAGGGACGCCATGAGAAATCTCCGCATTCTTGCCGCGCTGCTCGCTGCGGCATCGATCGGTGCCGCGGTGCCGGCCGCGCACGCTCAGCAGAAGTACATCACCATCGGCACCGGCGGCGTGACCGGCGTGTACTACCCGGCCGGCGGCGCGATCTGCCGGTTGGTGAACAAGGACCGCAAGACGCACGGCATCCGCTGCTCGGTCGAGTCCACCGGGGGCTCGGTCTTCAACATCAACACCATCAAGGCACGCGAGCTCGACATGGGAGTGGCGCAATCCGACGTGCATTACAACGCCACCAAGGGCGTCGCGCAGTTCGCGAAGGAAGGCCCGTTCAAGGAGCTGCGTTCAGTGTTCTCGCTGCATCCGGAACCGGTCACCGTGGTCGCGCGCAAGGACCTCAACATCAAGAGCTTTTCCGGGTTCAAGGGCAAGAAATTCAACGTCGGCAACCCTGGCTCGGGCACGCGCGCCTCTCTCGAGGAACTGATCGGGGCGATGGGCTGGAAGCTCTCGGATTTCTCGCTCGCTTCCGAGCTGAAGGCCGACGAGCACGGCCCGGCGCTCTGCGACGGCAAGATCGACGGCTTCTTCTATCTGGTCGGCCACCCTTCGGCGAACATCCAGGATCCGACTACTGTGTGCGGGGCGAAGCTGGTGTCGGTCACGGGACCCGCGGTGAACAAGCTGGTCAAGGCCAATCCCTACTATGCGTTCGCGACGATCCCCGGCGGCCTCTATCCGAACAACCCGCAGGAAACCCAAACCTACGGCGTGCTCGCAACGTTCGTGTCGTCGACCCAGGTTCCCAACGATACCGTGTATGCAGTGGTGAAGGCGGTGTTCGACAACTTTGACGAGTTCAAGAAACTGCACCCCGCGTTCCAGGTGCTCAAGCCTGAAAACATGATCAAGGACGGACTTACCGCGCCGCTGCATCCAGGCGCCGTCAAGTACTACAAGGAAAAAGGCTGGCTGAAGTGATCCGCGCGGCACGGGCGGCGTAAATCGGGCCGGGCGCGCAGCGCCCGCCCTTTTTTTGTCGGGAAAAACGATGTCCGATCCGTCCCGGGCGCCGAGCCCCGACCTGCAGCAGTTCGTCGCCGAGACCGACACCGGGGGACGCACCCCGGCGGGGTGGGTCGGGCGGCTCATCTTCGTCATTGCGGCCGGCTGGTCGCTTTTTCAGCTGTGGTACGCCTCGCCGCTTCCGTTCGTGCTCGGCTGGGGAGTGCTGAACGACACCGAGGCACGCTCACTGCACCTCGGCGTCGCGCTGTTCCTGGCGTACCTCTGCTGCCCGGCGCTCAGCACCTCCTCGCGCGTGCGCGTGCCCTTGCAGGACTGGCTGCTCGCGCTCGCCGCCTGCTTTGCCGGAGCGTATTTCCTGTTCTTTTATGCCGAGCTCGCGACGCGGCCCGGCCAACCCAACCTGCAGGATATCGTCGTCGCGAGCGTGGGGCTCGCGCTGCTGCTCGAGGCCACGCGGCGCGCGGTCGGGCTGCCGATGGCGATCCTCGCCGTCGTCTTCCTCGCCTACATCATGCTCGGCAAGTTCCTGCCCGACGTGCTCGCGCACAAGGGCGCCTCGCTCGATCGCATGCTCACGCACCAGTGGCTTACGACGGAGGGCGTGTTCGGCGTCGCCCTCGGCGTATCGGTAGGCTACATCTTCATCTTCGTGCTGTTCGGATCGATGCTCGACAAGGCGGGCGCGGGCAACTACATGATGCAGGTGTCGTTCGCGATGCTCGGCCATCTGCGCGGCGGGCCGGCCAAGGTTGCAGTCGTCTCATCCGGACTGAACGGACTGATTTCCGGCTCCTCGGTTTCGAATGTGGTCTCGGGCGGCATCTTCACGATCCCGCTCATGACCAAGTCCGGCTACGGCGGCGTCAAGGCGGGCGCGATCGAGACTGCCTCTTCGGTGAACGGTCAGATCATGCCGCCGGTGATGGGCGCCGCGGCGTTCCTCATGGTCGAGTACGTCGGCATTCCCTACACCGAGGTCATCAAGCACGCGTTTCTGCCGGCGCTCATCTCGTACATCGCGCTTTTCTACATCGTGCACCTCGAGGCGCTCAAGCTTGGCCTGAATCCCACGGCGCAGGCCCGCGCGCGTACCTTGCCGCAGAAGCTCGTCGCCTGGGCGCTCGGAATCTCGGGCACGATCGCAGTGTGCGCCGTGGTCTACTTCGTCGCCGAAGCGGCGAAAAGCCAGCTCGGCGCGGCGGCGCCGTGGGTGCTCGGAGCGCTGCTTGCGGCGCTCTATGTCGTTTCGGCGTGGATCGCGGCGCGCTGTCCGGATCTGCCGCCCGACATCGATGTCGAGCACCCGGTGCTTCCCGACACCTGGCCGACGGTGAAAGCCGGGCTGCATTTCCTCATTCCCCTGGGCGTGCTCATCTGGTGTCTGATGATCGAGGAGCTTTCGCCCGCGCTTTCAGCGTTCTGGGCGACGCTCACGTTGATCGTCCTGATGGCGACGCAGCGACCGCTCACGAAGCTCTTTCGCGGGCAGCGCGGGCTCGGGACCGAAGCGAAGCGCGGCTTGCGCGACGTCGTCGAGGGGCTGAACGAAGGCGCTCGCAACATGATCGGCATCGCGATCGCGACGGGCACCGCGGGCATCATCGTGGGCGGCATCACCTTGACGGGACTCGGGCTGCGCATGACCGAATTCGTGGAAGTGGTGTCGCAAGGGAACGTGGTGCTGATGCTGGGGTTTACCGCATTCATTTGCCTGGTCCTGGGGCTCGGCGTGCCCACCACCGCGAACTACATCCTGGTCGCGACCCTGATGGCGCCGGTGATCGTCGAGCTCGGCGCGCAGTCCGGTCTCGTGATTCCGCTCATTGCCGTGCATCTCTTCGTCTTTTACTACGGGATCATGGGCGACATCACGCCGCCGGTCGGGCTCGCGACCTTCGCAGCCGCGGCGATCTCGGGCGAGGACGCCATCAAGACCGGGCTGCAGGGCTCCGTATACGCGCTGCGCACCGTAGTGCTGCCCTTCGTCTTCATCTTCAATCCGATGCTGCTGTTGATCGATGTGCGCGGCTGGTTCGAAGTGCTGCTCGTGTTCTTTGCCGCGACCGCCGCCTCGCTCGTGTTCGCCGCCGCGACGCTCGGCTGGTTCCGTACCCGCTGCAAATGGTGGGAAATCGTGCTGCTGCTGCTTGCCACCTTCGCGCTGTTCCGGCCCGACTACTTCATGGATAAGCTCTACGAGCCCTACACCGACGTCGCGCCCGGGGAAATCCTCCGCGTCGCGCGGGATATCCCGGAAAAGGATCGCCTGGTGCTGGTGATCGAGGGCGAAAACGTGGAAGGCGAGAGTATCCGCAAGACGGTTGCGGTGCGGCTCGACAAGCCGGGCGAGGGTCGCGACCGTCTCGCCGAAGCCGGGCTCACCGTGTCGGTGCTGGGCGACGAGGCGCGGATCTCGAATGTAAGGTTCGGCAGCCGCGCGAGAAGGTCCGGTTTCGAACTGGGCTGGAAAATCGCGACGATCAAGGTTCCGAGCGACCGTCCCTCGGAGCACTGGGTTTACCTGCCGGCGCTCGTGCTGGTGGCTTTCGTCTATTTTGCGCAGCAGGGCCGAATGCGGCGCATGGCCCAAAAGGCGTGAGTCGTCAGTTTCCGGCGGCAGCATTTACGCCGTCTTCAAGCGCTGCGCCGTGGTAACGCACGTGCGCGGCGACGAGGGCGCGGCGTTGCGCCGGTTGAAGACGATGCTCCTCGGGCTCGCTCTGGCCGCAGGCGGGCCGGCCGCCGCGAGTTACGACGCGCAATGGGTCGAGTTTCCCGCTCTCGAGGAGTTCAATGGCGAACCGGTGCAGCTGAGCGGGCTCATGTTCCGTCCGCTCGGGCCGGGGCCCTTCCCTGCGCTCATCCTGATGCATGGTTGCGGCGGAATGTACACGAATCAGGGCTATGTCACCGCGTCAAACCGCCACTGGGCCGAGCTGCTCGCGCTCGACGGATATGTCGCGCTGCTGGTGGACAGCTTCGGGCCACGCGGCTTTCGGTCGATCTGCGAGCTGCAGAAGCGGCCGATACGCGAAAGCCGGGAGCGCGCCGACGACATCTACGCGGCCCGGCAGTGGCTGGCGGCGCAAACCTATGTCGCCGGCGACCGCGTCGGGCTCATCGGCTGGTCGAATGGGGCAAGCGGCACGCTCTACGGAATGCGGGACAGCCAGACGCGCCGCGGAATCCGTGCGGCGGTCGCCTTCTACCCGGGATGCAGGACGCTGGCGAGGTCGAAAACACCCTATCGTCCCTACGCGCCGCTGCTGATCCTGGCGGGCGAAGCGGACGACTGGACGCCGGCTGCGCCGTGCGTCGAGCTGGCCGCAATCGCCCGCAGCCAAGGCGCCGCGATGGAGATCGTGACCTACCCCGGCGCGCACCACAGCTTCGACCGGATCAACTCGCCGGTGCGCTACCGCCCGAGCGTCCGTAATCTCAACAAGCCTGACCTCAAGGGGGCGACCGTCGGCGAGCACCCCGAGGCGCGCGCGGACGCGACCCGACGGACGCTGGAATTCTTCGCTCGCGAACTCAAGCGGTAATCCGCGGACGATCGCGCGGCCCCTTCGAGCGCGCTCGGGACAGGCGCGGGTCGCGCGTCATCCCACAAGGAGGGCGGCCCGCCCCGCGATCGCGTTTTTCCTCAGCAGCTCGTGCACCTGCTCCGCCTCCTCCAGCGGGAAGGTGCGGTTCACCACCGCTCTCACCCTTTTGTGCTTCACCAGCTCCAGCGTGCGCGCGATCTCGGCATTGTTCACATAGCGCGAGCCGTGTATCTCCTGCGCCTGCCGCATGAATTCCCCCGGGTTCACCTTGAACGTGGGATCCTCCCCGTAGACCGCCGCGGGCTTGCTGCCGATGATCACCATGCGCCCCGCCGGGGCGAGCGACTCGAGGGAAGCCTGCAGCGTGCGGCTGTTGCCCACGATGTCGATAGCCGCGTCCACACCCCGCCCGCCGGTCAGCGCCTTCACCTGCTTGACGAGATCGCCGCGCCGAGTGTCGATCACCTCGTCCGCGCCCATGGACCGCGCGAGCTCGAGCTTCTCCTCCCCGATCTCCGCAGCCAGCACGCGCCCGCCGCACAGCCGAGCCATCTGCACCATGTGGATGCCGACGCCCCCGCCTGCGCCGATGATGAGGACGTTGTCGCCGGGGCTCACCTGCGCCTCCGCGTGGCATGCGTGATAGGGCGTCGCGATCGCGTCGGCCGCAACCGCGGCCTCGAGGTCGGAGACGCCGTCGGGTATCGGGACGAGGTTGCGCTCCGGCAGCGCGATGTACTCCGCGTAGCCGCCGTCGCAGCCCTGGCCGACGTTGCCACGGAAGTTCTCGCACAGCGTCTCGCGCCCGCTGCGGCAGTAGCGGCAGTTGCCGCTAGTGAGGTAGAAGTGGTTGGTCACGCGCTGGCCGACCTTGAACGACTTCACTTCCGAGCCGATCTCGACGATTTCGCCGGCGATCTCGTGGCCAGGGATGCGCGGGAACTTCTTGATGCGCCCCGGCGTAGCGATCATGATCACCACCGTCAGCCCGGCGCCGCACACCTTCACCTTGACCAGCGCCTCGTTCGGCCCCGGTTTCGGCACCGGCACGTCCTTCAGCTTGAGCGGCGCGCCGAAGCTTTCAAGCACCATTGCTTTCA
>DATIGN010000074.1:0-9255 GCA_035454685.1 Burkholderiales bacterium | reverse complement strand
CTGGTCGGCGAGGCGGGAGTGCTCCTCGGCATGCTGAACACGCATTGTGCGTCGGTCAGATCCCTCGCGCCTCGCGAGGAACAGGCGCTCGATCGCATCGCGCGCCGCACCGCCTCCTGGCTCGAAGGCCTTACTACTTAGAAGGCCGTTCCAGCAGCCAGGAAGCGGCAAGGCCGAACATCAGCCCCCAGAACGGCGCGCCGATATTGAAGATCGGAGCGTCGGCCACCGTCACGAGGAAGCAGACCAACGCGCCGAAGCTGAAGCGCCCGCCGAAGGAAGCGGTGAATGCCGTCTGCAGCACACGAAGCATGGCGAGACCAGCAAGAGTGGCGATGAATGCCGGCGGCGTGGCGAGCAGTAGACGCGTAAAGAAAGGCGCCAGAAGCCCGAACGCGAGGGCGAGCAGGCAGAAGAAAAGCGCGCCGGTATATTGCTTCGGTTTGTCCCCTGCACTGGACAGAACGGCGTTGACCGGTCCCGTCAGGCATGTGGATACCGCGCCAAAGAATCCCGTGACGATCGAGCCGACCCCGCAGGCGGTGGTGATGGCGTTCACCGGCGCCGTGTGGCCGTTGGTCGCCAGGATGGCGATGCCCTGTGCGTTCTGCACCGCGAGCACAGTGATGGCGAGCGGTACGACGAGTTCCACCATCGCCGCCCCGGAAAACTTCGGCACGTAGAAGTTCGGCGAGGCAAACGCGAACAACGCGCCGGGCGGCGGGTTGAAGGCACCGAGGGCCGCGACCGCTACGCCGCCCGCTATCAACGCGGCGATCAAAGGCGGCAGGTACTTGTCCAGCTTCAGAACGGTGGTCAGAAAGAACACCGCGGTCATCGGCAGGGCGATCCAGAGCTCGGTTCGGAACGCGAGCACCAGGTCGACGCCGAAACGCAGGAACACGCCGGCGACCATCGCCATCACGATCGGCATTGGCACCGCGTCCATCGCGCGGCGCACCCAGCCCGATAGGCCGAGCAGAACCATGAGCACTCCGGTGGCGAGGAACGCGCCGATTACGCCGGGAAACGTCAGGTGCCCGAGCGCCGGCCCGACCAGCACCGATCCCGGGATGCTCCACAGGAAGACGAGCGGCTGCCGGTAGACGAGCGAGAACGCGATCGAGATCAGGCTGTTCAGGCAAAACGCGGCGAAGAGCCACGACGCGATGTCGGACTCCGACAGGCCGCCGCGCGCCCCGACCGAAAGGATGATCGCTACCGGGCCGCTGGCGGCGAACAGAAACGCAACGACTGCCGACGCGGCATACGCCACGCCGGAATCCGCAAGGATGCGGCGCAGACCGGGCGGCCGCGAGTCGGGTCTCTCCAGCGACATCCGTCAGGCGCTGATGCCCAGCTCCTTGCACACCCGCACGAGCAAGACCTTCAGGGCCGCCACTTCGCCCTCGAGCCGCGCGACGTTCGCCTTGAGCCCCGCGAGCTCGTCGGGCGCGACATCGGCGTCGCTCTTCCTTTCTTCGACGCTGGGGGCCCCGCTCAGCAGCTGCGCCCAGCGGCTCTCGCGCGACCCCGGCTGGCGCGGCAGCTGCACGACGAGCGCGCCCGCGGGCCGGTTGGCGAGCTCATCGAGGAAGCCCTGGACCGCCGAGATGTCGGCGAAACTGTGCAGGCGCTCACAGTTGATGCGTAGCTCGCCGGGGGTCTGCGGGCCGCGCAGCATCAGGCAGGCGAGAAGCGCGGCCGACTGCGATGGCACCTGGAGCACGCGCTCGATGTTGTGCGCGTAGCGCGACACCCGTCCGCCGCTCGTCTCGATTACCAGGTTGGCTGCCTTCAGGCTGTCGAGGCTCGCCTGGACCTCAGCTTCGGTGGCCTCCATTACCGGCGCGCGGCTGCTCTTCTGGTTGCAGCCCGAGACAAGGGCGTTGAGCGTGAGGGGATAGCTGTCCGGCACTGTGTGCTGCTTCTCGTAGAGCGTGCCGAGAACGCGGGTCTCGAGAAGGGATAGCGTTTTTGTCATCGGATGCCCGCTGTTTTACCACGAACGACTGCGCGGCAAGCCCCGCTGCGCTACGATTCGGCGCTCCGCATGAGCTACCTCGTCGGCATCGACATCGGCGGCACGTTCACCGACTGCGCGATCGTGGACCGCGCCGGCAAGCTCCTCACCACCAAGGTTCCCTCGACACCGGCGGATTTCTCGCGCGGCATGCTGGACGCGCTCGGCGCGGGCGCGCAGGCGCTCGGCCTGGAGCTCGAGCGCTTTTGCCGCGACATCGCATTCCTTTCGCATGGCACCACGGTCGGCACGAACACCATCATCCAGAAGCGCGGCGCCAAGGTCGGGCTCATTACTACGAAAGGCCACGAGGACGCGATCCACATCATGCGCGGTTCGCGCGGCTATGGCGGACGCGACATCCGCAAGGTGGTTCATTTCCCCGAGACCTCGAAGCCGCAGCCGATCGTGCCGAAGCGTCTGATCCGCGGAGTGTCGGAGCGAGTCGATTGCTGCGGCGAGATCGTCGTTCCGTTGAACGAGGCAGAGACCGAGCGCGCGATCCGCGAGCTGCTCGCCGAAGGCGTGGAAGCCATCGCGATCTGCTTTCTGTGGTCGTTTCGGAACCCCGCGCATGAGCAGAAGGTCAAGGAACTCGTTAAGAAGCTAGACCGCGATGTGTTCGTTACCTGCTCTTTCGACATCGCACCGAAATGGGGAGAGTACGAGCGCGTCACCGCCACCGCGCTCAACGCCTATCTCGGCCCAGTGATGTCCGGGTATCTGAACAAACTGGACACGAGTCTGCGCGGTTTGGGTTATTCCCACGGACTCCAGATAACCCAGTGCGGCGGCGGCACGGTGCCGGTCGAGCGCGCGGGCGAGGCGCCACTCCTCACGCTGGACTCGGGGCCGGTATCCGGCGTCACCGCCTCCATGTTCCTCGGCGCGGCGATGGGCGAGAAAAACGTCATCACCACCGACATGGGCGGCACGTCGTTCGACGTCTCGATCATCTACGGCGGCAAGCCCGCATACTCCTTTGTCGCGAACACCGACCAGTACGACTACTTCCTGCCGAAGGTCGATCTGCAGGCGATCGGCGCCGGCGGCGGCAGCCTGGTCCGAGTGCGGCCGGAGACGCGCACCATGACCGTCGGGCCAGACAGCGCGGGCGCCTTTCCCGGCCCCGTGTGCTACGGCCGCGGCGGCCGAGTGCCGACCGTGACCGACGCGCAGCTCGTCCTCGGCTATCTCGACCCCGACAACTTCGCCGGCGGCCGCATGAAACTGGACAAAGACGCCGCCTTCAAAGCAATTGAAAAGGTAGCTTTTTCCATAGGTCTGGCCCCCCTCGAGTGCGCCGCCGGCATCTGCCGCATCGTCGAGCTGCAGATGGCGGATGTCATCCGCAAGGTCACGGTGGAAAAAGGCTACGATCCGCGCGACTTCGTGCTGTTCGCGTTTGGCGGTGCGGGGCCGGCGCACGCGGGCGTGTTCGCGCGCGAGCTGGGGGTGCGAAAAGTCGTCGTTCCCCAAAGAAAGGCAGCGTCCACGTGGTGCGCCTTCGGCGCCGCCGCGGCCGACGTGCTCCACATCTTCGAGCACAGCGAGATCCTGCCCACGCCAGTACCGGCAAAGCGCATCAACAATGCGCTCGAGCGCCTCGAGAGGCAGGCGAAAGCGCTGATGGCGAACGAAGGCATCGCCGAGAAGCGGCAGCGCTTCGAGTTCTCGCTCGACGTGCGCCACCGCGGGCAGATCAACGAGGTGGAGGTGCTGCTGCCTTTCACGCGCCTGCCGAACGACTACGATCCGCGGCTGCGCTCCATGTTCACCGCGCGTTATGAAAAGCTCTACGGCCGCGGCTCCGCCCTCCCCGGCGCGCAGCTCGAGATCGTCGTCGCCCGCCTGCGCGCCCGGGCGCTCACGCCGCGTCCGAAGCTCGTCGCTTCAAACAAGAGCCAAAAGAAAACTCCGCCCGCAGCGAAGCGCCCTGCCCGCTCGATCTACTGGCCCGACCTCGGCAAGTTCCGCAGCACCCCGGTGTTCGACGGCGAGAAGCTCGCCAGCGGCAATCGGGTCAAAGGTCCGGCGATTGTCGAAACCGCCGACACGACGGTCGTGGTGCATCCGGGACGCACCCTGCGGCTCGACGCTCTTGGAAACTTCGAGATCACTTTCAACGGCAAGAACGGGGTCAGACCCCGATCGACAAAATCAGGGTCAGACCCCAGATGAACGCGCCCCTCAAGAAGCTGAGCGAGCTCGCCGGCGTCGTGTTCGACGGCCGCCGCACCGGCTATGTGCCGCCAAAGAAGCTGCGCATTTCGGAAAAGCTGAACCTCCACAGGAAAGCCGATAAAGCCATCGATCCTGTGACGTTCGAGGTGGTGCGCCACGCGCTGTGGAACGTGAACGAGGAGCACGGCGCGACCATCCAGCGGCTGTCGGGGTCGCCGGTGGCGATGTACGCGCTCGATCTCAACCCGTCGATCCTCACCGAGGACGCCGAGTTCGTCTATTTCGGCCCCTACATGCAGTACATGTCCGGCGTCACCGACACGCAGGTGAAGTGGACGCTCGAGAATCGCAGCGACAACCCGGGCATCGCCGACGGCGACATGTTCCTCGCCAACGACCCGTGGGTCGGCGCCGCACACCAGATGGACGTGATGCTGCTCTGCCCGGTGTTCTGGAAGGGCGAGCTCTTCTGCTGGGTGACGAACTGCCTGCACCAGTACGACATCGGCGGCATCACGCCGGGGAGCTTCTGTCCGTCGGCGCGCGATGCTTTCGACGAAGGGATCCTCATCCCGCCGGTGAAGATCGTGGAACGCAATGAGATAAGGAAAGATATTGAGGAAATCTACCTGCGCAGTTCCCGCAAGCCCTCGGCGGTAGCGCTCGATTTCCGTGCCCAGCTCGCCGGCAATATGACGGCACGGGAAAGAATCATTTCTTTACTGAGCAAGTACGGACCCAAAACGGTCAAAGGCGTGATGCGCAAGATCCTCGATGACGGCGAGAAAGCTTTTCTGAAGAAGCTCGCCAAGCTTCCCGACGGCGTCTGGCGCGACCGCACCTACGTCGAGTGCTGCCGGCCAGGGGACCGGAGCGTTCACAGGGTTGTGCTTTCCCTTAGAAAAGCCGGGAAGAAACTCATTTTCGAGAACGAAGGCACCGACCCCCAGGCCGGCGGAATCAATGCCACGTACTCCGGCTGGCGCGGCGCGATCATGGTGGCGCTGAACGAGCTCATGTGCTGGGAGCAGTACTACGCGGTAGGCGGAGCGCTGCGCCACGTGGAATTCAACCCGACGCCGGGAACGCTGAACTGCGCGGATTTCCCGGCCTCGGTGTCGACCGCGCCGGTGCAGTGCATGGAGATCTCGCTCTACCCGGCGTACAACGTGCTCTCGAAGATGATCTACCCCGACCCGGAGCTGCGCCGCGATGCGATGTGCATAGGTGGCACGAGCCAATGGCCGGCGACCATCTTCCGCGGGATCGATCAGTGGGGCGAGCGCTACGGCTATATCCTCGTCGACCCGATCGGCGGCGCGATCGGCGCGTTCTCGCACGCCGACGGCATCTCCACCGGCGGCCAGGCGCGCACGCCTATCTGCAAGCTGCCCAACGTCGAGCATACCGAGCAGAGCTTCCCGGTCCTGTTCCTGTATCGAAAAGAAATCACCGATTCCGGCGGGGCCGGGAAATGGCGCGGCGGGCTTTCGGCCGAGTCGTGCTTCATCCCGCATGGCACCGACCGCATCACGCACGACACGCTTTCCTCGGGCAACGCAATCCCGACCTCGACCGGCATGATGGGTGGCTACCCGGGCGCAGTGAACCGCTACAGGTTCCTGAGAGAAAGCGACGTCCTGGAGCGCATGAAGCGCTCCGAGCTGGTGACCGACATCGACCAGCTCTCAGGTAGGCCCGAAACCCTGCAATTACGCCAGCAGGATTTCTCTCAACAGCAAAACGACGTTTATGCCGTGCTGTGGTCCGCTGCGGGCGGCTTCGGCGATCCGCTCGAGCGCGACCCGGCACGGGTCGAGGCCGACGTCGCGAACGGCGACGTGTCCGAGAAGGCCGCGTTGGAGATCTATGGCGTAGTGCTCGGCGATGCTAAGGCGACCGAAGGCCAGCGCAACAAGCTCCGCAGGCGGCGCATCCATGGACACAGCCGGAAAGCGGAAAAACTGTCGGCGCCAGTCAAGTTCCTCTCCACCGAGAACGTCGCGGTCCATACGAATGGCCATTACGCGTGCGCCAAGTGCGGCACCGACCTGGGTCCGGTTAGCGGAAACTACAAGAGCTCCTGCGTGCGCAACGACCTGCCGATCGAGGCCTCGAACCCGATCGTGGGCGATCCGAAGCGCTTCATCGATCCCCTGCCCCAGTTCCGGCAGTTCTGCTGCCCGGGCTGCGGGCTCGCGATCGAGAACGAGATCGCCGTGGCGGAGGACCCGGTGCTGCGCGACGTGGAGATTCTCTCTAGGTAACGGCGGCGGCGTAGCCGACGCGACGGGACGGCGGCACGGGGAAGCGCGCCGCCATCGAGTCCAGCAGCGCGCGCGCCTCGGCGCTCCGCTGCGACTTCAGGCACGCGTCGAAGTACAGCTGGTGCAGCACGTCGCGCTGCGCGTGGCTGCCGCCGAGCTGGTGCAGCCGATCGAGCACGGACGCCAAGCAGACCACCGCGCGCGCGTAGTCGCCCCGACGGTGCGCGAGCACCGCCTCGCAAACCGGGAACGCGACCTCGCGCACCGAGGCCGTTGGATGACTTTTCATGGAATCCAGCATCGAACGCGCGGCGGCGTCGCGCCCCGTGGCAGCGAGCGCCATCATCCAGTGCGGCAGCGTGAAGGCCGACTGGCAGTCGCCAATGCGTGCCTGCGCCTTGTCGGCGAGCTCACTCCAGCGAGCGCCGACATCCACGCCCTGCCGCTCGAGGCGGAAGAGCATCGAGGCCGCGTTCTGGACGTCGATGTAAAGATCGGGCATCGCCGCGACCAGCGGTGAGGCCAGGTTGCGAAAGCGCTTGTCGTAGAGCTCCAGCACCGCGTCGGTCTCACGCAGCTCAAGGTGGAACATCGCGCGATGCCACCAGAGATGGTGCACGAAGTTGTTCTTGCCCTCCCAATGCCGCTCCAGGCCGGCGAGCCAGGCGATTCCCTCCTCGCGGCGGCCCTGCATCTCGAGCACGTGCGCGACCGCGTGCGTGCCCCATACCTCAGCCGGATCAATCTCGACCGCGCGCCGCCCGGCGCGCTCGGCGGCGCCGTAGTCGCCAGTCTCCTCCAGCGCGAACGCGAGGCACGAGAGCAGCGTCGCATACGCCGGCAATGCATCGCTCCAGCGGGCCGCCACGCGTTCAAGCGAAGCGAGCATGTCCGCCGCGCGCCCCGTCCAGAAGTAGTTGAAGTGCGCGAGCCGAATCGCCAGCGCGTCGTGCGGCCACTCCGCGAGCAGCGCCTCCCACTCCTGCAGCGCGCCGTCCACGTCGCCTGCAGCCCAGCGGCCGAGCGCGCGGACGTGCGCCTGCTCGCGCCGTGTGGCGCCCGGCGCCAGGTTTCGCGCGGCGCGGTGCGCGTCTGCCGCCAGCGGCAGCATGGCCCGGTTGAACATCAGCATCGCGCCATAGCCCCTGAAGCAGTGGCCGAGCGCGAACTCCGGGTCCGCCTCGAGCAGCGCTTTCAGGTTTGCGGAGAAGTCGGCGCGATTGCTTAGGTACGCGCTGAGCGCGCTGTTGTAGCACTCGGCGGCCCCGGCAGACCGCGTGCTGAGCGGCAGGCAGTTCATGTCTTTCATCCCCATAGGGTAGCGCGTAACTCTAGAATCGCGCATGACCGACTTGTCCACGGTCGGGTACGAAGAGGCGATGCGCCGGGCGCGCGAGATCGTGCCGGTGCTGCTCGAGCGCGCTCAGAAATGCGAGGACGCGCGGGTACTCCTGCCCGAGAATGAGAAGCTGCTCCACGAGACCGGCCTTTTCCGCTTCCACCAGCCCAAGCGCTTCGGCGGCATGGAGCTGCCATTCGTCGCGGTCGTCGACATCGTGTCGGAGCTGGCGCGCGGCTGCCCGTCGACGGCCTGGAACGTCGGCAACCTCGGATGCCACCACTGGATCCTGGGCTACTACGAGCCCGAGACCCAGCACGAACTTTGGGACCAGAACCCCGACGTCCTCATCGCCTCGTCCATCGCGCTCGCGGCCGGGCGCGGCAGAAAAGCGAAGGACGGGTTCGTCGTCTCCGGAAGATGGCCTTTTTCTTCCGGGGTCGACAACTCCGACTGGAACATGCTGGCGGTCACGATCTACGACGAAGAGAAAGCGGTGGACTGGCGGCTCTGCCTCGTGCCGAAGAGCGACTACCAGGTCATCGATACCTGGTATGCGATGGGAATGATCGGCACCGGCTCGAAGGATATCGAGGTAAAGGAGGTCTTCGTACCCGAGCGCCGCGCGCTCGCCCTCGCCCGCTGCCGCGGAGGGCTGGAGCATCCGGGCGCAAGATTCAATTCGGGTCCACTATTCCGCGTGCCGATCGTCGCCTCGGCGGGGCATCCGCTCTCGGCCACTGCCTTGGGGACTGCCGAGGGAGCCTTCGAGCACGTGTTGCAAACGTTCAAAACGAGGGTAGGAACATATACCGGCGCCAAAGTCTCCGACTTTCAGGCCGTGCAGGTGAAGCTCGCGCGGGCGCGAGGTCTGATCGATTCTGCACGCTACCTTATGCGCGAGTCGGCGCTGGTGTTCCAGCACAACGAAAACCTGGCCCTGGAGGAAAAGCTGCGCCTTCGCGCACAAAATGCCCTGGCCGTCGCGCAGGCGCGCGAAGCGGTCGAGACGCTATGGTCGTTCTACGGTGCGAACGCGATCTATACCCGCGACCCGCTCCAGCGCTACCTACGCGACGTGCAGGCGGCGAGCCAGCACTTCTCTTTCAACTTTGACATCGCGGGCTCAGCGTACGGCACCGTCGCGCTCGGGGGCAAATATGCGAATCCGACTATGTAGCATTCTTCTGCTGTTGCTCGTCACCGGCGCCGCCTGGGCGCAGGATTACCCCAACCGGACCGTCCGTGTCGTTGTGCCCTTCCCGCCCGGCGGCGCGCCGGATCTGGTCGGCCGCACGCTCGCCAACCGGCTGAGCGAGCGCCTTGGCCAGGCGTTCGTGGTCGAGAATCGCACCGGCGCCGGCGGCAACATCGCCGCCGAGGCGGTCGCGAAGTCGGCGCCCGATGGCTACACGCTTCTCGCCACTTCCGACGGGCCGCTC
>DATIGN010000073.1:0-35954 GCA_035454685.1 Burkholderiales bacterium | reverse complement strand
GCTGTTGCGCGACCTGGCACATCGGCTTCCACGGGCGGCGCTCGTACACGACCGCGGTTATGTGCTCGGCCGCGAAGGAAGGGAAGCGTTCCAGATTGGCCCAGTGGTCGCGCGCGACGAGGACACCGCGATCGGGCTCGTCTCGCAGGCGCTAAGCGCAATGAAGCCGCCGCTCTACGTCGATATCGTCGACCACGCGCCGCGGCTGCGCGGCTGGCTGGAAGCGCGCGGCTTCGCCTTCCAGAGGCCCTTCACGCGCATGCTGCGCGGCCTGGCCGCCGCGCCGGGAGATGAAAAGCTGGTCTACTGCGTGGCAGGACCGGAGCTCGGGTGACCTGCGACTTCATCGTCATCGGCGCGGGCCACAACGGCCTTGCCTGTGCCGCCTATCTCGCGAAGGCCGGCGCCAAGGTCCTCGTCGTGGAGCGCGCCGCGCGCGTGGGCGGGGCCTGCCATACCGAAGAAGCGACGCTACCGGGCTTCAAGCACAACATCTGCTCGGTGGTGCATACGCACATTCCGCTCAGCCCGGTCTATCGGGACTTAGAGCTCGAGCGTCATGGCGTGAGGTACGTGTACCCGGACTACCTGCGCGGCACGATCTTCCCGGATCACAGGAGCATCGTGATGTACCGCGAAACCGAGCGCATGGCCGCCGAGCTCGGCCGGTACTCGGCGCGCGATGCGAACACCTTTCGCCAGCTCGTCGCGGACTACGGAGAGTTCATCGACTCGACCTACCTGCCGCTCATGTATTCGCCGCCGCTCCCGCCATCGCTTCAGACCGCGGAGCTCGAGAAATCCGAGGAAGGCAGGGCGCTCATGCAGTGGCAGGCGAGCACTCCTGTGCAGCTCCTGAACGAGCTTTTCGAGAGCGAGGAGGTGAAGGTGCACTTCCTCTCGAGGATGACGGTGCTCGGGTTCGCCCCGGACCAGTTCGGCCAGGGATGGATCTGTCTCTTCCGCATCCTAAAGGCCGAGGCGCCAATCTGCGTCGGCGGCTCGCAGCAGCTCGCACACGGGCTGAAGAGCGTCTTCGAGGCGCACGGTGGCGTGGTGCGCACCGGCATCGAAGTGAAGCGCATCCTCGTGCGCGGCAACCGCGCGGGCGGCGTAGAGCTCGCGGATGGCACGCGCGTCGAGGCAGCGAAAGCCGTGGTCACCAACGTCGAACCAAAGAAGAGCTTTCTTCGCATGGTTGGCGAGGAGCACCTGCCGGCTTTCTTCCTCACGCGTGTCAGGAACTACCACTCGCGCGGCCGCTCGCTTTTCGTGTTGCACCTGGCGCTGTCCGAGCCGCCTCAGTACCGCGCAGCGGCGCACAACCGTCCGGTCAACATTGCGTTCAGCCAGGAGATGTTCGGCGGCAGCGTCGAGGATCAGGTGCGCGCCTATCAGGAAATCGCCATGGGCGGGGCGCCGCGCAAAGAGATGCTGCAGATCACGCTGCCGACGCTCTTCGATCCCGCGCAGGCTCCCGCCGGGAAGCACACGGCGGTCGTGTGGCAATACGCGCCGTACGCACTCCAGGAGGGCTGGGGAAAACTGCGGGGCGAGTACGCCGAGCACCTGCTCGGCTTGTGGCGCTTTTATGCGTCCAACATGACGCGCGACAAGGTGCTCGCGATGAAGATCCAGGACCCCACCGACACCGAGCGGCTGAACGACAATCTGGTGAACGGAGTCGACGTCGTGGGCGACATGACTCCGGACCAGATGGGCTACTTCAGGCCTTTCGCCGGCTGGTCTAGCTACCGCACGCCGGTGGAAGGGCTCTATATGTGCGGCGGCTACTGCCACCCGGGTGGCGGCGTGCACGCCGGCGCCGGGCACAACGCCGCGACGGTCATCGTGGAGGACTACAAGCTCAAGCGCTGGTGGGACTGATGCCCGAGCGTGCAGCGAAATTCACCGTAAACGCCTCGCCGGCGGAGCTCTGGAAGTTCCTGCGCGACTTCGAAGCCCTCTGCACCTGCATTCCCGGTGTGGAGCGCATCCGCCTCGTCGACGCGAGGACCGCCGAGCTGACCGTGAAGGAAAAGATCGGCGTCGTGCCGCTCATCGTGAATTTGACGGCGCGTATCGATTCAGAGGACCCGCCGCAGCGGCTGCGCGCCACGGCAAGCGCCGAGCACCTCACGATGGCGATCGAGGTCACGCTGCAGGCGAGCGGATCGGCGACCGAGCTGCACAGCCTGTTCAGCGTGAAAGGCGAGGGGCCGCTCAAGCCGGTCGTTGACCGGCTGTTCGAGCGCCGCGCCACTGAGCGTACCGCACAGTTCGCCGAGGCACTGGAGAGGCGCTTCGGCGCTCGCCGGAGCGAGCCGCCGCCGCGTGGGACCTGGCTCGCGCGGGTGTGGCGCCGTCTTCAGCGCTTCTTCAACGCGGCTTGACAGCCTTCATCTTGATCGACTTGTCGAGGAATTCGTTGGTGTAGACCGTCTTCACGTCGAACGGCTTGTCGATCCCGACGTAGTCCCGTACGAGCTCGTAGTCCGCCTTCATGCGTGCGTCGTCGTGCCAGCCGAGCGCCACGGCCTGGGAGATCTTGTCGCTCATCAACACTTCCACGAGCTCCCAGTTCGTGAGCTCGTTGTCGAACTTCAGTGCTCCGTTGGCGTCCACCAGCGCCTGCACGCAGGGCTTGGGCTGCTTGACGCATTCGGCAAACGCGCGCTGCGTCACCCTTACGAACTTGGCCACCGTCGCCTTGTTCTTCTTGAGGTAATCGGAGTTCACAATCACCGAGTTGCCGTACGGATTGAGGCCGATGTCGCGCCATGCGACGAAGCCCATGTCGTCGCCGAGCTCGCGCTGGAAGATGTGATGGATGTTGTAGAACGACGTGGTGATGTCGATCGAGCGCGCCTTGAGCGCGGCGAGCTTGGCGTTGGCGTCGACGTTCACCCAGGTAATCGACTTCGGATCGATGCCGTTCGCCTTGGCGAGCGCCGGCCACATCGGGCGCGCTCCGTCGGCCGCCGGATTGCCGATCTTCTTGCCGGGGAAGTCCTTGATCCCCTTGATGCCCGAGCTCTTAAGCCAGTACAGGCCCTGGGGTGAGTTGGCGTAGACGTTGAACACGCCGACCGAGTCGGCGCCCTTTCCACGGCCGATCAACACGTTCGCCATGTCGGCGAGGCCGACGGGGTTTTGAGCGGCACCGACGCGCTGCACCGCGAGCATGGAGCCCTTGCCCGGCTCGAGATTAAGGTCGATGCCTTCCTTCTCGTACCAGCCGAGCTTCTTCGCGTAGTAGTAGGGCGCGTGGTCGCCACCCGGCACCCAGTTGAGGATGAAGTCGATTTTCTGTGCCGCTGCCGGCGCCGCGAGCAGGGCGGCGGCGGCGAGGACGATGATGCGCATGGAACCTCCTCGGTGAACGAGAGCCGATGCTACCATCGTGTAACCGCCTGGTTAACATGCACGGCCCGCTTCCCCCGGACATCGCCGCGCTGCTGCATCGCGGCACCGTCATCCCCGCCCATCCGCTCGCGCTCGACGCACGCCGCAAGCTCGATACGCGGCGTCAGCGCGCGCTCGCGCGCTACTACCTCGACGCTGGCAGCGGAGGGCTTGCGGTGGGCGTGCATGCCACGCAGTTCGCGATCCGAGAAGCGGGGCTTTACGAGCCGGTTCTGAAGATTGCCGTTGACGAAGCAAGAAACCGCAATGTCGTGCTGATTGCCGGCCTCGCGGGCAAGACGGTCCAGGCGAAACGCGAAGCGCAGGTCGCGCGCAGCTTGGGCTATCACGCCGGGATGCTCTCGCTCGGAGCGATGAAGGGCGGCTCGACCGACGAGCTCATCGAGCACTGCACTCGCGTCGCGGCCGAGATTCCGCTGGTCGGGTTCTACCTCCAGACCGCGGTCGGCGGCATCCCGCTGCCGGTGGATTTCTGGCGCCGCTTCGCCGCGATCGAGAACGTCGTCGCGATCAAGATTGCGCCGTTCAACCGCTACGCCACGCTCGACGTCGTGCGCGGAGTGGTCGCCGCGCGCGCCGAGGAGCGCATCGCCCTCTACACCGGCAACGACGACCATATTCTGCTCGACCTTGCAGTTCCTTTTTCAATCAAAAGAAACTCTGAAGAAATACGAGTTCGGATCCGCGGCGGCTTGCTGGGCCACTGGAGCGTGTGGACGAAAACCGCGGTTGATCTGCTTAAGCGAATTCACCAGGGCGAGGTCGACCTCGCGCTCGATTCGCGCATCACGGACTGCAACAGCGCATTCTTCGACGCCGCCCACAATTTCGCCGGCTGCATCCCCGGCTGCCACGAGGTGCTGCGCCGGCAGGGGCTGCTGGAAGGCAGCTGGTGCCTCGATCCGAACGAAAAGCTCTCGCCGGGGCAGTCGGCGGAGATCGACCGCGTCTACCGCGAGCACGCCGATCTCGCCGACGACGCTTTCGTGCGCACGAACCTCGAGAGGTGGCTCTCATGAACTCGAAACTCGGACGCTGGACGCTGGCAGTGCTCGCGCACCTTGCGCTGCTGGCCGCCTGGTATCTCTTCGTGCGCCTCGGCAACGTGCCGCAGTTCGTCATGCCGTCGCCCGCGGCGACGCTCGATGCGCTCGTGCAGCCGAACTACAACTGGTGGACCAATATCGCCGTGACCGGCACCGAGATCTTCGCCGGCTATCTCCTCGCGCTCGCGGTCGGCGTGGCGCTCGCGCTGGTGTTCACCTGGTCGAAGGCGCTCGAAGCGTTCTTCATGCCCCTGCTTGTCTCGCTCAACATGGTTCCCAAGGTCGCGCTCGGGCCGCTCATCATCGTGTGGTTCAAGTACGGCGTGGTCCCGAATTCGATCATGGCGTTCTCGATCGCGCTGTTCCCCATCCTCCTCACCACGGCGCGCGGCCTGCGCGAGACCGAGCCGGAGCTCCTCGACCTCGTGCGCTCGCTCAAAGGCTCGCGCTGGCAGCTCTTCACCAAGATCCAGCTGCCCGGCGCGCTGCCTTACATCTTCTCCGGCATGAAGGTCGGGGCGATCCTGGCGGTCGCCGGCGCTATTGTCGGCGAGTTCCTCGGCTCGGACAGGGGCCTGGGCTACCTCATGCTGCAGGTGCAGGTCACGCTCGACACGCCCGCGATGTTCATGGCGGTGCTCCTCATCACGCTACTCGGAATGCTCCTTTACGGGCTCGTGCTTCTCCTCGAGCGCCTGCTCGTCGTGAAGGACGCGCGTGTCGCGTGAGCCTTTCATTCGGCTGGCAGGTGTACGGAAGGCATACGGCGAGCATCTCGCCATCTCGGATGCGAGCTTCGATGTCATGCCCGGCGAGCTGCTGTCGATGGTCGGACCGTCGGGCTGCGGCAAGTCGACGCTGCTCAAGATCCTCGCCGGCCTGCACCCGCACGACGGCGGCGAGTTGCGCATCGGCTCGCCGACGCATCCCTTCGATCCGTCGAAGGACGTCGGCATGGTGTTTCAGGCGCCGCTGCTCCTCAAATGGCGCCGCATCCTCGAGAACGTGCTCCTGCCGGCGGAAATCCTGGGACTGCCGATGGCGCAGGCGCGTGAGCGGGCGCGCCACCTCCTCCGCATGGTCGGTCTCACCGACGCCGAAGAAAAGTATCCATACGAGCTCTCCGGCGGCATGCAGCAGCGCGCGGCGATCGCGCGCGCGCTGGTGCACGACCCGAAGCTCGTGCTGATGGACGAGCCCTTCGGGGCGCTCGACGCGCTGACGCGCGAGAAGATGAACCTCGAGCTGCTGCGCATCTGGAAGGAGGCCGGCAAGACCATCATCTTTGTAACCCACGGCATCTCCGAGGCGGTTTTCCTGGGCACGAGGGTCGTGGTCCTTACCGCCGGTCCGGCGCGCATGGCGGACAACTTCGAGGTCCATCTGCCGCATCCGCGCACGCTGGACATGAAGACGCAGGAGCGCTTCGGCGAATACACGCGCCGCGTCTACCGCCTGCTGGGGATGGAATGAAGACCCGGCAGAAGATCCTCGAGGCAGCGACGCAGGAGTTCGCGCGCTACGGCCTCGGCGGTGCGCGCGTCGATCGCATCGCGGCGCGCGCCGGCGCGAACAAGCGCATGCTTTACTATTACTTCGGCGACAAGGACGACCTCTTCCTTGCCGTTCTGGAGGAAAGCTATGCGCAGATCCGCGGCGCGGAGCGCGAACTCGATCTCGAGCACAGCGATCCGCGCGAAGCGCTCAAGCGCCTGGTGCAGTTCACCTGGAGCTACTACCTCGAGCACCCGGAGTTCATGACGCTTCTCAACAGCGAGAACCTGCACAAGGGGCGCCATGTGCGGCGCTCGGCGCGGGTGCGCGAGCTGCATTCACCGCTCGTCGAGACGCTGCGCGGCATCCTGCGGCGCGGCGAGCACCAGCGCCTCTTCCGGCCCGGCATCGATCCGGTGCAGCTCTATATCTCGATCGCGGGCGAGGGCTACTTCTACCTGTGCAACCGCTACACGCTCTCGCGCATCTTCGCCCGCGACCTCATGGCGCCGCGCGCGCTCGCAACGCGCGCGCGGCATATCACGCAGACGATTCTCAACTCGGTAAGGAGATAAAAATGAGACCCGCCAGACTATGCATGATTGCCGCCGCCGCGATGCTCGCGATGGGCACGGCGCAGGCGCAATGGAAGCCGACCAAGCCGATCACCATCGTCGTGCCGTGGGCGGCCGGGGGCGCGACCGACCAGGTGACGCGGCTCGCGGCAGCGGAGATCGAGCCCGCGCTCGGGCAGAAGATCGTGGTGGTCAACCAGCCCGGCGGCGCCGGCTCGATCGGCACGAAAAGCGTGCTGGAGGGCCCCAAGGACGGCTATACCTGGACCGCGGGCGCGGCCAAGCAGCTCGGTACGTACCCGCTTCTGGGCATGTTGAACAGCAAGGTCGACGATTTCCATCTGTATCTCTCGGTGACGAACGTGTCGATCGTCAGTGTGAATCCCTCGACGCCGTACCAGAGCCTGAAGCAACTCCTCGACGACATGAAAGCGAAGCCCGGACAGGTGAAGGTGGCGACCGCGGGCAATACGTCCTCGGGGCATTTCGCCATGGAGGCGATCTCCAAGGCCGCGGGCGTGAAGTATCGCCACGTCACCTACGACGGCGGCAACCCGGCGGTGATCGCGACCGTCGGCGGCGAGAGCGAGGTGACCACGCAGCTCGCGGTTGAGCAGACCGAGATGATCAAGGGCAAGCGCCTGCGCGCGCTCGCCGTGGTCGCGGACCAGCCGCTCACGATCGAAGGCGTCGGCACGATCGAGCCGATCACGAAGACGCTGCCGAAGTTTCCGAAGATCACCACGGCGTTCGGCATTTTTATCCCGAAGGGCGTGCCGCCGGAGGTCGTGACCACGATGGACCGCATCTGGGGCGAGCGCGTCGCGAAGTCCGACAAGATCAAGCAGTACGCGCAGCAGAAAGGCGCCCTCTTTACTCCGGCGTCCGGCAAGCAGGCCTACGACATCGTGTGGCCGACGGTCGTGGAGGACGCTTACATGCTCCAGGAGGCGGGTATGGCGAAGGTCTCGCCTGAATCCATTGGCATCAAGCGCTGACCGACTCTACGGGTTCGGCTGGGCGCTCTTCGGCGCTGCGGTGCTCATCGCATCGTGGCGCATGGACCGCCTCGAGAGCCTGAACATCAACCCGTGGTCGGCGCCGGGCCTGATGCCCGGCGTCCTCGGCGGGCTTATGGTGCTGTTCGGGCTGGCGCTGGCATTTCGCGCTGGCAACGCTGCGCCGGCCGAGGCGGCTGGGTCTTGGCCCAGGATTGCGCTTGCACTTGTGCTGTGCTTTGCATTTGCGGTCGGCCTGCTCGGCCGCGGGCTTGCGTTCTGGCTTACCTCGGCTGCCTTCATGTTCGCGGCAATCTTCGTATTTCGCGTCATGGACGAAGATGCGCCGCACTGGCGCATCGCTGCGTCGAGCGCAGGCATCGCGATCGTCGCGGCGCTCGTCATCCGCTATGTGTTCCAGGACCTGTTCCTCGTGCGGCTACCCTAAATGGAAGGGATCGCTTTCCTCGGGAAATCGCTCGCCGGTTTGCTCGGTCCGTGGCAGCTTTTGTATGCACTCGGTGCGACGCTTAGCGGAATCGTAATCGGCATCCTGCCTGGGCTGTCGGCGACGCTCGGCATCGCGCTCATGACCACGCTCACGGTGAAAATGGCGCCGACCGATGCGATCCTTGTGCTGGTTTGTGTGTATGTGGGAGCTATTTACGGCGGCAGCCGCACCGGCATTCTCCTTAACATCCCCGGTACTGCGGCGAACGCGGCCGCGACGCTGGACGGGCACGCGCTCGCGCGCCAAGGGCAGGCGGGACGCGCGATGGGCATCTCAACCACCGGCTCGGTCGCGGGGTCGCTCTTCGGCGTGCTGTGCCTAGCGACTTTCACGCCGCTGCTCGCCGAGGTCGCGCTCAAGTTCCAGGCGTTCGAGTTCTTCTGGCTCGCGCTGCTTGGGGTGCTGATGTCCGGGAGCCTGACCGGCAACGACCCGCTGAAAGGCTGGCTGATGGGCTTCCTCGGCCTTTTCACCGCGCAGATCGGCCTCGACGGAATCCACGCTTATCCCCGTTTCACCTTCGGCACCAACGCGCTCTCAGGTGGCATCGCGCTCATCCCGGCGCTCGTCGGCGCGTTCGGCTTCGCCGAGATCCTGATGGTGCTTTCCGAGCCGGCGAAGAAGGCCATGGTCAACGCGGTCGATTCGATCCTCCCCCGCATCGCCGATGTTCTCCGGTACTGGAAGACGATCCTGCGCTCCGGGGCGATCGGCGTCTTCATCGGCATCCTGCCCGGCGTGGGCGAGGATATGGGCGCCTGGACTTCGTACGCCGCGGCGAAGCGTTTTTCCCCGGAGCGCGAGCAGTTCGGCAAGGGTTCGATCGAAGGCATGATGGCCGCCGAGACCGGCGACAACGCCGCGATCCCGGGCGCCATCATCCCGGCTCTCGCGCTCGCGGTGCCCGGCTCGGCGCCGGCCGCGGTGCTGATGGCGGCGATGATCATCCACGGCGTGCAGCCCGGCCCGATGCTGATGGTCAACCAGCCGCAGTTCGCTTACGACGTGGTCGCGATCACGCTGATCGCGACGCTCTGCATTCTGCTCTTCGGCCTGGTCATGGTCCGGCCGCTGATGTGGGTGCTGCGGGTGCCGCGGGCGATCATCATGCCGATCGTGTTCGTGCTATGCACGCTGGGCGCCTACGCGATCGCGGCGCGCGTGTTCGATATCTGGGTGATGCTCGTCACCGGCGTCGTGTGCTTCATCCTTCGCCGGCAGGGATTCCCGGTGGCCCCCTTCGTCCTCGGCCTGGTGCTGGGCGACATCGTCGACAAGAACCTGCGGCGCGGGCTCGTCATTTCCGACGGCGATCTCACGCCTTTCTTCACCCGGCCGATGGCCGGCGTCCTCGCCGCAGTGGTGATCCTCACCGTGCTGGCACAGGTTCCCGCCGTTCGCCGCCTGGCTGCGAGGCTGGTATGAGAATCGCGCTCTGCAATGAAGTGATCGCGCCGATGCCGTTTCCGGCGCAATGCGAATACGCCTCGAAGCTTGGCTACGACGGGCTCGAAATCGCGCCCTATACACTCTCGGAGGAACCGCAGCGCATGGGCGCGGCGCAAATCGCCGCCGCGCGCGCCGCCGCCGATGATGCCGGCGTCGCGGTCACCGGCCTCCACTGGCTGCTGGTGCGGCCGGCCGGACTATCGATCAGCGCGAAAGATGAAGGCGTTCGTAAGAGGACGGTTGACGTAATGCTTTCCCTCATCGACCTGTGCGCGGCGCTCGGCGGGAGATACCTGGTGCACGGCTCGCCGCAGCAGCGTCGTGTAGAGGCGGGCGAGACGCGCGCTGCGGCGATGGCGCGGGCCCAGGATTGCTTCGCCTCGATCGCGGAGCGTGCACAGAACGCTGGAGTCATCTACTGCATCGAGCCGCTGTCCTCCGAGCAGACGCCGCTCATCAACACGCTGGACGAGGCGGCGCGAATGGTGGACGAGATCGGCAGCGGTTCCGTGAAAAGCATGCTGGATTGCAGCTCCGCGGGGCGCATGGAAAAGGAGCCGCTCAACATCCTCGTCGAGCGGTGGCTGCCGAAGGGAGTGATCGCGCACGTACAGGTGAACGACCGCAACCGCCGCGGCCCGGGCCAGGGCGAGCAGCGCTTCGCGCCGCTCTTTGCATCGTTGAGAAAACATGGATACCGGGGCGACGTCGCGGTCGAGCCCTTCGATTACGTGCCTGACGGGCCCGGCGCCGCGGCGCGCGCCATCGGCTACATCAAGGGCATCCTGGAGGCGATCGACGAGAAATGAAGCTTTCAGTCAAGGAGATCGATTTTTTCGAGCGCGATGTGCGGCTGCGCATGCCGTTTCGTTTCGGCGTGGTCACACTGACCGCTGCCCCCCAGGCGTTCGTCCGCGCTCGAATTGTTCTTGAGAATGGAAAGGAAGCGCACGGTGCCGCCGCCGAGTTGCTTGCGCCAAAGTGGTTCGACAAGAACCCGGCGCTCAGTAACGAGCAGAACTTCGAGCAGCTGCGCGGCTCGATGCGCAAGGCAAGAGACGAATATCTCGCTGGGGGAGTGAACGCCGCGTATGGGCATTCGCGGCCGACGGTCGGGCTGGTGGAGAACTTCGGCCCGGCGCTCCTCGACCGGGCGGTACTCGACGGGCTCTGCCGAGCGCTCAACATTTCCTTCTACCAGGCGGTCAGGACCAACGTGCCGGGAATTGGTTTTGCGGGGCTCGATATGCCGCGCTTCCTCGCCGGCCTGCGACCTTCCGGCCACATCGCCGCCCGGCACACCGTAGGGCTGCTCGACCCGATGACGCTACGCGACGTCAAACACCCGGTGAACGACGGATTGCCCGAGACGCTGGAGCAGGTGATTGCGCGCTACGGCCACCGCTGGTTCAAGCTCAAGGTCGGCGGCGACGTCAAGGCCGACGTCGCGCGCTTGAGCGCGATCGCGGCGGTCCTCGAGCGGATCGACGAGCCCTACCACGCTTCGCTCGACGGCAACGAGCAATACGACAGTGCGCAACAGGTGCTCGAGCTGCTCGAAGCGATGGCGTCCGAGCCGCGCCTGAAGCGCCTCGTCGCGAGCATCGTTTTCATCGAGCAACCGATCAAGCGGCAGAACGCGCTCGAGTCGGACGTTTCGGCGCTCGCCGCACGCAAGCCGATCATCATCGACGAGTCCGACGACTCGCTCGATGCGTTTCCGCGAGCGAGGGCGCTGGGCTATCGCGGCGTGTCGTCGAAGACATGCAAGGGCATCTACAAGTCCCTGATCAACGCCGCCCGCTGCGCCGCGTGGGGACCGGGTTACTTCATGAGCGGCGAGGACCTTACGATTCAGGCCGGGCTCGCGCTACAGCAGGATCTTGCGCTCGTCTCGGTCCTCGGCCTCACGCACGTCGAGCGAAACGGCCATCACTATGTCAACGGAATGGCCGAACTGCCCCAAGTCGAGCAGGAGCGTTTCCTCGATTCCCACCCTGACCTCTACGAGCGCAGCCACGATGCGGTGCGCCTGCGCATCGAGAAAGGAATGATCCGCATGGTGTCGCTCGACTGTCCGGGTTACGCCAGCCGCGCCCTGCCGGAATGGAAATCGATGAGGAGGATGCCTTGAGCTTCCGGGTACTGGGTACCAACCACACCAGCTTCACCGTCTCGAACCTCGACCGCTCGCTCGGGTTCTTCCGCGACTGCCTCGGCTTCGAGCTCGTCTCCAAGGCGCCGCGCGATCCGGCGCTCGTGTCGCGCATTACCGGCGTCGAGGGTGCGGACACGATGATCGCGTTCCTCAAGGCGCCCGGCCACACGCTCGAGCTGATCGAGTACCGCGCACCGGGGAGCAAGGGCGCGGTCAAGGCGCGGCCGTGCGACACCGGGTTCGCGCACGTCGCGTTCAACGTCGACGACGCCCAAGCGGCCGTCGCGGCGGTGCAGCGCTACGGCGTGAGACCGATCTCGCCGCCCGTCACCATCGACCAGGGACCGAACAAGGGGCGCAAGGTGGTGTACGTGCGCGACTGGGACGGAGTGACGATCGAGTTCATCGAGGTGGCCACAAAATGAGCGAAAAGCGAATCGGCATCCTCATGCACGGCATCACCGGCCGCATGGGCATGAACCAGCATCTGATCCGCTCGATTCTCGAGATCCGCAAGCAGGGCGGCGTGGCGCTCAAGGACGGCACGCGCGTCATGCCCGACCCGCTCCTCGTCGGGCGCAACGCCGCCAAGGTCGAGGAGCTCGCGCGCCAGCACGGCGTGCATCGCTGGACGACCGATCTGGAAAAAGCTCTTCAATCAGAAGACCAGATCTTCTTCGACGCCGCGTCCACGCAGCTTCGCCCGAAGCTCCTGAAGAAAGCGATCGCCGCGGGCAAGCACGTCTACTGCGAGAAGCCGGTTTCGACCACGCTCGCCGAAGCGAAGGACCTCTACGCGGCTGCGAAGAAGGCGCGCGTCAAGCACGGCGTGGTTCAGGACAAGCTCTGGCTGCCGGGGATGCTGAAGCTGCGCAAGCTGCGCGACGACGGCTTCTTCGGCCGCATCCTCTCGGTGCGGGGCGAGTTCGGCTATTGGGTGTTCGAGGGCGACCGGCAGAGCGGTCAACCGCCGGCTCAGCGCCCGTCGTGGAACTACCGCAAGCAGGACGGCGGGGGCATCATCCTCGACATGCTCTGCCACTGGCGCTACGTGCTCGACAACCTCTTCGGCGAGGTGCAGGCGGTGAGCTGCCTCGGGGCGACCCACATTCCGCACCGGTGGGCGGAGGACGGCAAGCGCTACAAGGCGACCGCGGACGACGCCGCTTACGCGACGTTCTATTTGAAGGGAAATATCGTCGCCCAGTTCAACAGCTCGTGGGACGTGCGCGTGCGGCGTGACGACCTCCTTACGTTGCAGGTCGACGGCACCAGAGGCAGCGCCGTTGCAGGCTTGCGCAAGTGCCTGGTGCAGAGCTACGAGAAGACCCCCAAGCCGGTCTGGAATCCCGACATCCCGCAGCCGATCAATTTCTTCGACGGCTGGGAAGAAGTCCCCGACGAAAACTACGACAATGCATTCAAGGCGCAATGGGAGCTGTTCTTGCGGCATGTTGCGGGCGACGGCCCGTTCCGCTGGAACCTGCTCGAAGGCGCGAAGGGCGTGCAGCTCGCCGAGCTCGGCCTCGAGAGCTGGAAGCAGAGAAAGTGGCTCGACGTTCCGAGGCTCAAGCCATGAAACGCGACACGATACTGACTATTGATCTCCCGACCACCGAAGGCAAGCTAGCGGCTTACCCGGTGCGCGAACCCAGGCAGTTCCAAAAGCCGGCGAAGCCGTTCACGAGGAAGGCGCTGGCCGCCGCTCACGTCGTCGCCGAGCCGCTTTCGACGAAGGACCCGTGGCTCGAAGCCGCGATCGACTGGGACGCAACAATCGTCTATCGCCGGCATTTGTGGTCCTGGGGCTTCGGCGTCGCCGAGGCGATGGACACCGCGCAGCGCGGCATGGGGCTCGATTGGTCGTCTTCATTGATGTTGATCGAAAAATCCGTCAGGGAAGCGAGAACCATTGCCGGCGCGGAAGTTTGGTCAGGGGCCGGAACCGACCACATGGCCCACACGAACCTCGACGGCGTCATCCGCGCGTACGAGGAGCAGTGCGGCGCGATCGAGAAGCTCGGCGGGCGCATCATTTTGATGGCAAGCCGCGCGCTCGCCGCTTGCGCGCGCTCGCCCGAGGACTACGCCGAGGTGTACGACCGGGTTCTGTCGCAGGTGAGCCAGCCGGTGATCGTCCACTGGCTTGGCGAGATGTTCGACCCGGCGCTCGAAGGTTACTGGGGGAGCAAGGATCACTACGCCGCGATGGAGGTCTGCCTTTCCGTCCTCCAACGGAACGCCGCCAAGGTCGACGGCATAAAGATCTCGCTCCTCGACAAGCAGAAGGAAGTCGACATGCGCCGCAAGCTGCCCGCCGGCTTGCGCATGTACACCGGCGACGACTTCAATTTCGCCGAGCTGATCCAGGGCGACGCACAGGGATACTCGGATGCGCTGCTTGGGATTTTCGATGCCATCGCACCCGCCGCTTCAGAGGCACTGTCTTTTCTAAGCGAGGGAAGGAACAGCGACTATCACGCGATTCTCGGCCCGACCGTCCCACTCTCACGCCACATCTTTCGCGCGCCGACGCGTTTCTACAAGACCGGCGTGGTGTTCATGGCGTGGCTTAACGGCCACCAGGATCATTTCGTTATGGTGGGCGGGCAGCAGTCGGCGCGTCACGTGCTGCACCTCGCCGAACTATTCAGGCTCGCGGACGCCGCGGGTCTGCTTGCCGACCCACCGTTGGCATGCGCACGTATGAAGCAACTGCTTGCGGTGCACGGATGCAGCTGAGAGAGCTCGCTTCGTTCGGCGCCGAAGCCGATGTCATCGAGCCGGACTTCCGCAAAGTCTGGGACGCTTTTTGTCGGGCTCAGGTATTGGTGTTTCGCGCGCAGAAGTTCACTGCATCCAACTTCCTGAACTTCGCAAGGCAGTTCGGACGCCCGGAGCCCCACGTCATCGACCAGTTCCACCATCCCGAGCATTCCGACATCCTCATCCTTTCCAACGTGCAGAATGACGGGAAACCGATCGGGCTTGCCGACGCAGGGACGTACTTCCATACCGACTACTCGTATCTCGACGTGCCCGCGCGCGCGACCGCCCTCTATTCGCTCCAGGTGCCGAGCAAGGGCGGCGACACGCTGTTCGCCAATCAGTACGCTGCCTATGACGATCTGTCTTCCTCCATGAAGAAGACAATCGAGCCGCTTATTGCACTGCACCACTACGGCAACCGGAACGAGCTGGACAAGAGCTCGCGCACCGTCGCTTCGGTGCTGAGCGAGGAACAAGAGCGAAAGCTGACCTGGGTGCGCCATCCTGTGGCTCGGCGTCACCCGATCACCGGCAGGAAGGCGCTTTATGCGGTCTCGGGAAGCTCCTTCCGCATCGAGGGGATGCCCGAAGACGAGGCGCTCGAGCTCCTGGATGAGCTCAAGCGCCATGCTACGCAGGAGAAGTACCAGCTCAGGCTCAAGTACGGGGTCGGAGACGTCGTCATCTGGGACAACGCCTCGCTGCTTCACTCCGCGACACTCACCGACCCCTCGGACCCGCGTACACTCTGGCGTATCACCATCAAGGAGGAGAAAGCATGATGAAGAGGATCCTGTTTGTCGCGCTGGCGGCATTTTCGGCGTCGTCGTTCGGCCAGGCGCTGACCCTGCACGGCGCGTCCCAGTTCACCGACGAGCACGCGTTCACCAAGGCGATGGTGAAGTTCGAGGAGCTGGTGAAGAAGTATTACGGCAAGCCGATCAACTTCGTGCTGCACAAGAACAGCGAGCTGGGACTCGAGAAGCAGTACTTCGAGTACATGGCGCAGGGCAAGGCGGTGGACTACGCGATCGTGTCGCCGGCGCACATGTCGACCTTCTCCAAGGCCGCGCCCTTCATCGATGCGCCGTTCCTGTTCCGCGACCTCAAGCACTGGAACGCGGTGCTCGACCAGGACGTGCTCAAGCCCGTGGCCGACGAGATCGCGCAGAAGGCCGACGTCATGCTGATCGGCTACGCCGGCGGCGGCACGCGCAACATCTTCGTGAACAAGCCGGTACGCAACATGCAGGAGCTGAAGGGCCTCAAGGTCCGCGTGCAAGGCGCGCCGATCTGGAGCCGCACCTTCCAGGCGGCGGGAATGGCGCCGACCGTGATCGCCTACAACGAGGTCTACAACGCCATCCAGAACGGCGTGATCGCCGCGGGCGAAAACGAGGCCGCTGGAGTCGAGCAGATGAAGTTCTACGAGGTCGCGCCGCACCTCTCCATGACCCAGCACGCGATTACCATTCGGCCGCTGTGCTTCTCGGGCAAGACCTTCAAGAAGCTCGACAAGGACCTTCAGGCCGCGGTGCTCAAGGCGGGCAAGGAAGCCGGCGCCTACGGCCGCCAGATCGAATCGAGCGAGGACGAGCAGAAGCTCGTGAAGATGGAGAAGGAAGGCAAGCTCAAGCGCGTGCCGTTCGCCGGCCGCGACCAGATGAAGAAGCTCGTCGACCCGGTGATGGCCGCCTACGCCAAGGAGATCGGCGCCGAGCAGATACTGACCAAGATCAACGCCATAAAATAGCTTTGTCACGGGGAAACGGCGGCGCGTGCCGCCGTTTTTTTGTGTTCAGAAAAATCAACTTCTGGTACAGCCGGCTGCTGACGTGGCTGCTCGCCGCGTCGGTGGCTATTCTCATCTTCCCGGTCTCGCTGCAAATCTTCTCGCGCTACACCGCGCTCATCCCGAGCTATATCTGGACCGAGGAGATGGCGCGCTTTTTCTTCATCTGGTCCATCCTGCTCGGCGCGATGGTGGGCATCCGCGAGGGCACGCATTTCATGGTCGACCTGTGGCCGCCCCTGCAGGGCCGGGCACGGTCGGCACTGCGCCTAGTGGCGGCGGTGTTCGTGCTGGTGTTCGCGCTGGTGTTCCTGTGGTGGGGCATCGATTTCACGCGCTTCGCGTTCAACCGCATCTCGGAGCTCGCCGAGCTGCCACTCTGGTACATCCACCTGCCGTGGCCGCTCGCCGGCGTGACCTGGGTTCTTTTTCTCGGCGAGCAGATGTGGGATGACCTGAAAGTTCTTGCAACCGGATGATCGGCGCGACAGTCCTCGACCCCGGCACTGCGAGCATGATCATGTTCGGGGTGTTCTTCGCGCTGCTCGCGCTGCGCGTGCCGGTGGCGTTCGCGCTCGGGCTTGCCTGCCTGCCGATCTTCATCATCGAAGAGCGCCTCACGCCGCAGAACCTGGTGCAGGAGACCTTCAACGCCTACAACTCGTTCATCCTGCTCGCGGTGCCGTTCTTCCTGCTGACCGCGAACCTGATGAACGTCGGCGGCATCACGACGCGGCTGGTGCGCCTGTCGCGCGACCTGGTCGGCCATTTCCCGGGGGGGCTCGCGCAGGTGAACGTGGTGCTGTCGCTGTTCTTCGCCGGCATCTCGGGCTCGTCCACCGCGGACGCGGCGAGCCAGTCGAAGATCTTCATCGAGGCGCAGCGCAAGGAAGGCTATGACGACAGCTTCTCGGTCGCCATCACTGCGGTCTCGGCGGTGCTCGCGGTCATCATCCCGCCGTCGATCCTGATGATCGTCTGGGGCGGGCTGCTCACGGTGTCGATCGGCGGGCTATTCCTCGCCGGCATCGTTCCCGGTCTGCTGATCGCGCTGGCACAGATGGCGACCGTTCACGCGTACGCAAAAGCGCGCAACTACCCGACCTATCCCCGGGCGACCTTCGTGGAGACGATCAAGGCGATCGGCGTCGCGGTGCCGGCGCTGATGACGCCGGTGATCATCATCGGCGGCAAGATCTTCGGCTGGTTCACAGCCACCGAGTCCGCGTGCATCGCGGTGCTCTATGCCGCCGCGCTCACCATGCTCGTGTACCGCGAGATGAACTGGAGCGGGCTGCACCACGCGCTGCTCGAGACCGGGCGGCTCACCGGCGTGGCGCTGTTCTGCGTCGGCACTGCTTCCGCGTTCGGCTGGCTGCTCGCGTACTACCAGATTCCGAAGGCGCTACTCGAGAACGTCGCCACCTGGGGCATGGGGCCGATTCTGACCGGGTTCTTCATTGCCGGCGTGTTCCTCGTGGTCGGCTGCTTCCTCGATGCGATCCCGGCGATCGTGATCGTCGGCACGGTGCTCGAGCCGCTCGCCAGGAGCGTCGGCATGGACCCGATCCACTTCGCCATCGTCGGCATCGTGTCGCTCGCTTTCGGTCTGGTGACGCCGCCCTATGGCCTGTGCCTGATGATCTCCGCGCATATCGCCAACATGCGCGTCGTCGACACGCTGAAGGACGTGATGATCATGCTGATTCCGATGTTCGTCGTGCTGGCGCTGATCATCGTCTTTCCGCAGATTCCGCTATTCCTGCCGAGGCTGTTCCCGCCCGGCACGCTGTAGTGACCTCGCTCTCCCTCAACACTGCGACCGTCAAGAAACAATGGACGCTCGCGCAGGCGATCGACGGCTGCGCGCGCCATGGCATCCGCGGCATTTCGCCGTGGAGGGACCAGGTAGCCGAGATGGGTTTGTCTGCCGCAAAGAAATCCATTCGGGAAGAGAGCCTGACCGTAACGGGTTTGTGCCGAGGCGGCTTTTTCACAGCGAAGGATTGGCGTGATGACAACCGCCGCGCGATCGAGGAAGCGCACGAGCTAGGCGCGCAGTGCCTCGTGCTGGTCGTCGGCGGCCTGCTGCCCGGATCGAAGGATTTGTCTTCTTCAAGACAAGCTGTGAAAGACGGCATCGCGGCGATCCTGCCCGAGGCGAAAAAGGCGGGCATTCCGCTCGCCATCGAGCCGCTGCACCCGATGCAGGCGGCGGAGCGAGCGTGCATCAACACGCTCGAGCAGGCGCTCGACATCTGCGATGCGCTCGGCGACGGAATCGGCGTCGCGGTCGACGTCTACCACGTGTGGTGGGATCCGAAGTTACAAAGCCAGATCGCGCGGGCAGGAAAGCGCATCCTCGCGCACCACATCTGCGACTGGCTGGTGCCGACGCGCGATCTCTTGAACGACCGCGGCATGATGGGCGACGGTGTCATCGACCTGCCGCTGATCCGCTCATGGGTCGAAGCGGCGGGCTATTCCGGCTTGCAGGAGGTGGAGATCTTCTCCGAGCTCGACTGGTGGAAGCGCGACCCGGACGAGGTCCTGCGCACGTGCAAGGAGCGCCACGCGCGCTGCTGCTGACGTGAAGCTCGGCTACTTCACGATGCCGCTCCACCCGGTCGGCCGCGACTGGCGCCAGACCCTGGAAGAGGACCGCGAGGCGGTGCTGCTCGCCGAGCAGCTCGGCTTCGAGGAAGCCTTTATCGGCGAGCACATCACCGATCTCGCCGAGACGATCACGTCGTGCCTCATCTTCATCGCGACGCTCGCGCGCGACACGCGCCGCATCAAGCTTGGCAGTGGCACCGTGAACCTCGCCAACCGTCATCCGGCCTCAACCGCGGCCGAGATAGCGATGGTCGACACGCTGCTCGAAGGCCGCTTCATCCTCGGCGTCGGACCGGGCGGGCTGCGCTCGGACGCCGAGATGACTGAGACCCTCGACGGCGATCGCAACGCGCTCTTTCTCGAGTCGATCGAGCACATGATCTCGCTGTGGACGCGCGAGCCGCCGTATCGGCTGGCGGGCGCGAGATGGCGCCTCACCACCGAGCGCACCTGGATTCCCGACCTCGGCCAGGGCGCGATGCTCAAGCCCTTCCAGCGCCCGCACCCGCCGATCGTGGTCACGGCGATCATGCCCGATTCGAACGGTATTGCCGCCGCCGCGGCGCGCGGCTGGACGCCAATCTCGGCGAACTTTGTGCATCCCTGGGTGGTGAAAACGCACTGGCCGAAGTACGTGGAAGGCTGCGCGCGAGCGGGGCGCGAGGCGAAAGGCGACGACTGGCGCGTGGCGAAAAGCATCTTCGTCGCCGACGACGACGCGACCGTGCGCCGGATGACGCGCGGCCCCGGCAACCCCTTTGCGTATTACTTCCGCAACCTGCTGCGCAAGGGCCAGGCGTTGCGCGGCACCACGTTCTTCAAGCACGACCCCTCGGTGCCGGACTCCGCCGTTACCGACGAATACCTTACGTCGCAGCTTCTAGTTTCCGGCACGGTGAGCGAGGTGGTCGATCGCCTGCAGGAGTTTCGCAGACGAGTCGGACCGTTCGGGCGCCTGCTTTATGTCGGCCACGACTGGGTCGACGCGCGGGCCATGCGCCGCTCGATGGAGCTGATGGCAGAGAAAGTCCTGCCCCAGCTATAAAATCATTCCATGCGTGGCGCTGTGTTTCTCGGCAACCGGAACGTGGAAGTGCGCAACTTCCCCGATCCCAAGCCGGGCCCGGGCGAAGTCGTGGTCCAGATGAAGGCCTCGGGCATGTGCGGCTCGGATCTCAAGTTCTACCGCTCCGCGCCCGGTGAGGCGCAGAAGTCGCTCGGCTTCAGCGCCGACGCCGAGCCCTTCATCGGCGGACACGAGCCGTGTGGCGTCGTAGCTGCACGCGGGCCCGGCGTTCCGGAGCGTGAAGCGCCGATCGGGCAGCGGGTGATGGATCACCACTATGCCGGCTGCGGCGTATGCAAGCACTGCCGCGTCGGCTGGTCGCAGCTCTGTCGCGCGGGGATCACGGTGTACGGCGTCACCGCGCACGGTGGTCACGCCGAGTATCTGAAAGTGCCTGTGCGCACCCTCGTGCCGCTGCCGGACGAGCTTTCCTTCGTCGCCGGCGCCGCCGTCTCGTGCGGCACCGGCACCGCCTATGGGGCGCTTCGTCGCATGCATATCGCGGGCGGCTCGACCCTCGCGGTCTTCGGCCAGGGACCCGTCGGCATCAGCGCCACGCTCCTCGGCGCGAAAATGGGCGCACGCGTCATTGCGGTCGAAAAGAATGCTGAGCGTCGCGCCCTTGCCCTCAAGTTCGGCGCGAACGTTGCTCTCGAATCCGAAGAGCAGATCAAAGAACTGACACGAGGAGAAGGCGTAGACCTCGCGCTGGATACGACCGGCGCACCCGCGGCGCGGCTTGCGGCGATCCGCTCGGCGAAGACCTGGGGCACGGTGTGCTTCGTGGGCGAGGGCGGTGACGTGACGATCGACGTGAGCCGCGACATGCTGCGCAAGCAGCTCACGCTGATCGGCTCGTGGACCTTCAGCGCGATGGGGCAGCTCGAGTGTGCGCGCTTCGTGGCCGACAACAAGATCGACCTCGATGCCATCTTCTCCCACCGCTGGAAGCTCGACCAGGCCGACGAGGCCTACCGCCTGTTCGACACGCAGTCGACCGGCAAGGGCGTGATCGTCTTCTAGGGAAGGTAGAGCTGGACTACCGCCGAGGTGTCCAGCTCGGTGAGGCCCTTCTTCTTCAGCTCGCGGTACGCGCCGAGTGCGCTGTCCAGCATGGGCGTTTTCGTATCGAGGCTTCCGGCCCACGCGCGCACCATCTCGAGATCTTTGAGAAGCTGGCGCACGTAGCCGCGCGGCGCGAAATCGCGTTGCACCATGCGCGGCCAGTAGGCCTTGAGGACGTTGCTGTCGGCATAGCCGCCGGCGAGGCAGTCGGGCATGCGCGCGGCGTCGATGCCGGCGCGCTCGCAGAGCGCCACCGCTTCGCCCAGCATGGCGTGGCCGACGCCGACGATGAGCTGGTTGATCATCTTCGCGGCAAGCCCCGCGCCGACCGGTCCCATGTGCGTGCAGCGCTGGGAGATGTCGCGCATGAGCGGCGCGAGGCGTTCCAGGTCCTGCGCCTCGCCGCCGGCCATGACGGTTAGCGTTCCCGCCGCCGCGGCGGGCGGTCCGCCCGAGACCGGGGCGTCCACCCAGCGGCAGCCGGTCGCTTTCTGGAGCCGCGCGGCATGCGCGCGGCAGGCGTCGACCGGAATGGTAGAGAAGTCGACGACAAGTTGAGGTGCTTTCAAGATCTCAATGAGTCCATTTTTTCCAAAAACCACCTGTTCGATCGCTTCGTTGGTGGGTAGATTGAGCGCGACGACGTAGGCGCCATTCGCCGCCTCGGCCACCGAGCCGACGCTCGAGCGCTCCGGCACGATGTCGTAGCCGCGCACCTGCCAGCCTTGCGAGGCGAGCCTCCTTGTCATCGGTCCGCCCATCAGGCCGACGCCGACGTAACCGAGCGGAAATTTCATGATTGCTCCATCCTGTAGATGCGTACTGCGTTGTCGTGGAAAAGCGCGCGCCGCTCTTCTTCAGCGAAGCTGCGCGTGACCTCGTCGAAGCCCTGGAAGATCTCGTCGAAGGTGGCGCATAGCCCGTCTACCGGGAAGTTGCTCGCGAACATCGCGCGAGCGGTGCCGAAGAGCTCGATCGTGGAAAGGATCACTTCGCGCTTTCGCGTCATGCGGCCAAGACCAGAAATCTTTACCGTAACGTTCGGGCAAGCCGCAATGGCGGCCATGGCGCTTTTCCATCCGGAGATTTCGGGGTCGACAGGCAAGCCGGTGTGGTTAAGCACGATGCCGGTCTCGGGGAAGTCCCGCGCGAGCCGCACGGCTTCGGCGAGCTGGCGCCACGGCGCCTGCAGTTCGAAGTGCAGCCCGAGCGGCGCCAGGCGTGCATAGCCTGCGCGCCATTTCGTGTCGTCCATCATCCCGGGTTTCGGCTTGTGGCGGATGCCGCGCACGAAGGTTCTCTGCGCCTGTGCGTCCAGGACGGCTGCGCAATCGTCGCGATGAAGCCAGGCTTGCGCGATGGCGACTGTGGGGAAACCGGCCGATTCTCGGATTTGTTGTATGAAAAGCATCTCGCCGAGGGGGTTGCGCGGATCCCACTCCGCCTCGATGTAGACACCACGCACGACCTGCCATTTCGCGCTGTCCGCGCGGTAATCCGCAACGCGATATGGCTTTTTCAAAGCAGAGTAGTTGCCGTAGCGGAAAGGGATCGGCTGTAGGTCGCACAGCCAGGGGTAGTAGTGCGCCTGCGGGTCCCAGACGTGCAGGTGCGCATCCGCGATGGGGAAACGAATCAATCTCGCTACAGGGCGGCTTCGGACTTGAGGTCGAAGAAGTGCACGCGCGCCGGATCGAGCGCGAAGCGGACCGATTCGTGCGCGCCGACGCGCGTGCCGGGGTCGACGCGCGCCACCATCGGCACGCCGCCGGCGCGGAAGTTGAGCAGGATCTCGTTGCCGAGGGGCTCGACGACGTCGACCTCGGTCGGGAAGCTGTAATCCTCGTTGCCATTGGCGAGGCGCAGCGCCTCGGGCCGCACCCCGAGCGTGACCCGGCTGCCGGCGCGGAAGCCTATTCTGTCGGGCACGCGGACGCGCAGCCCCTGGGCTTCCGCCCAGAGCGCTCCGTTCGCGGCCGTGATGCCGACGTCGAGGAAGTTCATCGCCGGCGAGCCGATGAAGCCGGCGACGAACTTGTTCGCCGGCCGGCCGTAGAGCTCGAGCGGCGCGCCGATCTGCTGCACGCGGCCGTCCTTCATCACCACCACGCGGTCGCCCAGGGTCATGGCCTCGACCTGGTCGTGCGTGACGTAGATCGCGGTCGTCTCGAGGCGCTCGTGCAGGCGCTTGAGCTCCACGCGCATCTGCACGCGCAGCTTCGCGTCCAGGTTGGAGAGCGGCTCGTCGAACAGGAACACCTCGGGATGGCGCACGATCGCGCGGCCGACCGCGACGCGCTGGCGCTGCCCGCCGGAAAGCTGGCGCGGCTTGCGTTCGAGCAGCGCTTCAATGCCGAGGATCTCGGCCGCCTCCTGCACGCGCTTCTTTACCTCATCCTTCGGGTACCCGCGCATCTGCAGGCCGAAGGCCATGTTGTCGTACACCGTCTTGTGCGGGTACAGCGCGTAGTTCTGAAACACCATGGCGATGTCCCGGTCCATGGGCGGCAGGTCGTTCACCACCTTGTCGCCGATGCGGATCTCGCCTGAGGTGGCTTCCTCGAGCCCCGCCACCATGCGGAGCGTCGTGGTCTTGCCGCAGCCCGATGGGCCGACGAGGACCAGGAACTCCTTGTCGTGGATCTCGAGGTCAACGTCCTTCACCGCGTGAAAGCCGTTGTCGTACTTCTTGTTCAGCCGCCGGATGCTGACGTGCGCCACTTCTGCCCCTGCCCTTTACCCTTTCACCGACCCCGTGAGGCCGGTGACGTAGTACTCGACGAAGAAGGAATAGACCAGAGCGACCGGCACGGAACCGAGCAGCGCGCCGGCCATGAGCTGGCCCCAGAAGAAGATGTCGCCGCGAATCAGCTCGGACACCACGCCGACCGGCACGGTCTTCTGGTCGGCCGAAGCCATGAAGACGAGCGCGTAGATGAATTCGTTCCAGGACAGCGTGAACGCGAAGATGCCGGCCGAGAGGATTCCCGGCACCGCGACCGGGAAGATGATGCGCACCATGGCGCCGAAGCGCGTTGCGCCGTCGATGCGTGCGCACTCCTCGAGCTCGCGCGGAATGGTCTTGAAGTACCCCATCAGGAGCCAGGTGCAAAACGGGATCAGGATCGTGGGGTAGGTGAGCATCAGCGCCCAGGGCGTGTTGCCGAGCTGCATGTCGCGGATGATGTCGGCGAGCGGGATGAAAAGCAGCGTCTGCGGCACGAGGTAGGTGATGAAGATCGCTGTGCCGAGGAACTCCGAGCCGCGGAACCTGAGGCGCGCGAGCGCGTAGCCCGCGAACATGCCGCAAATCAGCGAGATGATCGTCGACACGATGGCGATCAGCATCGTGTTCCAGAGCCAGATTGGGAACGCGGTGGTCTGCAGCAGACCCTTGACGTGCTCGAGCGTGGGCTCGAGTGTCCAGAGCGGCGCGGCGTTCGGCTGGCGCCAGGTGCGGTAGAGCTCCGGGTCCGGCCGGAAGGCGGTCACCGCCATCCAGTAGAACGGGAACAGCGTGAACACGATGAACAGCGCCATCGGCACGTAGAAGTAGACCCACTTCTTCCACTTGCGCTCGATCACCATGTCAAGCGTTCTCCATGCGCTTGAGATAACGCAGCTGGAACCAGACCACGGCGAACAGCACCGGGAACATGAAAAGCGAAAGCGCCGCGCCCTCGCCGAGGAGCCCGGAGCCCACGCCGATCTGGTACGCGTAGGTGGCGATTAGGTGGGTGGAGTTCGCCGGCCCTCCGCCGGTCAAAACGTAAATCAGCTGGAAGTCCGAGAACGTCTGGATCACCGAGAACACCACGACCACCAGCGTCACCGGCAGCAGCAGCGGCCAGGTCACGTGCCAGAAGCGATACCATGCGTTGGCGCCGTCTAGCGCCGCCGCCTCGTGGAGGTCCGGGTTGATCGTCTGCAGGCCGGCGAGGAGCGTGATCGCGAAGAACGGCATGCCGCGCCACGTGTTGACGAGCACCGCGCACCACATCGCCCAGTCGCCGCTCGACAGGAACGGCAGCCGGTCGGTGATGATGCCGCCGTGGTAGAGCACCCAGTTCATGACGCTGAAGGTCGGATCGAACATCCAGCGCCAGGCGAACGCGGAGAGCACGGTCGGGATGATGAACGGCAGCAGCATCGAGGCGCGCACGATGCGCTTGAAGCGGAAGTGCCGGTTGAGCAGCAGCGCGAGCCACATGCCGAGCGCGAGCTTGAAAATCGTCGCCCAAAACGTATAGAAGACGGTGTTCTTGAACGCCTGCTGGAAGATGGTGTCGTTGATCGCCTTCTGGAAGTTGGTAAGCCCGACGAACTCGCCAGCGTCGCCGACGCGGATCGAGGTAAGCGAGAACCACAGCGCCATCACGAACGGATAGGCGATGAACGTCGCCAGGATGAGGACGCCGGGGGTGAGCAGCGCCGCGGCGAGCAGCCTCTCGTTCTCGCCCAGGCGCGTCAGGCGGGAGACGCGCACGCGCCTCCCGCCCGCCGCGGGGACCTGCGGCACTGCGCTCAGCTCAGGCTCCGGTGTAGACCTTGCCCAGCTCGCCCGCGGCCCATTTCACCGCGTCCTCGGGCTTCATCTTGCCGCTGCAGGCCTGGGCGTACATCACGGTGACGATGAACTTGTTCCACGCCTCGGCCGCCTTCTTGTCGGGCTGGCCGGCGAAGCCCATCAGCCGCTTCTGTGCCTGCGGCGCGGTGCGGAACGGTGCCATCACCGGATCCTGCTTCCACATGGCGTGGTTTTCCCACTCCTTCGTCGGGCCGACCGCGAAGCCCTTCTGCACGGTGAACCACTTCTCGTAGTTCTCCTTCTTGTGCGCCCAGCGCAGGAACTCGATCGCGCCTTTGGCATTCTTCGAATACTTCATCACCATGTGGTTGAACGCGGTGTGGTAGGCATGCGCGCCCTTCGGCCCTGCAGGCAGCGGCGCGTGCAGGATGTCGGTGTGCAGCGGCGCACCCTTGTCGGTCTTGAACTTGTCGGCGCCGTTCAGCGCCGCGACGTAGATCGAGGCGCCATTGAGCGAGGCGCTGATGTCGCCGGACAGGAAGGCGCGGTTGTTGTTGCTGTCGTCCCAGGCGAGACCGCCTTCGTCGTGCGCGTCCTTCCAGAACTGCACCATGAAACGCACCGACTCGACCGTTTCCTTAGTATCGAGCACCACCTTGCCCTTGGCGTCGACTTCCTGCCCGCCGAAGGACCACAGGAACGGATAGGTAAAGGTGGGCGCGTCGCCGAACGTGTTGCCGAGCGTCTGGCCGATCGGGTGTTTGTTCGCCTTGAGTCTCTTGCCGACCTCCTGGTACTCCTGCCAGGTCTTCGGGAAGGACTTGGCGCCGACTTCGTCGAACCACGACTTGCGGTACGCGATCAGCGCCGGGACCATCGACCAGGGCATCGATACCCACTTGCCGCCTACCCGGTTGAGTTGCGCCGCGGGGTCGTAGATTCCGCCGCCCGCCTTGCCGACCTCGTCAGCCACCGCGCTTACATCGACTGCCGCGCTGGCATAGAGGTGCGGATAGTTGTTGAGCAGCATGATGATGTCCGGGCCGTTGCCGGACTGGATCGACGAGGTTGAGCGCGCGGGGATGTCGTTGGCGTTGATCGTCTCGACGTTGAGCTTGATGCCGAGCGCCTTCTGCACTTCGGGCGCGTACACCTCGCGCAGCACCTTGTCGGCTGCCGGAACGAAATCGTTCCAGCGCAGGATGTGGACGGTGTTTGCCTGTGCGAATACCGGAGCGCGGTGCGCGGCGAGGATGCCCGCCATGCCGGCGCCGGAATACTGCAGGAATCTACGACGGGTGATGCGTGCCATTTCTCCTCCTCCTGGGTAGGTGACGCCCACTGTACTACTTCATCAACCCCGGAAGCCAGAGGGAAATCGCGGGAATGTAAGTGACGAGAAGCAGCGCGATGCACATCGCGCCATAGAACGGCCACAGCTCCTTCGTTACCTGCTCTATGGTGACCTTGCCGACGGCGCAGCCGACGAATAGCGTCGGGCCGACCGGCGGCGTGATCAGGCCGATTCCCAGGTTGAGGATCATGATCATGCCGAAGTGCACCGGATCGATGCCGAGCTTGAGGATCACCGGCAGGAAGATCGGTGTGCAGATGAGGAGCATCGGCGCGAGGTCCATGAACGTGCCGAGGAGAAGCAGCAGCATGTTGACCATCAGGAGGAACACGTACTTGTTCTCCGAGATGGAAAGGAAGAACGCGGTCACCTTCGCCGGGATCTGCATGATGGCCATCATGTAGCCGAAGCCGACCGAGAACCCGATCAGCATCATTACCATCGCGACGGTCTTCACCACGCGATGCACCAGGTGGGGCAGGTCGCGCCACTTGTAGTCGCGGTAGACGAGGAAGGTGACGAGGAACGCATACACGCACGCTACCGCGGCGGACTCGGTCGGCGTGAATACGCCTGAAAGGATCCCGCCCATGATGATGACTATGGTGAACAAACCCCACGATGCCTCAAGCGCGATGCGCGGGATTTGGCGCAGCGGAACCGGCTCGGATTTCGGCATGCCGCGCTTGTGGGCGGTCCACATGACCAGGCCAATAAGGCACAGGCCGAACAGCAGGCCCGGGAACACGCCGGCAAGGAAAAGGTGCGCGACCGAGATCGTGCCGCCGGCGGCGACGGAGTAGATCACCGCGTTGTGCGAGGGCGGGATCATCAGCGCCTGCACCGAGCCGCAGATGGTGACGTTGGTGGCGAACACGCGCGAATAGCCCTGCTTCACCATCTGCGGGATCATGACCGAGCCGATCGAGGCGGTGTCGGCCACCGAGGAGCCCGACACCGCGCCGAACAGCGTCGAGGCGAGGATGTTGACGAGCGCCAGGCCGCCGCGGATCACGCCGAAGAACACCTTGGCGAGCAGCACCAGGCGCGCCGCCATGCCGCCTTCGGCCATGATGCCGCCGGCGAGCACGAAAAACGGGATCGCGAGCAGTGCGAAGTCGTCGGTGCCGTCCGAGATCTTGAGCATCACCGCTTCCAGCGGGATGTCGACGTAGAGCGCGGCGATGAGCGCCGAGAGGCCGAGCGCGTAGGCCACCGGCACGGCCAGCGCGCAGAGCAGCGCGAAGGAGCCGAGGAGAACTAAGACATCCATCTATTCGAGTTCGACTGCCTGGTCGCTGTACATCACGTCGGTCTTCGGCGGCTCGCCGAGCCAGACCTTCTCGACGAGGAAGAGGAGCGTGAGCAACCCGGCGATCGGGATGGGCATGTACACGATCCCGACCGAGAGCCAGGGAAACTCGGCGATGGTATTGCCCCGGGTGATGTAGCAGAGGTGCACGCCGTAGCCCAGCATGAACGTGGCGATGATGAACATGCAGAAGTGCACGCCCCACATCATGCCGGCGCCCGTCATGGGCCCTACCGCCTTGATCAGCGCCTCGACCGCGATCTGCGCGTTCGCCCGGTACACCGCGGCGCCGCCGACGAACGAAAAGAACACCATCATGATCACCGACGCGGGTTCTGGCCACTGCAGCGGGTCGTTCATGACGTAGCGCATGAACACTCCGGTGGGGATCATCAGCGTGATCGCCACCATGGCGAGGCCGGAGAGGACAATGCAGGCGACGTACAACACCTGCATCGCGCGACGGTAGGTGCTCTTCATGGCAAAAAAAGGGCCGCCGCAGCGGCCCGATTTTCGATTGGAGAAGCTACTTCGTATCCCGGATCCGTTTGATGAGGCCCTCGTATTTGGCGCCGTACTTGTCGCGCACCGGCTGCGTCGCCTTGAAGAACGCCTCCTTATCGGCCGGCACGAACTGGATGCCGGCGGCCTTGAGCTTCGCGGTGGCCTCGCCGACGAACTTGTCCCACAGCTGGCGCTGCTCGAGCTGCGCCTCGCGCGAGAACTTGCGGATCAGGTCCTGGTCGGCCTTGGGCAGCTTGTCCCAGCTCACCTTCGAGTATACGAAGATCTCCGGGATGATCAGGTGGCCGGTGAGGCTATAGACCTTGCCTTTGGGGGTCTGGTAGTGGTTCTGCGCGAAGAGCGTCGGTTCGTTGTTCTCCGCCCCGTCCACTACGCCCGTTTGCAGCGCCTGGTGCAGCTCGTTGAAGCCCATGGCGATGCCGTTGCCGCCCATGGCGTTCATCGTTTCGACGAAGATGGGATTGCCCATCATGCGGATCTTCATGCCCTTGAGATCGGCGGGCTTGGTAACCGGCTTGTCGGAATAGACATTGCGCGTGCCGGCGTCCATCCACCCGAGCGCGACGAGCCGCGAGCGCGGGTCGTTGGTCAGCTTGGCGAGCATTTCCTGGCCGATCGGACCGTCGATCACCTTTCTCATGTGCTGCTCGTCGCGGAACACGAACGGCATGTTGAAGACGTTGAGCTCGTCCACGATCGGGCCCATCGGGCCGACCGAGATGCGCGCGATCTGCAGCGCGCCGACCTGCGCCTGCTCGATCATCTCCTTCTCGCCGCCGAGCTGCATTGACGGGAACATCTGCAGGGTGTAGCGGCCATTGGTCGCCTTTTCTAGCTTGGCTCCCATGCGCACGATCGCCTCGACCGTCGGATAGCCGAGCGGATGGACGTCGGTCGCTTTGATGACCTGCTTCTGCTGCGCAGCCGCAGGCAGCGGTAGCGCAAGCACGGCGGCCGCGGCAGCGGCGCCGATCAAATGACGGCGGAACATGAATCCTCCTCTGGTAAGATTCGTCAGTCATCATACAACTACTGCACAGGCCTTCGTCAAGATGCGAATTCGGCCTCTTGCCGCGGAGCGCAAGCTCTCGCGCCGGCTGTTCGAGCAGCTCGCCGGTGAGATCCGGAGCGGCCGGCTCGCGCCCGGCGCGCGACTGCCGACCGAGCACGCGCTGACCCGAGCGGCGCGCGTCAGCCGCACCGTGGTGCGCGAGGCTGTCGCGGCGCTGCGCGCGGAGGGGCTGGTGGTGACGCGTCAGGGCGTCGGCGCGTTCGTGTCGGCGGAGCCGCAGCGGGCGCCGTTCCGCATCGAGCCCGAGCGCATGCAGTCGCTCGACGATATCCTCGCGGTGATGGAGCTGCGCCTGGGGGTGGAGATCGAGTCGGCGGGCCTCGCCGCCGAGCGGGCCTCGAAGCCCCAGGTTCGCACAATATTGAACGCGCTGAATGCCATCGAGGAGGCGAGCAACGCCGGCCGCTCGGCGGTGGACGAGGACCTCGGCTTCCATCGCGCCATTGCAGAAGCGACCGGCAACCCGGAATTCGCGCGCTTCCTGCAGTTCATCGGCCGGCACCTCATCCCGCGGCGCACTGTAAGCGGGCTGCCCGAGCGCATGGGCGGCGAGCGCGCCTACCTCGCGCTCATCCAGGAAGAGCACCGCAGGATCTACCAGGCGATCGAAAGCGGCGACGCGCGGAGCGCGCGCGAGGCCATGCGCCGCCACCTCACGCGCTCGCTCGAGCGTTACCGCAAGCTCGCCGCAGATCAGAAAAAAGCTGCTTGAAGATATTACTGACGCACTCGCCCGAGGCGATGGCGCTGTATTACGGCGAACGCGCTCTCGCGGGCTTGCGGGCAATCGGCGACGTCAAACTGAATGAGGAATCGGCTCCTCTGGAAGGGAAAGCGCTTATCGCGGCGGCGCAGGATTGCGACCTCATCGTGTCGTACCGCCAGTCGCCCGCACCGGCTGAGCTCTTCCAGAGCCTGCCGCGCCTCGTTGCGTTCCTGCGCTGCGCCATCGACATCCGCAACGTCGATGTCGCCGCCGCCAGCAAGGCCGGCGTGCTCGTAACTCAGGCGAGCGCCGGGTTCGTCACTTCAGTAAGCGAGATGGTGCTCGGCTTCCTGGTGGATCTCTCCCGGGGCATCACGCGCTCCGCTTCGCTTTACCATGACAACAAGATCCCCAAGGCCGGAATGGGACGCGAGCTCAAGGGCAGCACCCTGGGTGTCATCGGTTACGGCGCGATCGGCAAGGAAGTGGCGCGCATCGCCAAGGCGCTGGGGATGCGGGTGCTCGTAAGCGATCCGTATGTCAAAAGCGTCGAGCAGGTTCCGCTCGATGAGTTGCTGGAGCAATCGGACTTTGTGGTGCCGCTCGCCGCGGCGACCGCGGAAACCGAAAATCTAATCGATGCCAGAGCGTTCGCAAAAATGAAGAAGTGCGCGTACCTGATCAACGTGTCGCGCGGCAACTTGGTGGATGAAGCGGCGCTCGAGGCGGCGCTCGATTCCGGCAAGCTCGCGGGCTGCGCAATGGACGTGGGCCGCGCCCCCGACCAGATGCCGACGCCGCGGCTAGCGGCCCGGCCCGATGTGGTCGCCACGCCGCACACCGCCGGGCTCACGCTGCCCGCGATCGAGCACCAATCCATGGAAACGGTGGCGCAGGCCGCGGAGATCGTCCGCGGGAAAGCTCCAAAGGGCGCGGTCAACCCCGAGCACTGGAAACGTCGTCTGTGAGGCGCGCCGGTCGCTTGCGCCGCGCCGGGGCGGAGATCTACTACGAGGTGATCGGCGACGGGCCTGCGGTCGTGTTCGCCCACGGCCTTGGCGGCAACCATCTCTCGTGGTGGCAGCAGGTCGCGCACTTTGCGCCGACTCGCACCTGCGTCGTCTTTGCGCACCGCGGCTTCCCCCCGTCGAGTCCTGTCCCCGGGAACACGGCCCCCGATTCGTACGCCGACGACCTCGCTGCGCTGATCGAGGAACTCAAATTGAAAGACATCGCGCTGGTCGGCCAGTCGATGGGCGGCTGGACCTGCCTCGATTACGCACTTCACGAACCCGGCCGGGTGCGCGCGTTGGTGATGGCATCCACCTCCGGCGTGATCGATTTCAATCAAGTTGAAGACGACGAGATCCAGCAGTGGTCGGGCCGCTCCCCCGCTGCGCTGGCAGAGCTGCAGTCGCGCGGCATTCACCCCGCGTCGGGCGAGCGCATGGCGCGCGAGCAGCCGGCGCTCGCGCAGCTTTACTGGCAGATCTCCGAGACGGCGCCGGCTTCTTTCCGGGAGCAGGTGAGAACAAAGATTCGCAAGCAGCGCAATTGCGCGCCGAGCCTGCTCGCGCAACTGCCGATGCCGGTGTTTTTCATCACCGGCGATGAAGACTGGGTGTTTCCGCCCGCGGCGGGGCCGGCCCTTGCTCGGCTCGCGCCCCGGGGAAGCGCGGTTCGCGTTCCGGCCGTCGGGCACTCGGTGTACTTCGAGCGCGCAGCGCAGTTCAACGAATTAATAGGGAGAATCGTGTGAAGACCGTCCTCATCACCGGAGCGACCGGCGACGTCGGCAACCATTTGAGCCGCGAGCTCGCCGGCAGGTACAAGCTGCGGCTGTCCGACCGGCGGCCGCTCAAGCCGCCCAAGGGGCAGACCTTCGTCAAGGCCGACATTGCGAAGATGGCGGATGCACTGCGCATTACCAAGGGGGTCGATGCCATCGTGCATCTCGGCGGCTACTCGGTCGAGGGCCCCTGGGAGTCGATCCTGCAGGCGAACATCATCGGTTGCTACAACGTGTTCGAGGCCGCGCGCAGGAACGGCGTGAAGCGCGTCCTTTTCCCGACCAGTAACCACGCGGTCGGCTTCTATCGCCGCGACCAGACCATCGACCATCGTGTCTACCCGAAACCGGACAGCCGCTATGGCGTGTCGAAGGTGTTCGGCGAGGCGCTCGGCAGCCTCTACGCCGAAAAGTACGGCATGGAAGTCTTCATGATGCGCATCGGCAACGTCAACCCGGTGCCGATCGACAAACGGCGGCTTTCGATCTGGTTCAGTCCGCGCGATCTCGCGCAGCTCGTTTCGATCGGGATCGAGCATCCCGACATCAAGTTCGAGATCGTGTACGGTATCTCGAGGAACAAGCGCGCCTGGTACGACAACTCGAACGCGTTCCGGCTGGGCTATCGTCCGCAGGACGACTCCGAGATCTTCGCGCAGGAAGTGCTGCAGAAAGAAAAGCCCTCGACCGACGACATCGCCGAGACCCACCAGGGCGGGATTTTCTGCACCGCCGAGGAAGTGCCGAATCCGGCTGCGCCGAAGAAAAAGCCCGCGAAGAAAGGCAAGAAGAAATGAAGATCCGGGTGCCGAAGGGCGCGTGCGACACGCACATGCATTTCTACGACGGCGCGGCGGCTGCTCCCGGCACGCCGAACCCCGGTACCTTCACGGTGCGCATGTACCGCGAGCTGCAGGAGCGCCTGGGGCTCGAGCGCGTGATCGTGGTACAGCCGAATGCCTATAAAGACGACAACAGGGTGACTTTGGTTTCCATCAGAGCCCTGGGAAAAGCGGCAAAAGGCGTAGCGGTAGTGAAGCCAGGCGTCAGCGATGCGGAGCTCGATCGCCTTACCAAGGCGGGCATCTGCGCGGTGCGCATCATGACCCTGCACGGCGGCACGCTCGGCTTCGACGCAATGGATGAGGTGATGGCCCGCGTTCACCCGTTCGGCTGGCACGCCAACATCCAGCTCGACGGGCGCGAGTTACCCAAGTACGAGGCGCAGATCAAGCGCCTGCCCGGCAAGTGCGTGATCGACCATACCGGCAAGTTTCTCGAGCCCGTAAGCGTCGACTCCCAGCCTTTCCGTTCCTTGTTGAACCTGGTGGAAACGGGGCGATGCTGGGTCAAGCTTTCGGCGCCCTATGAAACGTCGAAGACGGGCGGGCCGAGATACCAGGACGTCGGCAAGCTGGCGAAAGCCCTGGTGAAGAAGGCGCCCGAGCGCATGCTGTGGGCGTCGAACTGGCCGCATCCTTCCGTACCGAAGGAGAAGCGGCCGGCAGACGAGGATTTGCTCGACCTGCTGCTCGACTGGGCGCCGGTCGAGGAGACGCGAAAGAAGATCCTGGTCGACAACCCGGCCGAGCTCTACGGATTCGAGTGATTCGCGTCGGCATCGTCGGGCTAGGCATGGCGGTCACTCCGCACGCCAAGAGCCTGCTCGACCTCAAGCACCGCGTGCAGGTCGCCTACGCCTTCAGCCCATCCGTGGAGCGAAGGCGTAAGTTCGCCGAGCGCTTCCCCTTTCCGCAATGCGACCGGCTCGAGACCATCCTCGATGACACAGCGGTGGACGCGGTCCTCGTCCTCACGCCGCCCAATACGCATCTCGATGTCGTTGAGCGGTGTGCCGCTGCGGGAAAACACGTGCTACTGGAAAAGCCGCTGGAGGTTTCCACCGCAAAGGCGGAGCAACTCGTCAACAAGACTTCCCTTGTAAAGCTGGGCGTGGTCCTGCAACACCGCTTTCGCCCGGCAGCCGAAAAGCTGAGGGAGCAGCTAAACGACTTGGGGAAGCTAGTGTCCGCCTCGGCGGCGATCCCCAACTGGCGTCCGCAGAGCTACTACGATCAACCTGGGCGCGGCACGCGCTGGCGCGATGGCGGCGGCGTACTGCTTACGCAAGCGATCCACACACTGGATTTGTTCTTATCGTTTGTCGGAGAACCGCTCGAGGTAAAGAGCTTCGTGACCACCACCCCGATTCACCGGATGGAAACCGAGGACCTGGCGGTCGCCGCGGTGCGCTTCAAGAGCGGCGCCATCGGCACCGTGCACGCCACGACGAGCGCCTATCCGGGCTTCCCGGAGCGCATCGAGCTTATCGGCACGCGCGGCACTGCCCAGCTCGAAGGCACTTCGCTGAAAGTGCAAATTCAAGACCAACCGGCTTTTTCTTTTTCTTCTGAATCTGGTGCTGGCGGCACCGGGGCGGATCCGATGGCATTTCCGCACGATTGGCATCGTGGCGTGCTGACGGACTTTCTCGACTCGATCGAGCAGAACCGCGATCCCCGGGTAAGCGGCGCCGAGGCGCTCAAGGTTCACCGCTTCATCGACAGAATTCTGCAATCAGCCGGTTGACGCGCTCGGGCGCTTCGAGCTGCGCGAAGTGCCCGAGGCCGGGCAGCACTTCGATTCTCACTCGGTTCAATCTTTCTTTGAAGAGATCAAGCCAGGGCGAGCTTTGCCCGGGCTGCATCCGCGCGCGCTCGCCCTGCGCGTTGCGCGTGGTGCTCTGGATGACGAGTACCGGCGCGCGCACGGCGGCGAGCGCGGCCTCCAGGGTTGCCGCATCCCAGCGCGCCACGCGCGGCCACAGTGCCGCGCCGGTCTCGGCGCTCTGGCGCACCGCTCGCTGAACGAGGCGCTCGGATGCCGGGGTGGACTTGAAGAACATCTGGCGGAAGAGGTCCTCGGCCCAGGCCTGGTAGCCGTTCTGCTCGATCTGCGCGCGCGCGGCGGCCTCGACGCCATCGGGGTCGCCGCTGCCGGCGCGGCTGCCGTCGATCAGCACGATGCCGGCGACGCGCTCGGGGGCGATGCGGTTTGCTTCGAGCACGACGCGGCAGCCCATGCTGTGGCCGATCAAGATGAACGGCGGTAGCTCGAGGTTGTTCGCGAGGGCAATGACATCTCCTCCAAAATGCTCAATGGAGCATTCGTGCGGCCGGCCGGGGGTGCTTCCGTGGCCGCGCAGGTCGCAGGCGACCACTTCATGTTTCTGCTTGAGTTCCTTGAGCTGAAGCCGCCAGTCCTCGTGGCTGCAGAGAAAGCCGTGCACGAAGACCAGGGGCGGGGCACCCCGCCCCTGGTGCACGAAGTGCAGGCCTATTCCTCGGCGCTGGCGGCCGGCTTGTGCGCGGAGACGAGCTTTTGCTGAAGCTGCGGCGGCGCAGGATCGTAGTGGCTGAACTCCAGGCTGTAGGAGCCGTGGCCCGCGGTGAGCGACTTCAACCGCGCCGGAAAGTGCTCGAGCTCCGAGAGCGGCGCCTGCGCCGTAATCTGCACTAGTCCCGGCCGAGGGGAATCCGAGCCCTTGATCTGGCCGCGATGGCCGGAGAGCTCGCCCGCGATGTCGCCCATGCGGTCTTCCGGCGCGACGATCTCCACGTTGACGATCGGCTCGAGCACGATGGGCCGCGCCTTGGCGAGCGCGTCGAGGAACGCCTTGCGGCCGGCGGACTGGAAGGCAACG
>DATIGN010000072.1:0-18149 GCA_035454685.1 Burkholderiales bacterium | reverse complement strand
GCTTCCGGCAACACCCGCGCGAGCGTCGCCTCGTGCGTCGAGGGCGGCACCAACGATCCGGTGCCATCCTTAGCGCTCGCCCTCTAGCGCCCGGTTAGTCTGGGCGTCCGATCCAGCTGCGGGGTGTGACTTTTTGCACATCCTCCTGGTCTAGAACCGCGTTTCAGCGCCGCGCCGCGTGCATAGACTGCCGCCGCCATGCCCGGTCCTTCCGGCACACGCAGCCAGCGCGGCACTGCGCTTCTCGCGCTTGCGGCGCTTCTGGTGCTCGGCACGACGTGGATGCTCGTCTCAGCGTTCAGCCTTGCCTCGCGCACGGCGGCGCAGACGAGGCACAACGCGAGGATCCTCGCTGAGGCCAAGGCCGCCCTTATTGCCTGGGTAGCCGCGAACGCGCTCGAGCCCGGCGAAGCGAACCCGGGCCGGCTACCCTGTCCGCAGGCCTGGGGCGATGTGGGCTCGCGAAACGAGGGTCGGGCCGCCGGGAGCTGTGCCAACCCGATCGGCTGGCTGCCCTGGCGAACGCTCGGCTTACCGCAAACGCTGGACTCGTCCGGACGGCAAGTTTGGTATGTGGTGTCGCCAGGATGGCACCTCCCGAACAGCAGCGCCACGCTGAAGATCAACTCCAACACCCCCGGTCAGCTCACGCTGGACGGCCGGCCGGTGATCGCGCTTCTCATCGCCCCCGGAGCCGCACTGAACAGCGCGCCGACATCGAGCCAACTCGCGGCCGGCTGCGTGGCGCGCGTGCAGTCCCCGGTGCCGGTCATACCGCCCAACCTGCGCGATTATCTCGAGTGTTACACCGCGAGCGCCTTCCGCTCGGGCGTTGTCGATAACGCCACGAATCAGGTGTTCAACGACCAGGTGGTCGCGATCGGCGCGGCCGATCTCATGCCCGCGCTAGAAGCGGCGATCGCCAAGCGCATCGAGCGCGACGTAATCCCCGAATTGAAACGCGTCTATGCCACGCCCACCTGGGGATTGAGCGCCGAGCACGCGGTGCATCCCTTCGCCGCGCCCTTCGGCGACCCCGGGACGTCGAGCTTCCGCGGCGCTGCCGGTGCGCTCCAGGGCCTTCTTCCCTTCAACCAGACTCTGGGCTGCAGCGGGCCGCGCTGTCTGCCCTCGCTCGTCGGCTACGCGGCGACGCCCGCGGACGCCACCGAGGTGCTCGGCTACGGGGGCATCGAATCGCAAACCTGCGTTTGGGAAAGTCCGGACGTGCGGCAGTGCGAAGGGCGATACGCAAAAAGCGAGCTAGAACCGTGGCGGCCCGTCCGTATCGAGATGAGCGCCACTTTCACGAACGTCGCAATGGGGTTGCGCGCGCTCGATCCGGAGAAGCTGGAGGTGTCGGCGCGCAGCAACGCCCTTCTGGATCCATGGCAGCCACAACCGGTGACTTACTTCGCTGAGATGAACGACGGCTCCATCGCCGACAAGCCGGCGGGCTCGGTGACTGTGACCTTTGGCGCCATGCTGCCCAACATCGATGCGATGGGCTGGGGAAGCAGCGCGCAGTTTCGCATCCGCATCGACCGCGCTGCGATTGGCGATCATGCCCTCCTCGACCCCTTAGCCCCGGTTAGCGGCTGGTTCGTGCGCAACGAGTGGTACCGGCTGCTCTACTACGCGCTCACACCGGGCCATGCCGCGAGCGCGGCCCCACCGCGCTCGTGCAGCAGCTGTCTGCACGTCGCGAATCTCGTCCCCGCAGGCAAGCAGCGCGCCATCCTGATCCTCGCCGGCCGCAGCCTCGACGGCAGCCCGCGGCCGAATGGCGCGCTCGCCGACTTCCTCGAGGGCGCCAACGCCGATCTCGACCTGAATTTCGAGCAGCGTGCGGTGAATTCCGCCTTCAACGATCGCATCGTGGTCGTGGACGCAAACCCGTGAGACGCGCTCGCCGCGGCTTCACACTCACCGAGCTCGCGGTGGTGCTGGCCATCATCGGCTTGCTGCTCAGCTCGACCCTGTTCGGCCTCGGCGCACACTTCGAAACGCGGAACCGCAACGACACGCAGCGCCGGCTAGAGGAAGCGAAAGAGCTTTTGCTCGCGTTCTCGCTGGTGAATGGGCGGCTGCCGTGCCCCGCAATCACGAGCGGCGAGGAAGCTGGCGGCGGGGTGGCGCCATGCACGGCGACCTACGCCGGGTTTCTGCCTGCAAAAACCATCGGCTTCCAGCCGACCGACGGCGTCGGGTTCGGGCTGGACGCCTGGGGCAACCGTATCCGGTATGCGGTTTCCGCCACACAATGGGGCACGGGGCCGGCGCGGTTCACGCGGCAGCACGGCACGGAGGCGGCCTGGGGCATGTCGCAAAAACCCGGTGATCTCGTGGTTTGCAGCGCCGGGCCGGCGGTGGCGTCCGCCCTGGGCTGCGACCCCAATACCGCCGTGACCAACCAGAACACCGTGGTCGCGGTGGTGTTCTCCACCGGCAAGAATGGCCCACTGCCGCACGGCGCGAACGAAGCGCAGAACCTCGACGCGAATCCGCTGTTCGTGAGCCGTGTGCCGGATCCGCCTAGCGCCCCGGGGGGCGAGTACGACGATCTCCTGGTCTGGATCCCGGTCGGTGTGCTCTACGGGCGCATGGTGGCCGCCGGGGTGCTGCCCTGACCCTCCTCGTGCCGCAGAACGAAGCAAACTCGGCCGTCCTCGTTGGTCTCGAGCTCGAGGCGATAGCCGGTCGCCTCCGCAAGCCGCGCCGCCTGGTACAGGCCGATACCCAGTCCGCTGCCCGAGCTGACCGGCGCGCGCAACAGCGTCGCTGCGAGCTCTGGCGCCACCGCGGCGCCGCTGTCGCAAACGCGCAGCGCGACGCGCTCGTTGCAGGCGAGCGAGACGCGCACGCGCACGGAGGGGTCGGTGGCGCGCTTCGCAAGCGCGTTGCGTATGACGTTATCCGCCACCGTGTCGAAAAGCGAGCGCGGCAGCCGGGCGCTTGGAGGAGGCGTTTGCGACTCGAACTCCACGCCCTCGGCGCGGTACTGGCGCGCGAGCCCTTCCCACCAGGCCCGCGCGCCGACATAGCTCTCCCCCGCGTCCTGCGGGCGCTGAAACTTCGCGAGCGTGTCTGCAAGCCGCCGCTCGATGAGCGGGAGCTGCCGGCGCAGCAGCGCCTGCAGTTGAGCCGGGTTGCGCGTTTCGTCCTCGCGCGCCACCGACGTCAGCACCGAGAGCGACTGCAGCAGGTTCTTGATGTCATGCGTCATCCGTGCGCCGGTTTCGTGCACCGCCTGCAGGTAGCTCGCCTGGCGCAGCTTCTCCTCGCGAAGCTTCGCGGCATAGAACTCGCCGAGCAGCTGCCCGAGCAGGCGTAGATGCCACTGCAGCGCCGGCCCAAGCCGGTAGCGCGAGTAGATGGTGAGGGCAAGCTCGTCGGTCTCGTAGTGAAGCGCTTGCGCGGTGCGGCTGCCGAGCTCGCCGCTCTGCCGCTCGCCCTCCGCGCCGGTGCGCCACTGCACCCCGGCGACCGAAGGCAGGCGCAGCAACGCGACGAGGGCTTGCTCGAGGAAGCGCTCCGGGCGCGTTTCGGCCTGCAGCAGCTCGGCGAGCAGGTGCAGCCATTTCTCGATCGGCAGCCCGATCGAGAAGAGGTACCTCGCGAAGAAGACCCCAGCCCCGCCGCTGCGCGGGTTCCAGGCAAGTGCTACGAGCAGCACGGCGCCCGCGGTCAGGAACACGGTGTACGTAAGCGCCTCGAGGTAAGGCATGCGCCGCAGCGTCATGAAGGTGAAGCTGCCCAGGATGATCACGACGAGGAGCAGCATCACAAACATGCTGTAGAAAAAGTCGATGATGTGGGGCGCATCTCCCGCGTCCCGCTCCGATGGCATGAACGCTATGACGACGAACGCCAACGGCAGCAGGTATTCCGCGTACGTCAGTATCTCGGCGTCGATATCGCGGCGCGGTGCGATCTCCGGCAAGATTGCGACCGCAAGCAGCGCGAGGAGGTAGACGAGCACCACGAGATAGCACCGCCGCTGCCAGCGCGCATGCTGCTGGTACACCTTGCCCCCAACCAGACCGGCCAGCACCACGACCCAGAAGGCGAGAAACCACCAGTCGAGCCACAGCATCACGCCCGAGGCGACCAGCGCGAGGATGAACCCTTGCGTTGCCGAGATGTGCTGCTCGGCGCGCAGGAACGGCTGCCACAGCAGGAGCAACCCGAGGTGCGCGAGCAGCAGCGCCCGCGCCCACGGGTCGCTCACGCCCCGAAACACCGCGACGTGCAAGAGCGCCAACATCGCCACCACGACCACACGCCAGTAGCGCTGGCTGAAGTCCCACGTCGTGTTGGCGAGCCGCGTCAGCAGCGGCGCCGTCAACGTTCCAGGTTGCATGAGGATTTCTCCGCGACTAGTCTACAGAAGACATGCCGCTCGCCCGCCCTGTCGCCGTACTCGTACGCTCGGTCGTGCTCGAAGCCAGCCGCGGCGGGCTTCCCTGGCTCGCGCTGGCAGCCGTCGCGGTTGGCCTCGGGCTCGCGGCTTTCGTTTCCCAGGCTGCGCTCACCGAAAGCCGCGCACTGCAGGCTGCAGTCCTCGCCGCGGTGTGGCGTGCATGCGCCATGTTTCTCGTCGCGACACAAGTCACCGCCAGCATCCTGCGCGAGGTTCAGGACAAAGGGCTCGAGCTCATGATGTCGTTGCCGCTTTCGCGCACGACGCAGTACCTCGCGCGCCTCGCCGGCTTCGTGGCATGCGGTGCAGTGCTCGCTGTAGTGTTCGCGCTCCCGCTGCTCGTGTGGGCGCCCCCAGGCGCGGTGCTGCTCTGGGGCACCTCGCTCGCCTGTGAGGCCGCTTTGGTGGCAGCCGCGGCGCTCTTCTTCGCCATGACGCTGCAGCAGTTCGTTGCCGCGCTCACCGCGACTGCCGGACTGTATCTGCTCGCGCGTTCCATCGGCGCGATCCAGGCCATGGCGGCAGCGCACCTTGGCGACCCCTCGCTTGCCTCGCGGCTCGCGCAGTACGCGGTCGACGCCATCGCGCTGATACTGCCGCGCCTGGACGCGGTGACGCGCACTGCCTGGCTTCTATACGAGCCGCCCTCCGCAACCGCCTACGCCGGCGCGATCGCGAGCCTTGTGCTCTACGCGCTATTGCTTGGTGCCGGGGGGCTTTTCGATTTTCACCGGAGGAACCTGTGACAATCGATGTGCGCCCGGTGAGCGCCGTGCCGCGCTGGGTGCTCGCCCTGCTTGCGCTCAGCCTCGCGACGCAGGTGGCCTGGCAAGCGCGACGCGATACCGGCGCAGCTACGGCGCCGGAGCTTCCGCCTGCGCCCAGCGCATACGCTCTACGCTTGGCGAGCTTCGGTGAGCGCGAAGCCTTGGCGAGGCTGGCAATCGTGCATCTGCAGTCCTATCGCACCCCGGACTATGGGCGGCTTATCGGCTGGCTTGAGGCGATCCTCGAGCTTGACCCGCGCAGCCAGTACGCGCTCTTCAGCGCGGCGCGCGTGTACGCCGAGACTGCGGACCCGGTGCGCAGCCGCATGGCCCTTGAGTTCGTGTACCGGCAATTCCTGCTCGATCCGAACCTACGCTGGCCGTCGCTCGCCCATGCCGCCCTGCTCGCCAAGCACCGGCTCAAGGACCTCCCGCTCGCGCTGCGCTACGCGCGGGCGCTCCAGCGGCACGTCAGCGCGAGCGGCGTGCCACCTTGGGTGAAGCAGATGGAAATCTTCATCCTCGAGGATCTGAACGAACTCCAGGCGGCGCGCGTCCTGATCGGCAGCCTTCTTCAGAGCGGTTCCCTGGACGACCCGGCCGAGCTGCGCTTCCTCAAGCAGCGGCTGGAGGAACTCGAACAACGCGCTGCAAAAGGCGGCTCTTGAGGCTGTCATGGGCTCGACATGGCTGTCGGGATTTCGACAGTATTGCATCAACTATCTTTGATAACTACTTGTTTCGTATGATACTGTACATGGAACGGACCTTGCGATGGTAAGGGCCAAATCGATTTGGTTGCCCAAGGAGAAGGTTATGAAAAAGGGTCAAGGGGGATTCACACTGGTCGAGATCGCCATCGTGCTGGTCATCATCGGGCTGCTGCTTGGCGGCATCCTGAAGGGTCAGGAGATGATCACCCAGGCGAAGATCAAGAACGTGATCGCCGACATATCGGGCGTGTCCGCCGCGATGTACGGCTACCAGGACCGCTACCGCGCGCTGCCGGGTGACGACAAGCTCGCGACTCGCTGGGGTCTGACCCCGCCGGGAACGGCGGGCGACGGCACGATCGAGGGCGCGTACATCGCCGCCGTGACGGCGGAGAGCATGCTTTTCTGGGACCACCTGCGGCGCGCAGGCTTTATCTCTGGCGGCAGCGGCGCGGATAACCCGTTCAACGCGGTCAACGGCAAGATGGGCGTGCAGACTTCCGACGGCACCGCGCCCGGCACGGCGACCTTCAAGACCGGTGTGCTGAGCGACGGCGGTACCCCGGCGACTGTATTTACTTCGCTTCTTCTATGCTCGGCGAACCTGCCCGACAAGATCGCGATCTCGGTCGACGCCCAGATGGACGACGGCGATGGCAGGAAAGGCAACGTGCGCGCGATGAAGCAGGACACGCCGAACCCCGCGGCTGTCGCTGCCGCAGCAACCACCTACGTTGAAGACGGCGTCAGCTCGTACCTCGTCTGCCGTCAAATGTAGGTTCGTTCGACTACCGCAGCCGGTCCTCGGCTGCGGCCAGCGCCTCCGGCGTGCCGAGCAGCACGACCACATCGCCGGACTGCAGCGCTCCTGCTGACGCTGCGTCGAGCTTCGCCTTGGCGCCGCGCCGCCGCACCGCGCGCGCCTGAACCCCGAGGCCGTCGAGCTCCAGCTCGGCGAGCGTCTTCCCGAGTGCGCCCGCGCCTGGCTCGAGCGTCACCGAGTGTAGGTACGCCGTCGCGTCCATCTCGTCGCGGCCCTGGAACAGCCCGCGCAGCAGACCATAGCGCTCGCCGCGCACCTGGCTCACGCGACGCATGACCCGGCTCAGCGGCACGCCCACCCACACCAGCGTGTGCGAGGCGAGCATCAGGCCGGACTCGAACGCCTCCGGTACCACTTCGGACGCTCCCGCCGCAGTGAGCGGCGCGATATCGGCTTCGTCGCGCGCGCGCACGATCACCGGCACCGAGGCATTGAGATGATGCACGTGCGCGAGCATCCGCACTGCAAGCGCGGCGTCGGCGAAAGTGAGCACCACCGCTGCGGCGCGCGTGATCCCGGCCGCCATCAGCGCCTCGCGTCGCAGGCCGTCGGCGAACACCACCGTGTCGCCCGCCGCAGCGGCTTCGCGTACGCGCTCCGGATCGAGGTCGAGCGCGATGTAGCGCACGCCTTCCGCGTCGAGGAGGCGCGCGAGGCGCTGCCCATTGCGGCCGTAGCCCACGATCACGACGTGCCGCTCGGCCTCGATCGACTGCACGGCGATCCGGTGCAGCTCAAGCGAGCGCTGCAGCCATTCGGCGCGCGACAGGCGCAGCACGATGCGGTCGCTCGCGGCGATCACGAACGGCGTGGCCAGCATGGACACGATCATCGCGGCGAGCATCGGCTGCAACAGCGGCTCCGGCACGATGCCTGCGATGCCGGCAAGCGCGAGCAGCACGAAGCCGAACTCGCCGCCCTGAGCGAGTGCCAGCGCTACGCGCAACGCGGTGCCGCTCGCCGTACCGAACGCCCGGGAAAGCGCGGCCATCAGCGCGAACTTGCCGAGCATGAGCAGCAGCACGAACACGAGCACGGTTCCCCACCGCGCGAGGACCAGGCGCGGGTCGAGAAGCATGCCGATGGTGACGAAGAAAAGGCCCAGCAGCACGTCGCGGAAAGGCTTGATGTCCTGCTCGACCTGAAAGCGGTACTCGGTCTCGGAGATCAGCATGCCGGCGAGGAACGCGCCGAGCACGAGCGACAGGCCGGCCGCGGCCGTGATGAAGGCCGCGACCAGCGTGATCAGCAGCACGTTTAACACGAATAGCTCGTTCGAGCGCCGCCGCGCGACAACGCGCAGCCACGCTCGCATCGGCTTCGGCCCGCCGACGATCACGAGCCCGAGCGCCGCCGCCGCCTTCGCCAGCGCCGCGACAACCGCCATGCCGATGGCGTCGGCCGTCTGGCCGAGCACCGGGATCAGCACGAGTAGCGGGACGACGGCGAGATCCTGGAAAAGGAGCACCGCGATCACCTGGCGGCCGTGCGAACTGTCGAGCTCGCCGCGCTCGGCAAGAAGCTTGCTGACGATGGCAGTCGATGACATCGCGGCTATGCCGCCGAGCGCGAGCCCGATCTGCCACGACGCGCCGAGGGCGGCCGCAGCGCCTACCGCAAGCATCACGGTGGCGCCGACCTGCGCAAGTCCCAGGCCGAACACCAGCCGGCGCATCGACTTGAGCTTCGACAGGCTGAACTCCAGCCCGATGGAGAACATCAGGAACACCACGCCGAATTCGGCGAGCTGGTGAATCTCCTCGCGCTCCGAGACCACGCCGAGCACGTGCGGTCCGAGGGCGAGGCCAGTGAGAAGATAGCCGACCATCGGCGGCAGCCGCAGGCTCTGGCACACGGCGACCGCGATCACGCTCGACGCGAGCAGCACGAGCACCGACTGCAAGCCGACTGCGCTGGGGTCCATGGGCTATACTCCCCGGCCATGATAAAGGCAGCCCGCAGCGTGGGGAAAAGCGGCATCGCCGATACCCTGCAGCTCGCGCGGCGGGTGCTCGAGATCGAAGCCGACGCGGTGCGCGCGCTGATCGAGCGCGTCGACAGCCGCTTCGCCGCGGCGGTCGAGCTGATCACCAGGAGAAAAGGCCGCGTGGTGGTGAGCGGCATGGGCAAGTCGGGGCATATCGCGCGAAAGGTCGCCTCGACGCTCGCCAGCACCGGCACACCGGCCTACTTCGTCCATCCCGCCGAGGCGAGCCACGGCGATCTTGGCATGATCGAGAACGGCGACGTCTTCATCGCCATTTCCTATTCCGGTGCGAGCGAGGAGCTCCTGCAGATCGTGCCGCAGATCAAGCGCCGCGGCGCGAAGCTGATCGCCATCACCGGCAAGCCCGACTCGGCGCTAGCGCGCGAGGCCGACGTGCACCTCGACGCGGCGGTCGCGCAGGAAGCCTGCCCGCACAACCTGGCACCGACCGCGAGCACGACGGCCGCGCTCGCGCTGGGCGACGCGCTCGCCGTGGCGCTGCTCGACATGCGCGGCTTCTCCGCAGCCGACTTTGCGCGCACCCACCCGCGCGGAGGATTGCCCGGCCAGGCGCTGGCGCGCCAGGCGTTGCTGCATGTCGAGGACGTGATGCGCACCGGCGACAAGGTGCCCAAAGTCGCCGCCGGCACGCCGCTCAGGCAGGCGGTGATAGAGATGTCGCGCGGCGGCATCGGCATGACCGCGGTGCTTGATCCCGCGGGCCTGGCCAAAGGCGTTTTTACCGACGGCGATCTGCGCCGCACGATCGAGAAGAGCACCGACCTCAACAGCCTGCTCGTGGACGACGTAATGACGAAGAACCCGCGCACCGTCCGCTGCCACACGCTCGCCGCGGAGGCGGTGCACGTCATGGAGGAGCACAAGATCAGCCAGGTGCTCGTGCTGGACGAGCAGGGCGTGCTGGTGGGCGCGCTCAACATGCACGACCTCTTCCGCGCCAGGGTGATTTGAGCGAGGTTTCCCAGCAAACGCTCGACAGAGCGCGCGGCGTGCGCCTCATGATTTTCGACGTCGACGGCGTCCTCACCGACGGCACGCTGCTCTATGGGCCGAAAGGCGAAGCGCTGAAGGCGTTCTCGGCGCACGACGGCCACGGCCTCAAGATGCTCGCCGCAAGCGGCGTGGTGTGCGCGCTTCTCTCCGGCCGGCGCTCGGCGGCGGTCGAGCGGCGTGCCGCGGAGCTCGGCATCGAGCACGTGCTGCAAGGCATCGAGGACAAGCTCGCCGCGGCGCAGAAGCTCGGTTTTCCTCTGGAGGAGATCGGCTTCATGGGCGATGAGCTGGTCGACCTCCCTGTGCTGACCCGCTGCGGATTTTCTTGCGCGCCGGCCGAGGCACCCGAGGCGGTGCGCAGCCGCGTGCACTATGTGGCGCACGCGGCCGCCGGGCGCGGCGCAGCGCGCGAGGTGTGCGAGCTGGTGATGCGCGCGCAAAGCACCCTCGAGCCCGCGCTGCGCGGCTACCTCGGCTGATGCTCTCGACGACGCGGCTCTTCCCGCTGGGCGTAATGCTCGCGCTGGCGCTGCTCACCTTCTACCTCGAGCGCACGGTGCGCGAGGAGGACGCGCCGCCCGTGGAGCGGCGCCATGACCCGGACTATTTCGTCGTGAACTTCACCACTACGACGTACAACGGCGAAGGCGCGGTCGAAAGCATCATGTCGGCGCAGCGCATGGTGCACTACCCGGACGACGATACCACAGAGCTCTTCGCGCCGCGCGTGGTGCAGGCGAAGCCGCACGAGCCCCGCTTCAGCGTGCGCGCAGAGCGCGGCCAGCTCTCGCGCGACGGGGACGAGATCTTCCTTTACGGCGATGTGCTGCTCGTGCGCGACGCCTCCGCGGAGCGCCCCGAGGCGCGCATGAGCACCGAGTTCCTGCACGTTCTACGCGACCGCTCGCTCGTGCGCACCGACCGCCCGGTGAAGATCGTCGAAGCCGGGCGCTCGCTCTCCGGGCGCGGCATGGAGTACAACAACGCGTCGCGCGAGCTCGTGTTGCGCAGCGACGTGGTTGCGCGTTTCGAGCAGAACGACGCCGAATGAAGCGCGCCCTTCTGGCGGGGCTGGTGATGCTCGCTCCCGCAATCGTCCTTGGCGAGAAGGCCGATCGCGACAAGCCCACCCAGGTGGAAGCAAACCGCATGAGCGCGGACGACGCCCGCCGGCTGAATATTTTCGAAGGCGACGTCGTCGTCACCAAGGGCACCATGCGGCTCAGCGCCGACCGCCTCGTGGTGCGCCAGGACGCCGAAGGCTTCCAGTCGGCGAGCGCCACCGGCAGGCCGGCGCGCTTTCGTCAGCGGCAGGATCCCAAGCCGGGCGAAAGGGAAGGCATCTGGGTTGAAGGCGAGGCGCTGCGCATCGAGCTTAACGACCGCGAGCAGAAGATCGAGCTATTCGATTCCGCGCGCGTGAACCGCGGCGGCGACGAGGTCGCCGGCGACTACATTTTCGTCGACCAGCGTTCGGACTTCTACCAGGTGAGCTCGGGCAAAGGCGCGGCGAAGGGCCGCGTAAAGGCGGTCATCCAGCCCAAGGCTCCCAGCGCCGAAGCGGGGAAGTGACGGGTCGATGGGGAGCTTGCTACGCTCGCAGCGGCTGCGCAAGCGCTACAAGTCGCGAACCGTAGTGCAGGACGTGTCGCTCGAAGTGTCGAGCGGCGAAGTGGTCGGGCTGCTCGGGCCGAACGGCGCCGGCAAGACGACGTGCTTCTATATGATCGTCGGCCTGATCCCGGTCGACTCGGGCTCGATCCATCTCGACAGCCGCGAGCTCACGCACCTGCCGATCCACCGTCGCGCGCGCCTCGGCATCTCGTACCTGCCGCAGGAAAACTCGGTGTTCCGGCGCCTCACCGTGGAAGAGAATGTGCAGGCGATCCTCGAGCTGCAAGGGCTCGCGCCCAGCGACATGGAGCCCCGCCTCGCGGAGCTCCTCAAGGACCTCAACATCGCACACCTGCGCAAGCATGCGGCGATCTCGCTCTCCGGCGGGGAGCGGCGCCGTCTGGAGATCGCCCGGGCGCTCGGCACGCGACCGTCGTTCATTCTGCTCGACGAGCCCTTCGCCGGGGTCGATCCGATCGCCGTGCTCGACATCCAGCGCATCATTAGGTTCCTCAAGGAGCGCAGCATCGGCGTACTCATAACAGACCATAACGTACGCGAAACCCTCGGCATCTGCGATCGAGCGTACATTATCAACGAGGGCGCGGTGCTCGCATCGGGCCACCCCGAGGAGATTGTCTATAATGACAGCGTTCGCCGAGTATATCTGGGTGAAAATTTCCGGATGTAGTTGAGCTGCTCAATAATGAAGCCTTCGCTTCAATTTCGCCTTTCGCAGCACCTGACTCTCACGCCGCAGCTGCAGCAGTCGATCCGGCTGCTGCAGCTCTCGACGATCGAGCTGAACCAGGAGATCGAGCGCATGCTGATGGAGAACCCCGCGCTCGAGCGGGAGGACGGCGAGGAACTTCCCGTGAAAGGCGGCCCGGAGTCGCCGCCCGCGGCGAGCAGCTCGGAAGTTCCCGAGACCCCCGACTGGCCGAGCGAGCTGGCGACAAGCTGGCGCGGCCCGGACGACGACGAGGATGGCGACCGTACCCACTCGACGCCCGACACGCCGACGCTGCGCGATCACCTGCGCGCACAGCTCTCGCTCACCAACCTCGGCGCGCGCGACCGGGCGTTCGTCGAGATCCTGATCGACGCGCTCGACGACGATGGCTATCTCACCCAGCCCCTCGAAGAGATCGCCGCGCTGCTGCCGACGCAGCTCGCCGACGACGGCGAGGCGCTCGTCGAGGAGCTGAAGATCGCGCTGTGCCATTTGCAGCACTTCGAGCCCGCCGGTGTGGGCGCGCGCTCGCCCGCGGAATGCCTCACCTTACAGCTAAAGTCCCTTCCAGAGGAGGCTGAGCGCGCGCTTGCGCTCGAGATCGTCGAAAAGCACCTCGAGCTGCTCGCCGCGCGTGACTACACACGGCTGAAGGCGCTCACCGGCGCCAGCGAAGACGCGTTGCGCGCGGCGCAGCGCCTGATCCAGGCCCTCAATCCGCGCCCCGGCTCGGCATTCGCGAAGCTCGAGGCGCGCTACGTAATCCCCGACGTCATCGTAAAGAAGGTGCGCAACGTTTGGCGCGCGAGCCTGAACCCCGACGCCATGCCGCGCCTGCGCATCAATCGGCTTTACGCCGAGCTCGCCGCCGCGGCGCGCAGCGGCGCCGGCATCTCTTCGCAGCTGCAGGAGGCGCGCTGGCTGATCAAGAACGTGCAGCAGCGCTTCGACACCATTCTGCGTGTGTCGCAGGCGATTGTCGACCGCCAGCGCCACTTCCTCGAGCACGGCGAGGTCGCGATGCGGCCCCTGGTCCTGCGCGAGATCGCCGCCACGCTCGGGCTGCACGAAAGCACCATTTCGCGCGTCACCACGCAGAAATTCATGGCGACGCCGCGCGGCACCTTCGAGCTCAAGTATTTCTTCGGCAGCCACGTGGCCACCGAGGCGGGCGGCGCCGCCTCCTCCACCGCGATCCGGGCGCTCATCAAGCAGCTCGTTGCCGCGGAGGATGCGAAGGCGCCGTTGTCGGACGCGCGTATCTCCCAGGTCCTCGGCGAGCAGGGCATCGTGGTCGCGCGGCGCACGATTGCAAAGTACCGCGAATCGCTGCAGATTCCTCCCGTCCACCAGAGAAAGGCGCTTTGACCATGAACCGTGGGGGTAGACCATGAACCTCAATATCAGCGGTCACCACCTCGAAGTGACTCCAGCGCTGCGCAGCTACGTGCACTCGAAGCTCGGGCGCATCACGCGCCACTTCGACCACGTGATCGACGCGCACGTGATCCTGACGGCAAACAAGGTGAAGCAGAAGGCCGAAGTGACGCTGCACGTCCGCGGCAAGGACTTGCACTGCGAATGCGAGGAGGTTGACCTGTACGCGGCAATCGATCTGCTCGCCGACAAGCTTGACCGGCAGGTTCTCAAATACAAAGATAAACTGTACGACAAGCGAGTATGAGCCTCGTCGCGAAGATCCTCTCCGCCTCGCACGTCAGCCTCGACCTCCAGGCCTCGAGCAAGAAGCGCCTGTTCGAGCAGGCGGGCCTGCTGTTCGAGAACCTCGACGGCATCGCGCGCAGCCTCGTGTTCGACAGCCTGTTCGCGCGCGAGCGCCTCGGCTCGACCGGACTCGGACAAGGCGTGGCGATCCCGCACGGCCGCATCAAGGGCCTGAAAGAGGCGATCGGCGCGTTTGTACGCCTGGCGCAGCCCGTGCCCTTCGACGCTCCGGACGGCGGCCCGGTCAGCCTGGTGTTCGTGCTTCTGGTGCCCGAAAAAGCGACCGAGAAGCACCTGCAGATCCTGTCGGAGCTGGCCCAGATGTTCTCCGACAAGGCGCTGCGCGAAGCGATGAGCCGGGCGCCCGACGCCGCAGCCCTGTACGAGCTGATTGCGAGCTGGCAGCCGGATGCTGCAGGTCAACGTCGCGCGGCTGCATGAGGACAATCGCGAAGCGCTCGCCCTCGCATGGGTCGCGGGGCGCGAGGGCGGCACTGTGGTGCGCCGGGAGGCGGCGCAAGCCGCCTCGCTGATCGGCCATCTCAACCTCACCCATCCCAACAGCATCCAGGTCATCGGCGCGCATGAAGCCGGCCTCGCCGAGCGCCACACCGCCGCCAAGCGCACCGAGTTCGCCGCCCGCCTGATCGCCGCCGATCCGGTGGCGGTCGTGTTTGCCGACGCCATCACGCCGTTTCCCGAGCTCGTGGAGGCGGCACGCGAGAGCCGTACCGCCATCTTCGCCACGCCGGTGAGCGCGGCGCAGGTGATCGAGAAGCTGTCGCGCTATCTCGCCAAGGCGCTCGCCGAGACAAGCGAGATGCACGGCGTGTTCATGGACGTGCTCGGCCTCGGCGTGCTGATCACCGGCGAATCCGGCGTCGGCAAGAGCGAGCTCGGCCTGGAGCTCATCAGCCGCGGCCACGGCCTCGTCGCCGACGACGTCGTTGAGCTCTCGCGCATCGCGGCTGGCGCGCTGGAAGGGCGCTGCCCGCCGCTGCTCAGAGATTTCATCGAGGTGCGCGGCCTCGGTGTGCTCAACATCCGCACGATCTTCGGCGAGACCGCGGTGCGGCGGAAGATGAAGCTGCGGCTCGTGGTGCACCTCGCGCGGCCGTCGCCAGGCGCGCGCGATCCCACCGAGCGGCTCCCGCTCGCCGAGCTGACCGAGGAGATTCTCGGCGTCACCGTGCGCAAGGTGAGCATCCCGGTCGCTGCGGGCCGAAACCTCGCGGTGCTGGTGGAGGCAGCGGTGCGCAACGAGATCCTCAAGCTCCGCGGCATCGACTCGATGGCCGAATTTCTCGCCCGTCAAAGCCAGGAAATCGAGAAAGGAGAACCCTGACCTCGCGCCTCATCGTCATCAGCGGGCTGTCCGGCTCGGGCAAGAGCATCGCCCTCAAGGTGCTCGAGGACGCCGGCTACTACTGCGTCGACAATCTGCCAGCGACGCTGCTCACTGAGGTTGCCGACTTCCTCGCGCTCGACGCCAGACAGGAGCGCATCGCGGTCAGCGTCGACGCGCGCAGCGCTTCGCTGCCCGCGCTTCCCGAGAACATCGAGCGCCTCAAGAGCCGTGGCTTCGACTGCCGCGTGCTCTACCTCGAGGCGAGCACGCCCACTCTGCTGCGGCGCTTCTCGGAGACGCGGCGGCGCCATCCGCTCGCCGGCGGCCTAACGCTGCCCGAGGCGATCGAGCGCGAGCGCTCGCTACTCGCCGGCGTCGCGCCCCTCGGCAGCCGCATCGACACGAGCGACCTGCAGCCGCGCGTGCTGCAGAACTGGATCCGCGATCTGCTCGGCGTCGGGAGCGGCGCGCTCTCGCTGCTCTTCGAATCGTTCTCGTACAAGCAGGGCATCCCGCTCGATGCGGACTGGGTGCTCGACGCGCGCATGATCGCGAACCCGCACTACGATCAGCAGCTGCGGCCTTTCACCGGACGGGACACGCCCGTAATCGATCATTTGGAGGCCGACGCGCTGGCGCAGCGCTGGCTTGCCGATGTGCGCGCGCTGCTCGGCCGCTGGCTGCCCGAGGTCGTGCGCGAGAACCGCAGCCACGTCACGGTTGCGATCGGCTGCACCGGCGGGCGGCATCGCTCCGTGTACCTCGCAGAAAAGCTTGCCGCCGCCTTCCGTCCCGACTGGCGCGTGCTGGTGCGCCATCGCGGGCTCACCGAAGAGCACGCGCAATAGAGAATCTTCCGCTTTTCACGCTGCACACCGTGCTTTTTCCGGGCGGGCGGCTGCCGCTGCGCATCTTCGAGAACCGCTACATGGAAATGGCCAAGGCCTGCCTCAAGGACGGCTCCCCTTTCGGCGTTTGCCTGATCCGCGAGGGACGGGAAGTCGGGGCTCCCGCCACGCCGAGCGACGTGGGCACGCTCGCGCGGATCGCAGCCTGGGACATGCCGCAGCTTGGCGTCCTGCACGTGAGCGTGCGCGGCGAAGGCCGCTTCCGTATTCTCGAGCGCCACGTCCAGGCCGACGGACTTGCCCGCGCTCGGGTTGAAATTCTTCCGGACGAGAGTGACGCGGCCGTGCCCCCCGCCTGCTCTGCTTCGGTGAAGCTCCTCGAGCGTGCTATCGAGCAGCACCCGGAGCTGCTCGAGCGGCCGCACCGGCTCGACTCGTGCGTGTGGGTGAGCTCGCGGCTCGCGGAGATCCTGCCGCTGCCGCTGGCAGCGAAGCAGGCGCTGCTCGAGCTCGACGATGCGCGCGCGCGGCTGGAGCGCCTGAACGAAGCGCTTGCAGGAGCGCCCTGACGGGCGCCGGCAGCGCGCTCGCGCACGCCTCGCGCAACGTGAGCCCACCGGCGCCGGCCGCCAACGTCACCTCGCACAGCACCGGCTGGATGTGCAGCCGGAAGTGCGTGAAGCCGTGATGGATGGGCGCGAGTTTGCGTGCCGAGCGGACCGGGAGCGCGGGCATCTCTTCCGGAAAACACCATAGCCCGCCCCAGATGCCCGGCGAGGGCCGGCGCTCGAGCAGGACCTTTGCTCCATCGGTCGCGACGAACCAAGTTGCGCGCCTGAGCGGCAAGCGGGGCCTGCGCCGCCCCGCCGGCAGCTCGGCAATGCGTCCGGTCTTACGCGCGACGCAACTTCCCCTCACCGGGCAGGCGCCGCATTGCGGGTTGCGAGTGCATACGGTTGCACCGAGATCCATGAGAGCCTGGGTATAGGTCTCAATCCCGCGCCGCGGCAACAAGCGCTCTGCAAGCGGCCAAAGCGCATTCTCGCCTCCGACACCGTAAGCCCGCGATAGAACCCGCCTGACGTTGCCGTCGAGGATCGCGGCGCGCTCGCCGAAGGCGAACACCGCGATCGCGGCCGCGGTCGAACGCCCGACCCCTGGCAGTTTTTCGATCCCGTCTCGGTTGCGGGGGAAGCCGTTGCGCGCTATCTGTTGCGCGGCCTTGTGCAGATTGCGACCGCGCGCGTAGTAGCCCAGGCCGCTCCAGAGGCGCAGCACGCCATCCTCGGAAGCCGCAGCAAGCATTTCGACGGTGGGGTACTTCGCGAGAAATCTGCGGTAGTACGGTATGACGGTCGCCACCTGCGTCTGCTGCAGCATCACTTCCGAAAGCCAGACGCGGTACGGGTCGCGCGTCCCCTGCCAGGGGAGCCCGCGGCGGCCGTGGCGCCGTTGCCAGGCGACCAGCTTTTGCGCGAAAGACATGCGGTAACATTCTCGCAGATCATGCTGGCGTTCATCCTGCGCCGTCTCGCCCAGGCGGTCCTCGTGATGCTCACCGTCGGGTTGATCGCCTTTTCGCTGTTCCGCTTCGTCGGCGATCCGGTCATGTTCATGCTCGGCCAGGATGCGACGCCCGAGCAGCGGGCCGAAATCACGCGAATGCTGGGGCTCGACCGGCCGTTCTACGTGCAATATCTGCGCTTCCTCGGCAATGCCCTGCAGGGCGAGTTCGGTCTGAGCCTGCGCCAGGTGCAGCCGGTATCGCGGCTCATCGTGGACCGGCTGCCGGCGACGCTGGAGCTCTCGTTGGTCGCGGCGTTCTTCGCGCTGGCATGCGGCATTCCAATGGGCGTCTACACGGCTCTGAAGAGAAACACCTGGCTGGCGCACGTGATGCTCGCGGTATCTCTCGCCGGAGTGTCGCTGCCCACGTTCCTCATCGGCATCCTGCTCATCCTCGTATTCTCGGTTCAGCTCGGCTGGATGCCCTCGTTCGGGCGCGGCGAGACGGTCGCGATCGGCTGGTGGACCACGGGGCTGCTCACCGCCTCGGGGCTGAAGGCGCTCATCCTGCCCGCGATCACGCTCGGCCTGTTCCAGATGACGCTGATCCAGCGCCTCGTGCGCTCCGAAATGCTGGAGGTGCTGCGA
>DATIGN010000071.1:0-51346 GCA_035454685.1 Burkholderiales bacterium | reverse complement strand
AGGGGTGCTGCGCTAGAATGTCGGTTTTTTGGGCGCGCATCGGCGGTGCGAATCGTTACCGCGGCAGGATAGCAGAAAAGCCGCCCGATTGGCCTAAAAAGCGGAATCAAATCAATGACTCAGTCCTCCACCCTCGACGTGATCGGCCGGGGCGCGGAAGAGGTGATCCTCGAGGAGGACCTGCGGCGCAAGCTCGCCCGCGGCAAGCCACTTCGCGTCAAGGCGGGCTTCGACCCCACGGCACCCGACCTTCACCTGGGCCACACCGTGCTGCTCAACAAGATGCGCCAGTTCCAGGACTTGGGGCACCACGTCATGTTCCTGATCGGGGACTTCACCGGGATGATCGGCGACCCCTCCGGCCGGAACGCCACCCGCCCGCCGCTCAGCCCCGAGCAGATCCAGGAGAACGCGAAGACCTACGAGCAGCAGGTCTTCAAGATCCTCGATCCGGACAAGACCGAGATCCTGTTCAACTCGACCTGGTCGCACGCGCTCGGCGCCGAGGGGATGATCCGGCTCGCCGCGCGCTACACCGTTTCCCAGCTCCTCGCGCGCGACGACTTCGCCAAGCGGTTCCGCGCCGAGCAGCCGATCCACCTCCACGAGCTCCTCTACCCGCTCATGCAGGGCTACGACTCGGTGGCGATGAAGGCCGACGTCGAGCTCGGGGGCACCGACCAGAAATTCAACCTGCTGGTCGGGCGCGAACTGCAGAAGGACTTCGGCCAGGAGCCGCAGTGCATCCTCACCATGCCGCTGCTCGAGGGCACCGACGGCGTGGAGAAAATGTCGAAGTCGCTCGGCAACTACATAGGCATCGCCGAGCCGCCACAGGAGGTCTTCGGCAAGCTCATGCGCATCTCGGACGACCTCATGTGGAGGTACATCGAATTGCTTTCGTTTCAGGATCTAAAGGCAATAAAGGCGAGAAAGAAAACCGTCGCCGAGGGCGCCAACCCGCGCGACGTGAAGTTCGATTTCGCAAAGGAGATCGTTTCGCGCTTCCACAGCGCAGCCGCCGCCGAGCGCGCCGCGATGGACTTCGCCAGCCGCTTCCGCGAGGGCGAGATGCCCGAGGAGATGCCCGAGGTGACGCTCAAGGCCCCCGCCGGCGGCATCCTCATCGCGCAGCTGCTCAAGCAGGCGAATCTCACGCCGAGCACTTCCGAAGCGCAGCGCATGATCGAGCAGGGCGGCGTCAAGCTCGACGGCGAGCGCGTGTCGGACAAGGCGCTGAAAATTCCTGCCGGCCGCACGGTGGTGGCGCAGGTCGGCAAGCGCAAGTTCGGCCGCATCACGGTCCGGTGATCGGGCTGGACTGACCCTCTCGGCGGCGTCTTCACGCCGCCCCGTTTGCCATGCAAGCGTTGACCCAGCAAAACCAAGCGTGTAGGCTGGCCTTTCGCCTTGCGAAACCAACCTTGGAGGAGGGGAGTCGTATGAGGCAATTCGTCCCGCATTTTGCGCGCGCCGCTGTCGCACTGGCCGCGGTCGCCGCGTTCTCGGGCGCAGCTCAGGCCCAGCAAACCGTCAACCTGAAGATGCAGGCCACCTGGCCCGCGAGCCTGACGCTGTACGAGAACTTCACGTACTTCGTCGAGCGCGTAGGCAAGATCTCGAACGGCTCGCTGAAGATCGACGCCATGCCCGCCGGGCAGGTCGTGCCCGCGTTCGAGGTGCTCGACGCCACCCACAAGAAAGTGCTCGACGGCGCGCACGCCTGGTCGGGCTACTGGGTCGGCAAGAACAAGGCGGCCATCCTGTGCACCGGCGGCCCCGGGGGCACGTTCGGCATGGACATGATCGACGCCATCGGCTGGATGCACCACGGCGGCGGCATCGAGCTGTGCAACGAGCTGTTCCAGAAAGAGCTGAAGCTCAACGTGCAGTGGATTCCGATCCTGCCCTCGGGCCCGCAGGCGTTCGGCTGGTTCAAGCGGCCGATCAAGAACCTCGCCGATTTCAAGGGCATGAAGTGCCGCCAGACCGGCCTCGCGGCCGAGATCTGGCAGAGGATGGGAATGCAGACGGTGAACATGCCCGGCGGCGAGATCATCCCCGCGGCGCAGCGCGGCGTGATCGACTGCGCCGAGTGGGTCGGCGGCGTCGAGGACCTGCGCCTGGGCTTCCATAACGTGTGGAAATACCACTACACGCCTGGCGTGCACGAGAACGTGACGATCGGCGAAGTGCTGATGAACGGCGACGTATGGAAGAGCCTCAAGCCCGAACAGCAGGAGCTGATCAAGACGGTGGCGAGCGAGACCTTCGTCATCTGGTGGGCGAAGTGGCAGCGGCAGAACGCCGACGCCATCAAAGAGCTGCAGGAAAAGCATGGCGTGCGCATCCTGCGCACCCCGGGCGACATCCTGGTCGAGTTCCTGAAGACTTGGGACAAGATCGCGGCCGAGGAATCGGCCAAGAGCCCGTTCTTCAAGAAGACGCTCGAGTCGCAGCGCCAGTACGCGTCGCTCGTCGTTCCGGCGAAGCGTTTCATGTTCCCGCCGTACTCCTTCGTTGCGAACTACTACTTCCCGGAGAAAGCGGCCGGGGCGGCGAAGGCCGCGGCGAAGCAGAAGTAGCGCTGGAAGATCCGAGACGGGGGCGGAAGACCGCCCCCGTTTAGTTTTCGGGGGGAGCATGCCTGAGCCATCCACGGGCCTCATCAAGACGGTCCGCGTAATCGACAAGTTCACCGACACCACGGGCACCTGGGTAGCGTGGCTGTGCATCCCGCTCGTCGCCGCCGTGGCCTATGAGGTGTTCGCCCGCTACGCTTTCAACGCGCCGACCATCTGGTCGTTCGACGTCACCTACATGCTCTACGGCACGATCTTCATGCTCGGCGCCGCCTACGCGCTCCACAAGGGCGCGCACATCCGCACCGACTTCTTCTTCGAGAAATGGTCGATCCGAACCAAGGGCATCATCGATTCGACCGCCTACATCGTGTTCTTCTTCCCCTCGATCTTCACTTTCCTGCTGGTGAGCGGGGCGGAAGGCTGGTACGCCTACGAGATCAACGAGACCTCGGAGCAGACGCCGTGGCGGCCGATCCTGTGGCCGTTCAAGATGGTGGTGCCGCTCGCCTGCCTGCTGCTCCTGATCCAGGGGATCTCGGAAACGATCAAGAGCGTGTACGCCGCCCGGCTGGGGATCGAGCTCGAGCACAAGGAAAAAGTCGAGGTATAGCCGGTGACCGGACTCGCCTTCCTCGGCCTCGTCATGCTGGTGGTGATGATCGGGGCGATCTTCATCGGCTTCCCGATCTCGTTCACGTTGCTGTTCCTGGCGCTCACCTTCGGCTACTTCGGACTGGGCGAGGTGGTGTTCAGCCTGGCGTACTTCCAGACTATCGGCCTGATGAAGGAGGAGCTGCTCGCCGCGGTGCCGCTCTTCATCTTCATGGGATTCCTCACCGAGCAGGCGGGGCTGATGGAGCGCCTGTTCGTCGCCCTGCGCAACATCCTGGCGCCGATCCGCGGCTCGCTCTTCGCCGTCGTCATCCTCACCGCGGCGATCTTCGCCATGGCGACCGGCATCGTCGGCGCGGCGGTCACCGTGCTCGGCATCATGGCAAGCCCGATCATGGTGCGCACCGGGTACGACGGCCGGCTCGCCGCGGGCGCAATCACCGCCGGCGGAACGCTCGGCATCCTTATCCCGCCGTCGGTGATGCTCATCGTCATGGGGCCGGTGCTCGGCGTTTCGGTCGCCGATCTCTACGCCTCGGCGTTCGGCCCTGGATTGTTGCTCGCCGGCCTGTACCTCGCTTACCTCCTCGGCCGCTCGTTCATCAATCCGAAGCTTGGGCCGCCGGTGCCGAAGGCGGAGCGTGTCCACAGCATCCCCGTGATGCTGAAGGAAGTCGTCATTGGCGTGGTGCCGCTCGTGGCCCTGATCGCCGCCGCGCTCGGCTCGATCCTCGCCGGGCTCGCGACCCCGACCGAGGCCTCGGGCATCGGCGCGCTCGGCGCCATGCTGCTGGCGGCGGCCTACGGCAGGCTGACCTACGCCGGCGTCAAGCGCGCCGTGCTCAATACCACCGCCACGTCGAGCATGGTGCTCCTGCTCGCCATGTGCTCCAACATCTTCGGTGCCGTGTTCGCGCGCCTCGGCACCGCGAATTGGATCACCGAGTCGATGCTCGCGCTGCCGTTCTCGCCGGTGATGATGCTGATCGTAGTGCTGGTGCTCATCTTCCTGCTCGGCTGGCCGTTCGAATGGCCGGCGATCATTCTCGTGTTCCTGCCGATCTTCTATCCAGTGATGGACGCGCTGCGGCCGCAGCTCAGCCAGTCTCTGGGTATCGCGCCCGACATGGTGATGGTCTGGTTCGGCGCGGTGGTGGCGGTGGTGCTGCAGACGGCGTTTCTTTCGCCGCCGGTCGCGATGTCGGCGTACTACCTGCGCCAAGTGGTGCGCGAATGGTCGCTCGCCACGATCTATAAGGGCATGTTCGAGTTCATGATCCTGCAGGTGATCGCAATCGCGCTCATCGTCGCCTTCCCTGCGATCGCCACCAAGTTCCCGGAGCATCTCCAGGCGGAGTCGCGCGCCATCAAGACCGAGGAGGTGGACGACAGCGCCAATCGGCTCGAAGAAGACCCGCTGAAGGCGGCGGAGGACCAGATGCAGGGCGAGCCACAGCAGCAGGAGGAGGGTGCCGGAGACAGCCTGGAAGAAGACGATCTCTCCAAGAAGAAGTAGCCGGGCGCACCGTCACTCGACGCCGTGTGTCCCCCGGCGTTATTTTTTTGCATGAGCTTCGACTTCGACACTCCGCTCGTGCGCGCCGGCTCGTGGAGCACGCGCTGGGAGCGCTACGCCGGGCGCGATGTGATCCCGCTATGGGTCGCTGACACCGACTTTCGCGCCGCACCCCCGATCCTCGAGGCACTTTCCGCCCGCATCGCGCACGGCGTATTCGGCTACAGCACCCCGCCGCACGAGCTGCGCTCGGGCATCGCCGAGCGCATGCAGCGCCTGTACCGCTGGCCTGTGGACCCGGGATGGATCGTTTTTCTGCCCGGAGTGGTGCCCGGGCTCCATCTCGCGGCGCGGCAGCTCGTACCGGCCGGCAGCCACGCGCTCATCCCGCGTCCGGTTTACCACCACTTCAAGCGAGCGATGGAGCTCGCGCCGCGAGACTTCAGCGAGATTCCGCTCGTCCTCGAGCGTGGACGATGGGTGTTCGACGCCGAGTCGCTACGGAAATCCGTGAAGAAGAACACCAAGGCCTTCTTCCTCTGCAATCCTCAGAACCCCGGCGGCACCGTGTTCAGGCGCAAGGAGCTGGAAGAGCTCGCCGCGCTGTCGGACGATCTCCTCATCGTGTCCGACGAGATCCACTGCGATCTGATCCTCGACGAAGGCTTGCGCCACGTGCCGATCGCGAGCCTGGGACCGGAGGTGTCGCGGCGCACTGTGACGCTCATGTCGGCGAACAAGAGCTTCAACATCCCGGCAGCGGGCTGCGGTTGGGCGATCATCGAGGACGCGCGGCTGAGGCAGGCTTTCGCGAGCGAGGTCGCCGCCCACGTGATCGGATCGCCGTCGTTGTTCGGACTTGCGGCGACACTCGCCGCGCTCCTGCATGGAGACGACTGGCTTGCGGCGCAGCTCGAATACTTGCGCGGCAATCGGGATCTCGTCGAAAGCACGATCGGCCTCCCGATGGCGCACGTCGAGGCGACGTATCTCGCCTGGATTGACTGCTCAAGCATTCCGGACGCCGCCGACCTTTTCCTGCACAACGGCGTTGCGGTCTATCCCGGCGCCCAGTTCGGCGATCCTCGATTTGTGCGCCTGAACTTCGGTACGCAACGCTCCCTTGTTCAGGAAGCTTTAAGGAGATTCAGGAACGCATCCAGGCCGAGCCCCAGAGGTTGAGCGTGCGCTGCTCGTGCGGCCAGGTGCGATGCGGCATGTCCTTCGGCATGAGCTCGAGCTCGGCGGAGAACTCAACCTTGTGACCTTCGGGATCCTCGATCATGAAGAAGAGATTGTTGCCGGGGCCGTGGCGACCGGGCCCCCACCAGAGCGGGATGCGCAGCCGACCCATGCGGTCCGCCCAGTCCCGGATGTCGAGCCAGCCGGTGGTTTCGTAGCAGTGGTGATCGGGCCGCGACTCCGGCGCTCGAAACGCGGCGAAGCTGTGGTGTTCAGGGTCGGAGCGCAGGAACACAGCGCTTAATTCATCCCCTTCGAGCACGCGGTCGGATTCGACCATGCCCAGGCCGCGATAGAACTCGAGCATCTCGGACAGACGGGTTGTCGCGCAAACGAAGTGTTGCAGGCGCCCGGGGAGGCCGTTCGGCGCATCGGTTTCTTTCGGGATGCCGAAAACGACGCCACGCCCATCGGGGTCGCGCACCGCGAACGCGCCGTCGGCGAAAAGAGGTGATGAGAACGGTTCCGTCTTGCCCAACTGGCGGCGATAGGCGGTGAGGTGCGCCGCGTCCTGCAGCTCGAAAGCGAAGTAAGGCACCGATGCGACGGCGCCCTGGCCGACGATGAGGCGCCGGCCGCGATCGGCGATCAGCCAGCTACCGTCGGGAAGCGGCGCGACCGGATCGCCGAGCAGCTCGCCGTAGAAGCGCGCGAGCGCCTCCGGCTTCGGACTGTCGCGCCTCAGGTGGTGTAACCGCGCAGGCCAGAGTTCCCTTGGCATTGCCTCCATTCTGGCGTAAAGCAAGCGCGGCGTGGAGGATGCGCTCGAGATGCGGATCGCGCACGCCGACATCGTGCATGTGGTCGAGCGTATTGCGAATATAGTCGATGCACGGTCCGCGGACTCCGATGCCCTGCGCCACCAGGCGCGCACGGCCGTGCAGGTCGAGCTCACGGACGTACGCCGGGTGCGTGGTGTCCGCGACGAAAGCGAGCGCGCGAACCTCGCGCCCTGACGCGAGCCGCACCGGAATGAGCCGCGCCTCGTAGACGCGCCTGGGCATCTCGCGGTACCAGAGGCGGGCGAGCGCACGCCGCAACCCCCGCGCGTCGATTCGGTAGGCAATTCCCCAGCAGGAACCGCCGCGGCACAGCCCCACGACGAGGCCGGGCTTGCGCTTGGTTCCGCGGTAGCGGGTGGACAGGATGCACAGCGCGCGGTGGTATCCGTGCGCCCGGCCGGGCGCCCTGTGCTTGTAGTCGAAGCATGGCGACCACATGAGCGAGCCGTAGCCGAACACCCAGAGGTCGCCCTTCGGCAGCAGCGCCTTGAACTCACCTAGGTTCATCGCGGGAATTATAGAATCGGCGCGATGTCCTCACGCCGGCCGCCGATCGTGGGCCGCTATACCGCCGAAGAGGTGGCGTTGGCCGCGCGGAACCGCGGCATGCCGCTCGAAGCGCTGCGCCACGAAGTAACCCCGCCCGGGCTGCACTACCTGCTTATCCACTTTGATATTCCGCACGCGGACGAAGGAGGCTGGAGGCTCGAACTCCATGGCCTCGTAGGGAAGCCTTGCCTACTTTCGTTGTCCGAGCTGAGGGCGTTGCCTGCCACTACGCTGCGCGTGACGATGGAGTGCGCCGGCAACGGGCGCGGGCAGCTTTCTCCGCGTTACCCGTCGGTGCCATGGCTGGAGGAGGGCGTGTCGACCGCCGACTGGACCGGGGTTCGTCTCGCGCTGATGCTCGAGAAGACAGGTTTACTTGCAGAGGCAAACGAGATCGTGTTCCACGGCGCTGACAGCGGCATTGACGCCGGGGTCGAGCATCATTTCGCGCGCAGCTTGTCGCGCGCGCAAGCGCTGGACGGCGAGGCGCTCGTAGCGTACGAGATGAATGGTGCACCGCTGCCACCGCAGCACGGCGCGCCGCTGCGGCTCGTGGTACCCCGCTGGTACGGCATGGCGAGCGTGAAATGGCTGCGTTCGATCGAGGCGATCGCCGCTCCGTTCGAGGGGCTGCAGCAGGCGCGCAGCTATCATTTCCGCCGCACGCCGGACGAGAAAGGCGAGCCTTGCACTCTCATGCGTGTGAACTCGCTGATGGCGCCGCCGGGCATCCCCGACTTCTACACGCGCCGGCGCATCGTCGAAGCCGCGCCGGTCGCGATCGTCGGCCGGGCATGGTCCGGCGCAGCCCCCGTCGAGCGGGTCGATTTCGGTGTTGATGGTAGGTGGAGCGCGGCCGATGTCGCGCCGGGGCGACGGGCGCACTGCTGGCAGGAGTGGAAGTTCCCCTGGCAGGCGGCGCCGGGCGAGCACGAGCTCGCGTGCCGCGCCACCGACGCGGCCGGCAATACACAGCCGCTGGAGCCGACCTGGGACCTTGCCGGCTTCGGCAATAACGGCGTGCAGCGCGTTCGCGTTACGGTCCGGGGTTGAGTTTTTTTGCGGTACGCTTGGCCGTTCTTCAATCGGAGGGAACATGGACCGCAGGACATTCGTGAAGGCCACCGCCGCCGCCGCCGTTCTTCCCTGGCGGGCCGCATTCGCAAGCGCAGACTGGCGCAGCTATGAAGTCACGACGCGCGTCGAAATCCTGAAGCCGGAAGGGGTCACGCGTGTGTGGCTGCCGTTGCCAATGATGGACGACATGGCGTGGCAGCGTAACCACGGCAGCGAATGGAAGGGCAACGCGACGCGCACACGGGTCGTAACCGACGGCAAGTACGGCGCGACCATGCTTTACGCAGAGTGGGACGCCGGAACGCACGCGCCGGTGCTCGAGCTGACGAGCCGCTTCGCCACGCGCGACCATGCGGTCGACCTTTCGCGCGCCCGGAGCGATGCCGAGCGTTTGAGCGCCGCAGAGCAAAAGTTTTTCACCGCGCCCACCGAGCTCATTCCCACCGACGGCATCGTGCGCGAAACCGCGAAGGGCGTCGTGAAAAATGCGCGCAGCGACGTGCACAAGGCGCGCGCGATCTACGAATGGGTGGTGGAGAACACGTTCCGCGACCCGAAGGTTCGCGGCTGCGGCTGGGGCGATATCAAGTCAATGCTCGAGACGCGCAACTTCGGCGGCAAGTGCGGCGACCTGAATGCGATGTTCGTCGGCCTGGCGCGCTCGGTCGGCGTTCCGGCGCGCGATGTGTACGGTCTGCGCGTCGCGCGCTCGGCGCATGGCTACGCGAGCCTGGGCGTGGGCACGCCGAATGTGACGCGCGCGCAGCATTGTCGCGCGGAGTTTTTCGCTCAGGGCTATGGCTGGATTCCGGTCGATCCCGCCGACGTGCGCAAGGTGGTGCTTGAGGAGCCGCCCGGGCAGCTCGCGATCGGTGACCCCAAGGTCGTCGCCGCACGCAAGCGCCTTTTCGGCAGTTGGGAAATGAACTGGCTTGCCTACAACATGGGCCACGATATCGCCCTGCCCCATTCGAGCGGGCCGAAGCTGCCGTACCTGATGTACCCGAACGGCGAGACCGGCGGTACGCGCCTCGATCAGCTCGATCCCGACGCGTTCAGGTACAGCCTCACCGCACGCGCGGCCGTCGCTTGAGGTTCCTTGCGCTGCTGCTCGCGCTGGCGCTGCCCGCGGCGGCCGAGGAACTCAAGCCATGGGCCGGCGGTGCGACGCCGCCGCTCGAGCTCGCCGATCTCCGGGGCAGAAAGCACTCGCTTGCCGACTACCGCGGCAAGGTGGTGCTGGTGAATTTTTGGGCGACTTGGTGCGAGCCGTGTCGCGAAGAGATGCCGAGCATGGAACGGCTGCGTGTCTCGCTTGCCGAGCGGCCGTTCGCGGTACTCGCCGTTAATCTGGCCGAACCGGAATCGCGCATCGCCAAATTCCTCGACACCGTGCCGGTCGGTTTCCCGATCTTGCTCGATCGCGACACCAAGACCACCCGGGCCTGGCAAGCGAAGGTGCTGCCCGCAACGTATATCGTCGGCCCCGATGGCGCGATCCGCTACCGCCATGTCGGCGAACTCGACTGGTCCAAACCGGAGGTGCGCAAGCTGATTCTTGGGCTGATGAAATGAATTGCCTCGCGGCATGAGGCGCTTCGTGGCGCTCGCGCTCGGACTCGTCACGAGCGTGGCGGGGGCGGACGAGAACGAGTGGCGCCCCCCGTTCGTCACCACGCCGCCCGAGGTCGTCGAGCGGATGCTGACGATGGCCGCGACGCGACCCGCGGACCTGGTGGTCGATCTCGGCTCCGGTGACGGACGCATCGTGATCGCCGCGGCGCAGAACTTCGGCGCGCGCGGCGTGGGCATAGAGCTCGACGCCGCGCTGGTGGAAAAATCCCGCAACGCTGCCCGCGCGGCCGGGGTCGAGGACAAGGTGAGCTTCGTGCACGGCGACGTCCTCGTCGCCGACATATCGCGCGCCACTGTCGTAACCGTGTATCTGCTGCCCGCGCTCATGACAAAGCTGCAGTCGCGCTTCATCGACGAGCTCGCCCCCGGCACGCGTATCGTGTCACACGCCTTCACGATGACCGGCTGGGCGCCGGATGCGGCCGAGACGGTGAGACTCAAGTCCCGCCACCCCGGCCAGGGCGACGAAAGCCGGCTTCACCTGTGGATCGTGCCCGCGGATGCCCGTGGGGTGTGGCGCGGGCCCGGGATCGAAGTGCGTATCGAGCAGAACTACCAGAAGATCGAGGTGCAGGGCGCCGCCCGCGCGAGCCTCTCGGGGCGCGATATCGCTTGGGACGGCTTCAGGGGCCGCGTGGAGGGAAACCGCATCGTGGGCGAGCTCGCCGGCCGCCCGCTAGAGCTCATCCGCCGCTAGAGCACCTTGCCCGGGTTCATCAGTCCGTGGGGATCGAGGGCCGCCTTGAGCCTTCGCATCAGCTCGAGCTCGATCGGCGACTTGTGCGCGCGGATCGCCTCACGCTTGAGCTGGCCGAGGCCGTGCTCGGCGGAGATCGAGCCGCCAAGGCGTTGGACAGCGTCGTACACAATCCGGTTGATGGCATCGCGGCTCGCGAGCAGCCGCTCCGGCCCGACGTTGTAATGCAGGTTGCCGTCGCCGACGTGGCCGAAGCAGTAGATCTCGGTCTGCACGAAAGACGTCTTCAGTTCGTCCTCGGCAAGAGCGATGAAGTCCGGAATGTGGGAAATCGGCAGCGAGATGTCGTGCTTGACGTTGGTGAACTGCGCCTCGGGAATTGTCTCGCGGATGCGCCACAGGCTGCGCGCCTGCTCGCCGCTCTGCGCAAGGACGGCCTGATACTCCGCAAGCGCCTGCGCGACGCGCTCGTGCAGCTCAGCGGCGCTGCCGCTGTCGGCGAACTGCGCGAGCACATACCAGGGATACGGCGCGGGCAGCGGATCGCGCAGGGCCGCAACATGAGCGAGCACCGCCTCGAGGCAGGCGCGCGACACGAGCTCGAAAGCCGAAATACGCTCGCCGAGACGCTCGCGCAGCTCGGCAAGAAGTTCCACCGCCTGGCGTGGGGTCTGAAGCGCGATCCACGCGGTCGCAGCCGCGCTCGGCCTGGGGTAAAGCCTCAGCACGGCGGCGGTAATGATCCCAAGCGTGCCCTCGGCGCCGAGGAAGATCTGCTTCAGGTCATAGCCGGTATTGTCCTTGCGCAGACCGCGCAGGCCATCCCAGACCCGGCCGTCGGGCAGCACGACTTCCAGGCCGAGCACGAGCTCGCGCGCGTTGCCGTAGCGCAGGACGTTCACGCCGCCGGCGTTGGTCGAAAGATTGCCTCCGATCTGGCAGCTGCCCTCGGCGGCGAGCGAGAGAGGGAAGAGGCGCCCGGCCTCGTCAGCGGCCCGTTGCACCGCCGACAGCACGCAGCCCGCTTCGACGGTCACCGTGTCGTTCAGCACGTCGAGCGTGCGGATGCGGTTCATGCGACCCAAGGCAAGGACGAGCTCGCGCCGCGCGCCGGTCGGCACCGAGCCGCCTACCAGCCCGGTGTTGCCGCCCTGGGGCACGATGGCAACGTCTTCTTGCGCGCAAACGGCGAGCACCTGCGATACCTCTTGCGTGCTCGCCGGCCGCACCACGCACTCCGCCGCTGCCGAGTACTGCCGACGCCAGTCGGTGAAGTAGGGTTTCGTGTCCTGCGGCGCGGTAAGCACATTTGCCGCCCCTACAATGTCGGCGAGACGCTCTTGCAGGGTCATTCTTGAACACTATTCGGCTTCTCCTCGTTTGGCTAGCAGGCCTCTCGGCGGCCTTCGCGCAGCAGCCGGCGGTAATCGTGGGCGCAGTGATCTCCAGGACCGGCGTGCACGCCGAGCTCGCCAGCGAGTACGCGAAGGGCATCGAGCTCTGGCGCGACGAGGTCAATGCTTCGGGCGGGCTGCTCGGCAGGCAAGTCGAGCTGCGCCTGCTCGACGATGCGTCGCGGGCAGTGCAAGCTGGGCCGCTGTACGCGGCGCTCATCGGCGAGGAAAAGGCCGATCTTCTCATCGGTCCGTACGGTTCCGCCGCCACCCTGGTCGCCGCGCCGGAAGCGGAGCGGGCGCGCCGCGTGATGGTGAACGGCGCCGGGCAGGCGCCTTCGATTCATGGCCGAGCGCCGCGGTATCTTTTCCAGAGCACGCCGGCGTACTCGTCGTACGGCGAGGGCATCCTGCAGGTCGCGGCCGAAGCCGGGTACCGCCGGCTCTTCATCCTGGCGCGCGACGATGCGGGGTCGCTCGAGATGGCAGACGCCACGCATGCCGACGCGCAAAAAGAATTCAAACCGGGCGGGGTCGAGGCCTACCGTCCTGGCACAGTCGATTTCGCGGCGCAGGTCGCCAAGGCACGCGCCGCGCAGGCCGAAGCGTGGATCGCGTTCGGCGATGCGCGCGACGCGGCCGAGATGGTGAAGACCTTCAAGCGCCTGAACTACGCGCCGCAACTCTTCTTCGTGCGCGGCGTGTCGCACCCGCGCTTCATCGAGCTTGTCGGGCAGGACGCCGAGTTCGCGCTCGGCGCGGTGGACTTCGATCCGCGTATCGGCGAGGCCGCGCGCGCTTTTGCCAGGGCGTTCGCCGCCAAGTGGGGTGCCGCGCCCGGCCTTCCGGCCGCCCAGGGTTACGCTGCCGGAGTCGTGCTGGCGGCAGCCGTACGCGACGCGGGTAGCCTGGAGCAGGAGAAGGTGCGCTCTGCCCTCGCGGGGGCCGAGGTCCCCACGCCTTTGGGAACGTATAAAGTTTCGCCCCGGAACGGTGCTCAGGTGGGCGCCAAGCCGCTCGTCGTGCAGATCCGCAAAGGGCGGCCGGAAGCGGAGAACCCGCTCCTGCCCTATCCCCAGTGGAGCGAGAGAGCCCTGATCAAATGAACCGCTCATTCCTTTTCGCGCCGGGCAACGTCGCGCGCCGTGTGGAGAAAGCACTCACGCTCGAAGCTGACGCCGTCATCGTCGATCTGGAGGATTCGGTCGCGATCACGGAAAAGGCCGCGACCCGCAAGATTGTCGCTCGCGCACTCGAGCAGCCACGGCGCGGCCGCGGCTATGTGCGGGTGAACGCGCCATCGACGCATTTCTGCTTCGGCGATCTGCACGAGGTGCTGCATGCCGGCGTCGAAGGGGTCGTCCTGCCCAAAGTGGAGAGCGCGGCGGACCTGCACGCAATCGATTGGCTGATCTGGAATCTCGAGCGCGATCGTGGCATAGCCGAGGGGTCAATCGACCTGATGCCGCAGATCGAGACCGCCGCCGGGCTCCATCGCATCGATCGCGTGCTGCAAGCGCGAAGCCTCCGTCCGTACAAAGGTCAATGGCGCGTAAAGCGTGTGGCGTTCGGCGCCGCCGACTATGCGCACGAGCTCGGCCTGACGGTCGGTGCGGAAGAAACCGAGCTTGCCGAAGCGCGGGCCCGCGTGGTGCTCGCTTCTCGCGCCGCCGGGCTCGAGGGCCCGATCGACAGCCCGTGGTTTCAGCTCAAGGACACCCAGGGCTTTGGCCGCGCCCTCGAGCGCAGTCGCCGCGCCGGCTTCCAGGGCAGGCTGTGCGTGCATCCCGACCAGATCGCGCCTGTGAACGCGGCTTACATGCCAAGCGCCGCGGAGCTCGCGCGCGCCGAGCGCATCGTCGCCGCCTTCCGCCAGGCGGAGGCGAGAGGCGAAGCTGCGGTCCAGGTCGACGGCGAGATGGTCGACTATCCCGTCGCCTATCGCGCGCAGGCCCTGCTGGACTCGGTCAGAAAGAGCCGCTGAGCGTCGCCCTTCCTCTTCTCGCGACGCTCGCGATCCAGACGCTGGTGTCCACCGCGGTGTACTGCGCGCCGGTGATGGCGCCCGCAGCGGCGCCGACGCTCGGCGTTGCGTCTGCGAGCGTGGGTTATTTTGTCACTGCGGTGTATCTCGGCTCGATGATCGGCACGGTCGCAGCCGGCGCCTGGGTCGGGCGCTTCGGACCCATCCTCATGTCGCAGGCCGGACTGCTTCTTTGCCTGCTCGGGTTGGCAGTGGCTTCCACCGCTGCGCTCTCTGCTGTGCTCGCCGGCGCGCTGCTTCTTGGGCTCGGCTACGGGCCGGCGACGCCAGCGAGCTCGGCGATCCTGGCGCGAGCCGCGCCCCCGCATATGCTGGCGCTCACCTTCTCCATCAAGCAGACCGGCGTGCCGCTCGGCACCGCGATCGCCGGCGCCGCGATTCCGGCGCTTGTAGTCGCGCTCGGCTGGCAGGTCGCCGCGCTCTCGGTGGGGGCCGCCTGCGCGCTCTGCGCGGTAGCTCTGGTCCCCATCCGCAGTCGCTACGATGCCGCGCGCAACCCGGCCGCGCCGGCGTCGCTGCGCACGGCGTTCTCACCTGTCGGCCTCGTGATGCGCGACCCTACGCTGCGGGAGCTTTCGCTCGTCTCTTTCATCTATGGGGGAATGCAGATCACCCTGCTTGCCTACCTGGTGAGTTTTCTGGTCGAGTTTTTTTCGCTTTCCCTCGTGCTCGCCGGCATGATCATGGCGGCCTCGCAAGTGACGAGCGTCGTGGCACGCATCGCCTGGGGAATATTCGCCGACCGGCTCGCCACTCGGCGCGTGACGCTCGGGATACTGGGCATTGGCATGGGGGTGACGGCGCTGGCAGCGCTTTTCGCCAATCAGGAATGGCCACTCTGGGTCCTGTTCGCGTTCGCCATGGCGTACGGCGCTACTGCGGTAGGGTGGAATGGCGTATTCCTGGCCGAGATTGCGAGGCTGGCGCCGCGCGACCGGGTAAGCGACGCCACCGGCGGCTCGGCATTTTTTACATTCCTCGGCGTGGTGGTGACGCCGCCGCTTTTCCATCTGGTCCTGACCGCCACCGCCTCGTACGGGCTTACCTACGCCTTGTTCGGCCTTCCCGCCGCGGCAGCCGGCGTGCGACTGCTCGCGACCGCTAAAATCGGCCGCGATGCCAGCCATTCCTGAAGGGTTCCACCGGATCGAGCGCCTGAGCCCGTTTAACGCGCTCGTCGGCCCGCTGTATGAGCGCCGCGATGGCGATGCCGTTTCCATTGGACTCGCGGTAGAGGAGAAGCACACGAATTCACGCGGCATCTGTCACGGTGGCGTCCTCGCTACACTCGCCGACCTGGCGCTCGGCTATGCGATGCTCGCGAAATCGGGCGACAGGGGATTCGTTACTGCACACCTCGCGGTCGACTACGCCGGCGCGGCACGCAGCGGCGACTGGATCGAATCACGGGTCGAGATTCAGCATGTCGGCGCGCGCCTCGCATTCGCAAACTGTTACCTGGTCGCGGGTGAAAAGCCCATTGTGCGGGCGAGCGCGATTTTTGCGCGCGACGGCAAGCGTGGATGACGCCGCGCCATGTGGTCCTGGTTCCCGGGCTTTGGGTGCCCGCCGCGGCGATGGCGCTTCTCTCGCTCAGGCTGCAGAGGCGCGGGCACGAAGTGCACGTCTTTGCCTACCATGGGCGCGCTTTGCATGATGCGAATGTCGACGCGCTCGCGCGCTTTTCCCGCGGCAAGACCGGCTTCGTCGGCCACAGCCTCGGCGGTCTTCTCGTGCTCGACATGCTGAACCGCTATCCCGAGATCGCCGCCGATGCCGTGGTGCTGCTCGGCGCGCCGGTGCGTGGCTGCCTCGCCGGCCGGAGGTTCGGGCGCGCGCGGCTCGGGCGCTGGATGATGGGCGCATGCCGCTCGCTGTGGGAGGAGCGCACCGCGCGCTGGACGCGCGGCGCACCGCTGGGCGTTGTCGCAGGCACGCTTCCCATAGGGCTAGGGCGCGCATTCGGCGCGTTGCCGGGACCGAACGACGGCGTAGTGTGCGTCGAAGAGACTTCCGTCGACGGCATGGCTGGCCGGGCCCTGGTTCGCCAGGGCCACAGCATGCTGGTTGTGTCAGGGGAGGTCGGGAATCTGGTCGAGCGCTTCCTCGCGTGCGGACGGTTCGCATGAGAGTCTGGGTCGTATTCCTGGTGCTCGGCGTTGTCGCGGGATGCCAGTCCCTCTCCTATTACACGCAAGCGATCGGCGGCCACTTCAAGGTGCTGGCGAGCGCGCGGCCGGTCTCCGACTGGCTTGCCGATCCGGCGACCCCGCCGGAACTCAAGGCGCGCCTCGAGACTGCGCGCCGTATCCGCGAGTTCGCCTCGAAGAGCCTCGGGCTGCCGGACAACGGCAGCTATCTTTCCTACGCCGACATCGAACGCCCCTACGTGGTGTGGAACGTATTCGCGGCGCCCGAGCTCTCGGTGGAGCCGAAGGTCGAATGCTTCCCCTTCGCCGGCTGCGTGAGCTACCGCGGCTTCTACTCCGAGGACGAAGCGCGGCGCCATGCCGACAAGCTACGCGCGGACGGCTACGACGTGCACGTCGGCGGCGTGCCGGCGTACTCCACACTCGGCTGGTCCGACGATCCGCTGCTTTCGACCTTCATCCGTTACTCCGATGCTCAGCTTGCGCGGCTCGTATTCCATGAGCTCGCGCACCAGGTGGTCTACACCAGAAACGACACCACTTTCAACGAGTCCTTCGCCGTGACGGTGGAGGAGGAAGGCGTGCGGCGTTGGCTCCAGTCGGAAAACCGTTCCGGCGAGCTGGCGGCGTTCAGTTCCGTCCAGGCGCGTAAGCGTGATCTCGCCGAGCGCGTGAGCCAGGCGCGCGAGCGCCTGAAAGGCATATACACCTCGGATCTCGCGCGCGAGCAGAAGCTCGCGCAGAAGAGCGTCGAGTGGCAGCGGCTGCGGTCAGCGTATCCCGCGCTGCCCATCGAGCCGAACAACGCCTTCCTTGCCTCGGTGGCGGTCTACACGGAGCTCGTGCCGGCGTTCGAGCGCCTGCTCGCGGAGAGCGGGAGCCTGGAGGCGTTCTACCGTCGGGTGAAGGACCTGGCGCGCGATCCATCCGCGCGCGAGGCCTACTTCACGACAGCGGGATATCGACGATCTTCTTGAAAGCCGCACGCGCGCACAGCCGGTCGAACCACCGGCTCAGGTTCGGGTGCGCGGGACGCTCGATTGGCAGTCGCATCCAGATCTGCACGTGACAGCCAAGCGGGATGTCGCCGATCGTAAGCACGTTGCCGGCAAAATAAAGCCGGTTCGCGAGCGCCTCGTCCGGGATGGCGAGCAGCTCGGCGCATTTCTTACGCCCTTCCTCGACCGCCTGCATGTTGCGTTTCTCCGGCGGCGTGCGCACGAGGTTCCAGAACACCGCGCGCAGCGACGCCTGGAAGGTGAACGCCCAGTCCATCCAGCGGTCGGAGTCGGCGCGCTGCCTGAGATCCGACGGCCACAGCGTGCCCGCGCCGTGCTTCGCCGCGAGGTAGCGTACGATCGCGTGCGACTCCCAGAGCACGAAGCCGCTGTCGTCGATCGTCGGCACAAGCGAGTTGGGGTTCATCTTCTTGTACTGCGGCGTGTTCACTACGCCGAACTCTCTGCCGGCATCTATGCGCTCGTACCTGAGGCCGAGTTCCTCCGCGGCCCACAACACCTTTTTTACGTTAACTGAATTGACTCGTCCCCAGATTTTCAGCATTGGGTCTCCGAAATCGGGGTCAGAGCCCGATTGATTTCCATTGGAGTTAAGAAATACACCGAAACGCAAGACGTGCCTTCGCCCATCGTCATCGTAATCGGGCTCTGACCCCGATTGTCTAGAAACCCACCGCCTGCCCGTCTCTCCGGGGGTCGCTCGCGGTGAAGTAGCCGCCGTCGAGCTTCCAGATGAGCTGAGCGCTGCCAAACTGGTTGTAGTCGTCCGGAAGCGAAACGATGCGGTGGCCGCGCCGCTTGAGCTCTTCCAGCACCGAAGGCCGGAAGGCACTTTCCACGCTCACGTCCATGCCCTGCACGACGCGGAAGCGCGGCCCGTCGCACGCCGCTTGCGGACTCTGGCCGTAGTCGGCGATGCGCACCATCACTTGGGCATGGCCCTGCGGCTGCATGGTGCCGCCCATGACGCCGAAGCTCATGACGGGCCGGCCTGCGCGCGTTACGAAGCCCGGAATGATCGTCTGGTACGGCCGCTTGCGCGGCCCGACGCAGTTCGGGTGGCCCGGTTGCAGCACGAAGGTCGCGCCCCGGTTCTGCAGCGAGATACCCTCCACCACCACGCCCGAGCCGAAGCCCATGAAGTTCGACTGGATGAAGGACACCATCAGCCCGGAGGCGTCGGCTGCCGCGAGGTATACCGTGCCGCTCTGCGGCGGCGCGCCGTGGCCGAAATCCTGCGCGCGCTTAAGCTCGATCAGCTTCGCTCTCGCGTTCAGATACTCCTTGTCGAGCAGCGCCTGCGGCCGCACGCTGGTCATGTAGTCGATGTCGGCGACGTAGCGCCGCGCGTCGGCGAACGCCAGCTTCTGCGCCTCGATCTGCAAGTGTACGCTGTCGGCGCCGTCCACCGGGTGCGAGCGCAAGTCGAAGTGCTCGAGCATGCCGAGCGCCATGAGCGCGACGATGCCCTGGCCATTCGGCGGGATCTCGTGCAGGGTGTAGCCGCGGTAGTCCATCGAAAGCGGCTCGACCCAGTCGGACTTGTGCGCGGCGAGATCGGAAGCGCGCATCGCGGCGCCGTGTTTTTTCGCGTGCGCTTCCAGTTTCTCCGCCAGCTCGCCGCGGTAAAACGCTTCGCCCTTGGTATCGCGGATGCGCTCCAGCGTCTCGGCGTGTTTGGCGAACCGGAAAAGCTGCCCCGGTCGGGGAGGGCCACCGTCCGGCAGGAAGGCGTCGGCGAAGCCGGGCTGCGGTTTGAGCTCGGGAACTTGCTTCTCCCACTGCCCGGCGATAGTCGGCGAGACGAGGAAGCCCTTGCGCCCGTACTCGATCGCCTTTTCAAAGAGCTTTTCGAACGGCAGCTTGCCCCACCGGCGGTGCAGTTCTACCCAGGCGGAGACGCACCCCGGCACGCTGACCGAGTTCCAGCCGCGCTCGGGCATGCTCGAACGACCGGCGAAGAACTCCGGCGTCCACCCGGCTGGCGAGCGGCCCGAGGCGTTCAGCCCGTGAAGACGCTCCCCATCCCAGACCATCGCATAGGCGTCCGAGCCCAGTCCGTTCGATACTGGCTCGACGAGCGTCAGCGTGATCGCGGTGGCCAGGATCGCGTCCACAGCGCTGCCCCCACCGGCGAGCATTTGCAGACCGGCCTGCGCCGCAAGCGGCTGCGAGGTGGCGACGACGTTCGCCGCCAGCAGCGGTTTGCGCGGCCAGGGATAGGGGTTGTTCCAGGCGAAAGCCGTCATTGGGGATTGGTGTTCACGCCGCCACGTTTTCGAAGTCAAGCACAATCCGCCCCAGCACCCGGCCGGCCTTCAGGTCGTCCAGCGCGCGCGCCGCTTCGTCCGCGGGGCGCAGCTCCACCGGCGCGGGACGTATCTTGCGCCGCTTGGCGAGCGAGACCACTTCCTTCAGCTCCTGCAAGCTTCCGACGTACGAGCCCACGATGCCGATGGCACGCTGGGCGATGGGCGGCAAAGGATGGACGAGCTCGCCGCCGTACAGGCCGCAGATGATGTAGCGCCCGCCCTTGCGCAACGCGCCGATGCCGAGCGCCGCGGTGGCCGGGCTACCCACGAAATCGATTGCGGCGGCGATGCCCTGCAACTCGCGCGTGGCATCCGGGCTTTTCGTGTTCAAAGTCGTCTTGGCCCCAAGCTTAGCTGCGGCCGCGAGCTTCGCGTCGTCGATATCGCAAGCGACCACGTGTTTCACGCCCTTGGCACGCAGCACCGATATGCCGATAAGGCCGAGCCCGCCGCAGCCGAGCACCGCGACCCGCTCCTGCGGCCAGAGTTGCGGCAACTTGGCCGCCGCGCTGTACGCGGTGAGCCCGGAACAAGCGAGGGTTGCGGCGAAGGCCTCGTCGATCCCCGCTGCGTCGACGAGATACTTTGCGTCCGGCACGAGAAGATGGGTCGAATACGCGCCCGGGCGGCTGACGCCAAGAAAGCGGATCCCCGAGACGCAGTAGTTGTCCTGGCCGGCTCTGCATACCGCGCATTTCCCGCAGCCGATCCACGGGTACACGATCTTTTTTTGTCCCACCCGGACGCCACGGGCGCGGGGGCCCAACGCCTCGATCACGCCGAAAGGCTCGTGGCCGAGAATGAAAGGCGGCACGCAACCGCGTTCCTTCACGTAGAAGCGCTTGCCGCCGCCAAGGTCGAAGTACCCCTCCCAGATGTGCACGTCGGAGTGGCAGACCCCCGCCCGCGTGATGCGAACCAGCACCTCGCTTGCCTGCGGTTTCGGAGTGTCCGACAAGATTCTCTGCAGAGGCTTCCCGTGCTCGATGATCTGCCAACTCAGCATCTTCCCTCCCCTCACACCTTGGCGGCCTCGGCGAGCGCCTGGTCGATGTCCCAGAGGATGTCATCCAGGGTCTCGATGCCCACCGATACGCGGATCATGTCCGGTGTCACGCCGGCTTTGAGCTGATCGGCCTCGTCCATCTGCCGGTGAGTGGTCGACGCGGGGTGGATCACGAGTGTCTTGGCGTCGCCGATGTTGGCCAGGTGGCTCATGAACTGAGCCGCCTCGATGAAGCGCTCGCCCGCCCTCGCGCCTCCCTTCACCCCGAAATTGAGCAGGCCGGACGCGCCTTTCGGCAGATACTTCTTTGCCAGTGAGTGGTACTTGCTATCTGCAAGCCCGGGATAGTTCACCCAGGCGACCCGCGGATGACCCTGGAGAAACTTGGCTACGGCGAGTGCATTCGCGCAGTGGCGGTCCATCCGGACGTGCAGCGACTCCAAGCCCTGCAGGAGGAGCCACGCGTTGAGGGGCGATAGCGCCGGGCCGAAGGTGCGCATGATCTCCATTCGAGCCTTCATCGTGTAGCCGAAGTCGCCGAAGGTCTCGTGGAAGATGACGCCGTGGTAGCCGGGCGAGGGGCTCGTGAACTCGGGAAACTTGCCATTGCCCCAGTTGAACCTGCCCGACTCGCAGATCACGCCCCCCATGGTGGTGCCATGGCCGCCGATGTACTTGGTTGCTGAGTGCACCACGATGTCCGCGCCCCATTCCATGGGCCGGCACAGGTACGGCGAGGGCACGGTGTTGTCGAGCACCAGCGGGATGTCGGCCTCGCGCGCGATTTTCGCCAGCGCCTCGATGTCAACGATGTTGATGAGCGGATTGCCGAGCGTTTCGGCGTAGAGCAGCTTGGTGTTTTTCCGGATGGCTTTGCTGAAGTTTTCCGGATCGTCGGGGCTGACGAAGCTCGTCTCGATGCCGAGCTTCTTGAGGTTCACGTGCAACAGCGTGTGCGTGCCGCCGTAGAGCGTCGAAGCCGAGACGATGTGGTCGCCGCCGGAGCAGAGCGTCAGGAGGGCGGTTGCCTCGGCGGCTTGACCGGTGGCGCAGGCGAGCGCCGAGCGGGCGCCCTCGATCGCGGCCATGCGCTCCTCGAATACCGCCACCGTCGGGTTCGAGATGCGCGAATAAACGTTGCCGAACGTCTGCAAATTGAAAAGACTCGCCGCATGCTCGGCCGAGTCGAACACGAACGACGTCGTCTGGTAAATCGGTGCGGCGCGCGCGCCGGTGGCCGGATCCGGGATCTGCCCGGCGTGCAGGCAAAGCGTCTCGATGCCGAACTTGCGATCAGGCATGGGAGGGTTTGCCTGGTGCGCCGGGGGAAAGAGCCTCAGACCCCCGACGGGGGATTTTCTTCTGAAGCGTCCCGCGTGGCGGCGCGGCGATACTCGGAGGGCGGTACGCCCACTTGGTTCAGGAAGAAACGCGTGAAGTTGCTCTGCGCCGAGAAGCCGAGTTCGGCCGAGACCTCGGAGATCTTGCCGTGGCCGGAAGTCAGGCGCGAGATCGCGGTCTCGACGCACAGCATGTCGAGATAGGCCCGCGGCGAGAAACCGGTGCAGAGCTGGAAAAGGTCGTAGAAGCGCGAGCGCGAGAGCCCCACCTGGCTCGCGAGCTCGTCCATGTTGAGCTCCTTGTTCGGCCTGGCGCGCAGCAGCGCGATCGCCCGCCGGATGCGGCTGTCCTCGAAGCGCGACCCGCGCCAGGCCGGAGACGCGGTGCGTCGGCGCGCGAGGTAGGTCTCGACGATGGAGAGCAGCAGCTCCTGCAGCATGAAGTCGAGGCGCTCGGCAGACACGAAGCGATCGTTCAGGATTTCCACCGCCAGCGTGTCGGCGAGACGGCGTATGCGCGGCGTGATCGGCTCGCGCGCCTGCTCGAAGGGTTGTCCGTCCCCGGCGCCGAAGACTGCCGGGAAGCTCGCGCACAGCCAATTGGTCGCGGCGTGCAGAGCCAGAATCCGTGTCGCGGCGGCTGCGGTATGGCTTTCGCCCGGGTTCAGGAAGACGAGCTCCGCCTCGCCGGGCTGCATCACGATGGCCGGGTCGGCCTGGGCGGAGAACGCTTCGCCGGCGGCAAGGTCGCTCAGGACCAGGCGCCCGAACTTGCCCTCCAGGATCCTCACCAGCCTCCCCATGCGGGAAGGATATCCTACCGGGGGTCTAATAAGCCAGCCAGCGGGGGCGTTTGGCGGATATGACCTTCGTATTGACCCCGACCCAGTTCAACCCCCCGAAAAGCCGCCCGTGCTCGATCTTTACGCATCGGTCGAGCACAGCTTCGAGACCTGCGGCCCGGGCCTTGGCCGCCGCCGCCTCGTTGCGCACACCGAGTTGCTGCCAGAGCACTTTGGCGCCGATGGCGATGGCGTCCTCGGCTATCGGCATAACATCCTGTGTCTTGCGGAAGACATCCACGATGTCCACCCGCTCGGCGATGTCGCGCAGCGAGCGGTAGCACTTCTCGCCCAGGATCGACTCGTACTTGGGGTTCACGGGGACTACCCGGTAGCCGTGCTCCTGCATGTACTTCGCGGCAAAGTAGCTCGGGCGATACCAGTCGGCCGACAGGCCGACGACCGCGATCACATGGCTTTCCTTCAGGATGCGCCGAAGCGTGTTGATGTCGTCCATGGCTTGTTCACTATAATCGAAAGCATGTACGTCGAAGAGCGGATGTATCGACTGAAGATTGGCGCCGTGCCCGAGTACCTCAAGCATTATCAGGAGTCGGGCATGGCGGTTCAGCTGAAGCACCTGCCGCACATGGTGGGCTACTATTTCACCGAGGTCGGCGGGCTGAACATGGTGGTGCACATGTGGGCCTACGACAGCCTCGACCAGCGGGATAAATGCCGCGCCGCGATGCAGGCTGACCCGGCGTGGCAAGCGTACCTCGCCAAGACCCGCCCGCTGATGGAGACGCAGGAGACGCGCATCATGAAATGCGCGCCCTTCTTCGTGGACCGGCTCAAGAAAATGCTTGCGGCCGTGAAGTAGCGATGCCGGTTCATCCGCAGGTCGCGCTTCTCCTCGAAGCCGTACGGCAGTCCCCCCTTCCGACGCTCGACAAGGTTTCGGCCTTCGTTGCGCGCCGTCTCTACAGCGAGCGGTGCGCAAGAGTCGCGCCGCAGACGCCTGAGGCGCACACCCGGCTGCTTCTCACGCCGAGCGGCGTGCCGATACGGGCGTACCGCCCGGCCGGCGCCGACAAGACGCAAGCGCTACCCGCGCTCGTGTACTTCCACGGCGGCGGCTGGACCATTGGTGACCTCGACACGCACGACGTGCTTTGCCGCCAGCTCGCCAACGGCGCGCGCTGCGAAGTTTTCTCCGTCGAGTACCGCCTCGCGCCGGAGTCGCCGTTTCCCGCCGCGGTGGAGGATTGCATCGCCGCAACCGAGTTCGTCGCGCAGAGCTCCAAATCGGACCGCATCGCGGTTGGCGGCGACAGCGCGGGCGGAAATCTCGCCGCCGTAGTGGCGTTGCATGCACGGGATACGGGCGGACCGGCGCTTTGCTTCCAGCTCCTTATCTATCCGGCGACCGACCAGCACATGCGCACGGAATCGGTGCGACGCAACGGCGAAGGCTACCTCCTCACCCGGGTGCTGATGGAACTTTTCCGGGCGAATTACCTGCCGCGACCGGCCGACTACGCCGACTGGCGCGCGTCGCCCGCGCTCGCCCACAGCCACGCCGGGCTGCCGCCGGCGCTCGTCATCACCGCGGGCTTCGATCCGCTGCTCGACGAAGGCCGCCAGTACGCCGAGCTGCTGGCGCGCGCCGGGGTCGAGGTCGCGTATCGCGCGTACCCCGACATGGTCCACGGCTTCATCGTGATGGGCGGCGTGCTCGACACCGCGAACGCTGCAGTGGCTGATTGCTGCGCGGCGCTGCGCCGCGCTTTCGAGAAAGTCACAGCATGAAACCCGATCTGAAGACTCGCCACGGCGGCAAGATCCTCGCCGACGCGCTCGCCGCGCAGGGCGTGAAGCTTGCATTCGGCGTCCCCGGCGAGAGCTACCTGCCGGTGCTCGACGGGTTGCACGACCTGCAGGACCGGCTGCGCTTCGTCATCTGCCGCCAGGAGGGTGGCGCTTCCTACATGGCGGAAGCCTACGGCAAGCTCACCGGCGAGCCCGGGGTTCTCTTCGTGACGCGCGGACCCGGGGCGACCAACGGCGCAATCGGCGTGCACACCGGCTTGCAGGATTCGACGCCGATGGTGGTCTTCATCGGCCAGGTGCCGAACGAATTCGCCGAGCGCGAAGCGTTCCAGGAAATCGACTACCGGCGCATGTACGGCCAGATGGCGAAGTGGGTCGGCCAGATCGACCGTGTCGAGCGCATCCCGGAATACGTTAGCCATGCCTTCCACACCGCGGTCGCGGGCCGGCCGGGGCCGGTAGTGCTCGCGCTGCCCGAAGACACGCTGTTTGCGCAAGCCGCGGTCGCCGACGCGCTCAAGCACCACACGGTACGGCCGGCACCCTCAAATTCAGAAATCCAGGAGTTGAAGAATCTTCTAGAACAAGCAAAGACCCCGTTCGTCCTTCTCGGCGGCGGCGGCTGGTCGCGCGATGCGTGTGTGCGGCTGCAGAAATGGATGGAGGCGAACGGGCTGCCCGTCGGCACGTCTTTCCGCGGCCAGGATCTCTTCGACAATCGCAGCCCGAATTATGCCGGCGACGTCGGCATCGGCATCAATCCGAAGCTCGCGCGGCGCGTCAAGGAAGCCGACGTGCTTCTCGTCATTGGCGCGCGCCTGGGCGAGATGACGACGAGCGCGTACACGCTCGTCGATGTGCCGGTGCCGCAGCAGACGCTGGTCCACGTGCATGCCGGCGCGGAGGAACTCGGGCGCGTGTACCGGCCGGCGCTCGCCATTAACTCCGGAATGGCGCAGTTTGTAGCTTCGTTGGAAGGTCTTTCATTCAGGAATCCATCCTGGAAGGAAAGAACTGCAGCCGCGCGCAAGGAATTCCTGGAGTGGACCGAGCCGCGGCCGATGCCGGGCGAGATGCAGTATGGCGAGGTGATCCGCTGGCTCTCCGAGCGCTTGCCCGAGGACGCCATCATCGCCGGCGGCGCTGGCAACTTCGCTGGCTGGCTGCACCGGCATTTTCGCTACAAGGGATTCCGCACTCAGCTCGGCTCGACCAACGGCTCGATGGGGTACGGCTATCCGGCCGCGGTTGCCGCCAAGCTCGCACAGCCGCAGCGCACCGTGTTCGCGCTCTGCGGCGACGGCGACTTCCTGATGACCGGACAGGAAATCGCCACGGCGGTGCAGTACGGCGCTAATTTCGTCGCGGTCGTGGTAAACAACGGGCTCTACGGCACGATCCGGATGCACCAGGAGCGCGAATACCCGGGCCGAGTGTATGGCACCGAGCTGCGCAACCCCGACTTCGCTGCGTACGCGCGTGCATTCGGCGGCCACGGCGAGACGGTGGAGCGCACCGCGGACTTCGCGGCCGCCTTCGAGCGCGCCGTTGCTTCCAACAAACCTGCGCTGATCGAGGTCAAGATCGACCCTGACGCGATCACGCCGGCAACGACGCTCAGCGCAATCCGGGAAAAATCGCTCAAGTCAAAGCAATGAACTTCGGGTCTTCCTGGTGGGCGCGCTCGAACTTCAGGAACTCGTAGTACCCGCAGCGCGGGCTGTCCGGATACTCGCGGCATACTGCCGGCCTTGCCTCGTAGACGCCGCAGCGGCGCGTCTTCTGGTCGAGGAAGGTGCAAACTGTCGCGAAAATGCGGTCTTGGCGGTGGCGTAACGCCCGCACCTTTTCCTTCGCGTCGTACTTGGTGAAGCGCTCCTCGACCACGCTGTAGGGCAAGCCGAGGTGCTTTGCCAGGCGCTCGATGTCGCGCGGCGTCACTTCGATCTCGGGATAGCTGCAGCAATAGGCCGGGCATTTGGAGCACGAGTACTTCGCGCGCACCGGGATCGGGAATGCCTTGCCGTTCTTCATCACGTGCGAGAAGGGGCGCATTCTACGCGAGCCGCGCGAAAAGAATCACCTTAACCCCTTCGCCTCGGGGTTTCGTTTCATCCCTCGGGTCCACTTCGACGAAAGGGAAGAAATGAAAACGCTAACAACCGTAGTTGCCGTAGTGACATTTTTCGCCTGCGGACCGGCCGTCGCGCATGGCCGTCTCGCTGACATCTCGGTATACGACCGCGCCGAAGGGCGCTGGCTGCAGGTCTACCGCCATGAGGGACGTGCGTATGTGGTCGGCAAGCCCGGCCATGAGTATCAGGTGCGGGTGGCGAACCGCCTGCGCGAGGACCTGCTCGCCGTCGTCTCGGTCGACGGCGTGAACGTGATCACCGGGCAGACCGCCCACCCTTCGCAAAGCGGGTATGTGCTCTCGCCGCGCGGCTCGCTCGACATCCTCGGCTGGCGCAAGAGCCTTTCGCAGACCGCGGCGTTCTACTTTACGGCGCTGCCGGATTCGTATGCCGCGCGCACCGGCAGGCCGGACGATGTTGGCGTGATTGGGGTCGCGCTTTTCCGCAGGAAATCGGAGCCGAAGCCGATAGCTCCGATTGCGCCAGAGTCCGCATCGGGTGCCCGCAGCGCAGAAGAGCGCGCCGACTCGCAGCTCGGGACCGGCCACGGCCGGCGCGAGCACTCGCCCGCGGTCCACGTGAGCTTCGAGCGCGCGACCAGCGTCCCTGCCGAGATCATCACCGTGTATTACGACAGTCACGCCAACCTGGTCGCCCGCGGCATCATCCGCGAGCCGGTCCATGTCGCCCCGACGCCGCGGCCGTTCCCCGGCTTCGTTCCCGATCCCCGGGGGTAAACTCGCGATGAATGGAGGGGGCGCCGGATGAAGAGCTCATGCTCGCCTATGGCCGAGGCGACGCCGGGGCCTTCGAGACTCTGTACAAGCGCCACCGGGGCGCGCTTTTTCGTTTCGTGCTAAGAGCACTCAGCAATTCGACGGGGCACCGGTCCACCGCCGAGGAGCTGTTCCAGGAGGCCTGGATCCGGGTGATCGAGGCGCGTAGCCGCTACAAGCCGCAGGCGCGCTTCACCACCTGGCTATACACCATCGCTCACAACCTCCTCGTGGACCACTGGCGAAAGAAGGGCTTGTCTCTCGTGCAGCTCGACGACGACCCGCCGCTCGCCGCTCCCGACAACCCCGCCCGGCAGGCGGAGGCGCGCGAAAGCTTGGCGCGCTTGTTGCAAGCGATAGAGGCCTTGCCTGCGGCGCAGCGCGAAGCTTTCCTGCTCCACGAGGAAGGCGGGCTGAGCGTCGCCGAGATCGCGGCGGTCACCGGCGCGGGGGAGGAGGCGACGAAGAGCCGGTTGCGCTACGCCATGGCCAAGCTGAAGGCTGCAGCGGATGACGACTGACGACGACAAAGTTTGCCGGCGCTACCGCGAGCTCGCGCGCGAGGAGCCGCCGCGCCATGTCGACGAGGCGATCCTTTCCGCCGCGCGCCGCGCCGCCGACGCGCGGCCGGCCCCGCTCGTCGTGCCGACTGGACGGCGGCGCTGGTACTTCCCGCTTGCAGCGGCGGCAGTCATCGTTCTCGCCGTGGCGGTCACGGTGCACGTGGAACGGCAGCAGCGCGATGCCGAAGTCGCGGAAGCGCCGGTGCGGCAAGAACAATCAGCTCCGGTACAGGCTGCGGCGGAACCGGCACGCTCGGCGGAGCGAGCGCGCGCATTCACGCCGGATCCGAAGCCGCCGCAAGAGTTGCGCGCACAACGCAACGCCGAGGTGCTCGCGGATGTGCAGAAACCCCACGCGGCTCCCGCTGCTCCCGCGCCGGCTCCGCCAGAGGCTTCCGCACGGCGGGACGCGATCACGGAGATGCGCGAAGCCCCTCAGGCAAGAACGGCCATGCGCTCTAGCGCGGAGGCGACGGCGGGCGCGGTGTCGGGCCTCGCCGCGGCAACGCCCGAGCAGTGGCTGCAGGGCATCGCCGACCTGAAGCGGCAAGGCAAGCATGAGGAGGCCGAAAGAGAACTCGCCGAGTTCCGCAAGCGCTACCCGAACTACCGCATCCCCGAGACGATCACCGACAAGTTCGAGAAGCGCTAGCCCGCCGCGGCGTCGGTCAGTGGTGCAGGATCTTGGAGAGGAACTGCTGCGCGCGCTCCGAGCGCGGCGTGCCGAAGAACTCTTCCTTCTTCGCGTCCTCGACGATGCGGCCGCCGTCCATGAAGATGACGCGGTGCGCGACTTTGCGCGCGAAGCCCATCTCGTGGGTCACTACCATCATGGTCATGCCCTCCCGGGCGAGCGCGACCATGACGTCGAGCACCTCGTTGATCATCTCGGGGTCGAGCGCCGAGGTGGGCTCGTCGAACAGCATCGCGATCGGGTCCATCGAGAGAGCGCGCGCGATCGCCACGCGCTGCTGCTGGCCGCCGGAGAGCTGGCCGGGGAACTTGTCCTTGTGGGCGGAGAGGCCGACGCGCTCGAGCAGCTTCAGGCCCTTCTGCCGCGCCTCATCGACGCTGCGGCCGAGGACCTTGATCTGGCCGAGCGTCAGGTTCTCGGTCACCGACATGTGGGGGAAGAGCTCGAAGTTCTGGAACACCATGCCGATGCGGGAACGAAGCTTCGGCAGGTTGGTTTTCGGATCGCCGACCGGGACGCCGTCGACCGTGATCTCGCCCTTCTGGAACGGCTCGAGCGCGTTGACGCACTTGATGATGGTCGACTTGCCGCTGCCCGAGGGGCCGCACACCACCACCACCTCGCCCCTCGCGACTTCGGTCGAGCAGTCGGTGAGCACCTGGAAGGTGCCGTACCACTTGCTGATGTTCTTGATGGAAATCATCGGATGACCGCGATCCTATCCTGAAGTCTCTTGACCAGGATGCTCAAGCCGTAGGAGATCACGAAGTACACCACGGCGACGAAGGTGTACATCTCGACCAGCCGGTAGTCGCGGTTGGCGACCTTGGAGGCGGCGCCGAGGAAGTCGGTCGCCGAGATTACGTACACCAGCGAGGTGTCCTGGAACAGGATGATGGTCTGGGTGAGCAGCACCGGCACCATGTTGCGGAACGCCTGCGGCAGCACGATGTAGCCCATGGTCTGCCAGTAATTGAGGCCGAGCGCGTATCCCGACCAGACCTGGCCGCGCGCGATCGACTGGATGCCGGCGCGCATGATCTCGCAGTAGTACGCGGCCTCGAACATGGTGAAGGTGATTACCGCCGAGAGCCAGGCGCCGACCTTGACCGGCTGATCCGCGCCGGTGACCCAGGCGCCGATGTAGGGCACGAGGAAGAAGAACCAGAAGATCACCAGCAACAGCGGCACCGAGCGCATCAGGTTCACGTAGGCGCCGGCGAGCATCGACAGCGGCTTGAACGCAGACAGCCGCATCATGGCGAGCAGCGTGCCGAAGATGATGCCGCCGGTCATCGCGAGCAGCGTCAGCGTGACGGTGAAGGTCATGCCCTCCCGGAAGAGGTAGGCCCACGAGCGCTGGATGACGTCGAAGTCGAAGCCGGCGTCCATGCGCTAGTGCCCCGCCTGGGGCGCACCGCCGGCGGCGATCAAGCCGGGGACGCGCACCTTTCTCTCGAGCATGCGCATGCCGAGCACCACCACGAGGTTGGTGAGCAGGTAGATCACGGTCGCCGCGGTGAAGGCCTCGAACACGCGGAAGCTAAACTCCTGCATGGCGCGCGCGCGCCCGGTGAGCTCGAGCAGGCCGATGGTCAGCGCGACCGAGGAGTTCTTGATGATGTTCATCGACTCCGAGGTGAGCGGCGGCAGGATGATGCGGAACGCCTGCGGCAGGATCACGGTGCGGTAGGTCTGGCCGAGCGTGAGCCCGAGCGCGGTGCCGGCCATGCGCTGGCCGCGCGGCAGCGAGTTGATGCCGGCGCGCACCTGCTCGGCGATGCGCACCGAGGTGAAGATGCCCAGGCACAGCACCGCCGGAATATAGGAGCCCCACGGCGGCGGCATCTGCTTGATCCAGTCACCGAGCTCGGTCGGCACCAGCTCCGGCATGACGAAGAACCACAGGAACATCTGCACGATGAGCGGGATGTTGCGGAAGATCTCGACGTAGGCGTTGCCGACGCGCACCACCCAGGTGTAGGGCGTGGTGCGCAGCGTGCCGACCAGCGCGCCGATCGCGAGCGCAATCACCCACGCGGCGAGCGCCGTGACCAGCGTCCAGCCGAGGCCGACGATCAGGTACTGGAGGTAGGTCCCGGTGCCGCCTGGCTCCGTTTCAAGCAGAACCTTCCAATGCCAGTTGTAGCCCACGAGAGGCTACTTGTAGACGTTCGGGTCCCCGGAATCGGTCGGGTTCGCTACCACCTTCTTGAACTGCGCGCTCATCGGCACGTTGAGGTTGATGTTCTTCGGCGGGACCGGCTTCAGGAACCACTTGTCGTAGATCTTGTTGATCTCGCCCGACTTGTAGACGGCGTTGATCGCGCCGTTGACCACCTTCTTGAAAGCGGCGTCGTCCTTGCGCAGCATGATGCCGTAGGGCTCGACCGACAGCGCCTCGGCCGAGATCACGTAGTCCTTCGGGCTGCGCGACTGGGCGACCAGGCTGTAGAGCAGGATGTCGTCCATCACGAAGGCGACCGCGCGCCCGGTCTCGACCATCTGGAAGGCCTCGGCGTGGCCGTTCGCCGAGATGATGTTCATGCCGAGCTTCTGCTCGCCGTTGATCTCGGTGATCTGCTTGATGTTGGTGGTGCCGGCGGTGGAGACGATGGTCTTGCCCTTCAGGTCGGCGAGCTTGCCGATCTTCGAAGCGCGCTTCGATACGAACCGGTTGGCGGTGACGAAATGCGTGGTGGCGAACCAGACCTGCTCCTGGCGCGCCAGGTTGTTGGTGGTCGAGCCGCACTCGAGGTCGATGGTGCCATTCGCCATCAACGGGATGCGGTTCGCCGAGGTGACGAGCTGGTAGTTGACCTTGAGGTTGGGCACGCCGACCTCCTTCTTGACCGCCTCGACAACGCGCGCGCACAAGTCCATGGCGTAGCCAACCGGTTGTTGCTTGTCGTCGTAGTAGGAGAAAGGCACCGAAGCGTCGCGGTGGCCGATCGTAATCGCGCCGCTGTCCTTGATCTTCTTGAGAGTTCCGTCCTGGGCCGCGGCCGTGGCGGCGAATGCGAGCGTCGCGAGCAGAGCGAGACTACGTTTCACAAAACCTCCTCGAAAGTTGTTGATTGTTGCTCTAACGCGAAAATTCTACTCTCAGTTGACACCTAGCGTGCCAGGTTGCGCAGCTCGCGCACCGCGACCGAAAGCATGGCGAGGTCGGGCGCTTCGGCGGCATGCAGGTCGGCGAGGATCTGGCGGAATCGCTCGTGGCGCGAGGCGTTGCGCGTCTTCCAGGCCGCTGGGTCGCCGTCGCCCTGCAGCGCGTCCGCGGTGAGGCTGCGCAGGATCGCGGCGAGGTCATCGCGCAGCGCGGCCTTGGCCCTGGTGTGCCAGTGGTCGTCGGCGGCGAGCATGCCAACGCGCGTGCGCAGCCACGGAAAGTCGAGCTCGCCCGAGACTCCGAAGTACACGCGCGCGACCGTATCGATGTCGCGGGCGAGCTCGCGGACGACCCCGACAATGTCGAGCGCGCCGAACATCGCGTCGAAGCCCGCGGCATGACGCGCTAGCTGGGCCGGCACGCCTTCTTTTTCGAGCCGCCGGGACGCCGCTTCATAAGCAGGCTTTTCCGTCGCCGGCAGCAGCTCGGGAAGCAGCACCTCGACGCGCTTCGCCCCGGCGCCGAAGTGCTCGATCGCGCGCGCGAGGTCGCCGAGATGCGCGCGGTTGCGAAGAAACCAGAGCGTCGCGCGCACGATCAGCCGGCCGCCGTCGATGATCATGGCCGTCTGCACCCGGTCGGGGACCTTGTAGTCGAGCGCCTCGATCTCGCGCCAGAGATCCACGAAACCGAATACCTCACGCACGACAAGGTAGGCGCGCACCACGTCCGGCCCGGCTGCGCCCGTCTCGTCCTGCATGCGGTACACGAAGGTCGAGCCGACGCGGTTCACCATGCTGTTGGTGACGTGCGTCGCGATGATCTCCCGGCGCAGCGGGTGGGCGTAGATCTCCGCGCGGAACGGCTCGCGCAGGCGCGCGGGGAAATAGCGCTCGAGCGCCGTGGAGATGAAGGGATCGTCGGGAACGTCCGAGTCGAGGAGCGCCTCGTTGAGCGCGATTTTCGCGTAAGCAAGCAGGACCGCGCGCTCGGGCGAGGTCAGCCCCAGCTTGGCCGCCCGGCGCTCGGCAAACTCCTCGTCGTCGGGGAGGAACTCGAGCGCTCGGTTCAGGTGCCCGGCCTTCTCCAGGTGCTTGATGAAGCGCTCGTGCACGTCGAGCAGGCTGGGCGCGAGCGCCCCGGACACCGACAGGCTTTGGGTCTGGAAATAGTTGTCGCGCAGCACGAGCGCCGCCACCTCGTCGGTCATTTCGGCGAGCAGCTTGTTGCGCTCGCCGAGCGCCAGACGGCCCGAGCGCATCGCAGCGTTGAGCAGGATCTTGATGTTGACCTCGTGGTCGGAACAGTCCACGCCGGCGGAGTTGTCGATGGCATCGGTGTTGATGCGGCCACCCGAGAGCGCGTATTCGACGCGCCCGAGCTGGGTGAAGCCGAGGTTGCCGCCCTCGCCCACCACCTTGCAGCGCAGCTCGCCGCCGTTCACCCGGATCGCGTCGTTCGCCCGGTCGCCGACCTCGGCGTGGGATTGCCGCTTCGACTTGACGTACGTGCCGATGCCGCCGTTGTAGAGCAGGTCGACCGGCGCCTTCAGGATTGCGCTGATCAGCTCGTTCGGCGACAGGGCTTTCGCCTCGATCCCGAGCGCGCGGGCTGCCTCGGCGGAGACGGTGATCGCCTTTGCGGTGCGCGGGTACACGCCGCCGCCTTTGGAAATGAGCTTCGCGTCGTAGTCCGCCCAGGACGAGCGCGGCAGACCGAAGAGCCTCTCTCTTTCCCGAAAACTCCCCTCCGCGTCGGGAGACGGATCGAGGAAAACATGGCGATGGTCGAACGCGGCGAGGAGCCTGATGTGGCGCGAAAGCAGCATGCCGTTCCCAAACACGTCGCCCGACATGTCGCCGATCCCGGCGACGGTGAAGTCGGTCGTCTGCGTGTCGACGCCGAGCTCGCGGAAATGGCGCTTCACCGACTCCCAGGCGCCGCGCGCCGTAATCGCCATCTTCTTGTGGTCGTAGCCTGCCGAGCCGCCTGAGGCGAACGCGTCGCCCAGCCAGAACCGGTACTCGCCTGCAATCGCGTTGGCGCAATCGGAAAACGTGGCCGTACCTTTGTCGGCCGCGACGACGAGGTAAGGATCGTCCCGATCGTGGCGCACGACGCCGTTCGGCGGCACCACGGCTGCGTCGACCAGGTTGTCGGTAATGTCGAGCAACCCGCGCAGGAAATCCTGATAGCAGGCGACCCCTTCCTTCGCCAGCGCCTCGCGGTCGCCGGCCGGCGCGCGCTTCAGTACGAAGCCGCCCTTCGCACCGACCGGCACGATTACCACGTTCTTTACCATCTGCGCCTTCATCAGCCCGAGGACCTCGGTGCGGAAGTCCTCCATGCGGTCCGACCAGCGCAAGCCGCCGCGCGCTACCCGCCCGCCGCGCAGGTGCACGCCCTCGAAACGCGGCGAGTACACCCAGATCTCGAACATCGGCCGCGGCTCGGGCAGGCCCGGCACGCGCTTCGGGTCGAGCTTGAACGACAGATAAGGCTTGTTCAGAAAGTAGTTGGTTCGAGTGGTGGCCTGCACGACGGCGAGAAAGCTGCGCAGGATTCGGTCCTCGTCCAGGTTCTCCACTTCGTCCAGCGCTGCGGCAATATCGGCCGCGAGACGGGCCTCGTCACCCGCACCGCCGAAGCGGGCGAAGAACAGCCGCACGAGCAGGCGAGCGATGCGCGGGTTCCCGGCAAGCGCCTGTTCCACGTAGGCGAGACTGAAAGTGGACGTGCCCTGCCGCAGATACCGCGCGTAGGCGCGCAGGATAACGATCTCGCGCGCCGATAGCCCGGCACAGAGCACAAGCCGGCTCAGGTCGTCGGCCTCGAGCGTTCCCGACCACATGCCGAAGAACGCCTGGTGGAAGGCGTCGCGGACTTTCGCCAGGTCGGGCTCGGTTCCCGCCGGCAGCACGAGGCCGTAGTCGACCACGCGGGTCGCCGGAGCGCCGGCGGGCGTGACCTCGTGCGGATGCTCGTACTGCACGCGCACGCCGAGGTGCTCGAGCATCGGCACGCTGTCGGAAAGCGCCACGCCCGAGCCGCGGCGGTAGATCTTGAAGTTGAGCCTGGCGTGCTGCGCGTCCGGTCGCACGTGAAGGTTCATGCCGAGGTCGGTCGCCGGGTCGAACGTTTCCAGCATCTCGATGTCGGCGAGCGCCTCGCGCACGGTGTACTCCTCGCGGTAGCTCGCGGGGAATGCGTTCTCGTAGATGCGATAGAGATCGTGCGCGCGCGCCTCGCCGTAGCGCTCGAGGAGAGCGGCCTGCAGATCGTCCTCCCAGCGGCGCATCGCCGTGGCGAGTCGTCGTTCGAGTGCCTTCACGTCCGGCGTTGCCGCCATCTCGCCCGGCTTGGTGCGGATGCGCATCACGATGCGCCCGAGCGCGGCCACCGAGAGATCGACGTCGAAATCGGACGACACGCCGTTGTACGCCTCGGTCAGGATCTTCTGGAAGCGCTGGCGCAGCTCCGTGTTGTAGCGCTCGCGCGGCACGTAGATCAGGCAGGTGACGAAGCGCCCATAGGCGTCCGCCCGCGTGAGCAGGCGCAACCGCTGGCGCTCGCCGAGCTGCAGGATCGCCATCGCATGGCGGTACAGCTCCTCGGTGCTGATCTGCAGCAGCTCTTCGCGCGGGTAGTTTTCCAGGATCGAGGCGAGCGCCTTGCCGCTGTAGCCGGCGGGCAGGAGACCCGCTTTCTGAATGACGTCAGAGAGTTTTTTCCGCACCACCGGCACCCGCGTCGGGTTCTCGGCGTACGCCGTATGGGTGTAGAGGCCGAGGAAGCGCGTCTCGCCGCGCACCTCGCCTTTCGCGTCGAAATGCTTGACGCCGACGTAGTCGAGGTGGCCCGGCCGGTGCACGGTGGAGCGCGAGTTCGCTTTGGTGAGCACGAGCAGCTCTTTCACCCGTGCGCGCTTGCGCGCCTCCGGCGGCAGCGTGGCGAAGCTCGCCGACACCGTCTCGCCGGGGCGTTCGCGCAGGATGCCGAGCCCCGAGCCCGGCACGATGTCCAGCACATCCGCGCCCGCCCGGTTGGCGATCAGGTAATCGCGGCAGCCGAGGAAGGTGAAGTGATGGTCGAGCAGCCATTCGAGGAACGCGCGGCCCTCTTCCAGCTCTTCCCGCGGCACGCCGCTGCGCGCCGAATCCAGGCGGCTGAGGACTTCGCGCATGCGCTCCTGCATCGGCTTCCAGTCCGCCACCGCCGCGCGCACGTCGGCGAGCGCCCTGGAAATGCCGGTCTCGAGTTCGGCAAGCTTCGCCGGGTCGGTCTGGCGGTCCACCTCGACGTGCATGAAGGATTCGAGCCGCCCGTCGGACGATTCGCCGGGCTTGCTCACCCGCCTGATTTCCCCGCTCGCGTCGCGTACCACGCGCAGCACCGGATGGGCCAGGAGGTGCAGCGTGAGGCCCTGGCGGTTCACCTCCATCGCCACCGAGTCGACGAGGAACGGCATGTCGTCGTTGACGATCTCGAGCGCGGTATGCGTGCTCGACCAGCCGTGGCTCTCGCGCACCGGGTTATAGACGCGGACCCTTGCGGATCCGCCGGAGAAGCTTCGTCCGAACGCGAGGTGCGCCCCCGCCGCGCCCTTCAGGTCGGCGTCCACCCGCGCCGAGAGCTCCTCCGGATCTACCTCGGCGTAATAGAGTCGCGTGAACTCCCCGGTCAGATCCGAATCACGCGGCTTAGACCTGGCTTCCATGCCTGGGAGTGATTGTAGGCCTACGCTCTGCCGGCGAGCAGTTCCGTCACGCCGCCGAGCGCCGCGGTATTGACCGTCAGCGTTCTTTCGATGGCGAACCTGAGCATGTAGTGCGGGCCGCCGGCCTTTGGCCCGGTGCCGGAGAGTCCCTCACCGCCGAAGGGCTGCACGCCGACCACCGCGCCGATCATGCTGCGGTTGACGTAGATGTTGCCCACGCGCGCCTCCCGGACCGCCTCGTCCACGAATCCCTGGATGCGGCTGTGGATGCCGAGCGTGAGACCGTAGCCGATATCGCGCAGCCATCGCAGCACGATTCCGAGATCCTCGCGGCGGTAAGTGCATACGTGGAGGATCGGGCCGAACACTTCCACCCTGGGCAATTGCTCGATCGTCATCTCGAACGCGATCGGAGCGACGAAGTTGCCGGGAATGTCGGGGAGGCGGGACTCGCCAATCAGTTTTGCCTTGCCTCTCAGCTTCTCAATATGAAGCAACAGCGCGTCGCGCGAGGGCGCGTCGATGATCGGGCCGATGTCGGTGTCGGGCTCGGCCGGGTCGCCGACCTTGAGCTCGGCGAGGGCGCCGGCAAGCAGCTTGAGCACGCGCGCCCCGCAGCTTGCATCGAGGAAGAGAATGCGCTGCGCCGAGCAGCGCTGGCCCGCGCTCTGGAAGGCCGAGATCACGACGTCGTCCACCACCTGTTCGGGAAGCGCGGAGGCGTCGACGATCATGGCGTTCACGCCGCCGGTTTCTGCGATAAGCGGCGCGATCGGTCCCTCGCGTCGTGCGAGCGCCGCGTGAATGCGCTTCGCTGTCTCGACCGAGCCGGTGAAGGCGACACCGGCGATCTGCGGCTCGGCAACCAGCGCCGCGCCGACGGTGTCGCCTGGTCCGACGACGCAGCACGCCGCATCGGGCGGAACGCCCGCCTCGTAGAGGATCTCGAGCGCGCGCAAGCCGATGCGCGGTGTTTGCTCGGCGGGCTTTGCGATCACGGTGTTTCCGGCGGCGAGCGCGGCGGCGACCTGCCCGGTGAAGATCGCGAGTGGAAAGTTCCACGGGCTGATGGAGGCGAACACGCCGCGCCCGTGCAGCCGCAGCTCGTTGCGCTCGCCGGCGGGGCCGGGAAGGAGGATCGCCCTCTCAAAAACATTTCTTCCTTGAAGGGCGTAGTAGCGGCAAAAATCCGCGGCCTCGCGGACTTCGGATACCGCGTCGGTGTAGGTGCGGCCGCCCTCGCGCACGATGAGCGAGACAAGCTCGGTCATGCGGTCCTCGAGCGCGTCGGCGGCCTTTTCCAGCAGCGCCGCGCGCTCGGCCGCAGGCGCGCGCGACCACGATTCGAACGCTGCCGCGGCGCGCGCGATGGTGAACTCCAGCTCTTCCGGCGGCGAGTCTTCGACCGCTGTCATAGGCTCAGCTTCGCGGTCGGCCAAGGTCCGCACTGCCAAGTCGCGGAGGTTTTGGTGATGGTTTAGATCCAGGCCGAGGGAGTTCTTGCGATCGGGGTAAAGGTCGCGCGGCAGCGGAATGCGCGGATCGGGAATGTAGGGCTCCGGCAGCGAGGCGAGCGGGTCAACGACGAGCGTTTCCACCGGCACCTCGGGATCGGCGATCTGGTGCACGAACGAGGTGTTGGCTCCGTTCTCGAGCAGTCGCCGCACGAGGTAGGGAAGAAGCTCGGTGAAGCCGCCGACCGGCGCGTACACGCGGCAGGGGATGGAGCGCTCGGCGAGAAGTGCGTCATAGAGCGCATCGCCCATGCCGAAGAGCTTCTGGAATTCGAAGTTTCCGCCGAGATGGAGGATGGTCGCCACCGTCCTGCAGTTATGGGTGGCGAAAGCTGGCTCGATGTAGTCCGGCGCCGAGAGGAGCACTCTGGCGCAGGCGACGTAAGACACGTCGGTGGCGGACTTGCGGGTGAATACGGGGTAATCCGGCATGCCGAGCTGCTGCGCGCGCTTGATCTCGCCGTCCCAGTACGCGCCTTTCACCAGCCGCACGCTGATCCGCCGTTTGAGCCCGGCGAGCCACTCGCACACCGCAAGCGCTCGCTTCTGGTACGCCTGTACTGCGATGCCTACCGGCAACTGCCGCGTGAGCTCCTCATGCAGATCCAAAGTCAGCTCCAGCCGCTCCGATTCCTCTGCATCGAGCGTTATGCCGACGCGTCGCCTGGCAGCCTGCTCGGCGAGCAGGCGCAACCTGGGAAGCAATTCATTGAGCACGCGTTGGCGCTTCGCCTCCTCGAAGCGCGGGTGTAGCGCCGAGAGCTTGATCGAGACCGCGTCGGGAGCTCTGACAGCAGCGATTGCGTTCTTGTACGACAGAAAATATCGCTCGGCATCCTGCGCGGTGCGCGCCGCCTCGCCTAGCATGTCGAAGGAGAAACGGTAGGGTTTGCGTTCTGCGGCGCGCGCGACCGCCTCCTCGATCGACTCGGCAAGGACGAACTGCCCGGCGAGGATGCGCATCGCCTGGCGCACCGCGGTGCGCACCACTGGCTCGCCTAGGCGCGCGATGAGCTGCTTGAGGGTCGAGAAGCTTTCCTTCTCGGCGCCGTGCCAGCGCGCGAGCGTCCCGGTGAGCATCAGCGCCCAGTCGGCGGCGCTCGCGGAGCTCCAGCTTCCCGAGGCAAGCTTGTCGCGGATCAAGGCGTCCTGCGTGTCGGCGTCGGGGATGCGCAACAGTGCTTCGGCAACGCACATAAGGGCCACGCCTTCGCGCGTGGTGAGCCCGTAGGCGCGCAGGAAGGACTCGGCGGAGAGCGCGCCGGGCGGGGCAGCGCGCACGCCGCGCGCCAGCCGAAGGGCGGTTTCCCCGATTCGGCGTGAAGTCGCCTCGTCGGGCTGAAATTGGCGCAGCCGCGCCACCGCCTCCCCTTCCGGCACGCGGTGCTGGCGGCAAATTGCTTGGCGCATCTCACGAATCGCTTGACGCATCTCACTATAATCCGCGAAAAACCGTACGGCCGATATGTCGACACCGCCGATCCTCTGGCAGCCTTCCGAGCGTGCGATCGAGGAAGCCCAGGTCACGCAGTTCGCGCGGCAGGTCGTCCGCAAGCACCGGCTGGACCTCAACGGCTATCACGATTTCCACCGCTGGACGGTCGAGAACCCGGAACTTTTCTGGAGCGAGGTCTGGGATTGGTGCGGCGTGATCGCCTCCCGCAAGGGAGCCCCGGTGCTTGTCGACGGCGACAAGATGCCCGGTGCACGCTGGTTTCCCGAAGCGCGGCTTAACTTGGCCGAAAACCTGCTGCGGCGCGGGGACCGGGGCGATGCGCTCGTGTTCTGGGACGAATCCGGCGCCAAGCGGCGGCTCTCGTACTCGGACCTGACGAGCGATGTATCGCGCGGGGCGCAGGCGCTGCAGGCGATCGGCCTGCGCGCTGGCGACCGCGCCTCGGCTTTCATCCCGAACCTTCCCGAAACCAGCATGCTGGCGCTCGCCGCGCTCTCGCAGGGCGTCGTCTGGTCCTCGTGCTCGCCCGATTTCGGCGTCGACGGCGTGCTCGAGCGCTTCGGTCAGATCGAGCCCAAAGTGCTTTTCTGTGCCGACGGCTACCGCTACAACGGGCAGACGCACGACTCGCTGGAGCGGGTGCGCGCGATCGTCGAGCGCCTGCCGACGCTGCGCAAAGTCGTCGTCGTTCCGTACCTCGACCCCGACGTGGATGTGTCGGACGTGCCAAAGGCGGTGCGGCTGGACGAATGGCTGCGGCGTTATCAGCCGGGCGACATCGCCTACGCGCAGCTGCCGTTCAACCACCCTGCGTTCGTGCTGTTCACGTCCGGGACGACCGGCAAGCCGAAATGCCTAGTGCACGGCGCGGGCGGCTCGCTGCTCCAGTCGCTGAAGACCTTCAAGCTGCACTTCGACGTGCGCCCGGGCGAGCGCTTCTTCTACTTCTGCACCACCAACTGGGTGGTGTGGAATATCTTGTTCACCGGCCTCGCTGCCGAGGCGGCGCTGATGCTCTACGACGGCTCGCCCTTCGCGCGCAACGCGAGGGTCCTGTTCGATTACGCGGAGAAGGAGCGTTTCACGCACTTCGGCACCTCGGCGAAGTTCATCGACGCGCTTTCCAAGCGCGGCCTGCGGCCGGTCGATACGCACGATCTGTCGTCCCTGAAGATGATTATCTCGACCGGCTCGCCGCTTGCGCCGGAAAGCTTCGATTACGTTTATTCCTCCCTGAAGAAAGACGTGTGCCTGTCGTCGATTTCCGGCGGCACGGACATCATGGGCGCTTTCGTGGACGCGAGCGCGGTGCTTCCGGTGTACCGCGGCGAGCTACAGTGCCGTTCCCTCGGCATGGCCGTTGAGGTCTTTGATGAAGATGGAAACTCAATCACAAACCGGAAAGGCGAGCTGGTGTGCACCAAGGCATTCCCTTCCATGCCGCTCGGTTTCTGGAACGACCGCGGCGGCGAGCGTTACTTCGCGGCGTACTTCGCAAAGTATCCGAACGTTTGGACGCACGGCGACTGGTGCGAGCTCACCGAGCGCGGCACGATGCTCGTCTACGGCCGCTCGGACGCGACGCTCAACCCGGGCGGCGTGCGCATCGGCACCGCCGAGATCTACAGCGTGGTGGAGCGCATCGACGAGGTCGAGGAGTCGGTTGCGATCGGCCAGCTCTGGCCGCCCGAAAATCCGACCGACACGCGCATCGTGCTCTTCGTGAAGCTGCGCTCCGGGTACACGCTCGAGGACGCGCTGGAAGAGCGCATCCGCCACGAGATCCGGCGCCATGCGAGCCCGCGCCACGTGCCTGCGCGCATCGTGCAGGTCGCCGATATCCCGCGCACCAAGAGCGGCAAGATCGTGGAGCTCGCGGTCAAGGCCGCGGTGCACGGCATGCCGGTCGCGCACACCGAAGCGCTTGCGAACCCGGAGGCCCTCGAGTTCTTCAGGGATCTCGCCGAGCTACAAAGCTAGCCCAGGATCTCGCCGATGTGCACGCGCGTTTCGAGGTCGGCGATGAACTGCTGAAGGTCGGGGCCGAGCGCATCGCGCGCCGACACCATGCCGAGCGGGCGGCCGTTTTCGACTACCGGCACATGGCGGAACTCGCCTTCGTACATCAGGTGAAGGGCGTGCCCGAAGGGCCGGTCGGGCTCGATGGTGCGGGGGTTCAGGGTCATAACCTCGGCAACGCGTGTTTTCTCTGGATCGCGTCCTTCGGCTATGACGCGGAACAGCGCGTCGCGCTCAGTGAAAATGCCCGAGAGCCGGCCGTGATCTACCACCAGCACCGCTCCGATCCGATGCTGCTTCATCAGGCGGGCGGCTGCAGCCACGGTGACGTTCGACTTCGCGGTCACAGGCTTCTGGTCCTCGATGATCACGCGAATGGATCGGTCTGGCATGATGGCCCTCCACGGCGCACAAATTTACTCCCAACACGCGCTATTGCACCGCACATCTTGTTTTGCGTTGCAGTAATCTCAGCGAGACATTCCTCCGGCGATAGCCGCGGCAATCGCCTCGATCACCTGCGCTTGCTCGCCGATCGGCTTCTCCAGCCGGATGCTGAGCCCGGGGCGGGCGGCCCCCGCGCGCTCGACCAGCTGCGGCAGATCCTCCTTTACGTGGCCGCCTGGGCCAAGGAAAAGCGGCACGACGCGGATGGAACTTGCGCCGGCCGCCGCGAGTGCCGCCACCGCTTCGTCGAAGGTGGGTCGCATCAGCTCGAGGTACGCTGAGCAAACCACGGCCTGAGGACGCCTGCGCGCCACCTCCTGGGAGATGCGCTCGAACGGCCGCGCCCACTCCGGGTCGCGCGAGCCGTGCGCGAAGAGGACAATCCCTTCCTTCAAATGCAGGCGCTCCAGTGCTCTAGTGGAGAGTCTGGCGCCGGCCCTCGTAGATACCTTGCAGCAACCGCAGCGACCCCAGGCTGATGGCGCGGTGGGAGAGCGCGTGGCCAAGGTCCTCGACGATGTCGAGGGTTACCGGCACGTGCAGCCCGGCCAGCACGCGGGCGGCGCGCTCGGCGTAGACGCGCGAGACTACCGAATCGAACTCGCCGTGCACGAGGTGGATACGCGACGAAATGCGGCTGCCGGGGCCGGGCGTCTGCGCGAAGCGCGACGAGAACGCCACCACTGCGCCGGCGATCCCCGGCGACTTGACCGCTTCCAGCGCCACCGTGCCGCCCTGCGAGAAGCCGATCAGCACGGTGCGGCTGGAGGGTACGCCGAAGTTGGTCTGCTCGCGCCGCACGAGATCCTCGACATCGGGCAGCACCGCGGCGACGCGCTCGCGGTGGTTGTAACAGTTCAAGCCGCGCGTCGGATACCAATCCTGCGCTGCGCCGCCGCGCGCCTCCGGATCGAAGCCGCTCGGCAGCACTAGCACCGCGCTCGGGAAGCGCGCCTGGAACTTGAACGCGATCGGGATCATGGACCGAGCGGTCGCGCCGCAGCCGTGCAGGAAGACGAAGAGATGGTTAGGCGGGCGCTCTGGCGTAGGGGCGAAGCGAAAAACCCGGCCCGAAGACATTGCGCGATTCTTAACCCGCGGTCACCGTTCTGTAAACTGATTTGCATCCCCTCTGAGGTGACCATGCAAACCACAGGATTTCTAAGGGCTTTCTGGGCCCTCACGAAGCCGTATTGGGTGTCCAGGCAACGCGCCAAGGGGCTGACGCTATTGGCCACCGTGGTGGGGCTGTCGCTCGTCACCGTCTGGCTCGAAGTGAAGTTCAATTATTGGAACCGCGATTTCTACAACACCTTCGAGAACCGCGACCAGGCGGAATTTTTCCGCCAGCTCGGCATGTTCGCGCTGCTCGCTCTCATGTGGATCGTCACCCGGGTGTACCGGCTGTACTTCCTGCAGATGTTGCAGATCGAGTGGCGTGCTTGGCTTACCGACCGGTTCCTCGGCGAGTGGATGCAGGACCAGGCGCACTACCGCATGCAGCTGCTCGACCGGGGCACCGACAACCCGGATCAGCGCATCGCCGAGGACTTGAGGCTCTTCGTCGAGCTCACTAGCGACCTTATCCTGGGGCTGCTGGAAGCCGTGGTGTTGCTGATTTCCTTCATCATCATCCTGTGGAGCTTGTCCGGGTCGCTCGAGCTCTTCGGGATCTCGATCCCCGGCTATCTCGTCTGGGTGGCGCTGGTCTATGCCGCCGTTGGCACGCTGCTCACGCATTTCATCGGCCGCAAGCTGATCGGCCTGGATTTCAACCAGCAGCGCGTGGAGGCGGATTTCCGCTTCTCGCTGGTTCGCCTGCGCGAGAACAGCGAGGGCGTCGCGCTCTACCGCGGCGAGACGGAGGAGTTGAGCGGCCTGCGCGGCCGCTTCGCTGCGGTCATCGCCAACTTCTGGCAGATCATGTACAAGCGCAAGCAGCTTGGCTGGTTCACCTCGTTCTACTACCAGCTCGCGATCATCTTTCCGTACGTCGTGGTGGCGCCGCGCTTCTTCTCCGGCACGATTCCGCTCGGGGCGATCTTCCAGACCGCTTCGGCGTTCAATCAGGTGCAAGGGTCGCTCTCCTGGTTCATCAATGCGTACGTCATGTTCGCCTCCTGGAAGGCGACCGTGGACCGCCTGCTCGGCTTCAGCGCGTCGCTCGAGCGGGTGCGCAGCGAGGCCGAAAAGCTGGACGGCGAACGCGCCGAGGGATCTGACAACTCTCTGGTCGTGGAAGACCTGGCGATCGCGCTGCCGCAAGGCGCACCGCTTCTCGGGCGCACAGCGCTCCAGTTGAAGCCCGGCGAGAACGTGCTGCTGACCGGGCCTTCGGGCGCGGGCAAGTCGACCTTGTTCCGCGCGCTGTCGGGCATCTGGCCTTACTGGAAAGGTCGGATCCGCCTGCCGCGCGGGGCACGGCTGCTGTTCCTGCCGCAAAAAGCTTATCTGCCGATCGGAACGCTGAAGCGGACGGTATGCTATCCCGACGACCCCGCGCAGCACTCGGACGAGTCGGTGCGCGAGACGCTGGCGCACGTCGGGCTCGCGCATTTCGCGGGCGACCTGGAACGAAGCGAAAACTGGTCGCAGGTACTTTCGGGCGGCGAGCAGCAGCGCCTGGCGTTCGCGCGCGCGCTGCTCACGCGTCCGGACTGGCTCTTCCTCGACGAAGCGACCGCTTCGCTACCCGAGGCCGACCAGGATCGGCTCTACCGACTGCTGCGGGACGAGCTCAAACGCACCACTATCGTGTCCATTGGACACCGCGAGAGCCTCGCCAAGTACCACGCGAAGCGGCTGGACTGGCGCGAGTCGGCGCTCGTCCCAGCCTAGCTCAGCTCGGGCAGCAGGTGCGGCCGCCAGAGCGAGAACTCGAACGCGGCGCGGAAAAAGCCGAAGTGCCCTATTCGTACGACGCCGATGTCGCGCGGCGCGATACGCTTCAGGGTCCGCGGCGCGGAGCTGTAGAAGCTGTGTATCGATTCGGTGTTTCGCGCGGACATCATCTCGTCGTCCGAGAATGAAATCGAGACGATCGGTGAACGGACCGCGGCATATTGCGCTCGCACCGCCTCACCCTCGGCGCCGACGGCGTACTCCGGATCGAGGCACCAGCGCCGCCACTGCGCCATCACGCCTTTCGGCAGATCGCCCACCATGCGCAGCGCCTTGCCCGGGAAATAGCCCCAGAGCGCGAGCACGGGCGGCGTCACGACGAACCACAGCCACCACGCCAGCGTCCGGATCTGGGGAGAGTTCTCGCGCCAGTAGCCGCTGCCGGTGGCGACAGTCACCGCCTTCTTGATTGCGTCTTTGTTCGGCACGAGCGGCAGGATCTGGCCGCCGAGGCTATGGCCGACCCAGTACAGCGGCGGCGGCAGCGCATCGATCATCGCGGCGCAGTCCAAACGCGCCCAGTCGAAGATGTCGGCCTTGAAGCCGCGCAGCGCGCGCGGGCGCGAAAGTCCGGTGCCGCGATAGTCGAAAGTCGCGGCGATGAAGCCTTGGGTTGCAAGCCAGCTGGCGAACGGCTGGTAGTAGTCCTGAGTCACTCCCATCGCCGGCACGATGAGGACCGAGCCTTTCGGCTTGCCTTGCGGCCGGAAGAAGCGCGTCGCGATGCGCTGGCCGTCCCGAGTCTCGACTAGAGAATCAAGCATGTCGTCGTCGCGTGCGCGTAGAGCTTGCCCTGGCCGTCCTCCAGTCTTCCCTCGGCGGTGGCCACGCGCTTGCCAAGGTTCACGAGCTTCCCGATCGCGCGCAGCCGGCCGGTTGCCGAGGTGATCGCCCTGACGAGGTTGGTCTTGGCCTCGAGCGTGGTGTAGCCGCCGCCCGCCGGCATCTGCGTCTGCACCGCGCAGCCCATCGCCGAGTCGAGGAGCGTCATGGCGACACCGCCGTGAACGACACCGATCGGGTTGTAGTGCTGCTCGCCCGGCACGAGCTCGAACACCGCATGGCCCGGCTCGACCTCGACCAGATTGAATGCGAGGAGCTTCGCGATCGGCGGGGCAGGCAAGCGGCCGTCGCGGATCGCGCGCAGAAACTCGATTCCCGGCATCGTCCGCCCGGCCTCGGCGAGCGCCATGGGGTCGCTCCAGGTTATCGAAACGCTGCGCAGATTCTTTCCTGCGTCCATCGTGTTCTCCGGGCTAGTAAAGGGAAGCGGGGTAGGGCACCGCGGGCCGCGCCGGACTCGCAACCGCCGAGCGCCCGGCGATAAAGTCGGCCGCCGCCCGGGTAACGGCTTCGTCCGCAAGGATGCGCCGGTGCCCAAGGCCGGTGGTGCTCATGAGCCGCGCGCCCGGCCAGTGGCGCGCAACGGTCGCACCGTGCAGCCAGGGCATCATGCGGTCGTCGCGGTCGTGGATCACGAGTGCCTGCGCGGTAAGCCGCGGCGCTATGCAGGGAACTTCCAGTTGTTTCCAGCGCACTCCGTAGCGCTCTTCGATCGCCCGTTGCATCCCCTTGCGCACGCGTTCGGGGATCCAATACCAGCGCGCGAAGCGGCGCGAATAGCCGACGAGATCGGCCGGGGGGCTCACAAGCACGATTTTTTCGAGCTGGACTTTCCCCCAGCCCAATGCGACCGCGGCGCCCGCGCCGCCAAGGGAATGTCCGATCACCGCCTTCACCTCGCCGTGATGCCAGGCCACCTCGGCCAGCACGTCGGCGAAGTCGGGCAGCCCCGTAAGCCGTCCCTCGGACACGCCGTGCGCTGCTTGGTCGTAGGCGATCACCCGATAACCCGCCTCAAGCAGCGGAAACACGAAAGCCCGCATCTGTGCCGCATGGCCGCCCCAGCCGTGTGCGAGTAGCACCGCCGGTGCATCGCGCGGCCCCCACCGCCACATGGCGATGTGTCGTCCCTTATGCTCGAGCACACTGGATCGCGCATCGATAAGGTCGACCGCGGCGGCCGCGGCATCTCTCGGCTTCGGCGGCGTGAGGAACAGCCTCTCGGCGATCGCGACGGCGAACTCCGGGAATCGAACGTTCGTGCTTATTCTGGGGAGAGGAAGAGTCAAGGCCATGGGGCTTCCTTTCGGTTTAGCGGGTGGCGGTGCGGGCGCGGGGCTGCGCCAACGTCGCGTGGCGGGAAATGAGCTGCTCGAAGGCTGTGAGCGCTCGCTTACGTGCTTCCTTGTCCCCCAAGAGCCGCCGGTGATTGTGTGCCGCGAGCACGATACCCAGCATCTCGAAGCTGATCTGTTCGGGGTCGACATCGGCGCTCAGGTGGCCCTCTTCGACCGCCAGGCGCACCGCTTTCTGCGTGATCGCGTTGCCACGGTGCTGGTTGGCAATGGCGGCATCGCGGATCGGCCCGGGGCGGTCGTCGTACTCGATGGCGGCGGAGATCATGATGCAGCCGCCGGGCAACCCTGATTCCAGGGCCCAGTGGAGCCAGCGCTCGAACAGCGCCCGCAGCCGCGGCAGCCCGCGCTCGATCTTGAGCACCGGCACGAACACCCTCTCGCCGTATTGCTGGGCGCCGTGCTCCAGCACGGCGAGCTGCAGATCCTCGCGCGATCCGAAATGGGCGAAGAGCCCGGACTTTGACATGCCGGTGGCGTCGGCCAGGCTGCCGATCGTGAGTCCTTCGAGACCGAGCTTGCTCGCGATCTTCAGCGCCTCGTCCAGGATCGCGACTCGGGTCTGTTCCCCTTTGCTGAGAGCCATCATGCAGTGCGAAAAATAGAACGAACGTTCGTAAATGTCAAGACCCGGTGAAGGAACCGGCCGGTATGGCTGGCTTCGACCCGCGAAACCTCCTCCGGCGTGCCCGCCACGACGATCCGTCCGCCGGCATCCCCGCCCTCTGGGCCGAGGTCGATGACCCAGTCGGCCGTCTTGATCACGTCCATGTTGTGCTCGATGACGAGCACCGTGTTGCCAGCGTCGCGCAGCCGGTGCAGCACCTGGAGCAGCAGCTTGATGTCGTGGAAGTGCAGGCCGGTGGTGGGCTCGTCCAGTATGTAGAGGGTGCGGCCGGTGTCGCGCTTCGATAGCTCGAGCGAGAGCTTCACCCGCTGTGCTTCCCCCCCGGAAAGTGTGGTCGCGGACTGTCCGAGCCGCACGTATCCGAGGCCTACGTCGGCGAGCATCTGGAGCTTCCGGGCAATCGGCGGCACCGCCGAGAAGAATCCGCGCGCCTCGTCGACCGTCATCTCCAGCACCTCTTGTATGTTCCGTCCCTTGTAACGGATCTCGAGCGTCTCGCGGTTGTAGCGTTTGCCGTGGCAGACATCGCAGGCGACGTAGATGTCCGGCAGGAAGTGCATCTCCACGCGGGTCACGCCGTCGCCCTGGCAGGCTTCGCAGCGCCCGCCCTTCACGTTGAACGAGAACCGCCCGGCGTCGTAGCCACGGGTGCGCGCCTCGGGCACGCCGGCGAAAAGCTCGCGGATGGGGGTGAAGAGTCCGGTGTAGGTGGCCGGATTGGAGCGCGGCGTGCGGCCGATTGGGCTCTGGTCCACGGCGATCGCCTTGTCGATGTGCTCGATGCCGGCAAGGCCGCGGTGCGGCGCCGGCTCCGCGGCGGCACCATGCAGCTCGCGGGCGAGCGCCGCGTACAAGGTGTCGTTGACGAGCGTTGACTTGCCGGATCCGGACACGCCGGTGACGCAGACGAGCAGCCCGAGAGGAACCTCGAGATCCACCTCCTTCAGATTGTTTGCGCAAGCGCCGTACAGCAGGAGCTTTCGCTTGGTACGGCGGCGCTGGGGCGGCACCGTAATCGCGAGCTCGCGCGCGAGGTACCGGCCGGTGAGTGACTGCGGATTAGCGATGACGTCGGCGGGAGATCCCTGCGCCACGATCCGACCACCTGCTTCGCCGGCACCCGGCCCCATGTCGATCACATGATCGGCAGCGCGGATCGCCTCTTCGTCGTGCTCGACGACGATCACGGAGTTGCCGAGATCCCGCAGCTGCTTGAGCGTCGCGATGAGGCGCGCATTGTCGCGCTGATGCAGGCCGATCGACGGTTCGTCGAGGACGTACATCACCCCCGTCAGGCCCGAGCCGATCTGGCTCGCGAGCCGGATGCGCTGCGCCTCGCCGCCGGAAAGCGTCTCGGCCGAGCGCTCGAGCGAGAGGTATTCGAGGCCGACGTTGACCAGGAACTCCAGGCGGCTCGCGATCTCGCGTACTACGCGCTCGGCGACCTGCGCCCTGGAACCCTTGAGGCTCAGTGTGCGGAAGAATTCCAGCGCTTGCTTCAGCGGCCAAGCCGATATCTCGTGGAGCGTCGTGTCGCCGATGCGCACGTGGCGCGCCTCGCGGCGCAGCCGCGCGCCGCCGCATTCGGGGCAGGCGCGGGCATTGCGCAGCTTGGCGAGCTCTTCGCGCACGACCTGAGAATCGGTTTCGCGGTAGCGGCGGTCATGGTTAGGAATTACGCCTTCGAACGGGTGCGCCTTTACCGTGCCACGGCCGCGCTCCGACGGATAGCGGAAAGCGATGCTTTCGCTCCCGGAGCCATACAGGATGAGGTCCTGAATGCGCTCCTCCAGCATCTCCCATGGGCTTTCGATGTCGAAGTCGTAGTGCCGGGCGAGCGACTGCAGCATCGAGAAGTAGAAATGGTTCCTGCGGTCCCAGCCGCGGATCGCGCCGCCGGCGAGCGACAGGTTCGGGTGCGCGACGATGCGCTTCGGGTCGAAGAACTCCACCATGCCGAGGCCGTCGCAGCGCGGGCACGCGCCGGCCGGGTTGTTGAACGAGAAAAGTCGCGGCTCGAGCTCGGGCACTGCGTAATCGCACGCCGGACACGAATACCGCGCCGAAAAAAGATGCTCCCGCTCGCTCTGCGCTTCCATCACCACGACTTTGCCGTCGGCGTGCCGCAACGCCGTCTCGAGCGAATCGGCGAGCCGCTGGCGCGCGTCAGCGCGCACCCGCAGCCGGTCGACCACCACGTCGACCGAGTGCTTGACGTTCTTTGCAAGGCGGGGCGTCGCGTCGAGCTCGTACACGACGCCGTCGATGCGCACGCGGGCGAATCCCTGCGCGCGCAGCTCGCCGAGCAGGTCGGCCTGCTCGCCTTTGCGCCCGGCAATCACCGGGGCGAGGATCACGATGCGCGTTTCTTCGGGCAGCGCGGCGATCTGGTCCACCATTTCGGCGACGGTCTGCGCCTCTAGCGCGAGCCCGTGCTGCGGGCAGTAAGGCGTGCCGGCGCGCGCGAAAAGGAGCCTCAGGTAGTCGTGGACCTCGGTGACCGTGCCGACGGTCGAGCGCGGGTTGTGGGACGTCGACTTCTGCTCGATCGAGATCGCGGGAGAAAGGCCCTCGATCGCGTCGACGTCCGGCTTCTCCATCATCGAGAGAAACTGGCGCGCGTAGGCGGACAGCGACTCGACGTAGCGCCGCTGGCCCTCGGCATAGATCGTGTCGAAGGCGAGTGAGGACTTTCCGGAGCCGGACAGGCCGGTGAATACGATCAGCCGGTCGCGCGGCAGCTCGAGGTCGATGCCCTGGAGGTTGTGCGTGCGCGCCCCGCGGATGTGGATGGTCTGGCTCATCGGGGTAGCCTGATAGAATAGCCCGCCCCTTCCGGGCATCGCAAAGGTAAATCCAGTGGCCTTGAAGTCGGGTGCGGCACTGCTGCCCGCCGAGCGCCGCGCCGTCGCCGCGCTCGCCGCGATCTACGCCGTGCGGCTGCTCGGACTCTTCCTGTTGCTGCCCGTTCTCGCCCTTCACGCGGGCGGGATGCCGGGCGGCACGCCGCTGCTCGCAGGTCTCGCCGTCGGCGCCTACGGTCTGACGCAAGCGATCATGCAGATTCCCTTCGGCGTCTGGTCGGATCGCATCGGCCGCAAGCCGCTGATCGCCGTCGGACTTATCCTGCACGTCGCGGGTTCCGCGCTGGGCGCCGCGGCCGGCAATGCTGCGTCGCTCGTCTTCGCGCGCGTCGTGCAGGGCCTCGGCGCGGTGTCCGGCCCGGTCACGGCGCTGCTTGCTGACCTGACGCGGCCCGCCTCGCGCACGCGCGCGATGTTCATGGTGGGCATGAGCATCGGCGCGTCGTTCCTGGTATCAATGGTGGCGGGGCCGATGCTTGCCGCCGCGATCGGCGTTGCGGGCGTCTTCTGGCTGATTGCGGCGCTCGGGATCCTCGCGCTCGGCCTCGTGGCATTCGCGCTGCCCGCCGAGCGGGCGGCGGAGCAGCGCGCCGCGCGCGGCCGCTGGCGCGAGGCCTTGACGCCCGCGCTCGCGCCGCACTATGCGGGCATCTTCATGCTGCACCTCACGCTGACCGCCGCTTTCATCGCCGTGCCGCACCTGCTGCGCGACGTTCACGGCATGCCGGCGGCCCGGCATTGGCTGGT
>DATIGN010000070.1:0-84127 GCA_035454685.1 Burkholderiales bacterium | reverse complement strand
CTCCTGCCCGTACTGCTCATCGTGGCGCTGGTTGGCGGCGCGATCCTGCGCGCAATTCTGGGTCGCTTTCTCGGTGCCGCCGCGACCGGCGGCGTGGTCGCGTTCCTCGCCTGGATGATCGCGGGCGCCCTGGCGATCGCCGTGATTGCGGGCGTGCTTGCGTTCATCTTTACGCTCGGTGGGAGTGCCGGCCGGCGCTACTACGGCGGCGGCTTACCTGGAGGCGGTATCGGCTTTCCCCGCGGCGGAGGCGGGTGGGGTGGAGGCGGGTTCAGAGGCGGCGGAGGTTCTTTCGGCGGTGGCGGAGCATCCGGGCGGTGGTAATGAACCTGCGCCGTATTGCGCGCCATCTGCTGGTGCTGCCCGGCGCCGTCAGCCGCGCCTTTCCGGCGTCAGTCATGCAGGCGATCGAGCAGGCCATTGGGCAAAGCGAGAGCGAGCACAGCGGCGAGCTGCGCTTCGCCGTCGAGCCGGCGCTCGATACGTCGGCGCTCCTTGCCGGCGAATCGGCGCGCGAGCGTGCGATCGAGGTGTTCTCGCTTCTGCGGCTCTGGGACACCGACGCGAGAAACGGTGTGCTGATCTACCTGCTGCTCGCCGACCGCGACATCGAGATCGTCGCCGACCGGGGCCTGAACGTAGTCGAGGCCGCAGAGTGGGAAGCGATCTGCAAGGTGATGGAGCAGGCGCTGCGGCGGGGCCAGTTCCAACACGCCTTGGTGGACGGCGTGCAGGCGGTCTCCCGCATCGTGGCGCGCCATTTCCCCCGCCGTGACGCCGACCGAGACGAGCTGCCCGACCGTCCCGTAGCGCTCTAGCTTCCGAGCTCTTCCAACTTGGCTTTCATTTGCCGGATTTCGTCGGTCTGACTAGCGATGATCGTCTCACACAGCTCGCGAATATCCGCATCCCGGATCGAGGCCTTCTCGCACATTAGGATGGCGCCGGCGTGGTGCGGGATCATCGAACGGAGAAACTGTTGGTCCAAAACCGCGCTCTGCAGCCGGATGCCGACCCAGAATCCCGCCAGCGCCACGATGCTCGCCGCGACGATGGCAACGTTGAGCTTCCTGTTGTGGTACATGGCGCCCATCACCGCAAGCTCGATCACGACCATGCTCGCCGCCATCAGCCCGGCCATGTAGACCTGGTTGATGTTGTTGTAGACGTTCTCGAACCTGTCCACCATGGCGTACATCAACGCGTACATCGCCGCGAAAGACAGCGCGGTCATGACGAGCAGGCGCATGTAGTGGCCGCCGGCCACATGGGCGTGCTCGCCGCCATGGGCTTTGGTTGCCGACGCGGGTTGGGTGTGTGTGGTAGGCATGGCGTCACCTGGGAAGATGTCTTCTGGGAAACTACGCAAGAAATGGACCGGAGTTCTATTGTTCACCGGCGCGCAAAGTCATTTTCGCCCGCTATTCCCAGCGACAGTCGCTACGGTACTGCTCCATTCCGAGGCTGGCATCGGCATCGCCATCATCGAAATTGTCTACCTCGCCGGCTGCCTCACCGGCATGGCGCTGCTCGCAGGCGGAATTCTGACCGTGTATTACGTACAGCCGACCGGCGACAGCGCGTCGCTTAACCGCACCGCCCTGGTCGGCTACTCTCCACTGCCTCACGGGCTGCGCGATCGGCGAGGTGCTCGCGCATATGAAGTTCCTCGGCGCAGCGCCGCTTGCCTTGGCGGCAGACACGGCATCAATTACGGCGATGGAGATCGTGGATAACGGCATCATGCTAGTCATCCCAGGCGCGATGGACGCGGGTCTCGACACAACGGTTTTCTGGGGCAACCTCGCGTTTGCGCTCGCAGTCGCCGCGGTGACGCTGACTGATCGCGCGCGGCAAAGGCCATGCAGTGGTCCATGCCCATCACTACTCATAACTCGATCGTGAGCGTAGTAGGCCCCGCGACCCGCCCGGACTAAGTTCCTATTCACAATCGGTCACAGCACCCTCGCATCTCGCGTGCTAGCATTCGGCCCGTTTCATGAGAGCTCTTAAAATCATTCTGCTTGCCGTGATGCTTTGCCTTGTGCCGCTCCGTGCCCTGGCAGCGGTAACGGGACAAGTCTGTCCGGAGCACCACGATCGCATGGCGATGACGCAGACGCTCGCTCACGAGCATGGCGGTGAAGACCACGCCGCGTCGTCGCACGACGACGGCGGCATGCCGTCGACTTGCAGCCTGTGCACCGCCTGCTGCAGCGGTGCTTCCTTCGTCGCCGAGACGCGCGCCGCGGTCGAGCCTGGCGGCCCGGCTCTCGAGCTGATTCCATTCCGCAAGCGGCATCCGGCCTCTTCCCACCCGGGCACGCCGGACCGGCCTCCTCTTTCCCGTTGACTTAGGTTGATTCGGGGCGGCGCGAGTCGCGCCGCGTTCGCACGCACTCAGCGTGCGCAGGACGATGTCGGGAAATGAATGCGAAAGACGCTGCTTATTGCGCTGATGGCCCTCTGGGCCGGTGCAGCGGCCGCGCAGTTGGCGCAGCGGCCGGATCCGAGCGACCCGAAAGCCAAGGCGCTGGACGTCGAGTACCGCTCGGCTTTTGACGGCTATCGCCGGTTCGGCGAGGAGGATCTTACCGACTGGCGCAAGTCGAACGAGGAAGTGGGCGCGGCCGGCGGGCACGCCGGGCATCAGGCAGGCCAAGGCCGCGGCGCGTCCACGTCGAAGCCGCAGCCCGGAAGCCCGGAAAGCTCGGATCGGCAGGCGCCGCCAGCCGCGCACGGAGGACACCACCAATGAAGAGGCTCGTTGCCGCTGGCGCGACGGTTGTTCTGGCCGGGTGCGCGACCTTCAGCGAGGACGGCGGGTTTGACACGGTCCAGAAGGCGGTCAAGGAGCGAACCGGGGGGCAGGCGCGCTGGGTGCGGTCCGAAGACGATGCGAACAGCGTGCGCGCGCGCGTGAAGGAGCTGCTCGCCAAGCCGCTAAGCGCAGAGGATGCCGCGCAGATCGCGCTCCTCAACAACCCCGGATTGCAGGCGACCTACGCCGAGCTTGGCATCTCCGAAGCCGATCTCGTGCAGGCCGGGCGTATGACGAACCCGCACTTCGCGTATATGCGAGTGGGCGAAGGCGAGCACCGGACCCTCGAGTGGGCTCTTACGTTTCCGATTATCGACTTGCTTACCATCCCGATGCGCACGCGTGTCGAAGCGCGGCGTTTCGAGCAGACCAAGCTTTCCGTTGCCAGCCGCGCGGTAGGAACGGCGCTCGCGGCGCGCAGCGCGTGGGTTCGCGCGGTCGCGGCCGAGCAGAGCGTCCGCTACATGGATCAGGTCAAGGAGTCGGCCGAGGCGAGCGCGGAGCTTGCGCGGCGCATGGCGCTCATCGGCAACGCCTCGAAGCTCACGTACATGCGGGAGCAGGCGTTCTATGCAGAGGTTGTCGCGCAGCTAGCGCAGGCGCGGCAGAGCGCGCTCGTCGAGCGCGAGGCGCTCGCGCGTCTGATGGGCTTGTTCGGCGAGGATCTTGCTTTCAAGCTTCCCGAACGCCTGCCCGACCTGCCCGCGCGCGCGCCGGAACGACAAGAGCTCGAGGCGACGGCGATCGCTCAGCGCTACGACGTTCAGGCCGCCCGGCGGGATACCGAAGCCCTGGCGGGCTCGCTCGGACTCACCAAGGTGACGCGCTTCGTCAACGCCCTGGAGTTTGGCCCCGCGGCCGAAAAGGAAGGCGGCGACGACTGGAACAGGGGCTTCGAGCTGTCGCTCCAGATTCCGCTGTTCGACTGGGGCGGAGCGCGCGTAGCCAAGGCCGAGGCGATGTACATGCAGGCGGTGCACCGTCTCGCTGAAACGGCCATCGAGGCGCGTTCCGAGGCGCGCGAGGCTTACGCCGCGTACCGCACCGCGTACGACACAGCGAAGCATTACCGCGACGAGATCGTTCCCCTGCGCAAGAAAATTTCGGACGAGAACCTGCTGCGCTACAACGGAATGCTGATCAGCGTATTCGAGCTGCTCGCCGACGTCCGCGAGCAAGTGGCGAGCATCAACGCCGCGATCGCCGCGCAGCGCGATTTCTGGCTGGCCGAGAACGAAATGCAGGGAGCGCTCAACGGCGCGCCGTTCCATCGTGGACAACGGCCCGCCGGCGGCGGCGAACGCCGCGTGGCGCGAGACCCGGCGCTGGCCGGACATTGATGTGCATGAAGAGGACGGACTGATGAAGGCGACACGACGCAACTTTCTAAAGAATGCGGCCGCTACGGCGCTTGGCGCCGCCGTGGTGTCGAGAGTGAGTGCGGCCTCGCTGCCGGAGGCGCCACTGCGCGAAACCGCAGAGATGGCGCCGCCGCTTTTTCCGAAGACCGGGCCGCACTACAACCCGGTCGTCACGCTGAACGGCTGGTCGCTTCCCTGGCGGATGAACGACGGCTGGAAGGAGTTCCACCTCGTTGCCGAGCCAGTGCGCCGCCAGCTCGCCCCCGGCATGACGGCAAACCTCTGGGGCTACAACGGCCAGTCGCCCGGCCCGACGATCGAGTGCGTCGAGGGCGACAAGGTGCGTATCTTCGTCACTAACAAGCTGCCGGAGCACACGACGATCCATTGGCACGGAATTCTCTTGCCCAACGGGATGGACGGCGTTGGCGGCCTCACTCAGCCGCACATTCCTGTCGGCAAGACCTTCGTCTACGAGTTCCAGATGAAGCACTCCGGCACCTTCATGTACCACCCGCATGCCGACGAGATGGTGCAGATGGCGATGGGCATGATGGGCACGCTGGTGGTTCATCCGCGCGACACGGCGTTCAACCGCGTCGATCGCGATTTCGCCTTCGTCATGGCCGCCTATGAGATCGAGCCGGGTGCGTACACGCCGAAGGTTGCCGAGATGCTCGAGTTCAACCTGTGGACGTGGAACAGCAGGGTCTTTCCCGGGATCGACGCGCTTGTCGTTCGGCGCAACGACCGCGTGCGAGTGCGCATCGCGAACCTGACGATGACCAACCACCCGATCCACATCCACGGCCATAACTTCACCGTCGCACTCACCGATGGCGGCTGGGTGCCGAAAAGCGCACGCTGGCCCGAGACGACGGTCGACGTGCCGGTCGGAGCCATCCGCGCGTTCGAGTTCGTCGCCGACAACCCGGGCGACTGGGCGTTCCATTGCCACAAGTCGCACCACGTCATGAACGCGATGGGCCACAACGTGCCCACCATGATCGGCGTGGACCATCGCGGTGTGGTCGATCGAATAACGAAGCTCATTCCAGACTACATGCTGATGGGCGAGCGCGGCATGGCCGACATGGGCGAGATGGAGATGCCGCTGCCGGACAACACGCTGCCGATGATGACCGGCAGCGGCCCGTTCGGCGCGATGGAGATGGGCGGCATGTTTACCGTCGTGAAAGTACGCGACGGAATCGCGCGCAACGACTACAAGGATCCTGGCTGGTACCAGCACCCGGCGGGCACGGTGGCTTACGAATGGAAGGGCGAGGTGCCCAGCGCGCAGCGACAGCCCGACGCGAAACCTGCTGCGCAGGAATTCACGGTCCGCAAGCCCGCGGGCCATGTCGGCCATTGATAGGGTTCACGCGTTACTTTGCTTTGCCGTCCAACGAAAAAGGAGAAATGTGAAATGCACCACGTAAGACCGGTTCTGGCCGCGGCGATGGCCGCCTGCATCATGACCCTCGGTTCCGCGGCCTATGGGCACGGCGATGGCGGACACGGCAAGCCGAAGGCGTTCGACCCCTCCAAGGTCGAGGAAAAGCCCTTCGGCCGCGCCGGAAACCCGAAGCATGCGAAGCGGACGATTCGCATCACGATGAACGACCAAATGCAATTCGTTGCCGCATCCGCGCATACCGAGCGCCGGACGGACGCCGTTCCTGCCATCCCGCCGCATGCGATGCCGGCAGACATCGTCGTCAAGCGCGGCGACACCGTCCGTTTCGTCGTTCACAACGACGGCAAGGTGATGCACGAGATGGTGATCGGCACGATGGCCGAGCTCAAGGAACACGCCGAGCTGATGCGGAAGTTTCCCAACATGGAGCACGACGAGCCTTACATGGCGCACGTCGCGCCAGCCAAGCAGGGCGAGATCGTCTGGCAGTTCACGCAGACCGGAGAGTTCCACTACGCTTGCCTCATCCCGGGCCACATGGAGGCCGGCATGATCGCGAAGATCACGGTGAAGTGAGAGCTGCGCCTCGGCGGGCAGAAGCTGCGCAGCCGGAATCGTTTAAGTCCGCAGTCAGAGCGAAAGGAGCAAGATCATGAAGAAAGTCTTTTCAGCAGTACTGCTGGCGGGCGCACTGCTGGCATCGCCGGCCCATACGCAACAAGCCCAGGGCGGCCACGACGCGCACCACCCGGACGCGGCGCTCGCCGACGGCGAGGTGCGCAAGGTCGACAAGGACGCGAAAAAGATCACCATCAAGCACGGCCCGCTCGCTAACCTCGACATGCCGCCGATGACCATGGTGTTCCAGGTGAAAGACCCCGGGATGCTTGACCAGGTGAAGGCAGGCGACAAGGTGAAGTTCCAGGCCGATAAGATCGGCGGCGCGTATACCGTGACGCGGATCGAGCCCGCGAAGTAGGCCAGTGCGTAAAGAAGTGCATGGAGTGCTACAGCATCTGCCGCGAGACGGCGATGAATCACTGCCTCGAGGCCGGCGGACAGCACGTCGAGCCCGAGCACTTCCGGCTGATGGCGAGCTGCGCCGAGATTTGCCGCACCGCCGCGCGTCCCTCCGCGCGGGCCTGGACCGAGCCGGCGCCTTAAGCCGCGAAGCGGGAAACGGCGTCGGCGCGTCGGCGCTGCTCGCGCACCACGGCGAAGGCGAGGATCATCACTCCGAGCGTGGCGACGTAGAGCCGCACGGGCTCGAAGTACACCAGCAGCACTTCTGCGCCGAAAAGGAGCAGGAGCAGCTTATTGCACACCGGGCAGGCGACGCCCAGAAAGCCGAGTACGCCGCCCCAGCTCGCAGTGAAATTGCGGCATGCAGGACGCCGCACGGCCGCGTACACACCCGCTAGAAGCGTGAGCAGCGCCAGCAGGCCGATTTCCAGCCCGCCGGCAGGGGTCATGCGCATGAACAGCGGATTCGGCCACAGCGCGGAGACCGTACCCACCGCTGCGAATGCGAGCAGCGCGACGGCGAGGCCGCTCAGGTAACGATGGCGCAGCATGCTAACGGGTGTGACAAAAGTGTTTGGTTGATGGTTCGGAACCGGGCTCGCTGCGCGCGGTCTGCTACGATTAGGTGCAATGCGCAAACTGGCGAACATCCTGCTCTTCGTCCTGATTGCCGCGCTACTTCCGCTGCGCAGCATGGCGGCCACGATGACCGATTCCTGCGCCGCGGCTCATGAGCAGCCTGCCGCCCACCCCGCCGCTGACGTGCATTGTCCGGGCCTGGTTGTCGTGCTGCCGGCCGCGGCGCCCGCGCCGGTGTACGCACGCGCCGCCGAGTGCGGAATCGCATTCGTAGAGCCGGCTGCACCCTCCTTCTTTCCCGACCCGCTCGATCCGCCTCCCCTCGGCCTTCCTGCCTGAAGTCTGACGCAGGGCTGTTCCACTAGCCAGGAGGGGCAAGCATGAACGCCTGTCGGCGTTACATCCCGGCGCTCGGGTTCGAATTCCTGACGCCGTTATACGATCCGCTGGTAGCGACCACGAGCACGATCGCGCTCAATCGCATAGTGAAGCGGTCATGAAACGCGCTTGCCGTGGCTTGATGGCGGTGTTCGCCCTGGGGCTTGCTTTCACGGCATGCGCCGACGAAGCGGAGATCCGCCGCGTGCTTGGCGCGAAGCTGCGCGGCGTGACGATCGAAAGTGTGCGCCCGGGCCCGGGCGGACTGTTCGAGGTCGTGCTGCGCGGCGACGGAGGCGCGCGTATCGTCTACACCGACGCGAAAGCCACCGTGTTCATCGACGGCGCGGTCATCGACGCGCGCACCGGGCGCAATCTCACCGAAGAGCGCATGCGCGAGGTGACCGCGGTCAAGTGGGACAGCCTGCCGTTCGAGCTCGCTTTCACGATCAAGCACGGCAAGGGGCGGCGCAAGGTCGCTGTCTTTTCCGACCCGAACTGCCCCTACTGCCGCAAGTTCGAAGGCGATCTCGCCAAGCTGGGCGACGTCACGATCCACCTCTTCCTGTACCCGGTGATACGGCCGGAGTCCGTGCGCCAGACCAAGGCGGTGTGGTGCTCGCCTGACCGGGCGCGCGCCTGGATGGATCTGATGTTCAAGCGCATCGAGCCGCGCGCTTCCCCGGACTGCGACACCCCGGTCGAGACGATCCTGGTCCTTGGCCGCAAGCTCGGCGCCACGGCCACGCCGACCTGGATCCTGACAAACGGCCAGGTGCACTCGGGTGCGCTGCCGATCGAGGAGGTGCGGCGGCTGCTGGACGGAGCCGCCGGCGTAACACCCTGATGACACAGCGCGGCTTCCTCATCAGGTTGGCGCTGGTCGCGCTGCTCGGCGTGCTCGCCGCGTTCGCATGGCGTTCGCTTCCGGAGGCGCCGCAGCGCGAACGCGAGCGCTCCGGCCATGCCTCCCACGCGGCCGACCCCGCGTTTCTCGCCGACGGCGTCGTGGTTTCGCTGGACCGCAAAGCAGGCATCGTGACTATCAGCCACGGGCCGCTGCAGAACCTGGGGATGGGGCCGATGACTATGGGGTTCCTGGTGACCGACCGCGCTTCGCTCGAGAACCTCGTCGTCGGCGCCAGGATCAGGTTCCATGCCGACCTGCTCGACGGCGCCTTCGTGGCGACGAATATCGAGCGCGCGGCGCAATGAGTTCCCGGACGCCCATCAGATGGCTGCAGTGAGCGGAAAGGGGAAAGAAAGGCTGAAGCGCAATGCCCGCTGGACACCGCAGTCCGCAAGGTCCAGTGCGATATGGAGAACGAGGCCCACGCCGACCAGCCGAGTCGCAGGCAGGATCGCAAGAACGGCATACACCGCGATAGCCGGCGCGGTGTGCAGCGGATGAAACCCGATGCCGCAGCGGTTGGGGTCGTAGATCGGATCCGCGAGCAGATGATCGAGGTCGACGAGCATCGTGGCCAGCATGATGACCCAGGCTTTGCGCCACTGCGCACGAAAGAAGAACCACGCCACTGCTCCCGGAACGAGCGTGTGCAGGACGAGATGAATGGCTGACGCGAGCGTCATTTGGTGGGCCCGAGGCCCGGACGTGTTTGGAGGCTGAGGCATTGTGCACGAAACGACGCTGTGGCCAATCGGCGCCGCCGAGGCCGCACTCGCCGCATTCATCGACGCCCACGCCGGGCGCAAGCCGATTCCGCCGAATTCGAATACCGGGTCTCGCCGGACGGTCGCCGATGAAGCGCGAAGGCGAGTTCGACCGGTTCGCCGCCATCGCGAGGAACGCGGTCAGCAAAGGCTGGAGCCGCTACGCGGAGCGGCTCGGGTTCGGACGCCCAGCAGATGCTCCGCAGGGAAGTCCCGGCGCCAGCGACGCGGTCCGCCTGCGCGAGGCGTTCGAGGAGCTCGGCCCGACCTTCGTCAAGCTCGGCCAGATGATGGCCGGCCGCACCGACATCTTTCCCGAGGAGCTCGTCGCCGAGCTCGGCAAGCTGCACGAGGCCGCGGCGTCCTTTCCGGCGGAGGCGGCCCGCCGGATCGTGGAAGAGGAGACCGGCAAGGCGATTGGCGAGCTCCACGCGAGCTTTGATGACGCGCCGATGGCGGCGGCTTCGATCGCGCAGGTGCACCGCGCGACGCTGCACGACGGCACGCGCGTGATCGTGAAGGTGCAGCGGCCCGGCATCGCCGCCACGATCGAGGCCGACATCTCCGTGCTGCGCCGGCTGGCGCGCCTCGCCGGCGCGCTCATGCCGTCGCTGCGAGCGTTCAATCTCCCGGAGCTGGTTGAAGAGCTGGCCGAGACGCTGCGCGGCGAGCTCGATTTCGAGCGCGAGGGGCGCAACGCCGAGCGCTTCGCCGAGTTGCACCGCGGGGAGCCGGCGCTCTTCGTGCCGCGGATCTTCTGGGAGGCGACCATGCGCCGCGTGCTCACGATGGAGCACAGTCCCGGCCACCGGCTCGACGCCGCGCCTGCGGAGCCGGCGCGCAACGCCGCGCTGGCGCAGCTGCTCATGCGGCTGTTTTTGACCCAGGTGTTCGAGCACGGCACGTTCCACGGCGATCCGCATCCTGGCAACGTCTTCGTCCTGCCCGACGGCCGGCTCTGCCTCCACGACTTCGGCGCGCTCGGCGACCTTTCGCCGCAGGTGCAGGAGAAGCTGCGCGAGCTCTTTCTCGGGGTGATGGCGCGCGACGCGGCGTGGGTGGCGCGCGCGTACCTCGGCATAGGCGGCGCCGCCGCGGAGCTCGACCGCGCCGAGTTCACCAAGGATCTCGGCGCCGCGCTCGACCGCTATTACCGCGAGTCGGGGCTCGGGCAGCAATCGTTCAGCGCCATCCTGCATGAGTTCGTCGGCCTTGGCCGGCGTCATCACATCCGGCTGCTGCGTGAAACGGCCCTGCTGCTGCGCGCCTTCGCCGAGATCGAAGCCCTGGTGCGCGCTCTCGATCCCGGCTTCAGCTCGCTCGAGGCCTTCCGTGCGTACAGCGGACAGCTCCTGAAGCACGCGTTTCTGCCGGACCTGAGCGTCGCCGATGTCGCGCGGCTCTACCGCTTCACTTCGGCCGCGCGCGAGGCGGCGGGCGGTGCGCCCGAGGCGCTCGCTCGCCTGACGGGACGCCTGGAGAGGGGCGAACCGCTCTTCGACATCCGCCACCAGAGCGGCGGGTCGCTGGAGCGCCATTTGCTACACGCCAGTAACCGTCTCGCTTTCGCGCTAATCATCGCGGCGATCGTGGTGGGCTCGGCGATCGTGATCGGCTCGCACACCGGTCCGCATCTCGAAGGCGTGCCGCTGCTCGGCATCATCGGCTTCGTTGTCGCCGGCGCTCTCGGCGTCGCGTGGGCCGTCATCGCGCTGCGCTCAGGAAAACTTTGAGGACTCAAGACATGGCACTCGATCCCGTCTGCGGCATGAACGTCGACCCCGCGAAAGCCGCCGGAGAGTTCGACCACAAAGGGACGAAGTTTTACTTCTGCTCGAAGCACTGCCTGACGAAGTTCAAGGCCGAGCCGGCAAAGTATGTCGCGGCGAAGCAGGAAGCGGCGGCAGCGAAAACTGCGCCCGCTGGCACGAAATACACCTGCCCGATGCACCCTGAAGTAGTTCAGGATCGGCCGGGCTCGTGTCCCAAATGCGGCATGGCGCTCGTGCCGGTCGCCGGCGCCGGAGAGGAAGACAACGCCGAGTTGCGCGACATGACGCGCCGGTTCTGGGTCGGGGCGGTGCTCAGCGTGCCGCTCGTCTTCCTCGCCATGGGGCCATACTTCGGCTTCGCCGAGCCCTTCGGCTTGGCGCCGCGCACGCGCGCCTATCTCGAATTCGTCCTGGGCACGCCGGTCGTGCTCTGGAGCGGCTGGCCCTTCTTCCACAAGTTCTGGCTCTCGCTCAGGAACCGCAGCCCGAACATGTACACGCTGATCGGGCTGGGGGTTGCGCTCGCCTATCTGTTCAGCCTCGCCGCGGTATTCGCCCCCGGCATCTTCCCGAGCGAGTTCCGCGAGCACGGCGGAATGGTCGGCGCCTACTTCGAGACTGCCGCGGTGATCGTCACTCTCGTGCTCCTCGGCGAGGTGTTGCAGCTTCGCGCCCTCGGCCAGACGAGCCAGGCGATCAAGCAGCTCCTTGCGCTCGCGCCGAATACCGCCTTGCGCATCCAGCGGGACGGCCGGGAAGTGGAGGTGTCGCTGAACGAAGTGCAAGTGGGCGATCGGCTGCGCGTACGCCCCGGCGAAAAAGTGCCCGTGGACGGTATCTGCCTTGAAGGCTCGTCGAACGTCGACGAGTCCATGGTGACCGGCGAGCCGGTTCCCGTGCCGAAGAAGCCGGGCGACCGGTTGACCGGCGCCACGATCAACGGCAAAGGAACGCTCGTCATGCGCGCCGAGCGGATCGGCTCCGAAACGCTGCTCGCGCAGATCGTGCACATGGTGGCGCAGGCGCAGCGCACGCGCGCGCCGGTGCAGCGCCTGGCGGACCTCGTCGCCGCCTATTTCGTGCAGACCGTCATCGTGATCGCGTTTGTCACGGCGATCGTGTGGGGCTTCTTCGGCCCACAGCCCGCGCTCGTCTACGCGGTGGTGAACGCGGTGGCGGTGCTCATCATCGCCTGCCCGTGCGCGGTCGGGCTCGCCACGCCGATCTCGATCACGGTGGCGATGGGGCAGGGGGCGCTGAACGGGATTCTCTTCCGCAACGCCGAGGCGGTGGAGAAGCTACGCGAGGTCGATACGCTGGTGGTCGACAAGACCGGCACGCTGACCCTCGGCAAGCCGCAGCTCACCGACCTGGTAACGGAAAGCATTCCTGAAGGCGAGGCGCTGCGCCTGATCGCGAGCCTGGAACGGGCGAGCGAGCACCCGCTCGCGCAGGCGATCGTCGAAGGCGCGGAAAAGCGCGGCATGGCGCTCGCGCCGGTCGAGAACTTCGACTCGGTCACCGGGCAGGGCGTCCAAGGCACGGTCGCCGGACGCCGCGTGGCGGTCGGCAACCGCCGCTTCATGGAGGCGCTCGGCGCCGTGCCGCCGGGGCTCGCCGACAAGGCGGAAGCCCTTCGGGCGCAGGGCAAGACTGCGATGTTCGCCGCGCTCGACGGCCGCGTCACGGCGGTGATCGCCGTCGCCGATCCGATCAAGGAGACGACGCCCGAGGCGGTGCGGGCGCTCAAGGCAGAAGGCGTGAAGATCGTCATGCTCTCCGGCGACTCGCGCAAGACCGCCGAGGCCGTCGGGCGGCAGCTCGGCATCGACGAAGTGATCGCCGAAGTGCTGCCCGAGCAGAAGGTCGAGAAGATCAAGGCGCTCCAGGCCGCCGAGGGCGCGGTCGCCATGGCCGGCGACGGCATCAACGACGCGCCGGCGCTCGCGCAGGCGAATGTCGGCATCGCCATGGGCACAGGCACCGACGTCGCCATCGAAAGCGGGAGCGTCACGCTGGTGAAGGGCGACCTGCGCGGCATCTCCAAGGCGATCCGCCTTTCGCACGCCACTATGCGCAACGTGAAGCAGAACCTGTTTTTTGCCTTCGTCTACAACGCGCTCGGCGTGCCGATCGCCGCGGGCGCGCTCTACCCGGTGTTCGGCCTGCTGCTCTCGCCCATCTTCGCCGGCGCGGCGATGGCCTTGAGCTCCGTTTCCGTAGTGACCAATGCGTTGCGGCTGCGGCGGGTGAGGCTGTGAGTCGCGTACTCGCTGGTCGCAAGACGCTTCTCGGCGGCTTGCTGTTCCTAGTCCTTTACGCGGCGTTCATGGTTTTGCTGGTCCTGTTCACGCCGGGATATATCGAGCGCGTCTGGAATCTCGGCGATCTTTCGGGCGTGCTCATCGCCGGCATCCCGCTGGAGGAGCTCGCGTTTGGCTTCGCCTTCGGCATGTACTGGTCGGGCCTCTACGAGCACTTCTCCTGGCGCGCGATAGACGCGCGCACGGCTTCCCTGCTGGTTTCACATCGAGGTCACCATGGCTGACCACCCGCACGACCATCACCCATCCGGCGGCGGCGGTTACGGCCGCTGGATTTTCTGGGGCTTCCTGCTCATCGCAGGCTTCTTCCTCATTGCCGAGCACCGCGCGCACGTCTACCCGTATTTGCCGTTCGTCCTCCTGCTCGCCTGCCCGCTGCTGCACCTGTTCCACGGGCACGGCGGTCATGGGGGGCACGGTGGCCACGGGAAGGATGACAAGACGACTGAAAGAAAAGACCAGGGCTCATGAACAATTCTGGCCAGATGCAGGCCTATGGCTTGTGGTCCCTGGTGATCATCAATTCGCTCGTATTCATCATCTTCGCGTTCAGCTTCGCGAAGCCCCAGAGCAGGCGGGACTGGCGCTCGTTCGGAGCCTTCGCCGCGTTCCTGGTCGCGTTGTTCACCGAAATGTACGGCTTTCCGCTTACCATCTACCTGCTCTCGGGCTGGCTCTCGAGCCACTTTCCGGGCGTCGATTTCATGTCGCACGATGCCGGTCACCTGCTCGAGGTTATGTTCGGCTGGAAGTCGAACCCGCATCTCGGCCCGTTCCACTTCCTGAGCTTCGTGCTCATCGGCGGCGGATTCTGGCTGCTCGCCGTGTCATGGAGCGTTCTCTACGAGGCGCAGCGCGCGCATCGGCTGGCGAGCGCCGGGCCCTATGCGCGGATCAGGCACCCGCAGTACATCGGCTTCGTTCTCATCATGACCGGCTTCCTGGTGCAGTGGCCGACGCTCGTGACGCTCGCCATGTACCCGATCCTCGTCTACATGTACGCGCGTCTCGCAAGACGGGAGGAGGCCGAGATGCTCGAGCAGTTCGGGGACGAGTACCGCAGGTATGCGGAGCGTGTACCGGCGTTTTTCCCACGGCTCGCGCAGGGGCGGGCGGCATGAACATGGCTGCTGAAGCCGATATTCAGGCCGGCTTCGCCGAGGCGCTCGCGGCAGCGCTCGACGCGCGCGAGCACGAAACCGGTGCGCACTCAAAGCGCGTCGCGTGCCATACGCTCGTGCTCGCGCGGCGTTTCACAAGCGATGCGGAGGAGCTGCGCCAGGTGTACTGGGGCGCGCTGCTGCACGATATCGGCAAGATCGGCGTCGCCGACGCGATCCTGCTCAAGCAAAACCCGCTCTCCGCCGCCGAGTGGCAGGCGATGCGTCGGCATCCCGAGATCGGCTACCAGATCCTGGCGCCAGCGCCCTTCCTCTCGAAGGCGGCCGAAATCGTCCTCACGCACGAAGAACGCTTCGACGGCGGCGGCTATCCGCGCGGCCTTGCCGGGGAGCGGATCCCGCTGTGGTCACGGCTGTTCGCGGTGATCGACACGCTCGATGCGATGACCTCGGACCGCCCCTACCGCAAGGGGCGCTCCTTCGAAGTCGCCAAGGCGGAAATCACGGCGCTCGGGGGAAAACAGTTCGATCCGCTCGCCGTCGCCGCTTTCCTCGCGGAAGAAGCCACGCTGCGCGCAATGGCACAGACGAAATGCGAGCAACCCGCGCCCGCGCTCGTCGCGGCAAGGAATACGACATGATCGTCGAACAACCCTACGGTCTGTGGTCGCTGGTGATCATCAACTCCGCGGTGTTCATCATCTTCGCCTTCAGCTTCGCGGGGCCGAAGAGCGCGCGCGACTGGCGTTCTTTCGGCGCGTTCTCCGCCTTTCTCGTGGCGCTGTTCACGGAGATGTACGGCTTTCCACTCACGATCTATCTCTTTTCCGGATGGCTCGCCAGCAGGTTTCCCGATGTCGATTTCTATTCCCACGACGCGGGGCATCTCCTGGAGACGCTCGTCGGCGCCGTCTTCGGCTGGGAGATCGACCCCCATGCCGGGCCGTTTCACATCGTGTCCTACGTCCTGATCTTCGCGGGTTTCGTCCTGCTCGCGCGATCATGGGGCATCCTTTACGAGGCGCAGCGCCGCGGCGAGATCGCCGCGAGCGGTCCTTACGCCTATGTGCGCCACCCTCAATACCTGGGATTCATCGCGATCATGCTGGGGTTTCTTCTTCAATGGCCGACGCTGGTCACGCTCGCGATGTTCGCGATCCTGGCGTTCATGTACGCGCGCCTTGCCAGAAGGGAGGAGTCCGACATGGCCGCGCGATTCGGCGACCAATGGCGCGCGTACGCGCGCCGCACGCCGCGGTTCCTGCCGGCTTGGAAAGGAGGTGCTCGTGATGTGGGGCGGGTTTGACGGAATGGGCTGGGGCTGGATCGGCCTCGGCATCGTGCACATGGCGCTGTTCTGGATCCTCGTCGTGCTCGGCATCGTGGTGCTCGTGAAGTGGCTCGCCGGCGGGGGGCCGCCGCGCGTCGAGGGCCGCGCGCTCGAGATCCTCAAGGAGCGCTATGCGAAGGGGGAGCTCACGCGCGAGCAGTTCGAGCAGATGAAAAGGGAGCTGGGGACCTGACCAATGCTGAAAGAGCAGGGAGGGGAGGCCTGTTCGGTCCCAGCTGCGACAAATTCACGGAAAGGAAAACGGGGTCGGAACAGTTGCTCCGACCCCCATGGCGACGGCTTAACGCCAACCGGCACCCGGACCGCGCGGGCCGTAGCCACCGCCGCGCTGGTCGGCGACCGCGCGCTGCTCCGGCGTGAGGACCGAGTACAGGCTCTTGTAGGCTGCGCTCAGCGCTTCGTGCTGCTGGGCGCGCTGCGCCATGAACTTGCTGTGTAGCTCATAGCGATCCGCGCTCGAGGAAGGCGCGGATTTCCACATCGCTTCGTGCTGCGCGAGCATGACGTCGGACTGTTTCTTCGTCACGTCAGCGTAAGCCTTCCAGGCGTCTTCCTGCTCGGGCGTGATCTTCAGCGCCGACTTCTGCGCCGCCAGGCGGTCTTCGATGTTGTAGCCGTAGCCGCCCATCATTCCCGGGCCGCCCATTCCGCCGCCCATCATCCCGCCACCGCCCATCATTCCGCCGCCCATTCCGTAGGGCTGGGCGACGACTACTGCCGCGCCGAGGCCGAGGGCGAGGCCGACCGCGACTGCGATTTTGGTTGCGCGTTTCATGGTGTTCTCCGTACGTTGGTTGATTGCCACAGAGTCATTGCACCACGCGCGAGTAACGAGGGCGTTTTCGCGTTGCATCGCTGCGTAGCAGCGGGCGCGCTTGTTACGCTACGCTACAAATCGTCCTCACCGGAACGCGATCCGCGTGCTCGACGAAGGACCAGGAATAGCGGAGGCAGAGCTAGAGCGCGCGTTCGAGCCGTTTGTCCGCGGCGAGAGCTCGCGCTCGCGCGAAATCGGCGGCACGGGCCTGGGCCTAGGCATCGCGCGCAATATCGCGCGTGCGCACGGCGGCGACGTCACGCTCGCGAACCGTCCCGGCGACGGACTGGAAGCCACCCTTACGCTGCCGCGCGCCTCAGGCGGCGCCGCTTGAGACGTTGGATGCCGGGTTCAGGAGCAGCCGCCGTCTTTTCGCATCAGTAGCGTTTGATCTGGATCAAACCGAGGGCGTGGATGGGCATCAAGCTTCTGGGCCATGACTCTTGCGGTGTCGTTGGCGATGAAGCGTTGCTTGGCGTTGCTGTTGCTCGCCATCCTGCCGCTACAGGGCCTTGCAACGCTGGTTACGCATACGTTTGCCGGTGACAAAGGGCACGGAGCGCCGCTGGTCCAGGCGCACGACGGCCAGCAAGATGGCGCCGAAGATCACTCCGCACACGCTCCCTATGACGACACAGCAAGCTGCTGCGTTTTTGCCGGCGCTTGCTACGGAAGTCTTGGGCTGACCCCACGCCCCTGGTCCCCGCTTGCCGCCGGGTTTGCAACCGAGCCGGCACTTATCGCCCTGTACCCCTTCAGCAGTTTCGCTCCCGAATCACCAGAGCGTCCTCCTTTAGCGACTCTCTGAACGCGGGCCGCCGGGGCCGGCGCTCGTCTTACCGATCTACGGTAATTTCACGCTGGCTGGGGCGCGGGCGAAATCGTTTCGCGAGACTTCAAACAAGCCGAGGCACGAATGTTGAAGAGGTCGACTTCCTATCTTGTAGCTGCCTTTGTGATTGCCTTCTCGGTGTTGCTGATCATCCCGATGTGGGCGGCTTACGGCGTGCTGTTCCCGAAGGAAAGCGGTGGCCATTCGCACGGCACCGGAGAGCCCGTGTCGGCCGCTGGATTCGAAGAGAAGACGGCGCGCTTCATCGAGGAGCACCGGTTGCCGGATGGCTCCGTGCGCGCCGACCACGACAAGCCAATCTACGTCCTCGCGACACAGTACACCTTCACGCCCAATACCATACGGCTGGTCGCCGGGGAGCAGTACGAGCTGCAGATGCTATCCGCAGATGTGGTTCATGCCTTTTCCATTCTGATGGGCAATACCAGCTACAACGCAGTAGTGATGCCGAAGACGGTGACGGCTCTCAAGCTCAAGCCGACGAAGCCAGGCACTTACCTTGTGGTCTGCAACGAGTACTGCGGCATCGGACATGACTACATGTATTTCTCGGTCATCGTCGAGGAAGCTGCAGCCGAAGAGCATCACGAGATGAGCAAAGAGCAGCACGAAAAGATGCTCAAAGAGCAGCAGGAGAAGTCGAGCCCCAAAACCAAGGATCGCGAACATGGCGAGCACAGACATGACAAATGAAGACCATGTGTCTCTAGTGCAGCAAATAGCGAAGAGCCATCCCGATGATCAGAAGCTGATGGCCGCGTACGGCACCGCGGCATTGGTGTCCCTGGTGGGTGCTTTCGCGCTGGCGGCCGTTCTGGTGGCCATCAAAACGCCGGCGTTCGGTCCGCCCAGAGGCGAGTTGTACTACCGAATGTTGACCGGACACGCCATCCTCGGCTTCGTTTACTGGTTCGCGTTTATCCAGGCGGCACTGCTGATCGCGGGCGCTACCGCCTTGCGTAACGGGGCACGGTTGTGGAGCCTCAAGCTCGGCTGGCTCGCTTTCGCGTTTACCGGTGCCGGGCTGGTAATCAATATGGTCGGCGTTTTTTCCGGGGCGGACGTGTTGTATACCGCCTTCCCTCCTTTGGCTGAATCCTTTGCGGCAACCCCGCTGATTTACCTGGGGTATCTGTTCGTAGCTGCGGGCGCCTTCCTCATCACTCTCGATTTCCTGGCGACTGTCGTCACCTGGGTGGACAGAAAGGGTTCGGTCGAGGCGTGGAAGAAGATGCTCGGTGAAACACATGTCAGCACTTTTGCGGCCATCTGTGCGGTGCCGCTCATATTTTCCATAGTGCTCGCCGCCTCTTTCCTGTACGTCCCCGCCTTTCTGGGGTCCATGGGCTGGATCAGCACCGATGCCAGGGAATTCGCCTTGAAATTCAGGCTGACCTATCACGTGATGTTTCACATCATCCACTACATTCCCGCAATGGCGATGATTGCCGCGGCCTATGTGCTGGTGGAGCTCACCACCGGTGCGGGTTCGGTCTACCGTCAGACGGTCGCGAAAGGTTTGTTCCTGATGTACCCGGCGGTGGTGCCGCCCACGTTCGTTTATCACCTCATGGCCGACCCCTCCATCACCGAGGGCGTCAAGATCATCGGCTCTGCGCTTTCCTTGCTGGTATGGATTCCCTCTATTCTTCACATGTTCATCGTCACGGGCATGATGGAAGCCGGCATGAGGTCGGCCGGGCACAGCCTTTTCGGCTGGATGAGGCACCTGCCCTGGAAGAATCCGGCATTCGCCTCCTTGATCATGGGAATGATTACGTTCGGCATTGCCGGGGGCCTGACTGCCGTCCTGCTGCAGGAGCAAACGGCCTCTCTGCTCCACGGCACCTTCGCCGTACCGGCCTATATCCACCCGATGGTCGTGGGTGCCGCCAGTCTCATTTACATGGGCACGATTTATTACGGCGTGAGCATCTGCATGAAGCGTGATCTGTGGGGCCCGGTGCTTGCCCGCATACAGCCGTATCTGCTGAGCGTTGCATTACTCGTCTTTGCCTGGGCGGGTACTCTGGCCGGATATGCCGGTGTTCCCCGGCGCACCGCTGACATCAGTTTTGGCGGTCGAGCTCCGGAGTCCTGGGAAACGCTGATGAACGTCGCGATGGGCGTAGGGGGCACCCTGACCTTGATCGCCGGCGTTCTTTTCTTCGTGGTCATCGGCATGACGATGTTCGCCGGCAAGAAGCAGCGGGTTGCTTCGGAGCCGGGCGGCGACCTGGCGATGCTCGAGGTCAGGCCCACACGGGAGTTTGTCTACACGCCGACAGCGCTGATTCCCGGCGTCATCTTCGTCCTGGTAGTGCTGATGTTTACCGCTGGTGCGTTTGGAATCATCGGTAGTTGGCCCATCCAATTCGGCTAACGGTCTTCCTATGGCAAAAACGACTGCAGAAATTGACGACGACGCACGGCCCGCGGATCGCGGGACCGGCCTTCTCTTCTGGGGATGGATAGTGGTCACCGCGTTGAATCTCGGCATGGTCACCGCTTCCTTGGCTATGTTTGCCCCGTAGCGGCGTCACCTCAATCTCGACGCTCATTGGATCTGGGTCAAGCGGCTGCGGCCCGGACGAGCGTGCGCGCGAGCTAGCGATCCGCGTGCTCGACGAGGGACCGGGGATACCGGAGGCGAAGCTCGAGCGCGCGTTCGAGCCGTTTGTGCGCGGCGAGAGTTTGCGCTCACGCGAAACCGGCGGCACCGGCCTGGAAGCCACCCTTACGCTGCCGCGCGCCTCACACGGCGGGCAAGTGGCACGGCCTCTTCCTTGAGCGCGCTCGGCTATTACGCAGCAATGGCGAGCGCTGCCGCCGTGGCGGCCTTGCTCGCATTGGTCGCCGGCCTGGCCGCCGATCATCGAGCGTTGCTCCCGGACCTGCTTGTGCGGATCGCGCTGCTCCTTGGGGGCGTAAATCTTGCCGGCGCGGCGCTCATTTTTGCGCCCATCCGCCGCTTTCTCGCCGGCGATCTCCATTATCGGGACGCCGCGACGCGGCGCATCCGCGCGTTGCCCGCGCTCTCCGGGCTGTGCGTGGCCGTGCTCGCCGCCGCGGTGATGCTCGGGCACTCGGCGGTCGTGCACAGCTCGTGGGACGCCTTCTTGCGAAGCCCGCCGCAGCTCCTGATCGGCACCTTGCTGCACATCAGCGGATTCGGCGCTTACCTGGGTTTGTACGCCTATTTCCTGGCGGTTGATTACTCGAGCCGCCTGCGCGAGCGCCTCTGGCAGGCGGGCGAGCCGCTTGCCGCGGGCCACGGCAAGATGGTCTATCGGCTCGTCGGCGCGCTCATTGCGGTGGCATTGGCGCCGGTGTTCATTCTTCTTTCCGACCAATGGACGGCGGCGGCGTCACAGATGCCCATGGGCGGCGCGGCGATGCGGCACGGCGCCTACATGCGGCAAACGCTGCAGATGAACCTTTTTGCGGCGCTCGCTCTTGCCGGCGTGGTGATCTGGCTCGTCGCGCGCGGGCTCGCGCGGCCGGTGGACGTTCTGCTCGGCGCCATGCGACGCGTCGACCGCGGCGACCTGGCAACCCAGGCGCCCGTCGTCTCGGACGACGAGTTCGGGCTGCTCAGCGAGCAGTTCAACCGCATGCTCGCCGGGCTCGAGGAGCGCGATCGCATCCGGCGCACCTTCGCGCGTTTCGTGCCTGAGAGCGTCGCCGCTGCGCTGCTTGCCGAGGAAGGGGCGATCGCATCGCAGGAGCGCGAGGCGACGGTGCTTTTCGCCGACATCGAGAGCTTCACCGCCATCGCATCGCGGCTCGCGCCGCGCGACGTGGTGCAGATGCTCAACGATTACTTCGCCGAGATCGCGCGCGTCATCCATGCCCGCTCGGGCGTGATCACCCAGTTTCAGGGCGATGCGGTGCTTGCGACTTTCAATCTTCCCGCGGCGAATCCGCAGCACGCGCAGCACGCCGTCGAAGCGGCGTTCGAGATCCATGCGCGCCTGGCTGACGCGACCTTCGCCGGCGGCATCCGCCTGCGCGCCCGCGTCGGCATCGCCACCGGGCCGGTGGTGGGCGGCACGGTCGGCGGCGGCGAGCGTCTCGGCTACACGGTGCACGGCGACACGGTGAATCTGGCGGCTCGGCTGGAAGCGCTGAACAAGGACTTCGGCAGCCGCACTCTGCTCTCGACTCGCACCGCTGAGCTGCTGGCCGGCAGCGTGCCGTTGCTCGACCGCGGCGCCGTGGCGGTGCCCGGCTTCGCCGCGCCGCTGCGCGTGTTCGAGGCGCTTGCGCGAGATCAACACGACGCGGCTGCGCCTGGAGTACCCTGATTCGCTGCGTGTGCCACTTTTTGCTTTTTCTGCCGGTGATCGCGCTCCCGGTGTTCTGGCTCTGGCCGCCGCCGATTGCGCTGCCCGTGTACGCGCTCGCGCTGGGCATCGCGCTTTGGATCTACGCGCTTGCCGTCAAGACGACGCGCAGGCAGGCGATGACCGGGGCGGAAGGCATGATCGGCGAACGCGGGCGCGTGGTGCGGATCGAAGGACGAACGGCGACCGTCGAGATCCACGGCGAGCTCTGGTCGGCCGAGGCCGGGGGCGAGCCGCTCGCCGTGGGGAAAGTTACGCGCGTGGTCGGCTTGAGCGGCCTGCGGCTCAAGGTGACGCCGATCGCCTCGCTCCCCGCAGGTAGAAGCCTGCGGTTGCAATAAGGATCAGGACCGAGGCGAAAACCTGCGCGGCGGGAATGTCCAAGGCGAAAATCGCCGGATTGCCGCGGAAGAACTCAACCGCGAACCGTGCCGCGCCATATCCGGCGAGGAAGGTCAAAAACACGAAGCCATCGGTGCTGAATCTCCTCCTTGTTTGCCAGATGAGAAGAAAAACCAGCAAGTAAGCCGCCATCTCGTAGAGCTCCACGGGATGGAGCGGCGTGTTCAAGGGTGCCATGGCGCTCGGATCGGTGTAGGCGATCGACCAAGCGAGATCGGTCGGCTTGCCGTAGCTGTCCCCGTTCAACAGGCAGGCGAGGATTCCTGCCGCCTGTCCGAGGATCGCACCTGGAGCGAGCGTGTCGGCGAATCGCCAGAACGACAGCCCCTTCTTGCGGCAGTACCACAGCGCAACCGACAACCCGCCCAGCAGCGCCCCGATGATGCCTATGCCCCCGCGCCAGATGGCGAGTATCTCCCACGGCTTTTGCAGGAAATGCGCCGGGTCCGAGAACAGCACAAAATAGATCCGCGCGCCGACGATTCCGCCGAGAAAGGCATAGAAAGCGAAATCCTGAATAAGGGCGGGATCAAGACCCTTTCTTTTCGCCTCTCGGGTGCTCACCCACAGAGCGAGGAGAAAGGACAGCGCGACGATGACGCCGTAAGAGCGAAGCTCGAAATTCCCCAGCTTGAAAAGAACGGGATACACGCGATCAGGCCGTCACCCGGTAGCGGATCATCATCCCCAGCTCGGCGTGCTCCAGGTTGTGACAATGGAACACGTAATCCTGATTCCCCGGGTGGGAATGCGAGAAGTCGAGCGCGATGCGCACCGACTCCCCGGGCCAGACGTGGATGGTGTCGATCAGGCCGCGATCCTGCGGCAGCAGCCCGTTGTGCGCGCCGGCGAGGGCGCGCACCTGCTCCGGGCTGCCGCGCCGCTCGAGCACCCGGAACTGGAAGCCGTGGATATGCATGGGATGGGGCATGCTCATGCGGTCGTTTTCGATCAGCCAGGTCTCCGCTGTGCCGCGCTTCACCGTGAGCGGCACTGAGCTCGCGTCGTACGTCCAGCCGTTGATGGTCCAGTTGCCCTTGCCGTCCTGGGCGAGCTTGATGCGGCGCGGCGCGCCCGCCGGCACCTTTGGGGCGGGCAGCTTCGAAAGCGTGGACGGAACCTTCGCGGCATAGGCGTGGATCGGCCCGACGTCGATGCGCAGCAGCGCGCGTGGCTCGCCCTCCATCGCCATGCGCTCCATCCCCGCCTCCGGCGCGGCCATCTTGTGGTCCATCCCGGGCATGCCATGACCTGCGCCCTCGGCGTGCATGGGATCGAAGGCAAGCGTGCCGAGCGTCACCCGTCCCTCCCTCGCCTCGCGCAGGTCGAGCAGGAGGTCGAGCCGCTGGCCAGGCGAGATGAAGCTCTGCGACGCCCGCTGCGGCGAAGCGAGCAGCCCGCCGTCGGTGCCGGCGAGGTAGTAGCCGAGCTTGCGGCCGCCCTGGAGGAAGGCGAGCTGGTAGGTGCGGGCGTTCGAGCCGTTCAGGATGCGAAAACGGTAGATGCGGCGCAGCGCGCGCACGAACGGCCGCTCGGTCAGATTGACGAGCAGCCGCTCGCCGAGAAAACCCTGGGTCATTTCTTCGTGCGAGATCTGGTACTGCAGCCGTCCCTGGGCATCGAAGCTGCGGTCCTGCAGCACAAGCGGGATCTCGGTTTCGCCGAGCGCGAGATCGAGCTTGCGCCGCAACTCGGCCTCTTCCTCGTCCTCGACGAACAGCAGGCTCGCGAGGCCGTGGTACACCTGCCCCGGGATGTAGCCGTGCGGGTGCGGGTGGTAGAAGTACATCGAGGCGCGGTCCTGCACCCTGAAGGCGTACTCGAAGGCTTTCCCGGGCTCGGCCAGTATGAGGCCGTTGCCGTCGTTCCTCGCATCGGTGCCCAGCCCATGCCAGTGGATGATGGTCGGCTCGTCGAGCTCGTTCACCATGCGCAGGCGCACCTCCTCGCCGCGGTGCACGAGCAGCGCCGGATTGAGAAAGCGCTTGCCGCCCGACTCGGCCGCGTAGGTGAGGTAGGGCGTGCGCTTTCCGGGCAGCAGCTCGATCTCGGTGCGCGTTACACGCAGTTCCCTGAGCTCGGATACCGGTATTACGCCGTAGAGTCCGCTCGCGCCTGGAAGCCTCAGAGGATTGGTAAACACTGCCGCTTCGCGTTCGATCGCGGCTGCTTCTCCGGTGACGTGGGCGCGGCCCGCCTGGGCGAACGCGGCGCGGCCCACGTAGGCGGCGCCAAGAGCGGCGGCGCCGCCGAGAAATTGCCTACGGCTGACGGGCATTTGCGTTTCAGCAGCAGCCGTGGTGGCGGTGGGAGGTAGCGGCGGGTTTCGCCTCTTTGTCGTCCGGAGCCTTCTTGGCCGTGTCCTGGGGCGGTCCCTCGTGGGCCATGTCGTGGCCGCAACCGCCCATCATTGCGCCATGGCGCATGCGCGAGAAGAGCAACACCACGCCCACGGCGACGATGATCCAGATCCAGTTTTGCAGTAGCCATTCCATATGTGCCTCCTGAGTCAGTGCACGTCAATTCGGTTGAAGGCCGGCTGCAGCGCGAGCTTCGCTTCGCCGCCCTGCAGCGGGGGTTGCGGGTGTCCGGCCGCGCGCGAGCCCAGATCCAGCGCGATGCGCTTCAGGCGCAGGCTGTTGGTCAGCACGAAGACGCTGGACAAGCCCATCGCCGCGCCGGCGAGAATGGGATTGAGCAGCCATCCGGTGACCGGATAGAGGGCGCCGGCGGCCACCGGGATCAGCATCACGTTGTAGAAGAACGCCCAGAAGAGATTCATGCGAATAGTGCGCAAGGTGCGGCGCGCCACGGCGAGCGCCGCGGGGATGCTTTGCGCTTCGCTGTTCATGATGGTGATGTCCGCCGTTTCGATGGCGACGTCGGTCCCGCTGCCCATCGCGAGTCCCACGTCGGCCTGCGCGAGCGCCGGCGCGTCGTTGATGCCGTCGCCAACAAAGGCGGTGCTTCCGACCTGCTGCTGGATCTGGACGACGGCCTGCGCTTTGCCTTCGGGCAGCACTTCCGCGAGCACCTGGTCGATGCCGAGCTGTGCCGCGATTGCGCGCGCGGTGTGGCGGTTGTCGCCGGTGATCATGACGATCTTGAGTCCCATCGCGTGCAGCGCGGCCATCGCCTCGCGGGCGCCCGGCTTGATCGGGTCGGACACCGCGAGCGCCGCGGCGAGCCGGCCGTCGATCGCGGCGTAGAGTGGCGTCTTGCCTTCATCGGCGAGGCGCCTTGCCGCATCGGCGAAGGCGCTCACCTCGAGGCCCAGCTTGACCATGTAGCGATCGGCGCCCACGTGCACGCGGCGGCCGTTCACGGTCGCCTGCACGCCGAAACCCGGGACGGCCTCGAAGCTACTGGCCGGCGCGATCTCGAGGCCGCGCTCGCGCGCTGCCCGAAGGATTGCCTGCGCGACCGGGTGCTCGCTCGGTGCTTCCGCCGCCGCGACGAGCGCGCGCACCTGCAATTCGTCGAAACCGCCGGCGACCGCGAGATCGGTGAGCTCGGGCTTGCCGCGCGTCAGCGTGCCGGTCTTGTCGAGCGCCACCGCCCGCACGCGGCTCAGGGTTTCGAGCGCCTCGCCGCGGCGAAAGAGAACGCCGAGCTCCGCCGCGCGCCCGGTGCCGACCATGACCGCCGCCGGCGTCGCAAGCCCCATGGCGCAGGGGCAGGCGATCACCAGCACTGCGACCGCGTTCACGAGCGCGAAGGTGAGCGCCGGGGCCGGACCGAAGATGAGCCAGACCGCGGCCGTCATGGCCGCGATGCCGAGGACGATCGGCGTGAACACGGCGACCACCCGGTCGGCGAGCGATTGAATCGGAAGCTTGGCGCTTTGCGCCCCCTGCACGAGGCGGATGATCTGCGCGAGCACGGTATCGGCGCCGACCGCCTCCGCCCGGAAGCGGAACGCGCCGTTCTGGTTGATCGTCGCGCCGATCACCTTGTCCCCGGGCTGCTTCGCGACAGGGACCGGTTCCCCGGTGATCATCGACTCGTCGACGTAGCTCGCGCCGCCGGTGACCGTGCCGTCGACGGGAATCTTCTCCCCCGGCTTGACGAGCACAGTATCGCCGGCGCGCACCGCCTCGATCGGGACTTCTTCTTCCCTGCCGTCGCGCAGCACGCGCGCGGTGCGTGCCTTAAGGCCGAGGAGCTTGCGTATCGCGTCGCTCGCGCGCCCCTTGGCCACGGCTTCCAGGAACTTGCCCAGGAAGACCAGCGTGATCACGACCGCCGCGGCTTCGTAATAGGTATGCCGGGCGTTTTCCGGAAGGAGCTGCGGGGCAAAGGTGACCACCAGGCTGTAGAGGTACGCGGCGCCGGTGCCGGTCATCACCAGGCTGTTCATGTCCGGGCTGAGGTGGCGATACGCCTTCCACCCGGCGACGAAGAAGCGCCGTCCCGGCCAGATCATCACCGGCGTCGCGAGCGCAAACAGGAGCAGGTTGAGAAGCGGCTCGTTCAGGCCGAGCGACGCGAGCCAGGCGTGAAACGGCGCGTAGTACATGCCCATCGCGAGCACCGCGAGCGGGATGCTGAGCCCGATCCCGGCGAGGAGCTCGCGGCGCATGCGCGCGATCTCGCGCTCCCTTTGCGCCTCGCCGGAGGCATCGGCTTCGCCGACTGCCTGCGCCGGGACTTCGTAACCGGCGTCGGCGATTCTCCGGCGAAAGTCCGCGAGCCCGGTGGCTGCCGGCAGGTAGCGCACCCGGGCGCTTTCCGAAGCGAGGTTCACACGCGCTTCCACGACGCCGGGAATCCTCGCGAGAGTACGCTCGACGCGGCCGACGCAGCTCGCGCAGGTCATGCCGCGCACGGGGAATTCGATCTCGTCGATGCCCGGCGTGTAGCCGGCATTGGCTACCGCCGCCGCGATGCCCGAGGCGCTCGCGCGCCCGGGGTCGTATTCCACGCGGGCGCGTTCGGCTGCCACGTTGACGCGCGCCGAGGCGACCCCGTCGAGTTTAGTAAGTGCCCGCTCCACGCGCGCCGCGCATGCGGCGCAGGTCATTCCGCCGATACCGAGGTCGATGGTCTGCATGTTCATCCTCGAACCCTACCCATGGGGGGAGGATACGCGCTCTCGTCGCGCGATGCAAGCTTCATATCAATGTTGCAAACGCGTAGCCAGCCGCGTATACTGACCCTACCCTACTGGGGTGGATAAGGAGCATAGATGATGAATACGCTGCAAATTCGTGGCATGACCTGCGGGCACTGCGTACGCGCGGTAACCAAGGCGCTGCAGGGCGTGGCGGGGGTCGAGGACGTTTCGGTGGACCTTGGCGCCGGACAGGCGCGCGTCGGTGGCGCGGCCGATGCTGCAGCGCTTGTGCGCGCGATCGAAAACGAGGGTTACGACGTGAAGCTCCTGGAGATGCAATGAACGACGTCCGCAAGCACGACCATGCTGCTCACGGCGGCCGGCTGTGCATGCCCGAGGACACGCGCAAGGTGGTGACGCGCCGGCTGGCGATCGCGAAGGGCCATCTCGAAAGCATCCTCCAGGCGTTGCAGAAGGACGATGTCTATTGCGTGGACGTGATGCGCCAGATCAGCGCCGTCCAGGGCGCGCTGCAGAAAGCCGGCCAGATCACGCTGGAGAGCCATTTGCGCGCCCACGTGGCGACGGCCGCCGAGCGCGGCGACACGGAGACGATCGTCGAAGAGCTCATGGACGCGCTTCGCTATCGCTGAAGCGCGAGGAGGGACGAATGGAAGAAGGAAGAGTTGCCTTCACCGCGGTTTACCTGAAATCGAGCCACGGCTATGTCGGGTTTCTCGAGGAGCTGCCGGGCGTGAACTCGAGCGGCCGCACGCTCGATGAAGCGCGCGCCACGCTGCAGAAGCTCGCCGCGGTGATATTCGAGGAGGAGAGGCGCGGGGCCGAGGCGCTGATCGCCGGCAAGGCCGTCGTGCGCGAGAGTTTCGTCCTATGAGCGCGTATGTGCCGGCTGTTGCCCGGCCCGCCGGGTTCGGCGCGCTCGCCTTCGGCGCGCTGCTCGCGGTCTACTTCGGCGCGCTGACGGCCATCTCAGGCTGGAAATTCACCGCCGAGCAGTTCGCCGAGTTCTGGTATTACATCCTGCCGCTTGCCGCAGGCTTCGGCCTGCAGGTCGCGCTGTACTCCCGCCTGCGCCGGCTGTTGCACGGGGCGAGGGCCGGGCGCGGCATGCTCGCGGCTTCGGGTACGACTTCCACCGCGGCGATGGTCTCCTGCTGCGCGCACTACCTGATGAACGTCGCGCCGGCGCTCGGCGCCACTGGACTCGTGACCTTCGCCGCGCAATACCAGGTTGCGTTCTTCTGGGTCGGCATCGCGTTCAACGCAGCCGGAATCGCGTTCATCGGCAACAGGCTGTGGAAAGCCACGAAGGAGCATGCTCAATGCGCTCACGCCTGATATCAGCGGCGCTCTGTTTGTTCCTTGCAGCGGGCGCAACCGCGGCGCAGGACCTCGCCGCGCAGAAGAGCGTCGCCAACGGGGTCACGGTGCGCGCGACCCCGCGCGCGCTGCCCGGCGGCGCTTGGGAGTTCGAAATCGTGTTCGACACCCATACCCAGGATCTCAAAGACGAGCCCGCGACATCGGCGTCGCTCGTTGCCGGCGGCAAGACGTTTGCGCCAGCCGGCTGGCGGGGCGATCCGCCCGGCGGGCATCACCGCAAGGGAGTCTTGAAATTCGACGCTGTCGCGCCGCCGCCGCAAGCGCTCGAGCTGCGCATCAGCCGGCCGGGCGAGGCCAAGGCGCGCATTTTCCGATGGGAGCTCAAATGAAACGCATCCTGGCTCTGGCAATTGCGGCCGCGTTTGCCGGCGGCCTGGCTGGCTGCAGCGAGCGCGAGCAGACCGCGCTCTACAAGGACGGCAAGTATCGCGGCAAGCCCGACACGCGTCCCTGGGATAACACACCCCCCGCGTACGGCTCCGAGAGCTGGAAGCAAGGTGACCACGTCACCTGGGAAAACCAGGTCCGTACCCGGAGCGCCGCGCAGAACGAGAACCGGCGCATCGGTCATTAGCGGGGAGACTGAGAAAATGCTCTGCTGCGCAGGTCTCATCGGAGGCATGGTCGTAGGGCAGTACTTGGGCGGGCCGTGGACAGTAATTGCTCCGGCCGCAGGTTTCGGGATCGGCTTGGCGGCCGACATGAAGTTCATGAACCGGTGCCATATGAGCGGAAGCGGCCGCCAGCACGAAACGAAGCCTCAACGTCGGCCAGAGTCAGATCGTGTCCTCGGGATGCGAGCCGAAGGGAATTCCGATGAAGCCTCTGGCAAGAGGGAAAAAGCGCAGCTCGCGCCCCCGCCGCTAGGCGGATGAGGCCGGTACTCGGGCTCGCTTTGGCCCTCGCCATTGCCGGACCGGCAGTAGCGCAGGAGCCGAGCGGGCGCGAGATCCTCGACCGGGTCGAGAACCTCCTCTGGGGAAAAACGGTCCAGGGCGAGTATGAGATGACGATTACCACGCCGCGGTGGCAAAGGACGCTCGCGCTGCGCGCCTGGATGGAGCGGCCGAAGCGCTCGTTCATCCGCATCCTTGCGCCAGCGAAGGAGAAGGGCATCGGGTCGCTGCGCATTGCCGCGGAGATGTGGAACTACCTCCCGAACGTCGAGCGCACGATCAAGATCCCGCCGTCGATGATGCTGCAGCCCTGGATGGGCTCGGACTTCACGAACGACGACCTCGTGAAGAGCAGCAGCCTGATCGACGACTACTCCCACCAGATACTTCGTGAAGAGGGCACGGCGTACGTGCTCGAGCTCATCCCCAGGCCCGACGCCGCCGTGGTGTGGGGCAAGATTCTCTACTGGGTGCGCAAGAGCGACTTCATCCCGCTCAAGGAGGAGTTCCACGACGAGCGCGGCACGCTCGTTCGCGTGATGACCTTTTCCGACGTCAAGCTGATGGGCGGGCGCCAGATCCCGACCAGGTGGCAGCTCCGCCCGACCGACAAGCCGGGCAACTCCACCACGTTGTTGATCAAGTCTGCGGTCTACGACCGCCCTATCGATCCGGAGGTGTTCACTCAGCGCAATCTGCAAAAGCCATGAACGCCGTTGTGAAGCTCGAGGGCGTGAGCAAGGTCTACGGGCATGACGGCGTGGAAGTCCGCGCGCTCGACGGCGTGAGCCTGGAGATCGACAGGGGCGACTTCGCGGTCCTGGTTGGCCCGTCCGGATCGGGCAAGACGACGCTTCTCAACATGATCGGCGTCCTCGACACGCCGAGCGCCGGGCGCATCTGGGTGGCCGGCACCGAGATCGGCGGCATGAAGAAATCCGAGCGCTCGGAACTACGTCTGCGCCGCATTGGCTTCGTATTCCAGGAGTTCAACCTGATTCCGGTGCTTTCGGCGCTGGAGAACGTCGAGTTCGTGATGCTGCTGCAAGGTGTGCCGGAAGGCGAGCGCAGGGCGCGGTCCTATGCGCTTCTCAAGGGGCTCGGGATGGAAGGCCTAGAAAACCGGCGGCCGAGCGAGCTCTCCGGCGGACAGCAGCAGCGCGTGGCGGTGGCGCGCGCCATCGCCGCCGAGCCGATCATCGTCCTGCCCGACGAGCCGACGGCAAACCTCGACTCCAAGGCGGGCGGCGCGCTGATGGACTTGATGCGCCGGCTCAATGAGGAAAAGGGCATCAGCTTCGTTTTCTCGACCCACGATCCGATGGTGGTCGAGCGCGCGCGCCGCGTGATCCGAATGCGCGACGGCCGCATTGAGAGCGACGAGCGCAGGGGCGCCTGATGCTCGCCGCCCACGAATGCTGATCGCATTGGCCTGGCGCAACGTGCTGCGCAACCGCCGCCGCTCGGCGATCACCGTCTCGTCGATCGCAATCGGCCTGGCGGCGATGACTTTTCTCTGGGGCATGATCGACGGCATAAACCGGCAGATGGTCGAGAACACCACGCGCTACTTCGCCGGCGACGCGCAGATCCATCTCAAGGGCTATCACGACGACCCCACGTTCGATCTCGCGATGCGCGACGCCGCGCGGGTGCTGCGCGCCGCCCGCAGCCACCCGGAGGTGGCCGCGGCGAGCCTGAGGCTGGAGGGCAAGGCGCTGGCAAGCCGCGGCGATAAGTCGCGCGGAGTGACGCTCGCGGGCGTGGCGCCACAGGACGAGGCGCGCGTCACGGTCCTTTTCAAGTCCATCATCGAGGGCCAAGCGCTGGGGGACGGGGTCCTTATCGGAGAGAAGCTCGCCGAGGCGCTGAGGGTGCGCGCGGGGGAGGAGCTCGTGTTCCTGGGCCAGGCGTACGACGGGTCCGTGGCGAGCGCGCGCTTCAGCGTGCGCGGCGTGTTTCGCAGCAAGATCGACGAGCTCGACGGCTTCGTCGCCGTTACGACGCTCGATGCCGCGCGCGAGTTCTACGCTGCGCCCCAAGGCGCAACCGGCGTCGTACTCAGGCTACGGGATGCGCAAGGCCTCGAAGCGTTGCGCAGCGAGCTCGCCACTCGCCTGGGCGAGCGCTACGAAGTGCTCGGCTGGCCGCGCCTGCTTCCGATGGTGGCGGTCAGCATCCGCTTCCACGAAGTGGTGAGCTACGTAGTGCTGCTCGTGTTCTTCGTTGTCGTCGCCGCCGCGGTCGCCAACCCGGTCCTCATGTCGGTGCTCGAACGCACGCGCGAGCTCGGAATCGTGCTCGCCCTCGGCATGAGCCGCTCGCGGCTCCTTGGTCTCGTGCTACTGGAATCGATGCTGCTCGGCAGCGCCGGCGTCATCGCCGGCAACGCGCTCGGGCTTTCTATCACCGGGTACTTCGCCGCCGCGGGCATGAACGTGGGCGCGTTCGAGGCCGGCCTGCGCACCATGCCGGGGCTGTCGGACGTCATCTTTCCGGTGCTGCTCGCGGAGCGCAGCTTCATGCTCTCCGCGCTGGTGTTCGCGATCGCTTGCCTGACGGCGGTCTATCCGGCGGCCAAGGCGGCCGGGCTCGAGCCGGTCGACGCGATCCGCGGGCTGCGCGGGCCCGCAAGAGCTGCCGCACGCGCCGGGTGGCGCATCCGGCTGCCCGTGTTCCTGCTCATCGGGATGCGCAACCTACTGCGCAACCCGAGGCGCACCGCGATCATGGTCGCGGGCACGACCTTCGGCATCGTCGGCTACGTCTTCGTGCTCGGCTTCTTCGACGGGTTCTTCGAGAACACGATCGAGAACTCGACCCGCTACATCACCGGGCACGTGCAGGTCGAGCGCCCGGGCTTCCGCCGCGAGCTCGCACCGGAGCTGGCGCTCGAGCGGCCCGATGCCCTGCTCGCACGGCTGCGCTCCGTTCCGGGCGTCGCCGCGGCCGCCCCGCGCGTCCAGGCGCAGGGGCTCGCGAGCAGCGCGGCGAAATCCGAAGGAATCACGCTCGTCGGAATCGACCCGCTTGTCGAGCGCGGCGTGACCTTCATCGACCGCACCCTCGTCGAGGGCGAGGCGCTCGCCCCCGGCGCGCAGCGCGAAGCGATGATCGGGCGCGAGCTGGCGCAGAAGCTGCGCCTGAAGCTCGGCGAGAAGATCGTCGTCATGGCGCAGGCGGCCGATGGCGAGCTCGGCACCGCCGCCTACCGGGTAAGCGGCATCTTCGCCACGGAGAGCGCGAGCTTCGACGGCGCCTTCGTATTCGTGACACTCGCCGCCGCGCAGTCGCTGCTCGCGCTCGACGCGCGCGTCTCGACGATCAACCTGCGCCTGGACGAGCGCTCGCACACGACCCGCGCGGTCGAGGAATTGCGCGCGCTCTTCGAGCCGGGCGAGCTCGCCTTTGCGCCGTGGCAGGAGCTCCTGCCGCAGCTCGAGGAAATGGTGCAGTTCAATCGTGTCGTCACCGACATCCTGCTCGCTGTCCTGCTGCTCGTAGTCGCCACGGCGATCATGAACACGGTCTTCATGGCGCTCGCCGAGCGCACGCGCGAGCTCGGCGTAATGATGGCGCTGGGGACTTCGCCGGGCGCGCTGGTGCGCATGGTGGTCTACGAAACCGTCGCGCTTCTGCTCACCGCCGCGCTCGTGGGTTACGCGGCGGGGATCGCCGGCGTCGCGTACCTCGGGCGCGCCGGGATGGACCTCTCGGGATTCTTCCAGGGGTATGCGGCTATTCCCGGCCTTACCGGCGTCGTCTACCCGCAGCTCATGAGCCAGTCCGTTGCTCCGCCCGGCATAGCGCTTATCGTCCTAGGTGTTCTGGTGTCGCTGTACCCGGCAACCAAGGCTGCGCGGCTCGAGCCGTCGGTGGCGATCCGGCATGCGTAGGGCGTTCGGCTTCGTACTCCTTTGCGCGGCCCTGAGCAGCGCGCACGCGCAGGGGCTCAAGCTGTCGGGCTACTACAAGAACCTGCTGATCGGTTCGGAGACGGTCTCGCCGCCGGGCGAGGACTACACGCTCGATATAAACCGGCTGCGCCTTGAGCTCAAAGGCCCGCTGTCGCAAGGCGTCGCGCTCGATCTTCAATACGACAACGAGGTGCTTTTCGGCGGCTACCTGCATACCGCGCAGTTCGCAGCGCAGAAGGATGCGCGTCCCGATCAGTACTGGGACCTCGAGAGCAATTACGCTGAAGGCGGCTCCTACTACGCGCAACACCGCCTCTACCGCGCGAGCCTCACGTTCACGCGCGGCGACACGGACGTGCGGCTCGGCCGACAGCGCATCGCCTGGGGCACGGGGCGTTTCTGGAGCCCGCTCGATCTCTTTAATCCCATCAACCCGATCGCCGTCGAGCGCGACGAGCGGCTGGGCGTGGACGCGGTGCTTGCCGAGCACAAGCTCGGCCCACTGTCGCGCGTCTCCGGAGCGTATGCGCGCTACGGCGGCGATGAATGGAGCTCTGCGCTCAACTGGCATTCGAACGTGCGCGCACTGGACTACTCGTTCATTGCCGGCCGTTCGCGCGGGGAAAACCTGGTGGGCGCGGATCTCAACGGCCAGATCGGCGGCGCCGGGGTGCGCGCGGAGCTTGTGCAATACGAGGACTATGCGCGCGCCGTGCTGGCGCTCGACTACGCGTTCCAGAACACGTTAACGCTGAGCGGCGAGCTCTACTACAACGGTGCCGGCACCGACGATACCGCCGCCTATGATTTCACCGGGCTCTTTGCACGTCGCATCCAGAACGTCGGCCGGCGCTATTTCGGCGGCTACGCCGCCTACGAGCTTACGCCGCTCGTGAAGTGGCTCAACTACCTCGTTGTGAACCTCGGCGACCGCAGCCGCTTTTTCTCGCTGGTGCTCGTGTTCTCGCTGCAACCGAACCTCGATCTTTCGATCGGTGCGCAATTCTTCGGCGGAGCACCGGGCAGTGAGTACGCGCGGCTGCAGGACCTGTATTACGCCCAATTGCAAAGGTTCTTTTGAATCTCGGGGACCTTTGATCTGGGTCAAGCGGCGGCGGTCCAATAGCCTCAAGCTTTTGCCGTATATGGCCGCACGCAGATTGACCAAGCTGTTCGCTGGGTTCGCCGTCCTGGCCTTCCTCGCGCTCGCGTTTGGCACCGCGTGCAATTTGGTGCCCGCGGCGGCTGCGGGCGCCGACGATGCGGCCGCCTGCTGTGCGAGCCTCGAGCTCGGGGATACGCTCGCAAGCGTCGATCTCGCGAGCCCCGGCACGAGCGGCAAAGCGTTTGCCGCTCCGCCTGTCACCGCGTACTTGTTCACCGGCGCCGCGACCCTGCTCGGCGTCTCTCTCCTCTCGACGAGCGCAGCGCAACGCCCGCGCTCGTTCTACGCCCGCTCCAGTCGAATATTGCGCTGAGCCGGCGCGCCCATGGGGCGCGCCTCCTCTTCGCATTGCAGAGGGCGGACCGACATTCGTCGCAATGAAAGGATTGGGACATGAAACAGCTGTTATTCAAATCTTCCGCGAGCTGGACGCTTTGGTCGCTCGTCGCCATCACCGTGGCGGCGATCGCTTTCGGCGTCTATCGCTCCCAGCAGCGCGTCGCGAAACCCCAGTCGCCGCCGCGGCAGGAGCAGCCGGCACGGCCGGCGATCCTGGCGTCGCTCAAACCGTTCGTCGATCTGGGCACGATCTCGATGGCGAGAGGTAACGTGCCGTTCCGTTATCTCATTAAGAACGCCGGCGCCGAGCCGCTTGACATCAATCGAGTCTCCACCTCTTGCATGTGCACTAACGCCACCGTGATTACGGCGACCGAGCGGAAGGGTCCGTTCGGCATGCCGGGACACGGGCGCCCCAATGCCACGAGGCTGCGCCTCGCGCCCGGAGAGCTTGCCACCGTGGAAGTCGTGTTCGACCCGGCCGCGCACGGGCCTTCCGGCCTCGGGCGCATCGAGCGTACGGTCACGCTCGAGAGCGCGCAGGCGGCACCGCTCGAGCTGCGCATGGTCGTCATGGTCACGCCCTGAGCCGTGAGCACGAGAATCGCCGTTCTGCTGACACTTGGCCTTGCGCTCGCCGGCGCGGTGGTCTTTTTCGGCGCGAGCGGGTCGGGTTCGACGGCGCTCTGGGGGCTGTCGAACCAGGGCGCCTGGCTGCTGCCGCTCGTCGCCGTCGCGGCGCTCATCGATAGCGTCAACCCTTGCGCGTTCTCGATCCTGCTGGTCACGGTCGCGTTTCTCTTCAGCCTCGGCAAGCTGCGCTCGAGCGTGCTTGAGATCGGGCTTGCCTACATCCTCGGGATCTTCCTCGTCTACACGCTGATCGGCCTCGGCATGCTGCAGGTGCTGCACCTCTTCGATACGCCCCACTTCATGGCGAAGGTGGGCGCCACGGCCCTCATCCTTATCGGGTTGGTCGGATTGACCAGCTACTTTGCGCCGGCGTTTCCGGTTCGGCTGAAGATGCCGCAGTTCGCCCACGGCAGGATGGCCGCGCTGATGGAGAAGGCATCGCTGCCTTCGGCGTTCGTGCTCGGCGGGCTGGTCGGCGTGTGCGAGTTTCCCTGCACCGGCGGGCCGTACCTCGCGGTCATCGGCTTGCTGCACGACCGTGCCACGCACGCGGTCGGGCTCGGTTACCTGCTCCTATACAACGCCATCTTCATCCTGCCGCTGGTGGTGATCCTGCTGCTCGCAGCCGACCGCGCGTTGCTCGCGAGAATCGAGGCATGGAAGAAGCGCAATACCGGCGCCATGCGGCTGTGGGGCGGCCAGGCGATGGTACTCCTTGGCCTGCTGATCTTTGCAATGTAACGCTATGGACATCCCGCAATCCGAATTCGAAGCGCTGCTGCGCAAAGTCGAGTCGCTGAAGGCGTCCAAAGGCGTCGACCTTTCCACCGAGGAAGACCTGAGCATCGCGGTCATGAACCTGGTGAGCCTCGAGGAGCACTTCTTCTTTACCGGCGTGAAGACCGACAAGCCCGAGTACTTCGACCTGCTGCAGGAGGTGCGCGGCCTGCGCAAGGAGCTGCTCGCCAAGCTGATCGACCGGCATGAAGGCGAGACCTGGTGCATCACGAAGCATCTCCTCGCCGCCACAATGCGGCTTATCGAGGTCGGCACGAAGCTGCATTCCGACGGCAAGGAAAGCGAGGCGTGCGAGATGTTTGCCCGCGCGCGCAAGACGTGGTCGCTTTTCTGGGCATTGCGGCTGAAGCTCATCGACGCCGCGGGATTCAGGAAGGTGGCGGCAGCCGACAAGCCCTGGACCCTGCAGGACATCGTCGACAAGCTCGTGGACTGCTGCGATGAATGAGGCCGGCATGGCGACGCTGCGCAGCGCGCACCTCTGGCCGCTTGCGATCTTCGTCGTGGTCGGCGTATTCCTCGGCGTCGGCCTGACGCTCAATCCGCGCGAGCTGCCTTCGCCGCTCGTCAATCGGCCGGTACCGCAGTTCGAGCTCGCGCCGGTCAGAGGGCGCACTCTGGGGCTGGCGAGCGGCGATCTGCGCGGCGAAGTGTCGCTGGTCAACGTGTTCGCGTCCTGGTGCAAGGCCTGCCGCGACGAGCATCCGCTGTGGATGAAGCTGAGCGCGCAGGGCATCGTCCCGGTGCACGGGCTGAACTACAAGGACCAGCCCGACGACGCGGCGCGTTGGCTCGGCGAGCTCGGCGACCCCTACAAGCGCACCGGCGCCGACCTCGACGGTCGGGTGGGGATCGAGTGGGGAGTCTACGGCGTGCCCGAAACCTTCGTGGTCGACAAGCGCGGGGTGATCCGCCACAAGACCATCGGCGCAATCACGCCGGAGACTCTCCAGGAGCGCCTGCTTCCTCTCGTGCGCCGGCTGCAGGCGGAATGAGGCGCGCATGACGGACACTGCAACGATCGGCGTTTTCCTGGCATTCGCGGCCGGGATCGTGTCGTTTCTTTCGCCCTGCGTGCTGCCGATCGTGCCCGGCTATGTCTCGTATGTGGCGGGCGACAGCATTCATCGCCGGCGGCTGCACGCGCAAGACAGGCTGACGGCGCTCGGCATGAGCGCGATGTTCGTCACCGGGTTCTCCGCGGTGTTCATCGCCTTCGGCGCGAGCGCGAGCGCGCTGGGACAGCTCCTGCTGCGCTATCGCTACGAGGCCAATCTCGTCGCGGGGGCGATCGTGATCGCCTTCGGCCTCGTCATGCTCGGCCTGTGGCGTTGGCTGCCCTGGCTCGCGCGCGACTTGCGCCCGCATCCGCACCTGCGCGGCGGCAACCCGCTGGCTGCATTTGTGCTTGGAGTCGCGTTTGCCTTCGGCTGGACCCCCTGCATCGGCCCGGTGCTCGGCGCGATCCTCGCGGTGAGCGCCGCGAGCACGAGCGGCGTAGGGCTGCTCTCGGCCTATGCGCTCGGACTCGGTGTGCCGTTCCTCGCCACGGCGCTGTTCATCGACCGCGCGGCGCGGCTCACCGGCCGGCTGCGCCGCTTCGGTGCCGGGCTGCAGGTCGCAGGGGGCTTGGTGATGGTCGCGCTCGGTCTCGCGATGATCACGGATCGTATGACGGCGCTGTCGCTCTGGCTGCTCGAAACCTTCCCTGCACTGAGCCGCATCGGATGAGCTGGTACGTGCGACTGATCTTCGCCCTGCAGCGCCGGAAATACGGCGCCGAGCTCGAGCCGGCGCGGCTGTGGGGCCGGCTGCCGCGCGCGCTGCTTTTTCTGACGCTGCTTTACCGCTCGATCGACCGCAAGCGCTCGCCGGTCGAGCCCGGGCTGCGCGCGCTGGTGCAGGTGCGCGTGTCGCAGATCAACGGGTGCGCCTTCTGCATCGACCTCAACGGCGCGACAGCGCTCGAGCGGCACGTGCCGGCGCCGAAGCTTGCCGCGCTGGAAGGCTTCGAGAGCTCTTCGCTCTTTACGGAGCGCGAGAAAGCCGCGCTCGCTTATGCGCAGGCGGCGACCGATCTGCGCACGCAGGTTGACGATGCCTGCCGCGCGCGGCTGCGCGCGCACTTCGACGAGCAGGCGATCGTCGAGCTCACGGCGCTCGTGGCCTTCCAGAACATGTCCAGCAAGTTCAACGCCGCGCTGGGCGTGCCGGCGCAGGGTTTCTGCGAATACCGAGACAGTCATGAATGAAAGGAGCCTGAGATGGACTGGCTTTCGAACAACTGGATGTACCTCGCGCTGGCGGTTTGTGTTGTCATCCTCCTCGCCTTGTTCGGCCGCCGTGCCGAGCACACGACAAGGAGGGATCATGATCGCTAGGCTCGCTCGGTTGGCGCATTGAGACGGTCGCGTACGAACTTGACGAGGAACGGGACCGCTACCAGCACCCCCAACCCGAGCGCGGCGATCGTAGCTTGCGTCGCCTCGCCCGCGACCATCTCGGCTCCGAAGTGGGCGAGCAGGAAGCTCGCGGGCACGATGCCGGCGAGGGTCGCGACCGCGAAACGCCACGCAGAGAGCACCGTAAGGCCCGCTGCATAGCTCACCACGTCGAATGAAACGAAGGGCAGCAATCTGCTGACGAACACCAGCCCCATCAACGCATTCTGCGAGCCAAGCCAGCCGAGAGACAGCCGCTCGCCGAGCCAGCGGCGCAATACCTCGTGACCCAGGAGCCGCGCGATGCCGAATGCGGCGAGGGCGCCGATTTCCGCGCCGAGGAGCACGTAAACCGTTCCCCAGGTGTGCCCGTACAGGGCGCCGGCGGCGAGCGCGATGGGAGCGCTCGGGATCGGGCTTACCAGGATCGCGAGAACCATCAGACCGATCACCGCTATCGGTCCCAAGGGGCCCAGCCTGACAACGTGGGCCTTGAGTGCCCCGGCGTCGAGGATCGCTGCGACCAGCTCCGAATCGTGCAGCAGCCAGTAGGCCGCTGCCAGCGCCAGTACGAGGGCCAGCCCTGCCGCCGTTCGCAATCCAACCAGCTTCACCTTGAGAATCTTTTCCGGCATCGGTCCGAGCCGGGTTGATCCACGTCAATTGCTCGACGACAAACGGCAAACCGAAGATCAATGCTCGCTTCATGCACAAGTCGCTGCGCTCGGTGTCGTGAAACCAAGCAGGGGGTGCATAATGTCTCCGGCTGATTGCCCATCATGCGCTCCCGCCGCTCGCTGCGCTTCTTAGGTATCGTCGCCTTGACGGCGATGGTTTTCGCCCAGGCAGCGTTCGCCTTGGCGGCCTGCGACGACTATCGCGCGCAATCTCGTGCGCTTCTCGCCGCCACGGAGCAAGCCGAAACCATTGGCTGCCACGAGGCGGAGGTCAACGCCAACATCTGTCTCGCTCATTGCCAGGGCAGGGATCAGACCCTCGACAAGCACCGCGTCAACGTGCCCGCGGCCTCGCTGCACCCCGTGTTGACGATCCGCAGCGGGCAGCCGGCGCGTCAGCCAGACCTCGTCTTCGCGCGCCTGCCGCAGGCAATTGCCGCCCCGCCGGCGCGCATTCTCTTTCAGTCGCTGCTTATCTGAGCGGCTTGCCGCCGTCGGCGGCGAGTTGATTTCCTGGATTCCCGCAACGCGGCTGCGTTGCCGGGCGGCCTAAACAGACGGGGGGTGAGAGATGCAGAGATCGATTTGCGCAAAATTCGGGTTTCTATCGGCGGCCATGGCACTGTTGCTGGCGGCATTGCCCGTTCGCCTGGCGACGGCGCAGGAAGCCGTCGATCCGCAGCTCGCGGCGCTGCTCGCCGAGGCGGGAGAGAACAATCCCGACGTCCAGGCGGCGCGCCGCGAGGCGAACGCGGCACGCAGCAGGATCTCCCCGGCCGGCGCGCTCGACGACCCGATGCTGGAAGCCGGCGTGCTCAACTATCCCGTCGAGTCCCGGAGCTTCAAGACCGAGGACATGACGATGAAGATGATCGGCTTTACCCAGCGCGTGCCGTATCCCGGCAAGCGCGCGCTGCGCCGCGACCTCGCGGAACAGGAGGCGCTCGCCGTCGAGGCCAACCTCCAGGAGCTCGTCAACCGCGTGCGGCGCGACGTCAAGGTAGCGTACTTCGATCTCGGCTTCGTCGACGAATCGCTGCGCCTGGCCGAGAGGAACCGCCGCGTGCTGGAGCAGTACCTGTCGATCGCCGAGGCGCGCTACGGCGTGGGGCAGGGCACGCAGGCCGACGTGCTGAAGGCGCAGACGCAAGTGTCGAAGATGCTCGAGGAGCTGATCAAGCTCGGCCGCGAGCGTCCTATGCTCGAGGCGGAGCTTAACCGCGCCGCAGGCCGCGGCGGGGCGCCAGGCAGCGTCACGCCGCCGCCGGCGCAGGCCCGCGACGTCGCGCTCGCGCTAGAACACCTGCGCGCCGCGGCACGCGAGAGCCGCCCGCAACTCGCCGCGCAGCTGCGCATGATGGGTCGCAACGCCAAGGCGCTCGAGCTGGCGCGCAAGGACTATTACCCGGACTTCGACGTGCGGGTGTCCTATGGCCAGCGCGATAACTCCCCGGACATGCGCCGCGAGGACATGATCAGCTTCACCGTGGCGATCAACCTGCCGGTGTGGCGCGAGTCCAAGCGCGATCCGCGGGTCACGGAAGCCGAAGCGATGCGCGAGCAGGCTTCGGCGATGTACCAGGCGCGGCTGAACGAGCTCGGCGCCATGCTGCGCCAGCAGGTCGCCGCCGCCGAGCAATCGTTGAAGTCGGTGCGGCTTTACGAGACCGGGCTCTTGCCGCAGGCGAGACTCACCGCCGACGCGTCGCTCGCCGCCTATCGCGTCGGCCGCGTCGACTTCTTCAGCCTCTTGGACAGCCGCATGACGGTGTTCAACGCCGAGGTCGGCTATGCGGCGAGCCTCGCCGCTTACAACAAGGCACTCGCGGAGATCGAGTTCCTGGTAGGGAAATCGCTATGAACCGAACGATGACAATCGCAGCCGGAGCGCTCGCCGTTACCGCGGCGCTCGCCGCAGGCTACTGGCTCGGCGGGCGCGGCGGCAGCCATCCGGAAGCGGCCGCGCCCGCCGCGGGATCGAGCTCGCCGAAGAGCGAGCGCAAGGTCCTCTATTACCGCAATCCCATGGGGCTGCCCGACACCTCGCCGGTGCCGAAGAAGGACCCGATGGGGATGGATTACATCCCGGTGTACGAAGGCGAGGAGGCGCCGGCGAAGGCCGGCACGGTGAAGATCAGCCTCGACAAGGTGCAGCTACTCGGCGTAAGGACCGAGCGCGCCGAGCCGCGCGAGCTGCGCCGCACGGTGCGGGCGGTCGGGACCATCCAGGCGAACGAGCGGCTGCTCTACAAGGTCGCGCCGCGGTTCGAAGGCTGGATCGAAAAGCTCCTCGTCAACACCACCGGCCAGGCGATCGCGCGGGGCGAGCCGCTCATGGACGTCTACAGCCCGGAACTCATCACCGCCCAGGAGGAATACCTCATCGCGCTGCGCGGCCTCAAGGAAGCCGCCGCGGGCGGACCCGAGGCTGAGGCGGTAATGCAACGCCTCGCCGAGAGCGCGTTGCGCCGGCTGCGCAACTGGGAAATCTCCGACCAGGAATTGCGCTCGCTGCAGCGGGAGGGCAAGGCGCGCCAGCGCCTCGTGTACCGCTCGCCCGTGAAGGGCGTCGTGCTGCAGAAGCCGAGCATGCAGGGGATGCGCTTCATGCCCGGGGAGGTGCTGTTCGAGGTCGCCGATCTGTCCTTGGTATGGATGCTCGCCGAGGTCTTCGAGCAAGACCTTCGCCTGGTTCGCGTCGGCCAGGACGTGACCCTGTACATCGCGTCCTATCCGGACAAGGCGTTCTCCGGCAAGGTGGTGTTCATCTATCCGACCATCGATCCGGGGACCCGCACCGCGAGGGTCCGCGTCGAGCTGCCCAATCCCGGCCACCTGCTCAAACCCGCGATGTACGGCCAGGTCGAGCTCGCCGCGCGCCACCCGCGGGGCAAGGCGCTTGCGGTGCCCGATTCGGCGGTGCTCGACAGCGGCAACCGTCAAGCGGTCCTGGTGCGGCGAGGCGAGGGGCTGTTCGAGCCGCGCACGGTTAAGCTCGGCATGCGCGCCGATGGCTACATCGAAGTGAGCGAGGGCCTGCAGGCTGGCGACGAGGTCGTGGTGCGGGCGAACTTCCTTATCGATGCCGAGAGCAATCTCAAGGCGGCGCTCGAGGCCTTCGGCGGGCAGGCGAAAAGCGGCCAACACCGAGGAACGGGGACCGTGCAAGCGGTCGATCCGAAAGACGGCAGCGTCGAAATCAGCCACGAGCCGATCCCGAGCCTGAACTGGCCGGCGATGTCAATGGAGTTCAAGGTGAAGGATAAGGCGCTGCTCGCAGGGCTCAAGCCGGGCCAGTCGGTGGAATTCGATCTCACGCAGCTCGAGCCGGGCGAATACCTGGTCGAGCGCATTGCGCCGACGGGCGCCGCGCACAAAGGACACTGAGATGAGGCAATTGACATGCTGAGCCGCATCATCGACTGGTCGGCGCGCAACGTCTTTCTCGTGCTGCTGGCGACGTTTTTCATCGTCGGCGGGGGCGTGTACGCGGTGCTCAAGACGCCGGTCGACGCGATTCCCGATCTTTCCGACGTGCAGGTGATCGTCTACACGGAATACCCGGGGCAGGCGCCGCAGGTCGTGGAAGACCAGGTGACCTATCCGCTGACCGCCGCCATGCTCGGCGTGCCCAAATCGAAGGTGGTGCGAGGGCTGTCGGTCTTCGGCGCCTCGTTCGTGTACGTCATCTTCGAGGACGGCACCGACATCTACTGGGCGCGCTCGCGCGTGCTCGAGTATCTCAACTACGTTTCAGGTCGGCTGCCGAAGGGCGTTACGGCGTCGCTCGGGCCAGACGCCACCGGGGTGGGTTGGGTGTACCAGTACGCCGTGATGGCGAAGAACCGCTCGCTCGAGGAGTTGCGCACGATCCAGGACTGGTTCGTGCGCTACCAGCTCACCAAGGCGCACGGCGTGGCCGAAGTCGCGAGCGTCGGCGGCTTTGTCAAGCAATACCAGGTGACGGTCAATCCGCGTCTGTTGCAGGCCTACGGCGTGCCGCTGACCAAGGTCATCCAGGTCATCCGCGACAGCAACCGCGACGTGGGCGGCCGCGTGGTCGAGATGACCGAGACCGAGTACATGGTGCGCGGCCGCGGCTATCTGCGCGGCATGGCAGACATCGAGAACGTCGTGGTGAAAGCCGACGCCGGCACTGCGGTGCTGATCCGGGACATCGCGCGCGTCGAGCTGGTGCCCGACGAGCGGCGCGGCATCGCCGAGCTCGACGGCCAGGGCGAGGTGGTCGGCGGCATCGCCGTTGCGCGCTACGGCCACAACGCGCAGGAGGCGATCGACAATCTGAAGGCCAAGGTCTCGGAGATCTCGACCGGACTGCCCGAAGGGGTAGCGATCAAGACGGTGTACGACCGCTCGGAACTGATCCAGCGTGCGATCAAGACGCTCAACTGGACGCTGCTCGAAGAGAGCCTGATCGTCGCCCTGGTATGCATCGTGTTCCTGTTCCATGTCCGCAGCGCGCTGGTGGCGATCCTCGTGCTGCCGATCGGGATACTGATCGCGTTCATCGTCATGCGTTACATAGGACTCAACTCGAACATCATGAGCCTGGGCGGCATCGCGATCGCCATCGGTGCCATGGTGGACGCGGCCATCGTGATGATCGAGAACGCGCACAAGCACCTGGAGCGCCTGAAGCCCGGCGACTCGCGCCTGGAGGCGATCATCACCGCCTGCCGCGAAGTCGGGCCGGCGCTGTTCTTCAGCCTGCTCATCATCACGGTGTCGTTCCTGCCGGTGTTCACGCTGGAGGCGCAGGAGGGACGCATGTTCAGCCCGCTCGCCTACACCAAGACCTTCGCGATGGCCGGCGCCGCATTCCTGTCGATCACGCTGGTGCCGGTGCTGATGCTGCTTTTCATCCGCGGACGCATCCTTCCCGAGCACCGCAACCCGGTCGTGCGGTTCTTGATCTGGATCTACCGGCCGGTGATCGGCTGGGTCCTCCACTGGCGCAAGCTCACCCTGCTGGCCGCCGCCGTCACGCTCGGCATCACCGCTTACCCGCTGTCGAGGTTGGGCACTGAGTTCATGCCGACCCTGAACGAAGGGACGCTCCTCTACATGCCGAGCACGCTGCCGTCGCTGTCGGTGACCAAGGCGGCCGAGCTGCTCCAGATCCAGGACCGGATCATCAAGAGCTTTCCCGAGATCGAGTCGGTGTTCGGCAAGGCCGGGCGCGCCAACACGGCCACCGACCCGGCGCCGACCGAGATGTTCGAAACCGTGATCAATCTCAAGCCGCCAAGCGAGTGGCGGCCGGGCATGACGATGGACAAGCTCATCGCCGAGCTCGACCAGGCGCTGCAGTTCCCGGGAATCGCCAACGCCTGGACCATGCCGATCAAGGCGCGCATCGACATGCTCTCGACCGGGATTCGCACGCCGATCGGCATCAAGGTGTTCGGCAAGGACCTGGCGGAAATCGAGCGGGTGGCGAAGCAGGTGGAAGCGGTGGTGAAAGCCGTGCCCGGCACCACCAGCGCCTACGCCGAGCGGCTCACCGGCGGGTACTACATCGAGATCGAGCCCGACCGCATGGCGCTTGCCCGCTACGGCCTGGCGGTCGGCGAGCTTCAGGAAGTGATCGCCACCGCGCTCGGCGGCGAAATGGTCACCACGACGGTCGAAGGCCTCGAGCGCTATGGCGTCGTGGTGCGTTATCCGCGCGACTTCCGCAGCGATCTGAACGCCATTGCGACGCAGGTGCTCGTTCCGGTGATGAATGGCGGCGGGGCCGTCGCCATGGGCGCTCGGGCGCCGGTCATGAACGCTGCCGCTTCGGGCGGCCCGGCCGCGGCGCAGCTCAAGACCGTGAGCGGAACGATGCTACCGCTCGGGCAGCTGGCGAGCATCAAACTGGTCAAGGGGCCGCCGAATATCCGCACGGAGAACGCGCTGCTCGCCGCCTACATCTACGTCGATATCCGCGATCGCGACATCGGCGGCTACGTCGCCGACGCGCAGAAGGCGGTGCGCGAGAACGTCAAGTTCCCGCCGGGCTACTACGCCACCTGGAGCGGGCAGTTCGAGTACATGGAGCGGGCCAAGGAAAAGCTCAAAGTCGTCGTGCCTCTGACCCTCGTGATCATCTTCCTCCTGCTCTACCTCAATTTCAGGCGGCTGACCGAAACGCTGATCGTCATGCTGTCGGTGCCGTTCTCGCTGGTCGGCGGCGTGTGGCTGATGTATCTGCTCGACTACCACATGAGCGTGGCGGCGGCCGTGGGATTCATCGCGCTCGCGGGAGTCGCCGCAGAAACGGGGGTGGTCATGCTGATCTATCTCGACCAGGCGTTCGCCGCCATGACCGACAAGCGGCGCACCGCGCGCGAGCGGGTGACGGCGGCTGATCTCTATGAGGCCGTCATGCAGGGCGCGGCGCTGCGAGTGCGACCGTTGATGATGACGGTGTTCGCCATCATCGCCGGGCTGCTGCCGATCATGTGGGGCAGCGGGACCGGCTCGGAGGTGATGCGGCGCATCGCGGCGCCGATGGTCGGGGGCATGGTCTCGGCCACCATCCTCACGCTCATCGTGATCCCGGCGATCTACGCGCTCGTGAAGCAATTCGCCATCCGCCCTGCCAGCGAACCGGCGTGAGAGGAAACATGGACATCAAAGCAGTTATTGCATTCATTCGCCGCGACAAGCTCGAGGACGTCGAAAGCAGTCTTCGGCAGATCGGCGTCGAGAGGATCAATGTCTACAAAGTCAAGGGGTACGGCGAGTACCACGATTTCTTCGCGCGCGACTGGATGGTCGACGAAGTCAGGATCGATATCTTCACGCGCGCGGACGAGGTCGATGCGATCGTGGCGGCGATCATGGGCGCTGCGCACACCGGCTTGCCGGGAGACGGCGTGGTCGCCGTGATCCCGGTCGAGAAGTTCTATCTGATCCGCACGCGCTCGGAGGCGACGCCGGCCGAGTTCTGGCCGCGAGCCAAGGCGTGAGCGGTGCTGTGGCCCCAGAGCAGGGCTTCTATGGCCGGCACGTCTTGCCGCATCTCGTCCATCTTGCATGCAGCCTCAAGCCGATCAGGCGCCAGCGCGAGAAGGTGGTTCCGATGGCGCGAGGCCGCGTGCTGGAAATCGGTGTCGGCTCGGGGTTGAACCTCGCTTACTATGATCCCGGCAAGGTCTCGCGACTGTTCGGCCTCGATCCTTCGGCCGAGATGATCGCGAAGGCAAAGCGGGCCGCCCGTTCCTCAAGCCTGGAGATCGAATTCCTCAACGCGCAGGCGGAGAGCATTCCGCTGGAGAGCAAGAGCGTCGATACGGTTCTGGTCACGTACAGCCTGTGCACCATCCCGCAGACGGAACCCGCCCTGAAAGAGATGCGCCGGGTTCTGAGGTCCGGCGGCAGGCTGGTTTTCTGCGAGCACGGGCTCGCACCCGACCCGAACGTGCGCAAATGGCAGGACAGGATCACGCCGTTCTGGAGGCGATTCGCAGGCGGCTGCCATCTGAACCGCGATATCCCGGCGCTGATCGAGCAGGGCGGATTCCGCATTGAGGACATGGAAAGCATGTATCTGCCCGGCTGGCGGCCGGCGACTTTCAACTACTGGGGTACGGCCGAGCGGCAATGAATTGGTTACCTACGAAAGGAGAAGTGACATGAGACGTCTATCGTTGCTGTTCGCCGCGGTGATCCTGGCGATGGCGATGCCTTTGGGGCACGCCCAGCCGGTGAAAGACCACAAAGCGAGCGGAACCGTGACAAAGATCGATCGCTCTAAGAGCAGGCTCACCATCGCGCACGGACCGGTCGAAAGCCTCAAGTGGCCGGCGATGACGATGAGTTTCATCGTGAGGGACAAGGCGCTGCTCGACAAGGTGCAGCAGGGAGCGAAAGTGCAGTTCAGCTTCCTGGAGTCGGGGCGCGATTACGTGGTGACCGAGATCAAGTGAAACGCAGGGATTTTCTCGGCGCTGCGGCGCTCGCCACTACCTTGCCGCTCGCCCGTCGGACGGAAGCGGCGAATCCTGCCGCCCACAAGCTGAAGCTCGCGCCGGCGCGCCTGTCCCTGGTCGGCGCAGCCAATCCCGCCACGGATGTCTGGGGATACAACGGCAAAGTGCCCGGACCGGAACTGCGCTTTAAACAGGGCGAGCGCCTGAGAATCGAGGTCGAGAACGCGCTCGGCGTCGATACTACGGTGCATTGGCACGGGCTGCGCCTGCCGAACGCAATGGACGGTGTTCCCGGAGTAACCCAGCGACCCATTGCCGCGAACGGCGGCCGTTTCGTCTACGAGTTCGACTTGCCCGACGCCGGGACCTTCTGGTACCACCCGCACCTCGGCAGCCCCGAGCAGGTGGCACGCGGGCTCTATGGTGCGCTCATCGTAGAGGAGCGCGAACCGCCGGCAGTGGATCGCGACCTCGTCTGGGTGCTCTCGGACTGGCGGCTCGATCGCGAGGCGCGCATCGTCGAGAACTTCGGCAACCCGATGGACGCCAGCCACGCCGGCCGCATCGGCAATACCGTCACCGTGAACGGCACCATCCGGGAATCTTTTGCGGTGCGCGCAGGCGAGCGCATCCGCCTGCGGCTCGTGAACGCTTCCAACGCGCGCATCTATGGTCTGGAATTCGAAGGCCACGAGCCGCGCATCATCGCGCTCGACGGCCACGCCGTGGCGCCGCAATGGGACGCTCGCGTGGTCCTCGGCCCCGGCATGCGCGCCGACCTCATCCTCGACTGCGCCGGGGAGCCCGGTAGCACGCACCGCGTCAACGACCGCTTTTACCGCCAACGTGCGTACGAGCTTCTCAAGATCCAGTACGGCAGCGACAAGCCGCTACGTCAGTCATTCGCGCCCGTGCCGCGCCTTGCCGACAATCCGGTCGCAGTACCGGACATCGCCAAGGCGGAGAAGCACCGCATCGTGTTCGGCGGCGGGATGATGGGCGCGCTGCCCAGTCAACGCGAGCACCGTGGCCTTTTTTGGACGGTGAACGGCAAGCCGGTGCCCGAGCATGCGCACCACGAGCCGCTTCTGCATCTCAGGCTTAGTCGTTCTTACCTGGTTGAATTCGTGAACCAGACGTCGTGGCACCACCCGATCCACCTGCACGGGCACGTATTCCGCGTGCTCGGGAAGGATCACTGGGCCGATTCGGTGCTGCTCGATCCCGACAGCCGCGCCGAGATCGCTTTCGTCGCCGACAACCCGGGCGACTGGATGCTCCACTGCCACGTGCTCGAGCACCAGGCGAGCGGGATGATGGCCCTGGTGCGCGTCGCTTGATCGACTTCCCGTTCCAGCGGTATGCGCTGCTGGCACTGGCGTCGGCAGCATTGTTCGGCGCGGCGGCGCCGGCGCTCAAGCCGATCGCGGGCGCGATGCATCCAGTGCTGCTCGCGGGGCTCCTGTACCTGGGCTCCTTCATCGGCCTATTCGCCGTGCGCTCTGTTCGTGCCCACGTGGGAGAAGCGCGTCTGCAGCGGAAGGACCTGCCGGCCCTCGCGGGCGCTATCGTCGCCGGCGGGATGCTCGCCCCGGTACTGCTCGTCTGGGGTCTGAGCGGGCTCGCAGCTTCCTCTGCTTCGCTATTGCTCGCCTCGGAGGCGGTGCTGACGATGCTGGTAGCGGCGCTGTTTTTTCGCGAGGCGGTCGCCGGGCGGGTATGGGTTGCGGCGCTCCTCGTCCTCGGCGCGGCGGCGCTGCTTGCCTGGTCGCCCGGCACGCGCCTGCTCTTCTCGCCCCACGCGCTGGCGGTGCTCGCGGCCTGCCTGCTATGGGCGCTCGACAACAACCTCACTGCCCGCATCGCGCTCGCGGACCCGTTCGCGATCGCCATGTGGAAAGGGCTGGCCGCGGGTGCGGTCAACACGGTGCTTGGGCTCGCGCTCGCTCCCGCGGCGCCGGCTATGTCCTGGGCTGCCGCGCTGGTCGTCGGCGCTATCGGCTACGGGGTGAGCCTGGTTCTATACGTACTCGCCCAACGCCACCTCGGCGCGGCGCGCACCGCCGCTCATTTCGGCACCGCGCCGTTCTTTGGCGCCGCACTGGCGGTACTGCTGTTGCACGAGCCGCTTTCTGCCACGCTCCTCGTTGGGTTCGGACTGACAGCGCTCGGGACGTGGCTCGCAGTCAGCGAGCGCCATCTCCATGAGCACGAGCATGAACCGATGGAGCACGAGCACCGCCACGCGCACGACGAGCACCACCAGCACGCACACCGTGGTGGCGAAGGCCCCGAGCCGCACTCGCACGCCCACCGCCATGCGTCGCTGCGCCACCGCCATGCGCATTTTCCGGACCTTCATCATCGCCATCGCCATTAGCTTGCTTGCCTCGGCATGTGGCGAAAGCAAGCCGGATCCCGCCCAGCTCGCGCTCGGGCAAGAGCGCTATACCCAGCACTGCGCCGCGTGCCACGGCGCCAAGCTCGAGGGGGAGCCGAACTGGCGCGCCAGGCTGCCAAACGGGCGCATGCCCGCGCCCCCGCACGACGACAGCGGCCACACCTGGCATCACTCCGACGACGTGCTTTTCGGAATCACAAAGTACGGCCTGGTGCCGCCGTATGCGCCCCCCGGCTACCAAAGCGACATGCCCGCATTCGCGGGCAAACTCACCGACAAGGAGGTCCGCGCCGTGCTCGCCCACATCGCATCCCACTGGTCGCCCGAGGTGACGAAGCTGCGGGCCGAGATGATTGCCAACGCGAGGAACCGATGATGGTCAGAATTGGGCTTTCTCTACTGCTTGCGGCGGCCGCGTCCACGGCGCCCGCACAATCGATCACGCTTCATCACGTCCATGGGCTTGCCTATAGCGGCGACGGCAAGCGCCTCATGATCCCGAGCCACCACGGCCTCGCCATCTACGAAAATGGCAAATGGTCCAAGGCGCCGGGACCCGAACACGACTACATGGGCTTCGTCGCGACTGCGAAAAACCTCTACAGCAGCGGCCATCCCGCGCCGCGCTCCGGTCTCGTGAATCCGTTCGGCGTCATCCGCAGCCGCGACGGCGGCAAGACCTGGGACAAGCTCGGCCTCGAAGGCGAGACCGACTTCCACCTGCTTGCTGCGGGTTGGAACACCAACGCAATCTACGTCTGGAACCCGGAGCCGAGCTCGCGGCTCAAATCACCCGGATTGCACTTCACCTTGAACGACGGCTTTACCTGGAAGCGCGCCGCCGCCAACGGGCTCGCCGGCAAGCCGCAGGCGCTCGCCGTACATCCGGACGACCGCGGCGTAGTCGCGCTGGCGACTTCGCAAGGGCTTTACCTTTCCAGGGACGCGGGCGAGCGCTTCGAACGCATTGCAGGCAACGGACAAGGGCTGGCGGCGTTCTTCGACCTCGACGGGAAGCATGTCTGGTACGGCGCCTTCGGCAGCCGCCCGACCCTTTCGCGATTGTCGGTCCAGGACGGAGTTCCGATCAGCGTCGCGCTGCCTCCGCTCACAAACGACGCAGTGGCGTACGTCGCCCAGAACCCGACGCGACGGCTCGAATACGCCATCGCGACTTTCGAGCGCAGCGTTTATCTATCGAAGGACGGGGGTAAGACCTGGACCGAGATCGCGGCGCGCGGCCTGGCCAAGTAAACGAGACCGCTTTCGCTAGGCGCTCAGCTCGGCGCGCGCGTGGCGCATGACGATGCGACCGGAGGCAAGTCCGAGGATCGCAAGAATCGCAGCGACGGCGACGTCGGGCCATACGGTGCCGGTTCCCAGGACGCCGGCGGCGGCGGCGAGAACAGCGAGGTTGGCGATTACGTCGTTGCGCGTGCAGAGCCAGACCGAGCGCATGTTGGCGTCACCGTCGCGGAAACGGTAGAGCAGCGTCGCCACGCCCAGGTTCACCGCCAGCGCAAGCGTTCCGACCACGCCCATGGTGATCGGTTCAGGGGCCACGCCAAGCCAGGCGCGCCATGCCGCGTAGGCGAGAACCGCGACGCCGTACGCTGACATCGCGATGCCCTTCAGCAGGGCAACGCGCGAGATCCACGCGCCGCCGAGCGCGATCGCGCCGAGGCTGAGCGCGTAGTTGGCTGAGTCGCCGAGGAAATCGGCGGCGTCGGCGGCGAGCGCGGAGGAGCCAGACCAGGCGGCGGCCACGACTTCGACCAGGAACATGGCCGCGTTCGCGACGAGGGCGATCCATAGCACCCCGGGGTACGATATCCCTTTGCCAGCGCAGCAAGCGTCGCTCATACCCAAATCAAAAACCCTGTAGCAGCTACAAGGTCAAACTTTTATGCGAATCGGAGAGCTTGCCCGCCAAGCGGGCGTGGACGTGCAGACGGTACGCTACTACGAGCGTGAAAAATTACTCGATGCGCCGGCGCGGACAGCATCGGGCTACCGCACCTACGGTCCGCGGCACCTCGAGCGGCTCAACTTCGTTCGTCATTGCCGCTCCCTCGACATGCCTCTCGCGGAGATTCGACGGCTGATCGAGCTATCGTGCGACGCCCGCGTATCCTGCGATCAGGTGAACACGCTGGTGCGCACGCATCTTGAGCGCGTTCAGACGAAGCGCAAGGCGCTGCAGGCGCTTGAAGGACAGCTTCAAGCGCTGAGCGCGCAATGCGAGAGCGGCCACCGCGTTGCCGACTGCGGGATCCTTGAGGAACTGATCCACGCGGCGCACGGCGAAGCGTGCGCCTGCCATCCGGCCTAGTCGCCGCTGTAGGCGACGGTGCAGCCGAAGGGACGGGTGGATGCCGTGGTGACCTTGCGTCCGGCGGCGAGGTCCTCGAGCGCCGCCCGGACGTAGTTGCGTGCAGCGCGCGCTTCCCTAGCGCTCATCGTGGGGTTGTCCGAGATGGCACCCGAATAGACGATCTCGCCCTTCGGGTCGATCACAAACATCTGCGGGGTCACCACCGCTCCGTAGGCCCGGCCCATGGCCCCGGCGGAGTCCATCAGCAGTGCCGCGGGTGCGCCGCCGCGCGCACGGTGGAACGCGTCGGCTTTGTCCGGCGGCAAGTAATCGCGCCGCGACGGATGCGTGGAGATGACCGAGAGCCATACGATCCCCTGCGTCGCGGCCCACTTCTGCAACTCGGGCATCACGCCGCTTTCGTACTGCGCTCTTACAAACGGGCAGGAAGCGCTCGTCCATTCGAGAACCACCGTCTTGCCCTTGAATTCGGACAGCCGGCGGCTGCGCATCAGCGTATCCGGGACTTCGAATTGCGGGGCAGGGCTTGCCGCAAGGGCGGGCACGCCGCACAGCGTACCCGCGGTCAGGATCAGGAAATGGCGCCGGTTCATGAGGCCAAGGGTAAACTAAAGCCATGACGATTTATATGCAGACCGCGGCGCGCCCGGCGAAGGAAGCGCCGCTGACCGAGGCCGAGCGCAAAGCGCGCATCGAGCTTGCTGCCGCCTACCGCATCTTCGCGATGCTCGGCTGGACCGAGATGATCTTCAACCACATTACGGTGCGCGTGCCCGGACCTGAGACGAGGTTTCTGATCAACCCGTTCGGGCTGCACTACTGCGAAGTGAAAGCATCGAACCTGGTGCTCATCGACATCGAAGGCAACCCGGTGCGCGAGACCGAATGGCCCGTGAACCGGGCTGGCTTGGTCATCCATTCGGCGATCCACGGCTCGATTTCTCAGGCGCACTGCGTAATGCACACGCACACCACGACCGGCATGGCGGTCGCGTGCCTCGAGGAAGGCCTCTCCCCGCACAACTTCTACGGTGCAATGCTCGTCGGCAAGCTGGCGTACCACGAATTCGAGGGCATTACCGTCGAGCCCAGCGAGAAGGAGCGGCTGGTGCGCGACATCGGGGACAAGCCGGCGGTCATCCTGCGCAACCACGGGCTGCTCGCCTGGGGGCCGAGCGTGCCGGAAGCTTTCCTGATGCTTTGGACCATGCAGCGCGCTTGCGACGTTCAGATCGCAGCAAGCGGCGCGGGCGCGGTGCACCCGATCCGGCCCGAAGTTTTTCCGCAGACGGTGCGCGAGGGCGGGCCGGCCGAGAAGCGCACCTGCGAGGACACGTTCGCGGCGCTCCAGCGCCAGATCGACACCATCGATCCGACCTACCGGGATTGACATGAGAACAGTGCTGGCGAGCGTCGCTCTCGCTGTTTTTTGCAGCGGCGCGCACGCGCAATATCCGAACAAACCCGTCCGCCTTATCGTGCCATTCCCGCCAGGCGGCGCCGCCGAGGTCGGTGCCCGCATCTTCGCGCAGCCGCTCGGTCAGGCGCTCGGCCAGCCGGTCCTCATCGAGACCAAGCCCGGCGCCGACGGTGCGATCGCGGCCGACGCCACGATGAAGGCCGCGCCGGACGGTTACACGCTCTTCTACGCCACTAACACTGCGTTCTCCTGGGTTCCGGCGGTGCGCAAGGATCCGCCCTACGATCCGGTGAACGACTTCACGCCCGTCTCCCTGGTGGGTCAGTTCGGCTTCTTCCTCTTCAGCCACCCGAGCGTGCCGGCGACGAACATGAAGGAGCTCTTCGCGTACCTCCGTGCGAACCCCGGCAAGCTGAACTACGGCAGCGGCAACAGCACTTCGATCGTCTCCACCGCCCAACTCCTGCAGCGCGAGAAGCTCGACGTGGTGCATGTGCCGTACAAAGGAGACGGTCCCCTCATGGTCGACCTGCTCGGCGGCCGGGTTCACTTCGCCATCGCCACGCCGGGGACCGCGGCACCGCAGGTGCGTGAAGGAAAACTGCGCGCCCTCGCTACGCTGCTCCCGAGCCGCAGCCCGCTGCTGCCGGACGCCCCCACGATGGCAGAAGCGGGCTTGAAGGAGCTGAGTGTCACGCCGTGGGGCGGAGTGTTCGGCCCCAAAGGCCTGCCGCGTGACATAGCCGATCGCGTCTCGCGCGAGCTCCAGGCCGTGCTGACGCGCCCCGAGGTGCGCGAGGCGTTCGGCAAGCTCGCCTTCGAGCCGCGCGGCTCGACTCCCGAGCAGCTCGCCGCGTACACCCGGGAGCAGCTCGCCGTCTGGCGCCGCGCTATCGCGGACGCCGGGATCAAGCCCGAATGAGCCGGGCGGAACCGATGTTGACGTTAACGTAAACGTCAACTAGGCTGGCGCTTCATGACCGACCTGTCGGACTCGAGCAAGCTCGTCTACAAGGCAAGACACAAGATCCGCTTCGTCACCGCCGCGAGCCTGTTCGACGGCCACGACGCCTCGATCAACATCATGCGCCGCATCCTGCAGGCCTCGGGGGCGGAGGTGATCCACCTCGGGCACAACCGCTCGGTCGACGAGGTCGTGGGCGCGGCGCTGCAGGAAGACGTACAGGGCGTCGCGGTGTCGTCTTATCAGGGCGGTCACCTCGAGTACTTCAAGTACATGCTGGACCTGCTGCGCTCGCAAGGCGGCGAGCACATCAAGGTATTCGGCGGAGGCGGCGGGGTGATCGTGCCTGCGGAGATCAAGGAGCTGCAGGACTACGGGATCGCGCGGATCTATTCGCCCGAAGACGGGCAGCGCATGGGCCTGCAGGGAATGATCAACGACATGCTCGCGCGCTGCGACTTCGATGCCTCGCACAAGGACCCGAAGACACTCCCGCAGATCATTACGGCGCTGGAGGTGGGGGTTCTCAATAACAAAGAGCTCCTTGAAAAAGCGAAAAGCAATCCAGCTCCCGTGCTTGGTATCACCGGCACCGGCGGCGCGGGCAAGAGCTCGCTTACCGACGAGCTCGTGCGGCGCTTTCGGCTCGACCAAGGCGATGCGCTGAAGATCGCGGTGCTGTCGGTGGATCCGACGCGCCGCAAGACCGGCGGCGCGCTCCTCGGCGACCGCATCCGTATGAATGCGATCCACGGGCCGAACGTGTTCATGCGCTCGCTCGCGACGCGCGACACCGGGACGGAGCTTTCGGCGGCGCTCGGCGACGCGATTGCCGCCTGCCGCGCCGAGGGCTACGGGCTGGTCATGGTCGAGACCGCGGGCATCGGGCAGGGCGACGCCGCGATCGTGCCGCACGTCAATGCTTCGCTTTACGTCATGACGCCCGAGTTCGGTGCGGCGAGCCAGCTCGAGAAGATCGACATGCTCGACTACGCCGATTTCGTCGCGATCAACAAGTTCGACCGCCGCGGCGCCGACGACGCGCTGCGCGACGTGCGTAAGCAGGTGCAGCGCAACCGTGAGGCCTTCAGGACCGCGCCAGAGGACATGCCGGTGTTCGGCACCATTGCTTCGCGCTTCAACGACGACGGCGTGACTTCGCTCTACCACGCGGTGGCCGGAAAACTGGGATTTCAGACAAAGAGGCTGCCGAGACCCGCCGGCAAGGTTTCCTCTGCGGTCCATGTCATCGTCCCGCCCAAGCGCCAGCGCTATCTGGCCGAGATCGCCGAGACGGTGCGCGGCTATCACCACCGCGTGGAGCAGCAATCGCGCCTGGCGCGCGAGCGCCAGCAACTCTTTGGCACCCGGGCGATGCTGGGCAGGAGCTTTGCGGAGCTCGACGCGCTGATCGAATCGAGGAAGCTCGACGCCGAAGCGCAAAGGCTGCTCGACGGCTGGCCCAAGGTCATCAGGTCCTACTCCGGCGAGGAGCAGATCGTAAAGGTGCGCAACAAAGAACTGCGCACGCAACTGACCCATACATCTCTTTCAGGCACGAAGGTGCCGAAGGTCGCGCTCCCGCGCTACGAGGACCACGGCGAGCTTCTGCGCTGGCGTATGCGCGAGAACCTGCCCGGCGAGTTCCCGTTCACCGCGGGCGTGTTCCACTTCAAGCGCGAGAACGAGGATCCGACTCGCATGTTCGCGGGCGAGGGCGACCCGTTCCGCACCAACAAGCGCTTCCACCTGCTCTCGCGCGACATGCCGGCGAAGCGTCTGTCCACAGCGTTCGACTCGGTCACGCTGTACGGCTTCGACCCCGACGAGCGGCCCGACATCTACGGCAAGGTGGGCAATAGCGGCGTCTCGATCGCGACGCTCGACGACATGAAGGCGCTTTACGCGGGCTTCGACTTGTGCGATCCGTCCACCTCGGTATCGATGACGATCAACGGCCCGGCGCCGACGATCCTCGCCATGTTCTTCAACACCGCGATCGACCAGCAGGTCGAGAAGTTCAGGCAAGAGAAAGGAAAAGATCCGTCTGCGGAAGAGCTGGAGGCGATAAAGGCCCAAACCCTCGCTTCCGTGCGCGGAACCGTCCAGGCCGACATCCTGAAGGAGGATCAGGGGCAGAACACCTGCATTTTCTCCACCGAGTTCTCGCTCAAGGTGATGGGCGACATCCAGGAGTACTTCATCGCCAACCAGGTGAGGAATTTCTACTCGGTGTCGGTGTCGGGTTACCACATCGCGGAGGCGGGGGCGAACCCGATCTCGCAGCTCGCGTTCACGCTTGCGAACGGCTTCACCTTCGTCGAGGCCTACCTCGCGCGCGGGATGAAGATCGACGACTTCGCTCCGAACCTGTCGTTCTTCTTCTCCTACGGCATGGATCCGGAGTATGCGGTGCTCGGGCGCGTAGCGCGGCGCATCTGGGCGGTGGCGATGAAGGAGCGCTACCGCGGCAACGAACGCAGCCAGAAACTCAAGTTCCACTCGCAGACCTCCGGCCGCTCGCTGCATGCGCAGGAAATCGCCTTCAACGACATTCGCACCACGCTGCAGGCGCTGATCTCGACCTACGACAACACCAACTCCCTGCACACCAATGCGTACGACGAGGCGATCACTACGCCGACCGAGGAATCGGTGCGCCGCGCCATGGCGATCCAGCTCATCATCAACAAGGAATGGGGGCTGGCGAAGAACGAGAACCCGAACCAGGGGTCGTTCATCATCGAGGCGCTCACCGATCTCGTCGAGGAGGCGGTGCTGAAGGAGTTCGAGGCGATCTCGAGCCGCGGCGGAGTGCTGGGCGCCATGGAAACCGGCTACCAGCGCGGCAAGATCCAGGAGGAGTCGCTTTACTACGAGCACCGAAAGCACGATGGCTCCTACGAGATCGTCGGCGTGAACGCCTTCCGTAACCCGCACGGCGATCCGACTCCGCAGAAGCTCGAGCTCATCCGCTCGACCGAGGACGAAAAGCAGTCGCAACTGAGGAGACTCCGCGAGTTTCAGCGGCGCAACGCCGAAGCCTGTCCTGCAATGCTAGAAAGACTGCGCCAGGCGGTGATCAGGGACGAGAACGTGTTCGGGGTGCTGATGGATGCGGTGCGCGTCTGCTCGCTCGGCCAGATCACGCACGCCCTTTTCGAAGTGGGCGGCCAGTACCGCCGTAGCATGTAGGCGCCGCCGCTAGAAGGCGACCTTCGTCTTGAACAGGAACTGCACGGCGTCGATGCTCGGGTCGCGGACGAGCGGGAAGGCCACATCTGCGTGGAACACGTTGCCTTTGGAGGTGCGCGCGCTGAGCAGACGCAGGCCGAAGCCAACGTCGTGTAGCCATCCGGGGTTCACCGTATTCTCGTTCTCACCTTTCCAGGCGCGCCCGACGTCGTAGAACACCGCGCCACCGACGCGGAACAGGCGAAACGGATACCAGTCAGTGTAGCCGCGCACTTCGGTCGTGAAGAGAACGCGCCGTTCTCCCGCCTGGTAGCGCAGCGGATAGCCGCGCAGGCCGTTGTCGCCGCCGATCTCGAGCGGACCAGGCACGTCCGGGTTGTCCACGGCGTCCGCCGAAAGCGCCGCGTAGTACACCAGCCGTCGCCCGCTGCGATGGTAATAGCGCACCATGCCCCCGACGGCCTGGTTCTCGCCCTCCTCGGCATAGCGCCCGGACGCGGCGGCGCTCGCGAGCAGGAAGCTGTCTCGCGTGATATCGAAACCGTTGCTCACGTTCAGGCTGTAGACCCACGAGTCGCGCGTCGAGCCCCATTCGGTGAGCGCGCGCCCGACCTGCAGCCTGGTTTGCACGCCCATCGCGAAATCCTCCACGCGCCCGATGAGGTTCAGGTTCACGTCGGTGCGGAACGCGTCCTCGATCAGCTCGAAGCGCAGGAACGGTCCGGCGACCGTCAGGTCCGACGGCAGGCGCGTCGGCGGCGCCTTCCCCGGCTCGAGCTCGTAGTCCTTGTCGTCGTAAAAGACGCCAGCGGAGTAACGGGTCGTCCAGCCGGAGATCAGGCCGGGCGACCAGCCGCCGAACGCCTCGGACGATTTGCTGCGGACCCGGTACTCGGCGATCACGTCGCCCGCGTTGTACTGGGACGTCACCTGGTCATACTCGGCGCCGCCGATTCCGGCGGCCCAGCGCGCATCCAGGGCGTAAAAGGGTCTTTGCAGGGTGAATGACTGGCTGCTGCCGTCGTCGTAGTCCGCGTACGAATAGGCCGCGACGCCGCGCGTTCCGAACAAGTTGGTGTCGGAGATATTGAACTCGGTGCCGCGGCGGTCCACGTCGGACGTGTACCCGATGCCCAGCGTGATGCCCGTACCCAACAGGTTGTCCTCCTTGATGGCGACGCGGCCCTTGTTCTCACCACCCTCCCGGCTGGCGCCGATGCCGATGTCGAGAGACCAGCTATCGCGGGTCTTCACCTCGATGTCGGCGACCCCGTCGCGGTGCGAGACCGGCTGGATGCTCACTTCGTACAGGTAATGCTTTGCGCGCAGCAAGCGCTCGGTTTCCTCGATCGCCTGCACCGAGACTCGGTCCCCCGTCTTGAACAGCAGCAGTCGTCGGATGACCGTCGGGCGGGTCTGGATGTGAAGCTTGTTCGCGAAGCGGAAGAGCCAGTTGTTCTCCGCGGGGTCTTCCAAATCGAAGATGTCTTGGGTGATGACCCGGATCTCGCCGATGCGCGCGCCCGCGGCTTCGAGCTCGGCGAACGATGGAATCCCCTCGGCTTCCGGGCTGTCCTGCGCCATCGCCGCCCCGGCTGCGCCAGCCAGGGCGGCGATCAAGGCGAGAACGCGACGATTAATTGACGGTCGCGCCGGTTTTGCGCACCACCCGGCCACACTTCTCATGCTCCGTGCGCATGAAGGTGTTCATCAAGAGTTAGTTCATCCGCGGTAAACCGGCTCCGGCGTCGCGAAGAACGAATGCAGGATGTGGTACGCGGTGAGATAGTTCTTCTGCTGGAAGCTCGCGTGCGAGATCCCGGCCATCACCGCGAACTGCTTGTCGGGGTTGGGCAGGCGGGTGAAAAACTCGATCAGGTCCTCGAAGCCCGCGATGCCGTCGAACTCGCCGCGCATGGTGATCGTCGGCACGGTGATCTTCGCCGGGTCGACGAGCGGGAGCTTTGAGCACATGTCGACGTAGGTTCCGGTCGGGACCGAGTCATCCAGCGCGAGGATCGCGCTCGCGAATGCCTCGATCGTGGCGTCGTCCGCGGTGCCGGGGTGGTCGCGGGCAAAGATGCTGCGCACGAAAGCGCGGTCGATGGCGCGCCGGTTCTTCGACTGGAATTCGGCGAGCTTCTTTCTACGCTCGGCGAGCGTCGGGCTGCCCTTGCCGGTCCAGACAAAGGCGTCGAGCGCGAGCCGCGCCACGCGTTCCGGGTGGCGCTCGGTAAAGGCAGCTGCGCGCAGCGCGCCGGACGAGATGCCATACATGAGAAGCTTTCTCCCGCCGTTCTTTTCGAGGATGTACTTCGTTCCAGCCGCCAGATCGTCGGCGCCGTTGGCAATATCGCAGTTGACCGGGCGGGACTTGTCGGAGCGGCCATAGCCCTCATGGTCCATGCACCAGGTGTCGTAGCCGCGCGCGGCGAACCAGTCCATGACCGAGGAGTCGGGCCGGCCGGGGACCTGGAGGTCGAAGGTTGGCTGCGAGGCCATCGACGAGCCATGCACGAACATGATCGTGCCCTTGGGCGCCTCGCTGGTCGGCGGCGCCTTCTGCCACAGAAAGAGCTTGACCTCGCCCTTGCGCGTCCAGTGCTCCACCCCGTTGACGCGGGTTCTGAGTTCCATGGCGGCGTACTGTACCCACTTTTTATGCAAGAATCCGCCGGCTTAGGCGAGAGGAGGCGCTGATGGCGATCGGAACGCTCGACACGTTTCCCAAGCTGCTCATGCATCACGCGCAGGTGCGCGCAGGCCGGCCGGCGATCCGTGAAAAAGATCTCGGCATCTGGCAGACCTGGACGTGGCACGAGTTCGCCGAAGAAGTGCGCGCGCTTGCCTGCGGCCTCGCGGAGCAGGGCCTGAAGCGCGGCGACCACGTGGCGCTGGTGGGCGCGAACCGCCCGCGGCTCTACGCCGGCGTCGCCGCGGCGCAGTGCCTCGGCGCGATCCCGGTGCCGTTGTACCAGGACGCGGTAGCAGCCGAGATGGCTTTCCCGATCCGCAACGCCGAGGTCGCGCACGCGCTCGCCGAGGACCAGGAGCAGGTCGACAAGCTGCTCGAGATCCTGCCCGGCTGTCCGACGCTCAAGCACATCTACTACGACGACCCGCGCGGCCTGCGCCAGTACACGCAGCCCGAGCTCATGAGCTACGAGCGCCTGCGTGAGATCGGGCGCGAGGCGCATCGTCGCGCCCCCGCTTTCCTCGAAGGCGAGATCGCGAAGGGCACCAGCGAGGATACGGCCGCGCTTTTCTTCACCTCGGGCACGACCGGGGTGCCGAAAGGCGTGGTCCTTACCTACCGCAACCTCATCGAGCGCTCGAAGGTGGTGGCCGACTGGGAGGGCATTACCGACCGCGACGTCGTGCTCGCTTTCATGCCGCCCGCGTGGATCGGGCAGAACATCTTCTCTTACGCGCAACCGCTCGTCGCCGGCTACTGCATCTGCTGCCCGGAATCCGCCGAGACCGTGACCACCGACATGCGCGAGATCGGGCCGACCTACTATTTCGCGCCGCCAGCGGTGTTCGAGGCGCTGCTCACCCAGGTGTCGGTGCGCATGGACGACGCAAGCGCTCCGAAGCGCGCGCTCTACCGCTATTTCATGGACGTGGCGCGCCGCGTCGGCGAGCGCATCATGGAGGGCAAACCGGTCTCTTTCGGCGCGCGGCTGCGCTACTGGCTCGGCGATCTGCTCGTTTACGGCCCGCTGCGCAACGTCCTCGGCATGAGCCGCGTCCGCATTGCGTACACGGGGGGCGAGGCGATCGGGCCCGACCTCTTCGTCTTCTATCGCTCGATCGGCGTGAATCTCAAGCAGCTCTACGGCTCGACCGAGACCAGCGTCTTCGTCTGCATCCAACCCAACGACAAGGTCAAGCCCGACACAGTAGGGCCCGCGGTGGCGGGCGTGGAGCTCAAGTTCACGCCGGAGCGCGAGCTCCTCATCCGCTCCCCAGGCCTGTTCAAGGAATACTACAAGAACGTCGAGGCCACGCTCCAGGCGAAGGATCGCGACGGCTGGTTCCACACCGGCGACGCCGGCTATATCGACGCCGACGGGCACCTGAAGATCATCGATCGCGCCAAGGACGTCGGCAAGCTCGCCGACGGGACGCTCTTCGCGCCGAAGTACCTGGAGAACAAGCTCAAGTTCTTCCCGTACATCAAGGAGGCGGTGTGCTTCGGCCACCGCCGCGAGAAGGTATGCGCGTTCGTCAACATCGAAATGCAGGCGATGAGCAACTGGGCCGAGAAGCGCAACATCGCCTACTCCGGCTACGCTGACCTCGCGGCGCGCGACGAGGTCTATGAGCTGGTGCGCGAATGCGTCGAGCGCGTGAATGCCGACCTCGCGCAGGAGCCCGAGATCGCCAACTCGCAGCTCCACCGCTTCCTCATCCTGCACAAGGAGCTCGACGCCGACGACGAGGAGCTCACGCGTACGCGCAAAGTGCGCCGGGGCTTCATCGCCGAAAAGTACGCGGCCCTGGTCGCCGCGCTGTACGACGGCAGCCGCACGGTGCACGTTGAGGCGCAGGTACGCTACGAGGACGGGCGCACCGGGACGTATTCCGCCGATCTCAAGATCCGGGACGCGAAGACCTTCCCGCCGGCCGCGGCAAAGCGAGCCGCATGATTCTTTCGGTGGAAAACGTTTCCCTCGCCTTCGGGGGGGTGAAGGCCCTGCGGGAGGTTTCCTTCGACGTGAAGGAGCACGAGATCCGCGCCATCATCGGCCCGAACGGCGCCGGCAAGAGCTCGATGCTGAACGTGCTGAACGGCGTCTATCACCCGCAGCACGGAACCATCCGGTTCCAGGAAAAGACTTTCAAGGACATGGACCCGCACGAGGCCGCGGCCCTGGGCATCGCGCGCACGTTCCAGAACATCGCGCTGTTCAAGGGCATGACGGTGCTCGACAACATTATGACCGGGCGCAACCTCAGGATGCGCTGCAACTTCGTGCAGCAGGCGCTCTGGGCGGGGCCGGCCAGGCGCGAGGAGCTGGAGCATCGCCGCGCAGTCGAGGAGATCATCGACTTCCTCGAGATCCAGCACATCCGACGCACGCCGGTCGGGCGGCTGCCCTACGGCCTGCAGAAGCGCGTCGAGCTGGGCCGCGCGCTCGCCGCCGAGCCCAAGGTGCTGTTGCTGGACGAGCCGATGGCCGGGATGAACCTCGAGGAAAAGCAGGACATGTGCCGCTTCGTGCTCGACGTGAACGACCAGTTCGGCACCACAATCGTGCTGATCGAGCACGACATGGGGGTGGTGATGGACATCTCCGACCGCGTGGTCGTGCTGGACTACGGGCGCAAGATTGCAGATGGTTCTCCTGAAGACATCAAGAATAATCAGGCGGTCATCGACGCCTACCTTGGCGTGACCCACTGATGTCGATCGAAGTCGTCTTTTTCATCGAGGTGCTGGCGGGCGGGCTGCTCGCCGGGGTGATGTACGCGCTCGTCGCGCTCGGCTTCGTGCTGATCTACAAGGCTTCTGGCGTCTTCAACTTCGCGCAGGGCGCGATGGTTTTCTTCGCCGCGCTCACCTTCGTGTCGCTGGTGGAGCGCGGCTGGAACTTCTGGCTCGCGCTCGTCGTCACGCTCGCCGTGATGGTGGTGCTCGGCCTCGCCACCGAGCGCGTCGTGCTGCGCCCGCTCGTCAACCAGGCGCAGATCACGCTCTTCATGGCCACGATCGGCCTTACCTTCGTGCTCGAGGGTTTGTCGCAGCTCATCTGGGGCTCGCAGCCACACGGCCTCGAGCTCGGCATTCCGGACGTGCCGATGGAATGGCTCTCGCAGAAGTGGAACATCAACATCAGCCAATTCGACCTCTTTGCCGCTTTCGTCGCCGGGGTGCTGGTCGCGGTGCTCGCGGTTTTCTTCCAGAAAACGCGCATCGGCCGTGCGCTGCGCGCGGTGGCCGATGATCACCAGGCGGCGCTCGCCGTCGGCATCCCGCTGCAGCACATCTGGGCGATCGTCTGGGCTGTCGCGGGCTTTGTCGCCCTGGTGGCGGGGCTCATGTGGGGCGTGAGGAACGGCGTGCAGTTCGCCCTGACCTTCGTCGCGCTCAAGGCGCTGCCGGTGCTGCTGATCGGCGGCTTTGAGTCGATTCCCGGGGCAATCATCGGCGGCCTGATCATCGGCGCCACCGAGAAGCTGGCCGAGGTCTATGTCGGCCCCTACGTCGGCGGCGGGATCGAGTCCTGGTTCGCCTACGTGGTGGCTTTGCTCTTCCTTCTCGTGCGGCCGGAAGGCCTGTTCGGCGAGAAGCACATCGACAGGGTGTAAATGCTTTATCGCGAAGCCGGGCAGTTCAAGTCCACCTACGCCGAAGACCAGCGCATCTTCCCCATTCGCCAGGACCGCATCGCGTTCTGGCTGCTGATGCTGGTTGCCTTCGTCGTCGTACCGCTCGTCGGAAACCAGTACTGGCTCGGCGCGATGCTCACGCCCTTCCTTATCTTCGCGCTTGCCGCGCTCGGCCTGAACATCCTCACGGGCTACGCCGGGCAGCTTTCGCTCGGCACCGCGGCGTTCATGGCGGTGGGCGCGTTCATGGCGTACAACTTCGTGCTGCGCATGCCCTGGCTCGGCATCATCCCGGGCTTCATCCTGGCGGGGCTGTGCGCGGCGGCGGTCGGCATCGTGTTCGGCCTGCCGAGCCTGCGCATCAAGGGCTTCTACCTGGCGGTGGCGACGCTCGCTTGCCAGTTCTTCGTGCTGTGGGCGCTGCAGCGCTTCGGCTGGTTCACCAACTACAGCTCCTCGGGCGTGGTCACGGCGCAGAGCATCGTGATCTTCGGCGTGCCCTTCGACACGCCGGCCCGCAAGTACGTCTTCACCCTGGCGGTAGTCGCGGTCATGGCGCTGCTTGCCAAGAACCTGATGCGCAGCGAGACCGGCCGCGCCTTCATGGCGGTGCGCGACATGGATGTCGCCGCCTCGGTGATCGGCATCCCGATGATGAAGACCAAGCTCCTCGCCTTCGCCATCAGCTCCTTCTACTGCGGCGTGGCGGGCGCGCTGCACGCGTTCTGCTACCTCGGCACGGTGGAGCCCGAGGCCTACAGCCTGGATCTCTCGTTCCGCATCCTCTTCATGATCATTATCGGGGGGGTGGGGTCGATCCTGGGCGCCTTCCTCGGCTCGGCGTTCATCACGCTCTTCCCCATCTTCCTCAGCATCGCCTCGGGGTGGGTATCGCACCTCTCCGGAGTGGAAATCTCGCACGCCACGATCTCCAACCTGGAGCTGATCATCTTCGGCGGCCTGATCATCTTCTTCCTGATCGTGGAGCCGAACGGGCTCGCCCGTCTCTGGCAGATCGCGAAGGAGAAGCTGCGGCTGTGGCCGTTCCCGCATTGACGGCGCTATACTGACCGTCCGCTCCTGAGGAGGAGGCGTTCATGAGGTCCTATGTGATCATCGGGGCAGTGGCGACTGCCCTGTTTTCTGCACAAGCATTCGCGCAGGCGAAAGAACAGTTCGTCCCGGTGAATTCCTACTGGGTCGGCCCATACGCCCCCGGCGGCTCGGGCATCGCGGCCGGAATGATCGACTACTTCAAGCTGCTGAACGCGCGCGACGGTGGCATCAACGGTGTGAAAGTCAGCTGGGAGAAGTGCGAAACCGAGTACCGCAACGACCGCGGCGTCGAATGCTACGAGCGCTCGAAGAAGAAGGGTCCGACCGGCGCGACGCTGATCCACCCGCTTTCGACCGGCATTACCTACTCGCTCATTGACAAAGGCACCGCGGACAAGATCCCGATCGTGTCGGTTGGCTACGGGCGCACCGATGCCGCCGACGGTCGAGTATTCCCATACGTCTTCCCGATGATCACCACCTACTGGTCGCAGAACACCGCCAAGATCAAGTTCATCGGCATGAAGGAAGGCGGGATGGAGAAGCTGAAGGGCAAGAAGATCGTGAACCTGTATCACGACTCGGCCTACGGCAAGGAAACCATCCCGATCCTGGACGTCCAGGCGAAGCTCTACGGCTTCCAGGTCACGCACATCGCGGTCCCGCACCCGGGCAACGAGCAGCAGTCGCAATGGCTGCAGGTGCGCCAGATCCGTCCTGACTGGGTGATCCTGCGCGGCTGGGGCGTGATGAACCCGACGGCGCTCAAGGCTGCGGCGAAGATCGGCTTCCCGCGCACCAAGATCGTTGGCGTGTGGTGGTCGGGGGCCGAGGAGGACGTGATCCCGGCGGGCGACGCGGCCAAGGGCTATATCGCCGCCGGCTTCAATGCGCCCGGCGCGAATTTCCCGGTGCTGCGCGAAATCCAGAAGCACGTCTACGGCAAAGGCCAGGGCGAGCTGGAAGACAAGTCGCGCCTCGGGTCCATCTACTACAACCGCGGCGTGCTCTGGGGCATCCTCACCACCGAAGCGGTGCGCACCGCGCAGGGTCGCTTCGGCAAGGGCCAGCCGATGACCGGCGAGCAGGTGCGCTGGGGACTCGAGAACCTGGTGATCGACGACAAGCGCCTGAAGGAGCTCGGCGCGGTCGGCTTCATGCAGCCGCTCAAGCTGTCGTGCGCCGACCATGAAGGCGGCGGCCAGGTGAAGTTCCAGCAGTGGGACGGAAGTCAGTGGAAGGTCATCACCGACTGGATCCCCTCGGACCAGAGGCTGGTGCGGCCGATGATCGAAGCCTCGGCGTGGCAGTACGCCAAGGAAAAAGGCATCACACCCAGGGATTGTTCAAAAGAAAAGTGAAAAGTGACTTCTTAGGAGGATCGATCGAAATGAAGCGCACCACGGCTGTTGTTCTTGCATTGATGCTCTCTGCTGCCGGTCCCGCGGCCGCGCAGAACGAGCAGTTCATTCCCGCGAACTTCTACTGGGTCGGGCCGTACGCTCCCGGCGGCTCGGGCTTCGGCGGCGGCATGATCGACTATTTCGCGATGCTCAACGAGCGCGACAAGGGCATCAACGGCGTGCGCCTTACCTGGGAGAAGTGCGAGACGGAGTATCGCAACGACCGCGGCGTGGAATGCTACGAGCGCTCGAAGAAGAAGGGGCCCACCGGCGCCACGGTGATCCATCCGCTGTCCACCGGGATCACCTATTCGCTCATCGACAAGGCGACGGCGGACCATATTCCCGTCATCTCGCTCGGCTACGGCCGCACCGACGCGGCCGACGGGCGCGTGTTCCCCTACGTCTTCCCGCTCATCACGACCTACTGGTCGCAGAACACCGCCAAGATCAAGTTCATCGGCATGAAGGAAGGCGGGATGGACAAGCTCAAGGGCAAGAAGATCGTGAACATCTACCACGACTCTGCCTACGGCAAGGAAACGATCCCGGTGCTCGACGCGCAAGCGAAGAAGTACGGCTTTCAGGTCACGCACATCGCGGTGCCGCACCCGGGCAACGAGCAGCAGTCGCAGTGGCTGCAGGTGCGCCAGATCCGCCCCGATTGGGTAATCCTGCGCGGCTGGGGCGTGATGAACCCGACCGCGCTCAAGGCTGCGGCGAAGGTCGGCTTCCCGCGCACCAAGATCGTCGGCGTATGGTGGTCGGGCGCTGAGGAGGACGTGATCCCCGCGGGCGACGCGGCCAAGGGCTATATCGCCGCCGGCTTCAACCTGCCCGGCACCAACTTCCCGGTGATGCAGGAGGTGCTCAAGCACGTCTACAAGAAGGGTAAGGGCGAGATGGAGGACCAGTCGCGCATCGGCTCGATCTACCACACGCGCGGCATCGTCGCCGGCATCATCACTGCGGAAGCCATCCGCACCGCGCAGAATCGCTTCGGGAAGGGCAAGCCCATCACCGGCGAACAGATGCGCTGGGGCATCGAGAACCTCAACATCGACGAGAAGCGCCTGAAGGAGCTCGGCGCAGTCGGCCTCATGCAGCCGCTGAAAGTCTCGTGCCAGGATCACGAGGGCGGCGGCGCGGTGAAGTTCCTGCAGTGGGACGGCCGCAAGTGGAACGTGATCACCGACTGGATCGCTTCGGACCAGTCGATCGTACGGCCGATGATCGAGGCTTCCGCCGCGCAGTACGCCAAGGAAAAGAGCATCACCCCGCGCGACTGCTCCAAGGAGAAGTAATCGCGTAGAGTAGACGGGGAAGGGTTCGTCCCTTCCCCTTTTTTTTATGTCCGCCGTCCCCCAGACCCAGCCCGCCCCGATCCTCTCGATCAGCAACATCGAGGTGATCTACGACCACGTCATCCTCGTGCTGAGGGGCGTCTCGCTCGAGGTGCTGGAAGGTCAGATCGTGACGCTGCTCGGCGCGAACGGCGCTGGCAAGACCACCACGCTGAAGGCGATCTCCAACCTGCTGCGCGCGGAACGCGGGGAGGTCACCAAGGGCCAGATCCTGTACCGGGGCACGCGCATCGACAGGTCCAATCCTTCGGAGCTGGTGAAGCGCGGCATCTGCCAGGTGATGGAAGGCCGGCACTGCTTTCAGCATCTCACGGTGGAGGAGAACCTTCTCACCGGCGCCTACACGCGCGGCTACATCGGTTCCGGGGTCAAGGAGGACCTCGAGAAGGTCTACAGCTACTTTCCGCGGCTCAAGGAGCGGCGGCATTCCCAATCGGGCTACACCTCGGGCGGCGAGCAGCAGATGACCGCTATCGGACGCGCGCTGATGGCGCGCCCCCGGATGATCCTGCTCGATGAGCCTTCGATGGGGCTCGCGCCGCAGCTCGTCGCCGAGATCTTCGAGATCGTCAAGGAGCTCAACCGCAAGGAGCGCGTCAGCATCCTGCTCGCCGAGCAGAACACCAACATCGCGCTGCGCTACGCCGACTACGGCTACATCCTCGAGAACGGACGCGTGGTGATGGATGGCGAGGCCAAATCGCTCGCCGACAACGAGGACGTAAAGGAGTTCTACCTGGGCTTCTCCACCGCCGGCCGCAAGAGCTTCCGCGACGTCAAGTCCTATCGGCGCCGCAAGCGGTGGCTTTGAAGAACGAATTCTTCGACAAGCTGGAAACGCGTGCCTCGAAGCGGCGCGAGGCTGCGCTGATGGCCGAGCTGCCGAGGCTCGTCGCGCACGCGAGGAAGCGCGCGTCGGGGTTTGCGCGGATTTTGTCTGAAGTGAACCCTTCCATTGTTCGCTCCAGGGCGGCGCTGGCGAAGCTCCCCGTCACACGGAAAAGCGATCTCGCCACGCTGCAGAAGGAGCTGCCGCCGCTCGGCGGCCTGAACGCGACGCCGGTAGAGAAGCTTGGGAAGCTCTTCATCTCCCCCGGGCCGATTTACGACCCCGAAGGTCGCGGGAAGGACTGGTGGCGTACCGCGCGCGGGCTATTCGCAGGCGGCTTCCGCGCCGGGGACCGCGTGCTGAACACGTTCGCGTACCACTTCACCCCCGCCGGCTCGATGCTCGAATCGGGCGCCACCGCGATCGGCTGCACCGTTATCCCGAGCGGGGTCGGGCAGACCGAGATGCAGGTGGCAGCCATCCGCGACCTGAAGGTCAATGCGTTCGTGGGCACGCCCTCGTTCCTGAAGCTCATAGTGGAGAAGGCAGATGAGCTGAAGGCCGACATCTCGAGCCTCGAGAAAGCCCACGTGGGGGCTGAGTACTTGCCCCCTTCATTGAGATCTTCCCTGCGTGACCGCGGCATTCGCGTTTCGCAAACCTATGCAAGCGCGGACCTCGGCCTTATCGCTTACGAGTCGGTGATGCCGGACGGCACGGTGAACGAAGGCATGATCCTCGACGAGCGTTTGATCCTCGAGATCGTGCGCCCCGGCACCGGCGACCCCGTCGCCACGGGCGAGGTCGGAGAAGTCGTGATCACGACCTTCAATAAGGACTACCCCCTCATCCGCTTCGCCACCGGCGACCTTTCGGCTGTCCTGCCCGGCACGAGCCCCTGCGGGCGCACGAACGTGCGTATCAAGGGCTGGATGGGCCGCGCCGACCAGAGCACCAAGGTGCGCGGCATGTTCGTCACGCCCCGCCAGGTCAACGACATCGTGCGGCGGCACCCCGAGATAGTGCGCGCGCGCCTGGTGGTCGAAGGAGAAGCAGGCGACGACCGCATGACGCTCAAGTGCGAGATGCGTGAGCGGCTCCAGGGCATCGCCGAAGCGATCGTCGCCTCGATCCGCGAGGTGACCAAGCTGCGCGGCGACGTCCAGCTCGTCGAGCCCGGGAGCCTGCCGAACGACGGTAAGGTCATCGAGGACACCCGGAAATACGGCTGACCCGCGGCTATTTCACCGCGCCGCGCCGACGGGCAGGTCGTCGAGCCGGCGCATCTCGTCGCTGCTCAGCAGCGAACGGTCCTTTAGGAACGCCTTGACAAAGTCGACTGCGTCGGCGCCCCAGAACACTTCCCCGTCCACCACGAAGCTCGGCACGCCAAACACCCCGCGCGCAACTGCGTGCTCCGTATTTCTCCTGAGAAGGGATTTGATCTGTTCATCGGCGAGCGCCGCCGGATCGACGTTGAGCTCTCGGCAAAGCGCCTGGAAACGTGCGGGATCACCTGCATTCCCTCCGCTCATCCAAAGCGAGTCGAAAATGCGTTTGACGGCCTCGGGCCGCGATTCGCAGGCTAATGCTAGGCGCAGGTGCTGGAGCGGATTGAATGGGTGCTCGGCCGGGAAGCGGAACGGGATGCCGAGCTCGGCCGCCCACCAGGTGCACCAGCGGTATGTCCATTTGCGCTTTGCCGAGATCTCGGCCGGTCCCTTCTGGCCCCAGTGTTGCAACAGACCGGCGAAGAGCACCGGCTTGAAATCGATGTCCGCATCCAGTTCCGGCAGCCGGTGCAAACAGATATAAGAGTAGGGCGAAACGAAATCGAAGTACCAGTCAATGGAGGTTGCCATGGCGGTCAGGATAGAGAAGAAGGGCAAAGTCTGGACGGTGATCCACTCGCGGCCCGAGGCGCGCAATGCGATGGACCCGGAAAGCGCCGACGCTCTGGTTTCTGCTTTTCAGAGCTTTGATAAAAATCCCGATGCGGCGGTCGCGGTGTTGTGGGGGGACGGCGGTGCGTTCTGCGCGGGATGGGACCTCAAGTACGGCGCATCGCTGATGAAAGACCCGACCCCGATTCACGAGATTGACTATCCGCTCGATGACCGAAAGCCGATCCCCCGAGGGCCGCTCGGCCCGACGCGCCTCGAGCTCGACAAGCCGGTGATCGCCGCAGTGGCGGGCCCGGCGGTGGCGGGCGGCTTCGAGCTCGCGTTGTGGTGCGACGTGCGCGTGATGGAGCAGTCGGCGTACTTCGGCGTTTATTGCCGCCGCTGGGGCGTGCCGCTCATCGACGGCGGTACGGTACGTCTGCCGCGCATTGTCGGCATGGGCCGTGCACTCGAGATCATTCTTACCGGGCGCAAGGTCCCGGCGGAGGAGGCGCTGCACATCGGCGCTTGCGAGCACGTCGTTCCCGACGGCAAGTCGCGCGAATTCGCCGAAGCCATGGCGCACGAGATCGCTCGCTTCCCGCAGGCCTGCACGCGTGCCGACCGGCGCTCGGCCTACGCGCAGCAAGGCTTGAGCCTCAGAGAAGCAATGCGCAAGGAGTGGTACAACGGCATTCCTGCTTTCAAGGCGGAAGGCGCCGCCGGCGCCGCGCGCTTCTCGTCAGGCAAGGGGCGGCACGGCGATTTCGGCAATATCTAGCTTTTTTCTTCTCGCCGGCAACTCCCTCATGACCGCGGTCTGCTCTGTCTCGGTCATGGCACCCCAGCGCGCAATCTCATCGAGCGTGCGGCAGCATCCGATGCACACCCCGCGCACCGGGTCCATCTGGCAGACCTTGATGCACGGGGTTTTCATTTCTTCTTCTTGGCGGAAATGGCCAATGCTGCCTTGGAGGCGGGTTTCCTGTTGAGCAAGCCGCAGATCCACTGGCCGATCTCGACCAGCTGGTCGAGATCAACGCCCGTCCGCACCCCCAGGCCGTTCAGCATGTAGATGACGTCCTCGGTGGCGACGTTGCCCGACGCGCCCGCGGCATAGGGGCAGCCGCCGAGACCCGCGACCGAGGCATCGAAGGTCGCGACGCCCATTTCGAGTGAGGCGTAGATGTTGGCAAGCGCCTGGCCATAGGTATCGTGGTAGTGGCCGGCGAGCCGCTCGAGCGGCACGCGCCGCGCGCAGGCCTCGATCATCGCCTTCGTCTTGCCCGGTGTGCCGGTGCCGATGGTGTCGCCGAGCGAGACCTCGTAGCAGCCCATGTCGTAGAGCGCGCCGGCGACCTCGGCGACCTTGTCCGGCTTGATTTCGCCCTCGTACGGGCAGCCGAGCACGCACGAGACATAGCCGCGCACCCGGATGTTGGACTTTCTTGATTCGAGAGCTATGGGCTCGAAGCGTTCCAGCGATTCGGCGATGGAGCAATTGATGTTCTTCTTCGAGAACGCCTCCGATGCCGCGCCGAAGATCGCGACGTCGGTCGCGCCGGCGGCGCGCGCCGCCTCGAAGCCCTTGAGGTTCGGCGTCAGGACCGGGTAGGAGACGCCCGGCCTGCGCCGGATGCGCTCCATAACCTCGGTGTGGTCGGCCATCTGCGGGATCCACTTGGGCGAAACGAACGCAGTCGCTTCCACCGCCGGAAGCCCAGCCCCAGCCAGCCGTTCGATGAGCTCGACCTTTACGTCAGTGGAAACCTGCCCGGGCTCGTTCTGCAGCCCGTCCCTGGGACCCACTTCCACTATCTTTATGGCGTCAAGCAAGGGTGATCAGCTCCGCGCCTTCGAGCACCTGCTCGCCCGCGCCGTAGTGGACTTCCTTCACCACGCCGTCGGCGGGCGCGACGATTGTGTGCTCCATCTTCATCGCCTCGAGTATCAGGAGCGTCTGGCCGCGCGTCACCTTCGCGCCGGCGGCGGTCAATACCTTGATGACCCTGCCGGGCATGGGTGCGGAAAGCGAGCCGTTGCTCGCCTCGTCGCCGGCTCCGGCGAGTTCCTGCTTGAGCGAAAGCCGCCGATAGTCGCCCTGGCAGAAGACGTGCCAGTCGTCGCCTTCGGGAACCGCGCGCGCCTTGAATACGCGGCCATCGAGGCGAACGAGCAGGCGGCCGTCTTCCAGCCGCTCGCCGGAGAGCTCGCGGGTGCAGCCATTCACCATGATGCGCAACCCAGCCTCGAGGAAAAGCAGCCGCACGGAGTGAGTCTTCGCTTCCTCTATGAAGGCTAAATCGTGGTGCGAGTCTTCGTTCAGGCGCCAGCCATCGACCTCGTGCCAAGGGGAGTACGGGTCGCCGGAAGCCGATGCGCGCTGGCGCGCCGCACGCTCTTCCTCGGCCAGTTCCGCGAACGCGGCAGCCGCGATCAACTCCATGCTGACGGGGTTTTCTTCGAGTAATTCTTTCCTGTTGCGCTCGATAAGACCGGTATCGAGCTCTGCGGCAGCCAGAGACCGGCTCGCAGCAAGGCGGCGCAGAAATCCGACGTTGGTGGTAACCCCGGCAATCTCGACCTCCGCGAGTGCCTGCTGGAGGCGCCGCAGCGCCGAGGCTCGAGTCGAGCCGTACACCACAAGCTTGGCGATCATCGGGTCGTACCACGGCGTGATCTCCATCCCGCTTTCGATTCCGGTATCGATCCGGATCGAGGGTGTCTGTTGTGGAAAAGTCAGATGCAGGATCTTTCCCATCGCGGGCAGGAAGTCGCGCTCGGGATCCTCGGCATAGATGCGCGCCTCGATGGCGTGCCCCCTGAAAGAAGGCTCCTTTTGGGGTAGACGCTCCCCCGCCGCAACGCGCAGCTGCCATTCGACGAGGTCGAGGCCGGTGATCATCTCGGTAACCGGGTGCTCGACCTGAAGCCGGGTATTCATCTCCATGAAGTAGAAGCGGCCGTCCTGCTCGGCGATGAACTCCACCGTGCCGGCGCCGGTGTACGAGATCGCCTTTGCCGCAGCCACCGCCGCGGCGTAGATCTCCTGCTTGCGCGGAAAATTCGGCGCCGGGGCTTCCTCGACGACCTTCTGATGTCGGCGCTGCACCGAGCAGTCGCGCTCGAAGAGATGGATGACATTGCCATGGGTGTCGCCGAAGACCTGCACCTCGATATGGCGCGGGCGCTCCAGGTACCGCTCGATCAGCACCCGGTCGTCGCCGAACGCCGAGCTCGCTTCGCGTTTGGACGCCTGCACCGCGCCGGCGAAGGAAGACCGGTCCCGCACGATTTTCATCCCTTTGCCGCCGCCGCCGGCGCAGGGCTTGATCAGCACCGGAAAGCCGATGCGCGCGGCCTCCTTCTCGAGGACTGTGTCGTCCTGCCGGTCGCCGTGGTAGCCCGGGACGAGGGGCACACCGGCCTTTTCCATCAGGCGCTTCGCGGCCGCCTTGTCCCCCATCGCTGCGATCGCTTCGGGCGCAGGCCCGATGAAGGTAATGCCGGCCGCGCGGCACGCGGTGGCGAACTCGGCGTTCTCCGCAAGGAAGCCGTAGCCGGGATGGATCGCCTGTGCGCCGGATTCGCGCGCGGCGGCGATCACCGCGGCGATATCGAGGTAGCCTTCGATGCGCAGCGCCGTGTCGGCCACGCGCACGTGAAGCGCCTTCCGGTCGGCGTCGGAGTACACCGCCACCGTGGCGATACCGAGCCGGCGCGCCGTGCGTGCGACCCGGCATGCGATCTCCCCGCGATTGGCGATCAGGATTTTGGCGAACACCAGGACGCCTTGCGCTTCTCCAGGAATGCAGCGATGCCTTCTCTGCCCTCGGGCGAGCCGCGGATCTCGGCAATGCGCTGCGCAGTTTCGGCGACGAGCGCGTCGTCGGGGCGGCGGCCGGCAACCGAGCGGATGAGCGTCTTGATACTGCCGTGCGCCTCCGGCCCGCCGGCAAGGAGGTGCTCGACAAGAGAAGAAATGACCCCGTCCAGCTCTTCTTCTGACGTCAGGATTGAAAGCATCCCGATTCGCAGGGCTTCGTGCGCGTCGAACACTTCGGCCGTGAGGAAATAGCGCCGGGCCGTGCGCTCACTCATGGCGCGGATGACGTACGGGCTGATCGTCGCGGGCGAGAGCCCGAGCTTCGCCTCCGAGAGGCAGAACTTGGCTTGCGGAGTGCCGACGGCGATGTCGCACGCGGCGACTAAACCGGTTCCTCCCGCAAACACCGGCCCGTGCACCCGCGCGATGGTCGGCTTGGGCAGCCGGTCGAGCGCCGCCAGCATCTGGGCGAGCGCGGTAGCGTCGGCGAGGTTCTCCTGGTAGTCGTAACCTGCCATGCGCTTCATCCAGTTAAGATCCGCGCCCGCACAGAACGCCGGGCCGTTTCCGGCAAGCACCATGACGCGTACGGCCGGGTCGGCCTGGATATCGAGAAAAGCTTCCCTTAGCTGCCCGATCAGAACGTCATCAAAAGCATTCCGCAGCTCTGGGCGGTTGAGGGTGACGCGTGCGACGCCACCCTGCCTTGTTACTTCAAGCATGGCTCGACCACGACTTCCGTCTTGACCGAATTGGCGATAAAGCACTTTTCGTGCGCCCGGTGATGCAGCGCCGCGTGCTGGTCCTCCGTTGGCTTGTTTCCTGAGAAACTGACCGTCGGCCGCAACGTGACTTTCGACATCCAGGTCTTGTCCAGGATGCCGACCGCTTCGTCGACATAGCTCTCCACGACCCATTTGCGCTGCGCGGCGAGCGCGAGGAACCACAGCATGTGGCAGGCCGACAGCGCCGCCACGAACGCCTGCTCGGGATCTGCGCCGGGCCCGGTGGCCGAGGTCTTGGGGATGTTCTCCGGCGCGGCGGCGCCGACGACGCTCGTCCCGTTGAAAAAGATCTTGTGGTTGCGCGAGTAGGTCTCGTGGCGGAACTCGCCCGAGCGCTGCCATTCCACCTTGGCGCGATGCTCGCTCACCTTACATGCGGAAGACACCAAAACGGGTGTCTTCGATCGGAGCGTTGAGGGAAGCGGAGATGGCAAGACCGAGCAGGCGCCGCGTGTCCGCGGGATCCACCACCCCATCGTCCCACAGGCGTGCGCTTGCGTAGTAAGGGTGGCCCTGCCGCTCGTACTGCTCGCGGATGGGGTTTTTGAACTCCTCCTCCTCTTCGGAGGACTTGAACTGGCCTTTTACGGTTGAAAGGACGGACGCTGCCTGCTCGCCGCCCATGATCGAGATGCGAGCGTTGGGCCACATCCACAGAAAGCGCGGCGAGTACGCACGCCCGCACATGCCGTAGTTGCCCGCGCCAAAAGAGCCGCCCACGATCATGGTGAACTTGGGCACGCGCGCCGTGGCGACCGCGGTGACCATCTTGGCGCCGTCTTTCGCGATGCCGCCCGCCTCGTATTTCTTCCCCACCATGTAGCCGGTGATGTTCTGCAGGAATAGGAGCGGGATGCCGCGCTGGCAGGCGAGCTCGATGAAATGGGTGGCTTTGAGCGACGACTCCGAGAAAAGAATTCCGTTGTTCGCGAGGATCCCGACCGGGTAGCCGTGCAGGTGCGCGAAGCCGGTGACGAGGGTCGTGCCGTAGTTGCGCTTGAATTCGTCGAGCTCCGAGCCATCGACGATGCGGGCAATCAGCTCGCGCACGTCGTAGGGCTTGCGCGGGTCGGCGGGAATCACGCCGTATATCTCCTCGGCGGGGTAGAGCGGCTCGCGCGGTTCCCGGGCTTCGAGGGAGACCTGCTTTCGGAGATTGAGGCCGGCGACGAGGCGCCGGACGAGCGAAAGGGCGTGCGAGTCGTTCAGCGCATAGTGGTCGGCGACGCCCGAGACACGCGTGTGCACTTCGGCGCCGCCGAGCTCTTCCGGGGTAACCACCTCCCCGATGGCCGCCTTCACGAGCGGGGGGCCGCCGAGGAAGATCGTGCCCTGGCCCTTGACGATGATCGATTCATCGCACATCGCCGGCACGTAGGCGCCGCCCGCGGTGCTCGAGCCCATCACGCAGGCGATCTGCGGGATACGCGCCGCCGACAGGTTGGCGATGTTGTAGAAGATGCGGCCGAAGTGCTCGCGGTCCGGGAACACGTTGTCCTGCTCGGGGAGGTAGCCACCGCCCGAGTCGACGAGATAGATGCACGGCAGCCGGTTCTGGGACGCGATCTCCTGCGCGCGCAGGTGCTTCTTCACCGTCATCGGATAGTAAGTGCCGCCCTTGATCGTCGCGTCGTTCGCGACGATCACGCATTCGCGGCTGCACACACGGCCGATGCCACAGATGATGGACGCGGAGTGCACGTCCCCGCCGTACATGCCCCATGCCGCGAGCTGTCCGATCTCGAGGAAGGGCGAGCCCGGGTCGAGGAGCTTCGCCACGCGCTCGCGCGGCAGCATCTTTCCGCGCGCCGTGTGCTTGTCGCGCGCCGCCTTGTCTCCGCCCTGGGTCACGACCGAAACCTTCTGCTTCAGGTCCCATACCAGTGCGCGCATGCGGGCGGCGTTCCCGCGGAACTCCTCCGAGCGCGGCTTGAGCTCGCTGCTGATCAAGACGGCTCCCTGCTTCTTAGAAGGGTTCCTTCAACCAGCGCTCGATCTGGTCGAATCGGTCAACGCCCCAGAAGGGCTCGCCGTCGATCACGATGTAGGGCGAGCCGAAGACACCTTTGGCGAGCGCTGCTTCGACTTCGGCGCGCGTCTTGTCCTTGACGGCTTGACTGTCGATCTCCGGCCGCAAGCCCAGGGAGTTGGAAATCTTCAGAACCTGGCTGGCCTCGCCGATGTTCACGTTGTCGATGAAATAGGCCCGGAAGAGTGCTTTCGCCAGCAATACCTGCTCTTTCGGATCGTTCAGGGAATAGAAAGCCCTGCAAGCGGCAACGGTGGAGACGGGAAACGGCTCGGGCATCCGGAACGGGACGCCGTGGAAGCGCGCCGAGCGCAGGAAGTCGCGCTTCGCGTAGTCGCCCTTCAGCGGGATGCTGGGCAGCGGGCCGCTCCCCGTGGCCTTGAAGGCGACCCCGAGCAGTATCGGTCGCCAGGTGACGCCGCGAGCGTACTTCGCCGCGAGCGCCTCGATCTTGTGCGAGGCGAGGTAGCCGTACGGGGAGGAAAAGTCGAAATAGAACTCGATGGACGGCTTCATCCTTCCTCCAGGGCTCTTCCGATGACGAGGCGCTGGATGTCGTTGGCGCCTTCGTAGATCTTGGTTACGCGCACGTCGCGCCATAGCCGCTCGACGGGGACGTCGGTGACGTAGCCGTAGCCGCCATGGATCTGGATCGCGTCCGAGCACACTTTTTCCGCCATCTCCGAGGCGAAAAGCTTGGCCATGGACGCTTCCTTGAGGCAGGGCTTGCCTTCATCGCGCAGCCGCGCCGCGTGCAGGTAGAGCTGGCGCGCGGCCTCGACCTGGGTCGCCATGTCGGCCAGCCTGAAATTGACCGCCTGGTGCCCGATCAGGGGCTTGCCCATGCTCTTGCGCTCGCGCGCGTACGCGACCGCGGCCTCGAGCGCCGCACGCGCAACGCCGGTTGCTTGCGCGGCGACGTTGATGCGCCCCGACTCCAGGTTGGCGAGCGCAATACGGTATCCAACGCCTTCTTGCGACAACAGCAGATCGGCAGGGAGTTTGCAATTCTCCAAAACAATCTGTGCCGTGTCGGAGGCGTGCTGGCCGGCCTTGTCCTCGATGCGAGCCACTTTGTAGCCGGGCGTGGATGTCGGCACCAGGAAGGCGCTGATACCGCGTTTAGCGGCTTGTTTCTGGGTTACGGCAAAGACAACCGCGATATCGGCGTTCTTCCCGGAAGTGATGAATTGCTTGACACCGTTCAGCACGTAGTGCGAGCCCTGCTTTTCAGCGCGCGTGGTGATCGCCGAGGCATCGGAGCCAACCTGCGGCTCGGTGAGCGCGAAGGCCGCGAGGAGCTTCCCTTGGGCGAGGGGCTTGAGAAACTCCTCCTTCTGCTTCTTGCTTGCGTAGCCAGCAAGAATCCCGGCGACGAGGTTATTCACCGCAACAATGGTCGCCGTCGAGCAGTCGCCGGCCGCGATCTCCTCGCACGCGACGGCGAGCGAGGTGTAGTCGAGCCCGGCGCCGCCCCATTCCTCCGCTATCGCGACGCCGTAGAGGCCCATCTCGGCGAGGCCCTTCAGCGCCTCCTTGGGAAAGATCTTCTCGCGGTCCCAGCGGGCGGCGTGCGGCGCGAGTTGCTCGCTCGCAAATCGCCGCACGGCCTGGCGGATCTCTTCAGCTTGCGCGGACATAAGTGAGCGTATGGTGGCTGAAGAGATTGCCCTTCCGGCCGTGGCACTCGGCGACGCCGTAGATTCTGCGCCGGCCCATTTTCAAGATGCGCGCCGTGCAGTACACGTGCTCGCCCTTGGCCGGGGCGAGGAACGCGGTGTTGAGGTCCGAAGTAAGCGCGTCGTTCTCGACCCCGATGCGCGCCTTGACCGCGAGCCACATCGCGCAATCGGCCGCCGCCATGAGCGCCGGGCCGTTGATGATTCCGCCCGGTCGCTCCAGCGCAGCTTTGTGCGGAAGCTCCAGCATGCAGCCCGCGCTATTTATCTTCACCACACGAAAACCATAATGGCGGAGGAAGCGCGATCGGTCGAGCAGTTGCTGCAACGCTTTTTTCAAGCGAGCTCGATCGCCATGGCCGTGGCTTCTCCACCGCCTATGCACAGGCTCGCGACGCCGCGCTTGAGCCCATACTTGCGCAGCGCGCCGATCAGCGTCACCGCGATGCGTGCACCCGAGGCGCCGATCGGGTGGCCGAGCGCGCAAGCGCCGCCGTGCACGTTCACCTTGTCGTGGGGCAGCCCGTGCTCCTTCATCGCGGCCATGGTCACGACCGCGAAGGCCTCGTTGATCTCGTAAAGATCGACCTGTTTTGCGTTCCAGTGGGTTCTTTCGAGCAATTTCCTTATGGCTTCCACCGGGGCGGTGGTGAACCAGCCGGGCTCCTGCGCGTGCGTGGCGTGCCCGACGACGGTGGCGAGTGGGGCGAGACCGCGTTTTTGCGCCGCGGAGCGCCGCATCATGACGAGCGCCGCGGCGCCGTCGGAGATCGAGCTCGAGTTCGCCGCGGTTACCGTGCCGTCCTCGCGGAATGCGGGCTTGAGCGTCGGGATCTTCTCCAGGTTGGCCTTGAACGGCTGTTCGTCGTTCTCGACGAACTTCTCTTCTTTCCCCGCCTTGATTGCCATGGGAGTGATCTCCCACGCGAACCAGCCTTGCTTGTTCGCCTGTTGTGCTCTTTTCAACGATTGAATGGCAAATTCGTCCTGAGCTGCACGTGCGAACTGGTACTTCGCGGCGCAATCTTCGGCGAACGTGCCCATGAGCCGCCCTTTGTCGTAGGCGTCCTCCAGACCGTCGTAGAACATGTGGTCGAGCACTTGGCCGTGGCCCATGCGCAAGCCGGCACGGGCCTTGGGGAGCAGGTATGGGGCGTTAGTCATGGACTCCATGCCACCCGCCACAACAAGATCGACAGAATCACTTTTCAACAAGTCATGAGCAAACATCGCAGCCTTCATGCCGGAGCCGCACATCTTGTTCACCGTCGTGCAGCCGACGGCGAGCGGCAGGCCGGCGCCGAGCGCGGCCTGGCGCGCGGGCGCCTGGCCCTGGCCAGCGGGCAGCACGCAGCCCATGATGACTTCCTGTACTTCCTCTGGCCGGATCTTCGCGCGCTCGACGGCGGCGCGGATCGCGGCGGCGCCGAGCTCGGGAGCGGAGAAGCCCTTGAGCTCGCCCTGGAAGGCACCCATTGGGGTGCGGGCAAGGCCAACGATGACGATTGGGTCGGTTTGCATGGAAATCTCCTTCATGAGGGGACGTCGTACGGTCGCACAAGCGCTTGAGCGCGTGCGAGCAGGTCCCGGGGGAATGGGCACGACTTGCGGGTCTGGGCGTCGACGCAGACGCCGGTCAGCACGCAGATCGCCGAGATCTCGCCGGTCTGCGCGTTGCACATTTCATGAACGAACTTCGCTATTTTCTCTCGTGCCTCGAGGAATGCCGAGCGCACGAGTACGGTATCCCCGGCGAGGAGCTCCCGCCGGTAGGTGATGTTCTGCTGGACCGCCGCCATGCCGCGCTGATTCTCTTTGAGGAACGCCGCGGTCACGCCCATGGCGGCGAACAGGTTCCAGGTCGCCTCGTCGAACTTGCCGACGTACCACATGACGTTCATGTGGCCCATGTGGTCGCAATGCCACGGATAGACCGCGCCGCGGTAGGTCTCGATCAACCCGGAAGAATGCGCGCTCATTCGGTCTCCGCGAAGAGCTCGCGCCCGATCAGCCAGCGCCGGATCTCGGAAGTGCCCGCGCCGATCTCGTAGAGCTTGGCGTCGCGCCAGAGTCTGCCTGTCGGCGTCTCGTTGATATAGCCCATGCCGCCGAGCGCCTGGATCGCCTGGCCCGCCATCCAGGTCGCCTTTTCGGCAGCATAAAGGATCGCGCCGGCTGCGTCCTTTCTGCTCGTTCCGTTTCTATCCAAGGCCTGCCCCACGGCGTAGACATAAGCGCGGCAGGCCGAGAAGGTGGTGTACATGTCGGCGAGCTTGCCCTGCATGAGCTGGAACTCGCCAATAGGCTGGCCGAACTGCTTGCGCTCGTGCACATACGGGATTACGACGTCGAGGCAGGCCGCCATGATGCCGAGCGGACCGCCGGCGAGAACTGCGCGCTCGTAGTCGAGACCGGACATGAGCACTTTGACGCCAGCGCCTTCTTTTCCAAGAATGTTGTCTGAGGGCACTTCGCAATCGCGAAACACGAGCTCGCAGGTATTGGAGCCGCGCATGCCGAGCTTGTCGAGCTTCTGCGCGGTGGAGAAGCCTTTGATTGCTTTCTCGACAAGGAACGCGGTGATCCCCTGATCGCTCGTCTTGGCATAAATCACCAGCACGTCGGCATCCGGCCCGTTCGTGATCCACATCTTGTTGCCGTTCAGGACGTAGCGCTCGCCGCGCCGCTCGGCCCGCAACCTCATGCCGACGACGTCCGAGCCGGCGCCGGGCTCGGACATGGCGAGGGCACCGACATGCTCGCCGGAAACGAGCTTCGGCAAGTACTGGCGTTTCTGAGCCTCGGTGCCGTTGCGGCGGATCTGGTTCACGCACAGGTTCGAGTGCGCGCCGTACGACAACCCGATCGAGGCGGAGCCGCGCGAGATCTCTTCCATCGCGATGATGTGGGCGAGGTAGCCCATCGCCGTACCGCCGTATTCTTCTTCGACCGTGATGCCGAGCACTCCAAGGGCGCCGAGCTTGCGCCACAGGTCGGCGGGGAACTCGTTGGTTTCGTCGATCTGCGCCGCGCGCGGCGCGATCTCTTTCGCGGTGAAGTCGCGGACGGATTCGCGCAGCATGTCGATCGTCTCGCCATGCTCAAATCGCAAAAAGTTCATTCTGGTGTGTCGGGGCGGCCGGGAAGCGCCATCAGCGTCTGAAGCATGGTAGCGACGTGGCTGCCGTCGTCAGCGTACACCTCGCCGCGCGCCACGGTAAGCGTGCGGCCGGGGCGGATGACCTTCGCTTTCGCGAGCAGCGAGCCGCGGCCGGGCTTGAGGATATTCATCTTGTACTCGACGGTCACGAGCGAGCCGCCCGCCGGCATGAGGGAGAAGGCGGCGTACCCGCAGGCCGTGTCGGCGATCATGCCCAGAATGCCGCCGTGGACAAAGCCTTTCTGCTGCGTCAGGTCTTCGCGGTAAGGAAGGGCGATCTCCACCTCGCCGGGCTCCACCTTCGTGAGCGAGGCGCCGATGAGCGCCATGGCCTTCTGGCGGCCGAAGCTTTCGCGGACGCGGGCAGCGAAATGCGGGTCGGGGGCGTTCACGGGCCTTGGTTGGGGGAGAAAAGCCTACTTGACGTTTACGTTAACGTCAACTACGCTTGAGCTGCCGCCGCACCTTCTTTTCGAACGCCTGGATCTCGGAGAGCTGCGCCTCGAGATCCGCCTGCTGCTGCAGCAGGCTCGCCTTGTGGGACTCAAGCACCGCGAGGAAGCGCTCGAGCTGTGGCCGCTCGTCGCGCCCGGGCTCGTACATGTCGATGAGGTCGCGGATTTCGGAGAGCGTGAGGCCGAGCCGCTTGCCGCGGAGCGTGAGCTTGAGCCGCGTGCGGTCGCGCGGCGAATAGACGCGGCGCTGGCCTTCGCGGCGGGGCGCGAGCAGGCCCTGATCCTCGTAAAAGCGGATTGCGCGCGGGGTAACGTCGAACTCGCGCGCGAGCTCGCTGATCGAGAATTCGGCGCGCTCGGTTTCCATGGTAACTTCGATTTTGATTCTAGCGGATGTCACGTCAGTCGATCTCTTCTCTCTCTTATCCCTTCCCCGAAGTTCCGGTGCCCGGCACGACGATCGAGGTCGCGCCCGGGATCCATTGGCTCTCGATGCCGTTGCCGTTCAAGCTCGACCACATCAACCTGTGGCTGATCGACGAAGAAGAAGGAGGAAATGCGGACTGGACCGTCGTCGATACCGGGATCGGCAACGCCGAGACGCGCGCCTTGTGGGAGAAGATCCTCGGGAAAAGACACGTGAAGCGCGTGGTGCTCACGCACTACCATCCCGACCACGCCGGCAATGCCGCATGGCTCTGCGAGCGCTACGGCGCGGACTTGTGGACCACGCAGGGCGAGTACCTGACCGCACACGCGGTGCGCACTGCGAGCGCCGGGTACACGCCGGATGCGGTGCTCGCGGTGTTCCGCAAGAACGGCCTGGACGAAGAGCGCGCCGCGCGCATGCGCGGGCCGCGCAACCGCTATGCGGACCTGGTGCCCGACTTCCCGCACGCGTACCGCCGCATCATCGAAGGCGACGAGATCACCCTTGGCAAGCACCGCTGGCGCGCGATCGTCGGCCACGGCCATGCGCCCGAGCACCTGTCTCTGTACTCGAAAGAGCTCAACACGGTGATCGCAGGCGACATGCTCCTTTCCACCATCTCGACCAACGTGAGCGTATGGTCGATCGACCCCGAGGGCGATCCGCTGCGCCTGTTCCTCGATTCCGTCGCGCGCTACCGGGAGCTCCCCGAGGATGTGCTCGTACTGCCCTCGCACGGCAAGCCCTTCCGCGGCGCGCATCGGCGGGTGGCGGAGCTTGAACGACATCATCGGGAGCGACTGGAGGAATTAACCCAGTCCCTCAAGAGTCCGAAAAGCGCCGCTGAGCTGCTCAGCGTCCTCTTCCGCAGACCGCTTGATGCGCATCAAACATTTTTTGCGATGGGCGAGGCGATAGCCCATTTGCATTACCTGTACTATGCCGGCCGTGCAAAACGCGCCCAGGGTAAAGATGGCATCATGAGATATGCAACCGGCGGATAAGACAGAGACGGAAGAACTAGCCAAGGTCTGCCACGACGTGGCGGAACGTTCCTCCAAGATCCTCG
>DATIGN010000069.1:0-13346 GCA_035454685.1 Burkholderiales bacterium | reverse complement strand
TGATGCAGAGGATCGGCCTGAAGAAGTAGCCTGGCGGATCAGCGCCGCGCAATTCGAGTCTTTGCCCCTGCCCTCCTCGAGCAACGGCAGGACGGCGAGCAGGGGATTCAGTATTCCCATGGCGAGCATGCCGGCGCCCCGTGCGGCGATCCGCCCCACGTCGGCGCCGATGTCGGGCTGGCCGAACGTGCCGCGGATGTAAAGGGGCGTGCGTAGCGACGCTACGCTGCCGTCCTTGGGCTGCGGCTTGAGCGTAAGGTCTATCTGCTCGCTTTTCAGGTTAATGCTGCCGCTGCCCCCCACGTTGACCACCGAGGTGTCGAAGATGAGCGCGTTGGTCTGCATCACGCCATCCTTCACCATGAAGTCGGCGATTGCGCAGCGGATATCGATGTCCTTGTCGCCGCGCACCTTGATGCGCGCGACGTCCCAGAGGTCGAGAGCGACGAGCTCCATCAGCAACTGGCTGATCCTGCCCTGGTCCAAGTAGACGCCGACCTTGCCGTTCGCCGACGCGAGGAGCTTGCCGACCGAGTCCCCGCTTCCAGAGAGCTCGATCAGCCCATCCACGTCGCCGACCGACGATTTTGTCTGCTCGATCTTGGGGAACATCTTCGCAAGCTGCAGATTCTGCACCCGCATTTTCACGTCGCCGCGCATCGGCTCGTGGTTGCCGTCGAGGCGTACCGTGCCGGCCAGCCTGCCGCCCGCGATGCCGAAGCTGAGCGGATCGAGCGTGAGCACGCGGTCACGCATCACGAGGCGCGTGGCGAACCGTTCGATCGGCAGCTGCTCGGGGCGCTTGATCGTACCCGCGTCGATCTTGACGTCCGCGTCCACGCTCTCCCAGCGTTCCGGGGAAAAAGGCATGTCGGGGAGGACTCCCTTCTTGCGCGGCCGATTGGTGCCGACCAGCGCACCGAGATCGGCGAAGTTGAGCACCTTGGCTGTGACTTCGCCCTGCATGAAGGGGCGCTTGCCCGCGCCGGTCTGCACTCGGATCCAGCCCGCCAGATCGCTTTCGCCGACCTTGCCGGTAAAGTCCTCGAACAGCCATACGCCGTCGGCGCGGTAAAGACGCCCGGACACCGCGTAGGGGCTGGTCGCCGGGAACGCGAGCCCGATGATGTCGTAGAGCTCGTCCATCGACTTCCCGGCAAGGCGCTCGAAGCGCAGGTCAATTCCCTTGAGCCCGACAAGCCCGGTAAGCGTCCCTTCCAGGCGGGCCGAGGTTCCTCCAATGCTCGCCTCACCTTTCAGCGGAAAGGGCGTCTTCTGGTCGCGGATCGAGAGCACGTGCCCTGCGTGCCCGCTGGCCTTGAGCGGCTTGCCACTGTACGAGCCCACCGCCGCGAACTGCACGCCCGTCTCGTCGGTTGACAGATCGACCGCGAGGCTGTGCTTGCGGGCGGCGTCTTCCCAGCGCAGCAGCGCTTCGTCGAGCGTGAGCAGCTTTATGAAAAAGCGCGATTCCTCTTTCTCGGCTTCGGGCTCCTCCTTCAGAATCCAGTTCTTGCGTCCCTCGGCATCCTGCTCGAGCGCCAGCTTGGCGCGTTCGAGGTGCACCTCCGGCAGCACAACGCGCCCGGCGAGGAGCGGCAGCAGGGTAATGCTCGCTTCTATGGCGTCGGCGTCGAGGAGATAGTCCGCCTTTCCCCAGGCCGCGTTGGCGAAAGTGACGCGCTCCGCCCGGATGCGCGGATGCAGCCAGCTCCACACGGGCTTAAGCTCGCCTGCGATCACAAGCTCTCGCCCGGTCGCCTTCGTCACCGCGCTCGTGATCGGACCGCGCAGCGCGTTCAGGCCGAATGTAAAAAAGAGCGCGATTGCAACGAAGAGGACGAGAACAGCGCCGCCGATCCACTTCAGAGCACGCACGACGAGTAAACAGCAAAGCGCGTGCCGGAAGCAAAATCGGGGTCTGAGCCCGGTTTGCCGTAGCGAGAGCGGAACTACCGGAAATCGGGCTCTGACCCCGATTTTCTTGTCGGGAGTTTGCTTACGCCGTCTGCGCTTCCTTCACTTTCGTAAGCCATTGCTGGCACCACTCCAGCGCCGTCTCCTCGGGCAGGATGCCGCTCGAGGCGTCGTGCATGTGGCGCTCGCCGACGCGCCGGGCGCCGAGCTCAGTGAGGATGTCGTCGAAGCGCTTGCCGCCGAAGTTGAAGGTTTCGGCGTAGGTGCGGTCGCCGAGCCCGAACACGCCGTAGCGCACGTGCGACAGGTCGGGGCGCGCCTGCTTGAGGTCCTCGTACAGCGCGCGCGCGTTGTCGGGCACGTCGCCCTGTCCATAAGTCGAGGTGCAGATGAGAAAGACCGAAGGCCGGGAAAAGACCGACGCGTCCAGATTGTCCATCATCACCGTCTCGACCTCGGTCTCCCCGTCGTCGAGCGCGAGCTCCATTTCCTGCGCGCAAAGCTGCGCCGTGCCGGTCATCGTGCCGACCAGGAGGGTGACTTTCATTGACAGACAATATAGTGCACCAATAGAATGCAGGTCAAGCATTATCCTGCATGACTGAAACGGCCTACCTCTCCCTCCTCGGCGACCGCGTGCGCGCCTGGCGCAACGAACAGGGCGTGACGCGCAAGGCGCTGTCCGCCGCGAGCGGGGTTTCCGAACGCTACCTCGCCCAGCTCGAGGCCGGCGAGGGGAACATTTCGGTGCTTCTGCTGCGCAAGGTGGCGCGCGCGATGTGCGTGCCGGTCGAAAGCCTGGTACGCGAAGGCGAGCGGCAGCACAAGCCCATCGCCCTCCTCGGGCTGCGCGGCGCCGGGAAATCGACGCTCGGAGAGAAGCTGGCCCAGGCGCTCGACGTCCCGTTCGTCGAGCTCGACCGGGAGGTCGAGAAGGAAGCCGGCGCCGAGCTCGGCGAGGTGTTCGCCATGTACGGCCAGGAAGGCTTTCGCCGCTTCGAGCGCCGCGCGCTCGAGCGCGTGCTGGGGCAGCACGACCGCGCCGTCATCGCCACCGGTGGCAGCCTCGTCACCGACGGCGGCACTTACAAGCTGCTGCGCGAGCGCTCCCTGTGCGTCTGGCTGAAAGCATCGCCGGAGGAGCACATGGCGCGCGTCGTCGCGCAGGGCGACATGCGTCCGTTCAAGGGAAGTTCGGCTGCGCTCGACGAGATTCGCCAGCTCCTCGCCGACCGCGACCGGCTCTACGGCCGCGCAGATCTCGTGCTCGACACCTCCGGTAAAACGGTACGCTCGAGCCTTTCGCAGCTGATCTCACTCGTGAAGACATGATCTCATTCGAAACGCAACCCGACCGCTACCACCACTGGAAACTCGGATTCGACGGCCCGGTGGCCACCCTCACGCTCGACGTGGCCGAGGACAAGCCGCTTGCTCCTGGCTACAAGCTCAAGCTCAACAGCTACGACCTCGGCGTCGACATCGAGCTCGCCGACGCGCTCAACCGCATCCGCTTCGAGCATCCCGAGGTGAAGAGCGTCGTGATCACCAGCGGCAAGAGCCGCATGTTCTGCTCGGGCGCGAACATCTACATGCTCGGCCACTCGAGCCACGCATGGAAGGTGAACTTCTGCAAGTTCACCAACGAGACGCGCAACGGCATGGAGGACGCCTCGGCCCAGTCCGGACTCAAGTTCCTCGCCGCGCTGAACGGCACCACCGCCGGCGGCGGCTACGAGCTCGCCCTCGCCTGCGACGAGATCGCGATGATCGACGACCGCTCCTCCACCGTCTCGCTGCCCGAAGTGCCGTTGCTCGGGGTATTGCCCGGCACCGGCGGCCTGACGCGCCTCGTGGACAAGAGGAAAGTGCGCCGCGACCTTGCCGACGTCTTCTGCACCACCGCGGAGGGCGTGCGCGCCGACCGCGCCAAGCAGTGGCGGCTCATCGACCACATGGAGAAGCCGCAAAAATTTGCCGAGATGGTCAAGGCGCGCGCGCTCGAGCTCGCCAAGCAGTCCGATCGACCCGGTGGCGAGGGCGTGGCGCTCACCCCGCTGGGCGCCAATCGCCTGATCGATGTGACTATCGATTCGCAAACCCGCACGGCCACGCTCAGCGTGAAAGGCCCAGAGGCGGTGGAGCTCGAGAGAAGCACCGAGTGGTATCCGCTGCGCCTTGCGCGCGAGCTGGACCGCGCAATCCTCGACCTGCGCCACAACCACCTCGACATCGGCCTCTGGCTTTTGAAAACCCAGGGCAATCTGAAGAGCATTCTCGAGCTTGATGCGCTCCTTCAACAACAAGAAGGCGACTGGTTCGTGCGCGAGACTATCGGCTATCTCCGCCGCACGCTCTCGCGCCTCGACGTCTCCTCGCGCTCGATCTTCGCCATGATTGAGAAGGGCTCGTGCTTCGCCGGCACGCTCATGGAGCTCGCGCTCGCGGCAGACCGTAGCTACATGCTTGATATAGAGGACGGTCCGAGCATCGCACTCTCCGCGATGAACTTCGGCGCATATCCGATGGCGAACGGCCGTTCGCGGCTCGAGACGCACTTCTGCGGCGAGATGCCTTCGTTGGAGAAAGGAAAACCGTTCTCGACCGACCAGGCAAGGAAGCTGGGATTGGTCACCTCCACACCCGACGATATCGACTGGGACGACGAGGTGCGCATCGCTATCGAAGAGCGCGCGAGCCTCTCGCCCGACGCGCTCACCGGCATGGAGGCGAGCCTGCGGTTTGCCGGACCGGAGACGATGCTCACGCGCGTCTTCGGCCGCCTTACGGCGTGGCAGAACTGGATCTTCAACCGGCCGAACGCCGTCGGCGAACAAGGCGCGCTCAAGGTCTACGGGACCGGCGCAAAAGCGAAATTCAACTGGGAAAGAGTCTAATGAGCAGCATCAACTATTCAGAAAAGATTCCGAACAACGTCAACCTGGTGAACGACCGCACGCTGCAGCGCGCGCTCGAGCACTGGCAGCCCCACTTCCTCGATTGGTGGAAGAACATGGGGCCGAGCGACTTCCAGGCGGCCGACGTGTATCTGCGCACCGCGATCTCGGTCGACGCGCAGGGCTGGGCGCACTACGGCACGGTCAAGATGCCCGATTACCGCTGGGGCATCTTCCTCGCCAACCCGGTCGCCGAACGCAAGATCGGCTTCGGCGACCAGATGGGGCAGCCGGCATGGCAGCAGGTACCCGGCGAATACCGCTCGACGCTGCGCCGGCTCATCGTTACGCAAGGGGACACCGAGCCCGCCTCGGTCGAGCAGCAGCGCCTGCTCGGGCACACCTGCCCTTCCCTCTACGACTTGCGTAACCTCTTTCAGGTCAACGTCGAGGAAGGCCGCCACCTTTGGGCGATGGTGTACCTCCTGCACGCCTACTTTGGCCGCGACGGCCGCGAGGAAGCCGAGGAGCTGCTCGCGCGGCACTCGGGCGATGCGGACAAGCCGAGGATCCTCACCACGTTCAACGAGCCGATCTCGGACTGGCTGTCGTTCTACTGCTTTACCTACTTCACCGACCGGGACGGCAAGTACCAGCTGAAGAGCCTCGCCGAGAGCGCGTTCGATCCCTTGTCACGCACGTGCCGGTTCATGCTCACCGAGGAGGCGCATCACATGTTCGTGGGCGAGACCGGCATCGGCCGCGTGGTGAAGCGCACGCTCGAAATAATGAAGGAGCTCGGCACCGACGACCCGGACAAGGTGCGCGCCGCCGGCGCGGTCGACCTGCCAACGATGCAGAAATACCTCAACTTCTGGTGCTCGAGCTCGCTCGACCTGTTCGGCTCGGAGATCTCTTCCAACTCCGCGGCCAACTTCGCCAACGGGCTCAAGGGGCGCCCGGACGAGTCGCAGTACGAGGACCATGTCCTTCGTGAAGCGACCATGACGCTCCCGACTCCAGAAGGCAGTCAGACGGTGCCGATGCTGAACGCGCTGAACGAGGTCATGCGCGAGTCTTACCTCAAGGATTGCGAGATCGGGCTCAAGCGCTGGAACCGGCAGATCGAGCGCGCCGGCTTCCCATTCCGGCTCACCCTGCCCTCCACGCGCTTCCGCAGATCGATCGGCGCTTGGGCCGGGCAGCCGGTGGATCCGCAAGGCAACATGATTTCAAAGGAAAGCCATGAAAAAAGCCTGGCAAACTGGATTCCATCCGAGTTCGACAAGGCGTTCGTGCACTCGCTGATGCAGAAAGTCGCCGCCCCCGGCAAGATGGCGGCTTGGATCGCGCCGCCGGAGCGCGGCATCAACAACCTGCCGGTGGACTACGAGTACGTCAAACTCCACTAAATTTTTCAACGAGATGCTCGAGGCCGAGCGCGCGGGCGCGAAGGCGCTCGTCGTCTACATGGACGACTTTCCGCGCAATTCCGAAGCGTGGAAGATCCTGCGCCAGATCCAGGCCGACGAGGCGCACAACTGCGCGCTCATCGGCAAGCTGCTCGAGAAGTCCGGCACGCCTTACAGCCATGCCACCGGCAAGTTCTACGACAAGGCGGTGGCGGTGAAGGGGCGGCGCGAGCGCATCGACTTTCTCGTGCGGGGATTGAAATGGGCCGTGAAGAAATTCGAGCAAGCGCTGCCAGCGCTCGACCCCGAGGCGCGCGACGTGTTCATTAAAATGCGGGACTCGCACCTGCGCACGATCGCCGCCTGCGAGCGGCTGGTTCATGCGCTGCCGGCGTAGGTGCCTTCCTTCTTTCCGATATAGGCTGTGCTCGACACCATCCGGATGTCGCGTTGCGGGAAGGGAATCACGATGCCGCGCCGGCGGAATTCCTCGAGGATCGCCTGGTGCAGCTCGCCGCCGGCGACGCCGTAGTCGGGCACGCTGACCCATGGCGCCGCCGTGATGATCACGCTCGAGTTGGCGAGCTTGACCACCCGCACGACGGGCGCCGGGTCCTTGAGCACGCGCGGATTGGCGCGCAGCACTTCCTCGGTGACTTTCAGCGCGACAGCGATGTCGGTCTCGTACGCCACCCGGACCTCGATCCAATGCTGCCGGATCTTGCCGTAGTTGTGCAGGATCTCGCCGACGATCTTGCGGTTCGGGATCACCACGCGCGAGAGGTCCGGGTGCCCGAGCGTGGTGTTGAAGAGCTTGATCTCGAGCACCTCGCCCTCCTCCTTCGCGATCGAGATGTAGTCGCCGACGCGGAAGGGACGCGAGAAGATGATCGTCAGCCCGGCCACCACGTTGCCGAGCACCCCCTGCATGGCGAGCGCGATCCCAGCCCCGGCGATGCCGAGTCCCGCGATCAGCGGCAGCAGCTCGACGCCGAGGTTCTGCAGCGCCATGATAACGAAGAGCCCGAGCACCGCGATGTGCGCCGCTCGCTGGATCAGCCCGAGCACCGGCGGCTCGAGCTTGAACTTGGCGAGCGCACGCGTGATCGCGCGGCCGGCCCAGCCCCCGGCGACAAAGCCCGCTGCGAGGATGAGCAGGGCGACCAGCAGCTTTGGCCCGAAGCGTATCCCCATGTCGATCGCCACACTGGCGAGCTGGTCCATGAACCTCAGCTGTTCTTCCATCGCAGCTCCTTTCCGGCTTCTCTTAGAATGTCGATCCTGGCATGGAGCGAAATCTAAGATTCGCGCCGCCGAAAGTCGAGGTCGAAAAGCGCGCCGACGGCACCACGCTGCTGCGCTCGCCGCAGAAGCTCGACCCCTACGCGCGCTGCGTCACCGAATGGCTGGTGCAGTGGTCCGACCGCGCGCCGGAGCGGGTCTTCTTGGCGCAGAGATCTCCTTCGGGGTCCTGGAGAAAGCTTACTTACCGCGAAACGTACGGTGCGGTGCGCCGGATCGCCCAGGCGCTGCTCGACCGGGGCCTGGGGCCTGAGCGCCCGGTCGCTATCCTTTCGGACAACGGGGTCGACCATGCGCTTCTCGCCCTGGGCGCGATGCACGTCGGCATCCCGGTGGCCCCCGTCTCTCCCGCCTACTCGCTCATGTCGAAGGACTTCGGCAAGCTCAAGTACATTTTCGACCTGGTGCGGCCGGGGCTCGTGTACACGGCCGACCCGCAGAAGTTCGCCCCTGCGCTCGCTGCGGTGGGGGCCACTTCGACGCCGGTCGCAGAACTCCTCGAAACGAACCCCGGCTCGACGCAGGAAAGAGAATTTTCGAAGGTCAGACCGGAGAGCGTAGCGAAGATCCTGTTCACTTCAGGCTCGACCGGAATCCCGAAGGGTGTGATCAACACCCACCGCATGCTGTGCGCGAACCAGCAGATGCTCGCGCAGGCCTGGCCGTTCGTCGAGGATCAAGCCCCGGTGGTGGTCGACTGGCTGCCGTGGAACCACACGTTCGGCGGCAACCACAACTTCAACCTCGTGCTGCGCAACGGTGGCACGATGTACGTCGACGGCGGCAAGCCCGTACCCGGCCTCGTGGACACTACCGCGCACAACCTGAGGGAGGTGTCGCCTACCCTGTATTTCAACGTGCCGCGCGGCTATGACCTGCTGCTGCCCTTCCTCGAGAGGGATGCCGAACTGCGCCGCAATTTTTTCCGGGACCTCGGTGTCCTCTTCTACGCCGCGGCCGCCTTGCCGCAGAACCTCTGGGACAGATTGAAACTACTTGCGACCACCGAGGGCCGCGCGCCCGCCATGCTCTCAGCGTGGGGCTCCACCGAGACCGCGCCGCTCGCGACGTCGGTGCACTTCCCGATGCAGCGCGCCGGCGTGATCGGCCTGCCGGTGGCGGAATGCGAGCTCAAGCTCGTCCCGTCGGCGGGCAAGCTCGAGGTGCGCGTACGGGGGCCGAACGTCACGCCCGGCTATTACAAACGCGAAGACATTACGCGCACAGCTTTCGACGAGGAAGGCTTCTACCGGATCGGTGATGCGGTGAAGTTCGCCGAGCCGGACGATCCAGCGAAGGGCATCGTGTTCGACGGCCGGGTCGCCGAGGATTTCAAGCTCTCCACCGGTACCTGGGTGCACGTCGGCGCCGTGCGGGTGAAGCTCATCGCCGCGGCCGACCCGCTGATTCAGGACGCGGTCATCACGGGCCAGGACCGCACCGAGATCGGCGCGCTGGTGTTTCCGAGCCCGGGCACCAAGGACATGTCGCCCGACGCCATCCGCTCGCGCCTCTCCGCCGTACTCGCGCAGCTAGCGCAGGAGGGCGGCAGTTCCCTGTACCCCCGGCGGCTCCTCCTCATGACCGAGCCGCCTTCCATCGACGCCAACGAGATCACCGACAAGGGCTACATGAACCAGCGCGCGGTGCTCGAGCGCCGCGCGGCGCTCGTAGAAAAATTGTATGGCGACAGCGCGGACGTCATCCTTTGAGCATTACTTCCTCACACCTAGCCACGCAATCGCGCCGACGGTCAGGAAGGCGCCGACAATCTGCAGGTGGCTCAGCGTGTGGTCGAGCAGGAGCCACGTCAGGACGAGCAGCGCGATCGGTTCGAAATTGAGCGCGGCGGTGCTCGTCGCAGGCACGCGCGGCAGGACGTAGAAGAGCAGCATCATCGCGATGCAGTAGAACACCGCGAGCAGCGCCAGCCCGGTCCAGCCGGCCCCGTCCCGTGGCAGTGCCTGAGCGCCCGCAGCGCCAGCCAAGACGATGACGAGCACCGCGGTCACGGCGGTCATGGCGAAAGTGCGCAGGCGCCCGTCGAGCGGCTTGAGCGCGTTCGCGTTCAGATAATAGACGACGGTCATGCTGAGCCCGCTGGCGAACGCCCAGGCGACGCCCGCAGCCATGTGGTCGGCGGCACGGACATTCAAGGCAAGCGCCAGCCCCGCCAGCGCCAGCACCATTGGCGGGAGGGCGCTCCAGCGCGGTGCCTCCTTGCCGAGCGCCCACGTGAGCAGCACATAGAGCATGGGCGAGGTCTGGAACACGAGCAGCGCCAACGCCGGCGGAATAATCGCCACCGCCGAATAGAGCGTGTAACTCTGAGTGGCGATGAGCATGCCGGCGACCAGCGTGGCGCCGCGCAGCTCGCGCGGGATGGCGATGCGCACGCCCTGGAAGCGCATCATGAAGAACAGGAACAGCGCAGTGAACGCGGCGCGCACGCTGACCCCGGTCGCTACGCTCGCGCCGTGATCGAACGCGATGCGCGCGCACAGGTGGTTCGAAGCGAAGGCGCTCGCCACGCCGAGCAGGATGACGATCGCGGTGCCGGGTGATAGCTTTGCCTCCATGCGGGCTGCGATTATCGTTTGCTTGCTGGGGGCGTCGCTGCCCGGTTTCGCTTGCGACTATCCGAACGAGGGCGGCATGCCCCTGCGCCGGGCGGTCACCCGCGTGGAAATGCTCCCCGAGGTGGATGCCTGGGCGCGCTCCATGCAGCAGAACGGAATCAAGCCGCAATACGTGGTTAAGCTCAACGCACCGGTGCGCGAAGGAAAGCGCTGCTACTGGCCTGTCGAGGTACGCGCCGGGGGATGGCTGTGGCGCCGCTACCTCGTCACGCCCGACGGCAAAAACGTGCTTCTCAAGGAATGAATTGCGGATCGACTGGCACGCGCAGGCCGTTCGCGAGGCGGTTGGTCTGGTTCGCGAGGCCGACCACGGCCATCAGCTCCAGGAACATGGCGTCGGTCATGCCTTTCTTGCGCGCAGCGGCGGTGTGCGAGTACGTGCAATACTCGCAGCCGTTGGTCGCGCTCACTGCCACGTAGATCATCTCCTTCACCAGCGGATCGAGCGCGCCGGACGCCATCACCTGCTTCACCTGCGCCCATACGCGCGCGAGAAGCGCCGGGTCGTTGGCGAGCGCCTTCCAGAAGTTGTTAACCCAGTCGACGCCGCGCGTCTTCATGATGTCGTCGTAGACAACTCTTACCTCGGCGCTCGCCTGCTCATACTCGATAATCTTTACCAGGGACACGTGGGCCTCCTTGGAGAACTATATTAGTCCGATGATCGACTCGCTCGCCCGCCTCGATCCGCGCGCCCTGATGATCGGCATCGGGGTTATCGGCCTGCTGCTCGCGCTGCCGCTCGAAGTGGCCGCCTTCCGGCGCCTGCGCCGCCTCCAGATCGCCCGCGGAACAATGTTTTTCCTTTCTGGAGCATTTGTCATCGCGCTTGCGGCCGGCGCGGCGCTCTTGGCGATGAACCTCTATACCTACGCGCGCCTCACGCACGAGCAGGAGGCAGCGCGCGTGTCGATCCGCCAGCTCGGCGATCGCCACTACGTGCTCAGCGTGGAAACGCGGGCGGCGCGTACGCGCCATTTCCAGGTGCACGGCGACGAGTGGCAGATCGATGCACGCGTGCTGAAGTGGCGCGCCCTCGGTAACCTGCTCGGCTTTGACACGGTGTACCGCTTCGAACGCCTGTCGGGGCGCTATGCCGATATCTCGCAGGAGCGCCGCGCCGCGCGCAGCGTGCACTCGCTGGCGCAGGACCCGGGCCTCGACCTGTGGTCTTTGCTCAGAAGACATCATCGGTACGTGCCGCTCGCGGACGCGCTCTATGGCAGCGCCGTCTACGTGCCGATGGCCGAGGGTGCGGAATACTCGGTCACCGTGTCGACGAGCGGGCTCGTGGTGCGTCCCGGCAACGACGCCGCACGCAAGGCAGTGGGCGGATGGAAATGAGAAACTTTTTCGCTCTGGTTGCGGTAGTGATGCTCGCCGGGTGCAGCACTGCGTACTTCAAGGACGCCGGCGCGCCTCCGCGGGCCGACGCCATCACCCTCGAAAGCTGGCCGCACCGGGATGTGTGGACCGGGGTGGTATTCAACGGCGACAAGGTCGGATTCACCCGCCGCCAGCTGCGTGCTGCCGCCGATGCGCCCGGGCGCTGGGAAATCGAATCGGAGGCCGTGATGCGGCTGCAGTTCCTTGGCGTCGACAAGCGCATCCGGCTGCACGCCGTAGACCGCGTGCGGCCCGACCTCACACTGGAAGCGTTTCACTATGAGCACGAGATCGACGCCAGCATCATGCGGGTGACAGGGACTGCACAGGGCGGCGTTGTCACGGTCGATATCGCGGCCCGAGGCAGCTCGGAGAAAAAGACCTTCAAGCTGGAAAGACCGCTTTACCCCTCGAGCGCGCTCGCCTTCCTGCCGGTAACCGACGGCCTGCGCATCGGCCGGGCCGCGCGCTACGCGGTGTTCCACGGCGAGACGCAGGCGATCGCCGAGGCCGAACAGGAGGTGCTTTCCTACGAAACGAGCGGCCTCTTCGAAGGCACGGCGTTCAAGGTGGCGACGCGGCTTTTCGGCCTGGAGACGACTACATGGATCGCCGCCGACGGCCGCCCGCTCCTTGAGCTTGCCATGCAAGGCGTGCTCGTGTCGGCGCTCGAGGACGAAGCGCGCGCGCGGCGCTATCTGGTGGAGGCGAGCCTCAACAAGCGCGACGCCCTGGTCGAGTTCAGCCTGCTGCGCGCGGGGCCTATCGAGCAGCCGCGCCGGGTGTCGCGCATGGAGATCGTCCTCGCCGGCGTTCCCGAGACTTTCGACGTGGCGGATGCCGGCTGCCGGCGCGCGGCCGACCGGCTCGAGTGCCGCATCGACCGCGCACAGCCGCCCCCCGGCGGCGATCCTGCGCGCTACCTTGCGCCGACGCTCGCGGTGCCGAGCGTGCTCGGCGAGATCTCCTCGCTTGCGCGCGAGATCACCGCCGGCGCGGCGAGCGACGAGGAGCGCATCGCGCGCCTGATCGCGTGGATGGACGCGAACATCGCCAAGGAGGCGATCGACGCGTTCAGCGCTGCCGATGTACTGCGCGCGCGGCGCGCCGAGTGCCAGGGGCATTCCTATCTCTTCGCCGCGTTCGCACGCGCGCTCGGCGTGCCGGCGCGCGTCGTGAACGGCATCGCCTACTCCGAGGAGCACGGCGGCTTCCTGTACCACACGTGGAACGAAGCGTGGATCGCGGGCCACGGCTGGCGACCGGTCGATGCGACGTTCGGCCAGGCGCACGCCGACGCCACGCACGTCAAGCTGATCGAGGGCGAGACCGCGGCCGAGCTGGTGCCGCTCGTCAACCTCGTCGGGCGCATGCGCGTTGCGTCGGTGTCGGCGCTCGCACGCTGGTAAACTCGGCTAAATGAAATTCCTGTTCGACTTCTTCCCGGTGATCCTTTTCTTCGTCGCGTTCAAGCTCGCCGACATCTACGTCGCGACCGGGGTGGCGATCGCTGCGACCTTCGTCCAGGTGGCGTGGCTCAAGCTGCGTGGCCAGCGCGTCGAGCCGATGCTGTGGGCGAGCTTCGGCATCATCGTATTGTTCGGTGGCGCGACGCTGCTCTTGCAGGACGAGACCTTCATCAAGTGGAAGCCGACCGTGCTTTACTGGCTGTTCGGCGCGGTGCTTGCCGGCGCGCTTGCATTCCGGCGGAACCTGATCCGCGTCATGCTGTCCGAGCAGGTGCAGCTGCCCGCACCCGTCTGGGCGCGGCTCAACTGGAGCTGGATCGGGTT
>DATIGN010000068.1:0-2189 GCA_035454685.1 Burkholderiales bacterium | reverse complement strand
CAAGATCGCCGATGACGAGAAGCTGCCGCTGCTTGACCTCAAGGATTTGCAGGCGCTGCTCGAGGACTTGGCGGTGCGCGATGACCTCACTACCAAATACGGCAACGTCGCCAAGGCCACAGTGGGCTCGATCCAGCGTTCGCTGCTGGTGTTGGAGCAGCAAGGCGCCACCCATTTCTTTGGCGAGCCCACGCTCAACGTCTCCGATCTGATGCGAACCCGGTTGGGTCAGGGCTATATCAGCGTGCTTGCCGCCGACAAACTCATGGAGTCGCCCCGGCTCTACGCGACCTTCCTGCTGTTTCTGCTGTCTGAGCTGTTCGAGGAACTGCCCGAGATTGGCGATCCGGAGAAGCCGAGGCTCGTGTTCTTCTTCGACGAGGCGCATCTTTTGTTCAGAGATGCACCTAAGGCGTTGCTGGAGAAGGTCGAGCAGGTGGTCCGCCTGATCCGTTCGAAGGGCGTCGGCGTCTATTTCGTCACGCAGAACCCGCTCGACGTTCCCGATACTGTGTCGCGCCAGCTCGGCAACCGCGTTCAGCACGCCTTGCGTGCTTTTACCCCAGCGGAGCAGAAGGCCGTCAGGGCGGCGGCGCAGACTTTCCGCAAGAACCCGAACATCGACACCGAGCAGGCGATCATGCAGCTCGGCATTGGCGAGGCGCTGGTCTCGACGCTCGACGAGAAGGGCCAGCCGACCATGGTGGAGCGGACCTGGGTCAAACCGCCGAATGCACGGGTGGGCCCGATCACGGCGGCGGAGCGCAAGGCGGTGATCAATGCGAGCCCGGTACGCGGCGAGTATGACGAGGTCAAGGATCGGGAGTCGGCCTACGAGATTCTGCAAGAGCGCACGACCAAGCGCGCGGAAAACTCCGAAGTCGCGGAGAGCGATGACGAGGCCCCGGCAAGAAAGAAGGCCGGAACGGCTTCGCGCAGCGACAGTTTCTGGACGACGCTCACCAAGACGGTGATCCGCACGGTAGTGCCGGCGGCAACCCGGGTACTGGAGCAGCAGATCAAACGGGGCGCCCTCGGGGGCATTAAGCGCCGGTAACTCATAAGCGCTTCACCGCATTGGGCCGATCCGCTACTGATCGCCCATGCTCACGCTTGACGGCATCACCCTGCGGCTCGGCGGCCATCTCGTGCTTGATGGCGCGACGGCATCGCTGCCTGCAAAGGCGCATGTCGGGCTGATCGGCCGCAACGGCGCCGGAAAATCGAGCCTGCTCAGGTTGATAGCCGGACTCTACGAAGCCGATGGCGGCAGCATCGAGGCGCCGTCAGGCACACGCATCGGCTATCTCGCGCAGGAAGCGCCGGGTGGCGCGGCCACTCCATTCGAGACAGTGCTCGCCGCGGACGCAGAACGCGCGCGGCTTTTGGACGAGGCCGAGCATGCGTGCGATCCGCACCGCATCGCCGAGATCCACGAGCGGCTCAACGCCATCGAAGCGCATGGCGCGCCGGCGCGCGCGGCGCGTATCCTCGCCGGGTTGGGCTTCGCCGAGGAGGCGCAGCACCGCCCGCTCGACTCTTTCTCCGGCGGGTGGCGCATGCGCGTCGCGCTCGCTGCGTTGCTGTTCTCGGCGCCGGACCTTCTCCTGCTCGACGAGCCATCGAACCATCTCGATCTCGAAGCGGCGCTTTGGCTCGAGTCGTTTCTCAAGGCCTATCGCGGCAGTCTCATCGTGGTCAGTCACGAGCGCGATTTCCTGAACGCAGTTGTTGACCATATCCTGCATCTGGAGCGCGGCGGCCTAACGCTTTATCGCGGCAATTACGATTCCTTCGGGCGGCAGCGGGCCGAGCGGGCGGCGCAGACCGAAGCGCAGCGGCAGAAGCAGGAAGCCAAGGCCAAGAAGCTGCAAGCCTATGTCGATCGCTGGCGCTACAAGGCACATACTGCGCGCCAGGCGCAGAGCCGGCTCAGGGCGCTGGCGGCGATGGCGCCGATACCCGAGCTTGTGCATGATGCCTCGGTGGTGTTCGACTTTCCGAGCCCGAAGGAGCTGCGCCCGCCGCTGATCGTGCTGGAGGGCGTGTCGGTCGGCTATGTGCCGGGCGTGCCGGTACTGTCGCGCTTGAATTTGCGCATCGACCCGGACGACCGGGTGGCGCTGGTCGGGCGCAACGGCAATGGCAAGACCACCCTGGCACGGCTGCTCGCCGGCCAATTGACGCCG
>DATIGN010000067.1:0-12120 GCA_035454685.1 Burkholderiales bacterium | reverse complement strand
AGAAATTCACGAGCTGCAGAGCGGAGCAGATCGAGTCCGACCATTCAAAGTTCCGGTCGCTCGTGCTGCGGAAAAGATGCAGCAGCAGTCGTCCCACCGGATTCGCCGAGCGCCTGCAGTAATCGAGCACCTCGGCGAAGTCGGCGTAACGCTTCCGGGTGACGTCCTGCGCAAAGGCGGATAGGAGGTCGGCAAATGCCGGCAGTGGAAGGTCGTGCTCGCGGATGACCGCGGCGAGAGCCGCGAACCAGGGAATGTCAGGAGCAGCGCCGCGCCCGATTCTGCGCAGTTGCTCGTGGAACCGCTCCAGCTGCTCGAGGCGGGCGGGCGCCGGGGCGTCACCCTCATCCGCAAGGTCGTCGGCTTCCCGCGCGAAGCGGTAAATCAGTGCGATGGGACGCCGAAATCGGGAGGGCAGAAGCAGCGACGCGACGGGGAAGTTTTCATAGTGGCCGATGCCCATTTGTTGCTGCGCAATATCCTTTATGGATCATATTATTGCGCGTCAACGTTAAGACAACTTGCAAGCTTTCGGCGCGCACGTGATTATATTACAATCGGAAGGTCGCGAAAGTGGCGGAATTGGTAGACGCACCAGATTTAGGTTCTGGCGCCGCAAGGCGTGGGGGTTCGAGTCCCTCCTTTCGCACCACGGGCGCTAGCGCGTGGTGCGAGCCGGCGGAAGGGCGCCCGTTTCGCTCTTCCTGATGCCGCCTTGCGGCGGGTCGCCCCGGCGCAAGCTGTCGAACGGGTCGTTCACGCAACGGAGATGCAGGCAAACTTGGAAACGTTAAGCGCGCTCGAGCGGAAATTGAGCGTATCGCTGCCCGCCACGGATATCGACCATGAGGTCGAGACCCGGTTGAAGCGGCTGTCGCGCACCGTGAAGATGCACGGCTTCCGGCCCGGCAAGGTGCCGCTGAAGGTGGTCGAGCAGCATTACGGCCCGCAAGTGCGGCAGGAGGTGCTGGGGGACGCGATGCAGCGCAGTTTCGGCGAGGCGGTGCGCCAGCAGAACCTGAGGGTTGCGGGCTATCCGAGGTTTGAGCTGACGCCCCGGACCGATGGCGCGGGGGAATTCCGCTACAGCGCCACGTTCGAGATCTACCCCGAGGTGACGGTCGGGGACATCTCGGGAGCGACCATCGGGCGCCCGGCGCTGGAGGTTGGCGACGCCGAGGTGGTCAAGACGATAGAAATCATGCGCAAGCAGCGCGTGCGCTACGAGGACGTCGAGCGCGCGGCGCAGACCGGCGACCGCGTCACGATCGATTTCCGCGGCACGCTCGATGGCGCGGACTTCCCCGGCTCGAGCGGCAGCGGCCAGCAGGCCGTGCTGGGGGAAGGGCGGCTGCTGCCGGATTTCGATGCCGGCATTGCAGGGATGAAGCCGGGCGAAACGAAGTCCTTCGACGTGCGTTTCCCGGGCGATTACCACGGCAGGGAAGTGGCGGGGAAGACCGCGCGCTTCGAAGTCACCGTGAGCCGCGTCGCGGAGCCGCGATTGCCCGAGGTGGACGCCGCCTTTGCGAAGAGCCTGGGCGTTGCGGGTGGGGACCTCTCCAGAATGCGCGCTGAGATCCGGGGCAATCTTGAGCGCGAGGTAAAGGCCAAGCTGAGGAACCGTTTGCGCGACGCAGTGATGCAGGCGCTTCTCGACGCAACTCGGATCGAGGCGCCGCGCTCTCTGGTGCAAATGGAGATCGAACGCCTGCAGGCGGGAGCCCGCCAGGAGCTCGCTGCGCGCGGCGTCAAGGTGACCCAGGATACGCCTTTGCCGGGCGATTTCTTCGAGCAGCAGGCCGCGCGCCGCGTGACGCTGGGGCTGATCCTCGGCGAGCTGGTGAAGCTGCACAACCTTCACCCGAAGCCCGAGCAGGTACGCAAGCTCGTGGAGGAGCAGGCCGAGAGCTACGAGCGCCCGGAGGAAGTCGTGAAATGGTTTTACGCCGCACCGGAGCGGCTGCGCGATCTTGAATCCGCGGCCGTGGAGGAAAACGTCGTGGCATGGGCGCTCGGTGTAGCCAGGGTGACGGACCAGAAGGTCGATTTTGACGAATTGATGGGGAAACAGTGATGGCGAGCTACAGCGAACCGAGGGGTCTCGGACTGATCCCGATGGTGATCGAGCAGAGCGGACGCGGCGAGCGCGCCTACGACATCTATTCGCGCCTGTTGAAGGAGCGCGTCGTGTTCCTGGTGGGGCCGGTGACCGAGACGACCGCCAACCTGATCGTGGCGCAGCTGCTGTTCCTCGAGTCGGAAAATCCGGACAAGGACATCTCGTTCTATATCAACTCTCCGGGGGGGTCGGTGTCCGACGGGCTGGCGATCTACGACACCATGCAGTTCGTCAAGCCCGCGGTCTCGACGCTCTGCATCGGGCAGGCGGCGAGCATGGGGGCGCTGCTGCTCGCAGCCGGCGCCAAGGGCAAGCGTTTCTGCCTGCCGAACTCGCGCGTGATGATTCACCAGCCGATGGGCGGCTTCCAGGGCCAGGCGTCCGACGTGGAGATCCACGCCCGCGAGATTCTCAATCGCAAGGCGAAGCTGAACGAGATCTTCGCGCGGCACACCGGGCAGGACCTGAAGACCGTGGAGCGCGATACCGACCGCGATAATTTCCTCAGCGCCGAGCAGGCGCAGGGCTACGGGATCGTCGACAAGGTCCTCGTGAGCAGAGCCGAAAGCGTAAAATGATGGCGCAATCTCGGGGATGATCCATGACTGAAAAGGCCGGCGGGGAAAAGCTGCTTTACTGCTCGTTCTGCGGGAAGAGCCAGCACGAAGTGCGCAAGCTCATCGCGGGGCCGTCGGTGTTCATCTGCGACGAGTGCATCGAGCTCTGCAACGACATCATTCGCGAGGAGACCCAGGGCGAGCACGGGACGAAGGGCGCGAAGTCCGACCTGCCGGTGCCGAAGGAGATCCGCGCGATCCTCGATCAGTACGTGATCGGCCAGGACGTCGCAAAGAAAATCCTGTCGGTCGCCGTCTACAACCACTACAAGCGGCTGAAAACGCTCGCCAAGAACGACGACGTCGAGCTGGCGAAATCGAACATCCTGCTGGTCGGCCCGACGGGCTCGGGCAAGACGCTGCTCGCGCAGACGCTCGCGCGGCTGCTGAATGTCCCCTTCGTCATGGCGGACGCGACCACGCTAACCGAGGCGGGCTACGTCGGCGAGGACGTCGAGAACATCATCCAGAAGCTGCTGCAGAAGTGCGATTACGACGTCGAGAAGGCGCAGCGCGGAATCGTCTACATTGACGAGATCGACAAGATCTCGCGCAAGTCCGACAATCCCTCGATCACGCGCGACGTCTCGGGCGAGGGCGTGCAGCAGGCGCTCCTGAAACTGATCGAGGGCACCATTGCCTCGGTGCCGCCGCAGGGCGGGCGCAAGCATCCCAACCAGGAGTTCGTCCAGGTCGATACCACCAACATCCTGTTCGTCTGCGGGGGCGCGTTCGACGGACTCGACCGGATCATTCGCGCGCGCTCGGAAAAGAGCGGCATCGGCTTCGGTGCGGAAGTGAGTTCCCGCGACAACCGCAAGGACATCACCAAGGTGCTGCGCGATGTGCAGCCCGAGGACCTCATCAAGTACGGCTTGATCCCCGAGTTCGTGGGCCGGCTGCCGGTGGTGGCGACGCTGGAAGAGCTGGACGAGACCGCCCTGATCCAGATCCTCACCCAGCCCAAGAACGCGCTGCTCAAGCAGTTCCAGAAGATGTTCGGCATGGAAGGCGTCGAGCTGGAAGTGCGCGAAGGGGCGCTGCGGGCGGTGGCGCGGCGCGCGCTCGATCGCAAGACCGGTGCGCGCGGGCTGCGCTCCATCCTCGAGCACACGCTGTTGAACACCATGTTCGACTTGCCGTCGCTGGAGAACGTGATTAAGGTGGTGGTGGACGAGAATACGATCGTGAGCGACGCGACGCCGCTGCTGATCTACTCGGATCAGCCCAAGGTCGCCGCGTCGGCACACTAGCGTGAATGGCCCGCTTTCGCGGCGCCCCCTGGCAGGTTTCCCGCGGCGCGGCGGGAAAGCGGTTTGGAATCATGGTGCTGCCGCGCCCTTGAATTTCCGGGGATTTTCCCTCATCTTCAGACAGTCCAACCCTAACTGGTGACCCACGATGCCTGACGAGCAAAGCCTCACGCAAATGCCGCTGCTGCCACTGCGCGACGTGGTGGTGTTTCCGCACATGGTCATCCCGCTCTTCGTCGGTCGGCCGAAGTCGATCAAGGCGCTTGAGACCGCGATGGAGGCGGGCAAGAGCATCGTGCTGGTCGCGCAGAAATCCGCCGCGAAGGACGATCCGTCGCCCGAAGACCTCTACCGGATCGGGAGCATCGCGAACATCCTGCAGATGCTGAAACTCCCGGACGGCACCGTAAAGGTGCTGGTCGAGGGCAGCCAGCGCGCGCGCCTGCACGAGATCGTGGATCTCAAGACGCACTATGGCGTCTCGGTCACGCCGGTCGCGCCGGAAGCCGCCGCCGACCACGAGATCGAGGCGATGCGGCGCACGATGATCCAGCAGTTCGACCAGTACGTGAAGTTGAACAAGAAGATCCCGCCGGAGATCCTCACCTCGATCGCCGGGATCGACGAGGCCGGCCGGCTCGGCGACACCATCGCCGCGCACCTGCCGCTGAAGCTCGAGCAGAAGCAGGAGGTGCTCGAGATGTTCGGCGTCAAGGAGCGCCTCGAGCACCTGCTGAAGCTGGTCGAAGGCGAGCTCGAGATCCTCCAGGTCGAGAAGCGCATTCGCGGGCGCGTCAAGCGCCAGATGGAGAAGAGCCAGCGCGAGTACTACCTCAACGAGCAGGTCAAGGCGATCCAGAAGGAGCTCGGCGAGATGGACGAGGGCGCCGACATCGACGAGATCGAGAAGCGCATCAAGTCCGCGCACATGCCCAAGGAGGCGCGCAAGAAGGCCGAGGCGGAGCTGAAAAAGCTGAAGCTGATGTCGCCGATGTCGGCCGAGGCGACCGTCGTGCGCAACTACATCGACGCGATAGTGTCGCTGCCGTGGAAGAAGCGGAGCAAGATCAACACGGACCTTACTGCGGCCGAGAAGGTGCTGAACGAGGACCACTACGGCCTGGAGAAGGTGAAGGAGCGCATCGTCGAATACCTCGCGGTGCAGCAGCGCGTGGACAAGCTGAAGGCGCCGATCCTGTGCCTGGTCGGCGCCCCCGGCGTGGGCAAGACCTCGCTCGGCCAGTCGATCGCGCGCGCGACCAACCGCAAGTTCGTGCGCATGTCATTGGGCGGGGTGCGGGACGAGGCCGAGATCCGCGGCCACCGGCGCACTTACATCGGCTCGATGCCCGGCAAGATTCTGCAGAACATGACCCGCGTCGGCGTGAGGAACCCCCTGTTCCTGCTCGACGAGGTGGACAAGATGGGCATGGACTTCCGGGGCGATCCGGCGAGCGCGCTGCTCGAGGTGCTCGATCCCGAGCAGAACCACACCTTCGTGGACCACTACGTCGAGGTCGAGTACGACCTGTCCGACGTGATGTTCGTCTGCACTGCGAACACGCTCAACATTCCGCCGGCGCTGCTCGACCGCATGGAGACGATCCGGCTCTCGGGATATACCGAGGAAGAGAAGATCAACATCGCGCTGAAGCACCTGCTGCCCAAGCTCATGAAGAACCATGGGCTGAAGACTGAGGAGCTTGCCATCTCCGAGAGCGCGGTGCGCGACATCATCCGCTTTTACACTCGGGAGGCCGGGGTGCGGGCGCTCGAGCGCGAGCTCTCCAAGATCTGCCGCAAGGTGGTGAAGACCCTGGTGCGCGACGGCAAGGAGCGCAAGATCACGGTCAGCGCGCGCGGCCTTGACAAGTACCTGAGCGTGCGGCGCTATACCTACGGCATGGCCGAGAAGCGCAATCAGGTCGGGCAGGTGTCGGGCCTGGCGTGGACCGAGGTGGGGGGAGAGCTCCTCACCATCGAGGCGGCGATCATGCCCGGCAAGGGCAAGATGACCACCACCGGGAAGCTGGGCGAGGTGATGCAGGAATCGGTGCAGGCTGCGCTGTCGGTCGTTCGGAGCCGCTCCCGGCGCCTCGGCATCCCGTCGGACTTCTACCAGAAGAACGACATTCACATCCACCTGCCGGAAGGCGCAACGCCCAAGGACGGGCCGAGCGCCGGCATCGGCATCTGCACCGCGATGGTATCGTCGCTGACCGGAATTCCGGTGCGCTCAGACGTGGCGATGACCGGGGAGATCACGCTGCGGGGCGAGGTGCTGCAGATCGGCGGCCTCAAGGAGAAGCTGCTCGCGGCGCACCGCGGCGGGATCAAGACCGTGCTGATTCCGGAGGAGAACGTGAAGGACCTCGCAGAAATCCCCGATAACATCAAGAACCGGCTCGACATTCACCCGGTGAAGTGGATCGACAGCGTGTTCGACATGGCGCTCGAGCGCAAGACCGAGGCGCTGTCGGACAACGACGTCGCTCCGGCGCTGCCGCCGGTCACGGAGGCGCCGGCGCCGGCGGCCGTCAAGCATTAGAGGCGCGGCCAGCGACCCGTAAGTGATTTTTGTCACAAAAAAAGGGCGGCGTCACCGCCCTTTTTCTTGTACGGCCGGTAGCCGGCTTGCATCTGCATCTCGTTCCCACTCTCCATTTTCTTTGGCGGGCTTTCGCAGCGAGTCGATCTTCGCGAGCCATTCACTCAACTGCTCAATCACTTAATCCGTACATCTCGATTGACTTCTTGAAATCGCATTTACTCGCGCATTGATTTTGCGTGACGATTCGCGTTAGTCCGCGCCGACGCGAAAAATTTTTTTCAATTGCTTGACACCGGCGATGCGCGCTTGCTATAAAGAAGCCGTCGCGTTTTCATCGGCGTTCGCCGGCATACCAACTGAAAAGACAGGTCGCAGCCGCCTTCGAGGATGAAGGCGCGGCCGCGAGGGGAATGGTTTCTCACCAATCAGTAAAGGGGACAACAGTGAATAAATCTGAGCTGGTTGAAGTCGTGTCGAGGTCCGCGGGGATTTCCAAGTCCGCTTCGGAGAAGGCGGTGGATGGCGCGATCGATGCGATCACGGGTGCGTTGAAGAGGGGGCAGTCAGTCACGCTCGTTGGTTTCGGCACCTTCCGCGTGGGCCGGCGCGAGGCGCGCTCGGGCCGCAATCCGCGTACCGGGGAGGAAATCCGCATCAAGGCTGCGAAGGTTCCCAAGTTCAGCGCTGGTAAGGCATTGAAAGATGCGCTAAACTGACCCCCCGCGCGAGAATCCAGCTACGCCAGATTGGGGCAGGCGCGCATGGCGCGCCTGCCCCGATTCGTTTTGGACGTAAGGGTGCTTAGCTCAGCTGGTAGAGCGTCGCCCTTACAAGGCGAAGGTCGGGAGTTCGAGACTCTCAGCACCCACCAAGTCGTAAAGCCGGACGCCTCAGGGCGCCGGTTTACGTCCGCGGGATCGATCGGACCGGGTAAGTGGTACGATAGCAGGGAGTCATTCGTACCGATGCCGTTCATCCCGCGGGAGACTACGTAGGAGCGGTAGTTCAGTTGGTTAGAATGCCGGCCTGTCACGCCGGAGGTCGCGGGTTCGAGTCCCGTCCGCTCCGCCACCCCTTATAGCGAACATGTTTGACTTCGTCGCGAAAAACAAGAGGCTCATCCAGGTTATTCTGTTCCTGATCTTCCTGCCGTTTGCGTTCTTCGGCATCGACAGCTACTTTCGCGGCAGCGGGGTGGGCCAGGCGGTGGCGCGGGTGGGCGATTACAACATCTCTCAGGAGGAATTCAACCGGGCCCTGCGCGAGCGGCAGGACTCGGTGAGGCAACTCACGCAGGGCCGCGCCGATCCGGCGCTCCTGGACAACCCCGAGATGCGCTACGGGACCCTCGACGGCCTGATCCAGAGGCGCCTGCTGCTCGAGAACGCGCTGCGGGCGGGCGTCACGGTCAACGACGAGAGGCTGAAGGAGATCATCAGCAGGCAGCAGCCGTTCCAGGACGAGAACGGCAAGTTCTCGCTGAACCGCTACGAGCAGTACCTCAGGTCCGAGAACATGACGCCGGTGATGTTCGAGGCGCGGCTGCGCCAGGACATGCTTCTGCAGCAATTCGCGGATGGCTATGCCGACAGCACGTTCGTCCCGCGCTCGGTCATCGAGCGCCTGGCACGGCTCTCCGGGCAACAGCGTGAGCTGAGCCAGCACGTCTTTGCTCCCGAGAAATTCCTGGGGCAGATCAAGCTTGATCCCGATGCTGCCAGGAAGTATTACGACGCGAATCCCTCCGAGTTCCGGATACCGGAAGCGGTGCGGCTCGAGTACCTGACGCTGTCCGTCGAATCGCTCCAGCAGCAGGCGCGGGTCGACCCGGCCGAGGTCAGGAAATACTACGATGCGAACCGCCGCCAGTTCGAGGTCAGGGAATCGCGCCAGGCGGCCCATATCTTCGTGAGCGCCGACGCTGCCGCGGGCGCTGAAGCGCGGCAGAAGGCGCGGGCGCGGGCTGAGGAGCTTCACAAGCAGCTGCAGAAGGCTCCGGGCGGCTTTGCCGAACTGGCGAAAACGCGCTCGGAGGACCCTGGTTCCGCCGCGAGTGGCGGTGACCTCGGTTATATCGATCCCGGCTCGATGAAGGACGTGCCGGAATTCGAGGCGGCGCTCTACAAGCTCAAGCCGGGCGAGATTTCCGCGCCCGTCGAGACCCGGTTGGGCTTCCACATCATTCGGCTGACGGCGGTCCGACCCGGTCAGTCGAAGAGCCTCGAAGAAGTGCGGCCCCAGATCGAGCAGGAGCTCAGAAAGCAGCTCGCCGCGAAGCGATTCGCCGAGCTGGCAGACAATTTCAACAACGTGGCCTACGAGCAATCGGAGAGCCTCAAGCCCGCAGCGGAGCTCATCGGGGCTGCGCCGCAGGTGAGCGGCTGGATCACGAGCTCCCGCGCTGCGGAGCCGCTGCTCAACAACCCGCGCCTGCTCGCCGCGGTCTTCTCGGACGAAGTGCTCAAGGGCAAGCGCAATACGGAGGCGATCGAGGTGGCGCCGGGCACGCTGGTCGCGGCTCGCGTCGCCGAGCACAGGCGGGAGAGCACCCGGCCCTTCGACGAAGTGCGTGTGGCGCTGGAAAAAAGAATCGCGTTGCGTGAGGCGGGCCGGCTGGCGGTCGAGGATGGCCGGCGTCTGCTCGCCGAGCTCAACCAGGGAAAGAGTGTCCAGATCGCGTGGAGCGAGCCGCAGCTCGCGGTCCGTTCGGAATTCAGGAACATCCCCGAGCCGGTGGTGCGGCAGGCGTTCCGCCTGGATGTGTCGAAGCTTCCCGTCTATGCTGGCGTGGAAAACCTGCAGGTCGGCTACACGCTGGTGCGCGTCACCCGCGTGCAGGAGGCGGCGGACCTCCCGCCTGAAAAAACGGAGGAGCTGGCGAACGCGCTGCGCCGAGTCCTTGCGCAAGAAGCGATGTCGGCCCTCCTTGCGGATCTCAGGCAGAAGGCCGGCGTGACGATCAACCGGGATATCCTGGACCAGAAGGACGAAAGCGCCCCGCTTCCGGCGGCTCCCGGTTCTCAGCCCGGCAGTCCCGCTCCCCGGCGTCGCACCGGGTTCTAGGACGGCGGGTTACGAATCTCCGCGCATGCCGCCCACGACGGTGTTGAACCCGCAGTCGACGTAGGTGATCTCCCCGGTAATGCCGCCGGCGAGATCGCTCATAAGGAAGGCCGCGGCGTTGCCCACATCGTCCGTTGTCACGTTGCGCCTGAGCGGCGCATTGTCCTCCACGAACTTGAGTATCTTGCCGAAGCCGCTGATGCCGGCGGCCGCCAGCGTCTTGATCGGACCCGCCGAGATCCCGTTGACCCGGATGCCTTTCGGACCGAGGTCCTGCGCGAGGTAGCGCACGGCGGCCTCCAGGCTCGCCTTCGCCAGCCCCATCACGTTGTAGTTCGGCACCGATCGCGCCGCGCCGAGATAGGTGAGCGTGAGCAGGGCGCTGCGGCGTCCCTCCATCAGCGGCAGTCCGGCCTTCGCCAGCGCGGCGAAGCTGTAGGCGCTCACGTCATGGGCAACGCGGAAGGCGTCGCGCGTCAGGCCGTCGAGGAAATCGCCCTTCAGCGACTCGCGCGGGGCGTAGGCGATCGAGTGCACGATACCGTCCAGGCCGTCCCAGTGCTTCCCGAGATCCGAAAAGAGCGCGGCGATGTCCTCGTCCCTGGCGACGTCGCAGAGCAGCACCGGCGCGCGCCCGAACGGCTGCGCGAGCTCCTCGACGCGCCCGCGCAGCTCGTCATTCTGGTAGGTGAAGGCGAGGCTCGCCCCTTCGCGCGCCAGCGCTTTCGCAATGCCGTAGGCGATGGACCGGTTGGAAAGCAGACCGGTGACGAGGATCTTGCGATCTTGAAGTAGGCCCATTGTTCTTCCCGGTGATGGGTCGCCCGGCCATTATAAGGCGTGGGTCGCGAACGGCGAGTAGTTACCCGCCGCGCCTTTGGTAATATCTTCGGATGCGCCCCATATTCCTGCGCGCGATGTTGATCGTGACCGCTCTGGCGGCGGGATGCAGCGGGGCGCCGTGGAACAACCCCTATCCGGCCGCCGAGGACGGCGCCAACATTCTCTACACTTCGTTTTCGGAGCGCCCCAAGCACCTCGACCCCGTGCAGTCCTACAGCGAGAACGAGTACGTGCTGATCGCAAACATCTATCAGCCGCCCCTGCAGTACCACTACTTCAAGCGGCCCTACGAGCTGGTTCCGTTTGCCGCCACGGAAGTGCCGCGCGCGCAGCTCTTCGACGCAAATGACCGGCGCCTTCCCGACGCGGCCGATGCAAAGCTTGTCGCCTATAGCGACTATGTGATCCGAATCCGCCCCGGCATTCTCTACCAGCCCCATCCGGCGCTGGCGCGGGACGCGCAAGGCCGCTACGTGTATCACGATCTCAAGGCCGGCGACCTTTCCGGCATCCACGCCATCGGCGATTTCAAGGCGACCGGCACGCGCGAGCTCGTCGCCGCCGACTACGTGCACCAGATCAAGCGCCTCGCACACCCCCGCCTGCACTCGCCGATCATGCAGCTGATGGGCGAGTACATCGTCGGGCTGAAGGAGCTTGCCGCGGAGCTTGCCCGGGCGGACAAGGCAATGGCGAAGGACGGGTTCCTCGATCTGACGGGCTTCGATCTCGCCGGGGCGCAGGCAATGGACCGCTATACCTACCGCGTCCGCGTGCGCGGAAAGTACCCGCAATTCGTCTACTGGCTCGCAATGCCGTTCTTCGCACCGGTCCCGCCCGAGTCCGACCGCTTCTACGCCCAGCCCGGGATGGTGCAGAAGAATATCTCGCTCGACTGGTTTCCGGTTGGCACCGGCCCATATATGCTGACGGTGAACAACCCCAACCGCCAGATGGTGCTCGAGCGCAATCCCAACTACCAGGGCGAGGTCTATCCCTCAGAGGGCGAGCCCGGCGACGCCGAGGCGGGACTCCTCGGGGACGCGGGAAAGCCGCTGCCGTTCGTAGACAAAGTGGTTTTCGCTCTCGAGAAGGAGCAGATCCCGTACTGGAACAAGTTCCTGCAGGGCTATTACGACGCGTCCAGCATCGCTTCGGACACCTTCGACCAGGCAGTGCAATTCAGCGGACAGGGAGATGTCACGTTGTCCGAGGACATGCAGGCGCGCGGCATTCGCCTGCAGACTTCGGTCGCGACCACCGTGTTCTACCTGGGCTTCAACATGCTCGACCCGACGGTGGGAGGCTACGGCGAGCGCGCGCGAAAGCTGCGGCATGCGATCTCGATCGCGATCGACCAGGAGGAGATGATCTCGATCTTCCGCAACGGCCGCGGCATTGCCGCGCAGGGTCCGATCCCGCCTGGCATCTTCGGCTATCGCGAGGGGGAGGAAGGCATCAATCCCTACGTGTACGACTGGAAGGACGGCGCGCCTCGTCGGAAGTCGGTCGAAACCGCGAAGAAGCTCCTGGCGGAGGCGGGTTACCCGCACGGGCGCAACAGGAAAACCGGCGAGCCGCTGCTGCTCAATCTCGACACTACCGGCACCGGCCCCGACGCCAAGGCGCGGCTCGACTGGTACGCCAAGCAGTTCGAGAAAATCGGCGTGC
>DATIGN010000066.1:0-4935 GCA_035454685.1 Burkholderiales bacterium | reverse complement strand
CACCACCGGGCCGATGTCGGTGCCTTCTTTCAGCGCGTCGTCGACTTTGAGGGTTTTTAACTTGTCCATTACTCCCCTGATGAATTTGTCGTGGATCCCTTCCGTGACGATCAGGCGGCTCGAGGCCGTGCAGCGCTGGCCGGTGGAGAAGAACGCGCTTTGCACGGACAGGCTCACCGCGGTGTCGAGCTCGGCGTCGTCGAGCACCACCTGCGGGTTCTTGCCGCCCATCTCGAGCTGCACCTTGGCGAGGCGCGCGGCGCAGTTCTGCGCGACGCGCTGGCCGACCGCCTGCGAGCCGGTGAAGCTCACCGCGTCGATGCCCGGATCGGTGGAAAGCAGCTCGCCCAGCACCGAGCCGCGGCCCATCACCAGGTTGAACACGCCCGCCGGCACACCCGCCTTTGCGATGATCTCGGTAAGCGCCCAAGCGCAGCCCGGCACGAGGTCCGCCGGCTTGAACACCACGCAGTTGCCGTAGGCCAGCGCCGGGGCGATCTTCCAGGCCGGGATCGCGAGCGGGAAATTCCACGGCGTGATGATCCCGACCACGCCGACCGGCTCGCGCGTGATCTCGACCTTTATTCCGGGTCGCACCGAGGGCAGCACTTCGCCCGCCTGGCGCACCACCTCGCCCGCGAAGAACTTGAAGAGATAGCCCGCGCGCGTCGCTTCGCCGAGCGCCTCGGGCCTGGTCTTGCCCTCCTCGCGGGCAAGCAGCGTGCCCAGCTCGTCCTTTCGCGCCAGGATCTCGTTGCCGATTTTGTCCAGCATGTCGGCGCGCGCCTGCACCGGGCCGCGCGACCAGGCCGGAAAAGCGGCGCGCGCGGCAGCGATCGCGGCCCGGGCCTGCGCGGCGTCGGCGCGCGCGAAATCGCCGACCACGTCGGCGATGTTCGACGGGTTAATATTTGGCGCCTGCTCGCGCGTCAGCGCCCATTCCCCATTGATGAAATTCTGGTGTACTCCCATGGAAGGCCTATGATATTCGATCCCGCCCAGATCCAGCGTGGAGCGCGTCTCAAGCGCTCGCCCTACTTCGAGGCGACGCAGCGCGCCGGCTGCCGCGGCTACACCGTGTACAACCACATGCTGCTGCCGATCCGCTACGACAGCTTCGAGGCGGAATACCAGCGGCTGCTCGCCGACGTGACGCTCTGGGACGTATCGGTCGAGCGCAACGTGGAGATCGCCGGACCCGACGGCGTCAGGTTCGCCGAGCTGCTCACGCCGCGCGACTTATCCAAATGCGCGGTCGGCGAAGGACGCTATGTCATTCTCACCGACGAAGCCGGCGGTATTGTCAACGACCCGGTGCTGCTGCGTTTGGAAGAGAACCGCTTCTGGCTCGCGTGCGCCGACAGCGACGTGCTGCTTTGGGCCAAGGGCGTCGCGCGCGGCAGCGGCATGCGGGTCGAGCTGCGCGAGCTCGACGTCGCGCCCCTCCAGGTCCAGGGCCCGAAGTCCCGGCAGCTGGTCACGGACATGTTTGGAGACGCGGTTTCGAACCTCAAGTATTACGAGTTCAGAAGAACTGAACTGCAGGGCATTCCCGTGATCGTCACGCGCACCGGATGGACCGGCGAGCTCGGCTACGAGCTTTACCTCCTCGACCCGGCGCGCGGCGTCGACTTGTGGAATCGCGTGATGGAAACCGGCAAGCGCTACAACATCGCGCCCAGCGGTCCGTCCGACATACGCCGCATCGAGGCCGGCATCCTCAACTACGGCATCGACATGACGCTCGACAACAATCCGTACGAGGTCGGGCTCGAGCGGCTCGTGAGCCTGGACAAGAAGGCGGATTTCGTCGGCAGGGAAGCGCTGAAGAAAATCTCCACACAGCGAGTGTCGAGAAGGCTGGTCGGCGTCGAGATCGGCGGCACGCCGATGGAGATGAACATGACGCGCTACCCGGTCACAAGCGGCGGCTTCGTCACCTCGTGCGTGCATTCGCCGCGGCTCGCGAAGAACATCGGCTACGCGATGGTGCCGGTGGAATATTCGGCGGCCGGCACGCGTTTGGAGGTTCAGGCGCCGGACGGCGCGCGCAGCGCGGTCGTGGTGCCGATGCCGTTTATCGATCCAAAAAAGGCGATCGCGAAGTCATGACCAGCGAAAACGTGATGAGAGTTTTTTTGGCCGTATTGTGGATACTTCCCACGCACCTGTCCGCGCAGGTGACGGTGCAAGAGTACAAGGTGCCGCCGGGACACCGGGTGCACGACGTGTGGGCCGACGCGAAGCCCGACGGCCCGGTCTGGATCTCCGCGCAAGGCAGCGGCAACCTCGGCATCCTCGATCCGAAGAGCGGCAAGATCGAGTTCATACCGCTCGGGCGCGGCTCGTCGCCGCACGGCGTGATCGCGGGCGCGGACGGCGCGCCGTGGCTCACTGACGGCGGCCAGAACGCGATCGTGCGCGTGGATCCGAAGACTCGGGCAGTCAAGGTGTGGCCGCTGCCCGAGGGCGCAGGCTACGCCAACCTGAACACCGCGATCTTCGACGGCAAGGGCGTGCACTGGTTTACCGGGCAGAGCGGGATCTATGGACGCCTCGATCCCGGGACCGGCGAGATGAAAGTGTTCGAGGCGCCGAAAGGCCGCGGTCCCTACGGCATTCACGCGACGCCCGACGGTACGGTCTACTACGCCTCGCTTGCCGGCTCTTTTGTCGGAAAGATAAACGCTGACGGAACCACAACAGTGATCGAACCGCCCACGCCGCGCCAGGGCGCGCGCCGGGTCTGGTCGGACTCCAAGGGCAGCGTCTGGGTGGCGGAGTGGAACTCGGGAAATCTCAGCCGCTTCGAGCCGAAGACCGGGAAGTGGTCGAAGTGGCAGGCGCCCGGCGACGAGCCGCACGTCTACGCGGTCTATGTCGATGAAACCGACAAGGTGTGGGCCGCCGAGTGGAGCGCGCAGGTGATGCTGCGCTTCGACCCAACGACGGAGAAATTCGAAAGCTTCAAGTCCTCGAGCTCCCGTCCGAACGTTCGCCAGATCCACGGCCGCAAGAACGAGGTGTGGACCCCCGAGTCGGGTGCCGACAAGATCGTGGTGTATCGCTACAAATAAATTGCTACTGGAGTACCCGAGCGAAAGTCTTGCCCCGCAGGTAATCGTAGGCACGCGGCTGGTCGTGCACGAGGTCCGTGATGGCGAGGGTGATCTCGTCGTGAATCTCGTCGCACTGCGATTCGATCTTCGGGTACAGGCCGATGTCGGTCACGAAGAGATCGGCATCGGGAATGCGGTCGCGGTCGATGTCCTTGGGGAGCATGGCGCGATCCTGGACAGCGAAGCCGTGAAGCGTCGGACAACGGGCGAAAAGCGAGCGGATGCGGGCGTGGACGTCGGCCTCCAGCCGGCCAAAGAGGCTGTCGTACTGTTGCGGAGTTTTCATGCGCTCCAGCCTAAGGTCTTGTAGCAAAAAGACCTATAGGGGAATCCCTGAAAGAACTACATCCGAACCCCGAGACCCCGAAAATCGGGGTCAGAGCCCGATTTTTCTAGTGGATGGTCCGGGCGAAGGTACGGCCGCGGAGCCACTCGCCGGCTCGGGGTTCCTCTTCGAGCAGCTCACCAAGGGTCTGGGCGATGTCCTGGTAGATCTCGCCGTACTGCTCCGCCGAAAGGCGCGGCGAAATCCCGATGTCGCTCACATAGAGTTCCTGGGCCTCCTGGCGGACCGCGAACCCGCACAGATCGGGGCAGCGCGCAAAGAGCGACTCCAGCTGCTCGCGTAAGTGACGCGAGGTTTTCATGGCGTCTACGGTAGTCTTGGTGCGTTGCACCGCCCCTGTCCTTTGGGGGGTCCGCCTGGTTTAGGTGTTTTCCCTGTCGTTGAATGCCGTATCGCGAAACCGACTACAGCAACATGACCCAGTGCGCCCCCAGCGCATTAGTATTCGTGGGCGTTATTCACGGCCCCGGAGGCTCTGCATGGCCAGGTTTCTCATAACCCCGCACTTCCGGCTTCACGAATGGGTAGCCGAAGAGAAGGGATATTTCCGTGCCGAGGGACTCGACTACGAGTTCCGCGAGGTCTTCAAGACCCACGCCACGCCCGACAAGGTCGGCGCGATGACGAGCTTCGAGGAGGGGCGCCAGACCAACGTGAGCTGCGCGTGCCATTGGACGGTGAACGTCGCCGCCTCGCAGGGCCGCGGCAGGATGTACGCCGATGCCTACTCGGTCTCCCCGAGCGGGGTATTCGTCCCGCCGGAGTCACCGATCCGCGAGCCGAAGGACCTGAAGGGCGTGCCGATCTCGGTGGGCCATCAGTCGGGCAGCCACTACTCGACGCTCCAGGCGCTCGAGCAGTACCTGCCGCGCGAGGACATCAAGCTCTCGTTCGCCGACGGCATCCTCTTCGGCCGCATGGAGAAGCTGATCGACCGCCAGGTGCCGGCGGCCGCGCTCTTCAGCGGTCCTTACTACTTCGCCGAGCAGCTCGGCTTCCGCAAGATCATCGACACCACGTTCATGATCGCCTCGATGATCACCGGCGACCCCGACCCCGAGGACGTGCGCAAGTATTTCCGCGCGCTGCGCCGTGCGCAGCGCGACATTGACCTGCGTCCCGAGCTCTACACCCACCACTACGCCAAGGAATTCCCGCGCCGCTTCGGCGGACAAATCGACACGCGGCGCTGGGGACCGGGCGAGCGCATCGTGTTCGAGCCTTATACGCGTGAAGTGTTCGAACAGTCCTTCAAATGGATCGCCGAGCACGAGATTTTCAAGCCGGCCGAAATGGGCTCTGGGCGGTACGAGGACGCCTGCGTTTCGCTACAGCCCTAACGGCCTGTTTCTTTCAGTGCAGGCTGCGGGCGAAGGTCCGGCCCCGCAGCGCGTCCTTGCCTCCCGGGCGCTCCAATAGGAAGTCGAGCAGCGCGACCGCGATCTCGTTGTAGATCTGCTCGCACTGGTC
>DATIGN010000065.1:0-15429 GCA_035454685.1 Burkholderiales bacterium | reverse complement strand
TCTGGGTGAACCCACCGTAGTAGACGGCCTGGTCGGCGGGGAATTCGGACTTCCCGTCCCACGGCTGCTTGAAGGCGGCGAAATGCCCGAGCGCGTCGATCTGCGTCCCCTGCTGGGCCGGCTCCGCGCCCTCGTTGAACTGCTCGGAATTGAAGGCGTGGCCGGTACCCGGAATGCCGGCGGTCGCCTTGGGCTTCACGGCGTAGGGCCCGGCGAACGGGGAGAGGGGCATGGTGTTCGAGCGCACGTGCGAGAGCTCGTACGCCTTCGCGCCCGGCTGCTGCATGTGCCAGGCGCAGCGCTGGTAGGTGGCCGGGCCGATCTGGTTCGCCATGCCGCGCTCGTCGCCCTGCGCCGAGGGCAGCGGAGGCACCTTCCGTCGCTGGATCTCGTCGGGCTCAACCGCGAAGCCGCAGCAAGCAATCAAGGCAAACAGCCATCCGATGCGCTTCACTTGGGACCCTCCTTTGCCAACTGTGCGAGCAGCGCGCGTCCTTCCAGCATGTCGTCCAAGGTGCCGAAGGCCTGCATGTAGTGGCCGCGATATCCGCTCTCCTCGATGGCGGCGAACATGGCGGGGAAGTCGATGGTGCCTTCGCCTGGGCGCAAGTGCTCCTCGTGCGTGCCGCGGCAGTCGGCGAGGCGCACCTCGCCGCAGCGGCGCATGTCGAGGCCGGCTATGAACGCTTCGATGCGGTTCGGGCGGATGTGGGCGTGGTTTACGGTGAAGCTCCAGCCGAGCGCCGGCGAGTCGAGCCGCTCGAAGTAGTAGCGGCATTCCTCGAGATCATTGGCGAGGTAATGGACCTCCGCCTGGTCGGGCTCCGGGTTCAGGTTTTCGAGCAGGAGCTTCACTTTCTTCTTTTCGGCCATCTTCGCCGCCCGCGCGATGCGGGCCACGGCGGCGTCCATGCGTGCGCGCTTGTCGGAGCCGAAATGGTAGCCGCCGTGCACCACGATCCACCCGGCACCGAGCCGCTTTGCGGCGTCGATATAGGACCCCAGGTACTCGTCGGCCGCCTCGGCGACGAAGGGCGAGGTCTCCGCAATGTTCACCGCGGAGAGGGTATGGAGCCCAAGCCGGATTTCCGCCTTTTCGAGCCTTGCCCTCGCTTTTCTTAGACGGGGAGAGTCCTTCTGCAGGAGCTCGGGGGTTTGGTCGAGGCACAGATCGATATAAGGTACCTTGTGCTCCACCGCCCACCCGACCGCGGGCTCGAGCGCCAGCTTCTGATTGATGTCGACCCCGATCCTGTCTTTCATAAAGCGGATTTCCTTTTGAACAGCAAAGGCGCGGTGACTGCCAGAAACGCCAAGGCGAGCAGCGTTGCCGAAATCGGCCGCGTGAGGAAGATGGCGCCGCTGCCGTGCGACAGCGTGAGCGACTGGCGCAGCGCGGTCTCGAACAGCGGTCCGAGCACGAGGCCGAGCACCATCGGCGCCGCCGGCCAGTCGTAGCGCTTCATGAGCCACCCCAGCGCGCCGAGTCCTGCGAGCAGCCAGCAGTCCTCGACGCTGTTCGCCTGCGAGTACACCCCGGCGATGCAGAGCGCGAGGATGGGCGGATAGAGCCAGCGGTAGGGCACCTTGAGGAGCCGCGCAAAGAGGCCCGCGAGCGGCAGGTTGAGGATGAGGAGGATCACGTTTCCGATGTACATGCTCGCGATCACCGCCCATACGAGGTCGGCGTTCTTGGCGAAGAGCTCCGGCCCGGGGCGGATGCCGAACATGATGAGCGCGCCGAGAATGATCGCCGTGGTGCCCGAGCCCGGCACGCCGAGCGAAAGCATCGGCACCATGGCGCCCGCGGCCGCGGCGTTGTTCGCCGCTTCGGGCGCGGCGACCCCCTCGATCGCACCCTTGCCGAAGCGCGACGGATCTTTCGCTAGCTTCTTCTCCACGATGTAGGCGATGAAGGAGGCAATGGTTGCGCCGGCCGCGGGCAGCACGCCGATCGCAAAGCCCACACCCGTGCCGCGCAGGATCGGAAGCCGGCAGCGGCGCCAGTCGGCGCGGGTGGGCAGCGCGCTCTTCACGTCCGCGACCGGCCGCGTCACGCCGAGCACCGAGCTGGCCACCACTTCTCCGACGCCGAAGAGCGCGACGGTGAGCACGATGAACTCGACGCCGTCGAGCAGCCAGCTCTGGCCGAAATCGAAGCGCGCGATGCCATTCTGGGGATCGATGCCGATCGTGCCGAGAAGGAGCCCGGCGACCCCGGTGACGAGGCCCTTTAGCAGCGAGGATCCCACGGCAGCGAGCGCGGTGAGGCCGAGCACGACCAGCGCAAAATACTCGGGCGGTCCAAAAGCGAGCGCTGCCGTCGCGAGCGCGGGCGCGAGCAGAATCAGACCGACCGTGCCAAGCGTGCCGGCGATGAAAGAGCCGATCGCCGCGATGCCGAGCGCGGGCCCGGCGCGGCCCTGGAGCGCGAGCTGGTAGCCGTCGATGCTCGTCATCACGGTGCTCGACTCCCCCGGCACGCTGACCAGCACCGAGGTGAGCGTGCCCCCGTACTGCGAGCCGTAATAAATGCCGGCGAAGAGGATGATCGCCGATGTGGGATCGGCACCGAAGGTGAGCGGCAGGAGCAGCGCGATCGCCGCCGACGGCCCGATCCCCGGCAGCACGCCGACCATCTGCCCCATCAGCACCCCGAGGAAGCACATCGTCAGATGCTTCAAGGTGAGCGCGGCGGCGAAACCGCTCGCGAGTTGCGCGAGCTCGTTCATCGCGCTCTGACCCCCTGACAAGGGGGTCGTGAGCCGAAGGCGAACGGGGGGTTTGCGGGCTTTGGAAAGCGAACCCCCCGCTCGCGAAAGGCGCTCGCTTCCCCCCTTGTCAGGGGGGCGAACCGAATTCTGATCATGGCAATGGAACTCCCAGCCACGTCTTGAAGATCAGATACAGCACTCCGGTGGTCGCTCCCGACACTACCGCGCTGGGAAGCATCGGCAGCCGCTCTACCGCTGCATAGAGAAAGAGCAGGAGCGCGAACACCGAGATCGCGAACCCGGCGATGGGCAGGGCGCCGACCGTGGCGACGAGCGCGCCCAGAATGACGAGCGGCTTGCGGATTGCCTCACCCGGCCGTGCATCCTTTGCCGCAACAAGCTGGACGAGCACGGCGCCTGCCAGAACGAAAAGCAGCACGCCGTAGAGGAGCGGAAGGAAGCCCGAGTCCGGCGCGAACCCCTGCCAGAGCGGCATGGTCGCGCCCTTGGCGATCCACAGCGCTGCGAGCGCTGCAAAGACAAGGGCGAGCACGAGCTCGCCCTTGTTGACGCCAGGACGCATCTATCTACTTGCCGAGCAGCTCCCGGTACAGCTTCTCCTGGCGCGCCAGGAACTCGTTGAACTGCTTGCCGGGGATCGACGCCGTCTGGGCAACGTTGTCCGCGTAGTACTTCTTCATCGCCGCGGAGTTGTTCACCTTGGTCATCACTCCTTCCCAGTAGACGCGTGCCGCATCCGGTGCCTCCTTCGGGATGGCGATGCCGCGCCACATCTGGAAGTTGGGCGTCTTGATACCCTGCTCCTGGAAGGTGGGCACGTCCTTCAAAGCCGGGAAGCGCTGGTCGCGTACCACGCCGAGCGCACGGACCTTGCCGCCCTGCAGCTGGCCCATGAACTCGAGCGGATTGCCCATCGAGGCCTGCACATGCCCGCCGAGGAGCGCCGTGAGCGCCTCGCCGCCGCTGTTGAAGCCGACGGTGTTGTATTCCACTCCGGTCGCCTTGGCGAGCACCGTGACCGCCATCACGTCGGTGGTGCCGCCGGTCGAGAACGCGACGCTTTTCGCCGGCTTCGACTTTGCGTCCTTCACGAAGTCGGCGGCGCTCTTCCACGGCGCGTCGGCGCGCACGAAGAGCAGGAAGTCGTCGAGCATCATGTTCATCACCGGCGTGACCTCGGTCAGCGTCTTCGCCTGCGGGTTGAGGATCGGCGTGATCTGGGTGCTGCCGTTGATCAGGATCAGCGTGTGCGGGTCCGCCTTGCGGCTCGCCGCCACGTAGCCGATACCCGCGGCGCCGCCGCCTCCGGGCTTGTTCACGATCGCGATCGGCACCGGGACCAGCTTCTCGTCCGCGATGACCTTGTGAATCACGCGCGCCATCAGATCGGCACCGCCGCCGAGCCCGAAGGGCACGACGAACTCGACGTCCTTCGTCGGCTTCCAGCCCTGCGCCAGCGCGGCGCACGAGATGGCTGCAAGCAACAGGCACTTCGCGAAAAAGCGCATTCGTCTCCTCCTCGAGAAAAGGCTTCTTGCCGTGCGCACTATACTCGCGCCCATGGGCATGCTGGTAGAGGGCGTGTGGAACGACATTCCGCGCGACGCCAGGGCGAGCGGCGGAGCATTCGTCAGGCCGGAAAGCGCGTTCCGCGACCGGGTGCTCGAGCCGAGGGGAGAAATCAGGCCCGGCCGCTATCGCCTGTACGTCGCGAAGAGTTGCCCTTGGGCTCACCGCACGCTGATCGTGCGCGCGCTGAAGGGGCTCGAGAAGGCGATCCCGGCATTCTACGCAGCCCCGTATATGGCCGAGAACGGGTGGGAGTTCGCTGACGGCGGAATACAGTACCTGCACCAGCTTTATTCCCGGGCGAAGCCGGACTACACGGGTCGGGTGACGGTGCCCGTGCTGTGGGACGAGGAAGAGCAGCGCATCGTCAACAACGAATCGTCCGAGATCATCCGCATGCTGAACCGCGAGTTCGACGCGTTCGCGCGCCGCAAGCTCGCCGATCTTTATCCAGAAAAACTAAGAAGGGAAATCGATTGGCTCAACGAACGCATCTACCGTACGGTCAACAACGGGGTCTACCGCGCGGGGTTCGCCACCGCGCAGGACAAGTACGAGGAAGCGGTGACGCAGCTGTTCGGCACGCTCGACTGGCTGGAGAAGCGCATGAAACGGCGAAAGTGGCTCTGCGGCAGCTCTTTCACCGAGGCCGATGTGCGGCTTTTCACCACGCTGGTGCGCTTCGACGCGGTCTACTACTCGCACTTCAAGTGCAACCTGCGCCGCCTCATCGACTACCCGAACCTTTGGCGCTACACGCGTCGTGTCTACGCGCTGCCACACGTGGCGCAGACCGTGGATTTGGCGCAGATCAAGGCGCACTATTACCGCAGCATGAAGCAGATCAATCCGACGCAAATCGTGCCCAAAGGGCCCTTGCTGGACTTTCGGCTGCACTAGTCTTCTTTCTTTCTTCGGCAGTCTTTGCGACCAGCGACCCGCTGGACGGCGTGCTCGCGCCCGGCGAAGCCGGTGTCGGCTTCACGTGGACGTTCGCGCCCACGTCCCCGTACCGCGGCTCGAGCCACGACTCCGACCTCCTGCCGCAGTTCAGGTACGACAGCCGCTACTTCTACCTGCAGTCCGATCGCATCGGTCTCAAGCTCGAGACCGAGCGCGTGCGCTATGAGGCCTTTTTGCGCCGGCGGCTCGAAGGCTTCGCCAGCGACCACGTCCCCGACAGCATGGCCGGCATGGGCAAGCGCTCTTCGGGCGACGATCTCGGCGTGGCGCTGCGGCTGCGGCTCGGCGCCGGCTTCCTTTACGGCGAAGCCATGCAAAACGTGAGCGATGAGTCCGAAGGGACGGAGATTCGCCTCGGCTATCGTTACGAGCGATGGTGGACCGGGCGACTTCGCTGGCGGCCGTACGTCACGCTTGCCTGGCGCGACGCGGACCTGAACAACTACTACTACGGCGTGCGTCCCGAGGAGGCCACGCCCGAGCGGCCGGCGTACCAGCCGGGCTCGGGGATGAACGTCGAGCTCGGCGTGCTCGCCGCCTACCGCCTGGCCGAGCGTTGGCAGGTCCTCGCCGGCGCGGGCGTCACGCGCTGGTCGAGCGGCGTCGCGGACAGCCCGGTGGTCGACGACGGAACGCAGCCTTATTTCATGCTCGGACTGATGTACGGCTTCACGCCCGAGCAGGCGAGCGAGCTCGACCGCCGGCCGCTCATCGTGCGGGTCGGCTACGGGCAGTCGAGCGACTGCGACCTGATCGAGATTCTTCCCCTGCAGTGCACGACCACGAATACGCAGGACGATACGAGCATCGTCAAGTTCGACTTCGGCCAGGTGCTGGTGCGCCGCCTCAACGGCTGGCCGCTCGACATCGCCGGCTTCATCGGCTTCGTGAAGCACCTCGAGCGCGGCCTGCAGGACGACTTCTGGGAGGTCAACGGCTACTTCAAGCCAACCTACAACTTCGGTCCGTGGTTCAACGACCGGCTGCGCCCGCGCATCGGATTCGGCGCCGGCATCTCCTACGCGAGCCGCATTTCCTTCATGGAGCAGCGCGACCAGGCGGTGCGCGGCCGCGACACCTCCAAGCTGCTTCTCTACCTCGACCCGACCATCGACTTGAGCGTGGGTAACCTCTTCGGCGTGCGGGAGCTGCGCGAGACGTTCGTCGGCCTCGGCGTGTCGCACCGCTCGGGTGTCTTCGGCTCCTCGCGGCTCTTCAACAGCGTGGACGGCGGCTCGAACTACATCTATACCTTCATCGAGACCGCGTTCTAACGCTGTCGAGCTTTGACTACGGCTTGTCGCTCCGCTTCGACGCCAGATTCGCCGTTCACCTGTAGAAAAGCGGCACGCGGCGTGGAAAGATCGGTGCTGCAAGCGTAGGGAGGAGAATTGAGGCCGCATGCCGCACGATGCCCTCGGGCATTGCTCTCGACTTCGCGATTTGATCCTGCATCGCAGGGGAGGCGGCGTTGATGCCGCGGCACTCCGCACATTCCAAGAGCTGTCGAGAGCCGCTGCCCGCGCCGCCGACGATTCGGAATGCACCGAGCTGATGCGAAGCGCCGCGCAATACGCGTCGGATCTCTTTTCCGAATCCGCCCATCGGAAATGGGCAAAGGGCAACGTCTCCGGCGCCTATATCCTGAGGCTCTGCATCCTCGGAAACCTCAACGAGTTCAGCGAGCGCCTGATCCAGGCCGAGGCTCTAGCCCTGCGAGGAGTAACCCCCATCCACCGGGATGGCGGTTCCGGTGACGAAGTCGGAAGCCCGGCTGCAGAGGAAGACGGCAATCCCTGAGAGGTCCTCGGGCTGGCCCCAGCGGCCTGCCGGCGTGCGCGCGAGCACGCGCTCGTGCAGGCCCTTGATGTCGGCGCGCGCGCGGCGCGTGAGCGCCGTGTCGATCCAGCCCGGCAGCACCGCGTTCACCTGGATGTTGTCCTTCGCCCAGGCGCAGGCGAGCGCACGCGTGAGCTGCACCATGCCGCCCTTGCTCGCCCCGTAGGGCGCGACGAACGAGGCGCCGAAGATCGACATCATCGAGCCGATGTTCACGATCTTGCCGCCGCCGGCGCGCTTCATGTGCGGGTAGGCGGCCTGCGCGGCGACAAAGGCGCTAGTGAGGTTCGTGTCGAGCACGAGCCTCCACTCCTCGATGCTGTACTCCTCGGGCGGCTTGCGGATGTTCGTGCCGGCGTTGTTCACCAGGAGATCGAGGCGCCCGAGCCGCTTCGCCGCTTCGTCCACCATCGCGCGGCACGCCTTCTCGTCCCTCAGGTCGGCTTCGACGGCGATGCCGTCGGGAAAGCGCTCGAGGGCCTCCTTGTTCTTCGATTTGTCGCGGCCTGCGATGGCCACCCGAGCGCCGGCGGCGGCAAGTCCTTTCGCCATGCCCAGGCCGATGCCGCCGTTGCCGCCGCTGACGAGCGCGGTCTTGCCCTTCAGGTCGAAGAGGTTCATGCTGCGATTATGCATTACTTGCCAAAGTCAAGTATTTCCGCCGTGCGCAGGTTCAACCGCTTCTACACCCGGCGCATCGGGGTGCTGCAGCCGGGCTACCTCGGCAGCCCGTTCCCGCTGCCGCAGGCGCGCGTGCTCTACGAGCTCGGCCAGCGCGGCGAATGCACCGCGAGCGAGCTCGGCGCGGATCTCGACCTCGACCTGGGCTACCTGAGCCGCCTGCTGCAAGGGCTGCGCCGCCAGGGCCTGGTGCACGGCGAGGCATCAAAGGAGGACGCGCGCCGCGTGCACCTCTCGCTCACTGCCAAGGGCCGTCGCGCCTACCAGAGCCTCGACGCGCGCTCGCGCGAGGAGGTCGCCGGGATGCTCGGCAAGCTCGCCGCGCCCGAGCAGGCGAAGCTGGTGCAGGCACTCGAGACAGTGGAAAACGCTCTCAAAAGCAATGCCATCGATGAAAAGCTGGTAACGCTCCGCGGCCATCGTCCGGGCGACATGGGATGGGTGGTGCAGGCGCACGGGCGGCTCTATTTCGAGGAGTACGGCTGGGACGAGCGCTTTGAGGCCCTGGTTGCGGGAATTGCTTCGGAGTTTGTGAAGAACTTCGATCGGGAACGCGAACGCTGCTGGATCGCCGAGAAGGACGGCGAGCCGGTCGGCTCGGTTTTCGTCGTCCAGCAATCCCGGACCGTCGCGAAGCTCAGATTGCTGATCGTGGAGCCGAAAGCCCGTGGCCGCGGGCTCGGCAAGCGCCTGGTCGAGGAATGCATCGCGTTCGCGCGCGCCAAGGGCTACCGCAAGCTTGTACTGTGGACGCAGTCCAACCTGGCCGCGGCGCGCGAAATATATGCCAGAACCGGATTCAAGCGGGTGAAGCGGCAGCCGCACCAGGAGTTCGGAGTTAGACTGCTCGGGGAGTACTGGGAGCTCGAGCTATGAAAGCCGCCATCGCAACCGAGCAGCTCACATTAGACCGATTCGTTGAAGAACTGCGGCGCACACGAAGCGAATGCAAGGACGAGCGTGACATGCTGTCGCGCGTGCGCCGGTTAGCGCCGAGGTTCGCCCTGGCCGAAGGCTGGGTGCAGCGCAAATACTACGAGGCGGATCCCGAACAAGGCTTCGGCGTACACGTGCTGCACGAGGAGCCGGACCATACTCTCGCCGTGTTTGCGGTGAGCTGGCTGCCTTCCCGCGGCACGCCGGCTCACGACCACGGCACCTGGGCGGTCATCGTGGGTGTGGACGGCGCGGAGAAGAACGTCTTCTGGGAGCGCGCCGACGATCGCACGCGTCCCGGCTATGCAGAGCTTCGCAAGATCGGCGAGAAGCTCGCCGACCGGGGTGACGTGGTCGCGATGCCGGCCGGCGCGATCCACAGTGTGCACAACGAGTCGGAGCGCGTCACGCTCTCGCTCCATGTATACGGCAAGCACGTGAACCACACCGAGCGCTCGCAGTTCGACCCGGCGCGGCGCACCGAGACCGCCTTCAAGATCAGGCTAGCGTAACCGGCGCGGCGAGGCTCGCCTGCGCAGCCGCGGCGTAACGCGCCACCCGGTTTCGGCCCTCCTGCTTCGCCTGGTAGAGCGCCCGGTCGGCGCGCGCGGCAAGCGCATCCAGCGTGCGGCCGTCCTCGGGATAGCAGGCGACACCGATGCTCACCGTCGCCGTGACGTGATGGCCGTCGATGGCGAGCGGCCGCGAGGCGATGGCGTTGCGGATGCGCTCGGCGACATCCGTTGCCCCTTTCGACGAAGTCTCGGGCAGCAGCACGATGAACTCGTCGCCGCCGTAGCGCGCCGGCACGTCGGTGGCGCGCAGCTCCGCCTGCACCGCGTTCGCCAGCTCCCGCAGCAGCCGGTTGCCGGCCTCGTGGCCGTGGGCGTCGTTCACGTGCTTTAGATTGTCTGAGTCGACCATCAGCAGGCTCGCCGGCCGGCCGTAGCGCGTCGCCTGGCCGAAGAGGCGGTTGGCGGCGATGGCGAAGCCGCGCGTGTTGTAAAGCCCGGTGAGGTCGTCGGTCTGCGACAGAAGCTTGGCGTGCTGCAGGCCGTAGCGGATGTCGGCCGAGAACATGGTGGTGATGTAGGCGACGAGCAGCACGGGCGCGAGCTGGGCGGCGAACCCCGCGATGAAGCGCAGCCATATCATCTCGGCGAACGACTCGCTACCGAGCAGGATGTAGCAGGCGCCGATCAGCCCGACGTTGGCGAGCGTGGCAAGCTTGCCGAGCGTGAGCGCGGAGGTGATCACCGGCAGGAGATACAGGTTGACGAGCGGGCTCTCCAGCCGATCGGTGTACCAGAGAACCCAGGTGATGAAGCTGATCATGCCGAGCGCCTCGAGCGCGATCTTCCAGCGCGTCTCGCGCTTGTAGAAGTTCGCATAGCGGAAGCTCATCACCAGCGCGGCGTAGAAGAAAAGGCCCGCCGCCACGGCGGCCTCCGACTCGGCATCGGCACCCGGCCGCTCCCCGCCGAACACGAGGTAAAGCAGCACGAGGATGAGGAGCAGCCAATGGATCTCGGCAACGGTGCGCGAGATGCCCCGCAGCTCTTCCTGCTCGATCGAGACCAAGCTTCGCTTGCGTTCTTGTTCTGGCACTGCTTTCCCCACTGACCCCGCGTGTATTATGCGGCCGCATGGAGTTCTCCGCCAAAGGCCTGCGCGTCCTGGTGACGGCGGGGGCGGCCGGGATCGGCCGCGTCATCGCCCGCACCTTCGTGGAGCACGGGGCGCGCGTGCACATTTGCGACATCGACGAAAGGGCGCTCGCGAGCACGAAGAAGCAGCTCCCCACGGTCACGCAGACCGTGGCGGACGTGGCGAAGCTCGAGGACGTCGAGCGGCTGTTCAAGGATGTGGAAAAGTCGCTGCGCGGCCTCGACGTGCTGGTCAACAACGCCGGCGTCGCCGGACCCACCGCCAAGGTGGAGGACATCAGGCCCGAAGACTGGGATCGCTGCATCGCGGTAGACCTCAACGGCATGTTCTACTGCACGCGCAAGGCCATGCCGCTCATCAAAGAGGCGGGTGGCGGCAGCATCATCAACCTGTCCTCGGCGGCGGGCCGGCTCGCCTTTCCCATGCGCACGCCCTATTCGGCGGCGAAGTGGGCGATCGTCGGCTTCACCGAGAGCCTCGCCGCCGAAGCCGGCCGCGACAAAGTGCGCGTCAACTGCATCCAGCCCGGCATCGTCGAGGGCGAGCGCATCGACCGTGTGATCGCGGCCAAGGCGAAGGCGCTGGGCGCCGCGGAGGAGGAAGTGCGGGCGAAGATGGTCGAAGGCGTGAGCATGAAAACCACCGTAACGCCCCAGGACATCGCCAACGTCGCGCTGTTCCTCGCCACCGCGCCCGGGAAGCACATCTCCGGCCAGGCGATCTCGGTCTGCGCCGGGACCCGCTACCTGGTCTAAAGAAATCGGAAAAAATCGGGGTCAGACCCCAACCGAGCCTGATTAGAATCCATCGTTCAGGAGGAGGTCATGGCCGCAGCGCAGGGCAAGGTCATCATTACTTGTGCCGTCACCGGCTCGATCCACACGCCGAGCATGTCGCCCTACCTGCCGGTGACGCCGGAGGAGATCGCGCAGGCTTCGATCGAGGCGGCCAAGGCGGGCGCGGCGATCGTGCATCTGCACGCGCGCGACCCAAAGGACGGCAGCCCGACGCAGGACCCGGAGCTCTTCCGCCAGTTCGCCACGAAGATCAAGGCGGCGAGCGACGTGGTGCTCAACCTCACCACCGGCGGCGCGGCCACGATGACGATCGAGGAACGCCTGCAGCCCGCGCTGCAGCTGCAGCCCGAGGTCGCCTCGCTCAACATGGGCTCGATGAACTTCGGCCTCTACGAGATGCTCGCGCGCTACAAGGAGCTCAAGCATCCGTGGGAGCGGCCGTATCTCGCCGGCTCCGACGAGCGCATCTTCAAGAACACGTTCAAGGACATCGCCTACATCCTGCAAAGCTGCGCCGAGAACGAGACGCGTTTTGAAGTCGAGTGCTACGACATCGGCCATCTCTACACGGCGGCGCATTTCCTCGACCGGCGCCTGCTCAAGCCGCCGCTCTTCATCCAATCGGTGTTCGGCATCCGCGGTGGCATCGGCCCGCACCCCGAGGACGTGCTGCACATGAAGCGCACCGCGGACCGCCTGTTCGGCGATGCATACCACTGGTCGGTGCTGGGCGCCGGCCGCAACCAGATGTTCATCGCGGCGATGTCCGCGGTCATGGGCGGCAACGTGAGGGTGGGCCTGGAGGACAGCCTGTGGCTCGGCCGCGGTCAGCTCGCGAAATCAAACGCCGAGCAGGTCGCCAAGGCGAAGCGCCTCCTGGAGGAACTCGGCCTGGCGGTCGCAACGCCGAACGACGCGCGCGAGATGCTGAAGCTCAAAGGAGGACGCAATGTCGGCTTCTAGGGTCTTGTCTCTAATCCTCTTCGCGCTCGTTTCCTTCAGCACTCACTCGCAAACCTGGCCGACCAAGCCGGTCAAGTTCATCGTGCCCTACCCGCCCGGCGGCACGGTCGATCCGCTCGCGCGCATGGTGGGCGCCAGGCTCACCGAGCCCCTTGGCCAGGCTTTTGTGGTCGAGAACCGCGCCGGCGCGGGAGGCCTCGTCGGCACCGGCGTCGCAGCGAAGGCGGCGCCCGACGGCTACACCTTCCTTTTCGTGTTCGACAACCACGCGGTCAACCCCTCGCTAGTCGCGAACGTGCCGTTCGACACGCTGAAGGACTTCGCGCCGGTCATGCTTGTGGGCACCGCGCCGTACGCGATCGTTGCGCACCCGTCGCGTCCGTACCAGAGCTTCGCCGACGTAGTGAAGGCGTCGAAGGCCAAGCCGAACTCGGTGAGCGTGGGCTCGATCGGCAACGGCACACTTGCGCATCTCACGATCGCGCTCGCGCAGCAGGTGGGCAGCTTCCAGGTGAACCACATCCCGTACAAGGGCGGCGGCCCGATGACCCAGGATCTGCTCGGCGGGCAGGTTGACCTAGGCGTCGGCTCTGCCGCGCTCCTCACACCCCACGTGCGCAGCGGCAAGGTGCGCGCCCTCGCCACCACGGGCGAAAAGCGCGCGGCCAGCCTGCCCGACGTGCCGACCCTCGTGGAGCAGGGGATTCCCGGCGTGACGGCGCACGCGTGGTGGGGCGTGCTCGCGCCCGCCGGCACCCCGAAACCGATCCTCGACAAGTTCCACGCCGAGCTAAAGAAAGCGCTCAACCTGCCGGATGTGCGCAAGACCCTCACCGAGAACCTTGGCATGGAGCTCGTGGTGAGTTCGCCCGAAGAGCTGCAGAAATGGATCGTTGCGGAGATGCAGCGCTGGGGCAAGGTCGTGAAGGACAACAACATCCGCGCCGACTGAGCTGAGCTTCTTCCGTCTCTCTTATCTCCCGCCGCTGATGGTCTATGCGGCGTACGGAGTGTCGGGCCTTACCGGCATCGTCGGCACGTTCTTCGTCAAGGACTACCTCGAGGTCTCGCCCGCGTTCCTCGCGGCGCTCGCGTTCTGGGCTGGCATCCCGTGGGCGCTGAAGATGCCGGTCGGCCACGTGGTCGACGTGATCTGGCGCTGGAAGGCGGTGCTCGTCTGGCTGGGCGCTGCCATGATCGCGGCGAGCTTGCTGATCATGATCGGCCTCATCAGCCACACGGAGGCGATGCGCGCAATGATGAGCCCGGTGCGCTGGTACGTGCTTGCTGCGCTGCTAGCGCCGACCGGCTACATGATCCAGGACGCGGTCGCCGACGCGATGACGGTCGAGGCGGTGCCGCGCGCGGACGAGACTGGCAAGCCCTACGACGCGCAAACCCTGAAGAGCATGCACACCACGATGCAGACGCTCGGGCGCGTGGCGGTGATCGGCGGGCTCGCGCTCGTCGCCGCGGCGAACATCTACATCTTCGTTGGAACCGAGGACCTGCCGAAAGAGCGTAAGGCTGAGCTTTATGCCAACGTCTATACCGCGGCGCTCGTCATTCCGGTGATTTCGGTTCTTGGCGTCGTCCTGCATCGCTTCCTCAAGCACGAGCGCGGGGCAGTGGAGAAGACGCGGCCGAACTGGGCAGTGCTCGGCGGGAGCCTCGCCTTCGTGGCGATCACGCTGGCGGTCGGCTTCGGCGGCCTGGCTTACGCGCAGGAACTCGTGTTCCTGGGCTCGCTCGGCATCATCCTTTTCCTCCTTTGGCGCCTCGCGCGCGAGCTTTCGCCCGAGCCGCGCCAGGTGCTGGTCGCGACCGCGCTCGTCCTCTTCGTCTATCGCAGCATGCCGCTCACGGGCGACGGTTCGACCTGGTGGATGATCGATGTGCTGCGCTTCAACGAGGGCTTCCTTGCGCAACTCTCGCTCGTCACCTATACGCTCACGCTCGTCGGCATGTTCGTGCTGCGCCGCTTCATGGCGGAGCATTCGATCGCGACCATTGTGGTGGTGCTTTCGGTCGCGGGCGCGATCCTTTCTGCCCCGATCATCGGCATGTACTACGGGCTGCACGAATGGACCGCAGCGCTCACCGGCGGCGTGGTCGACGCCCGTTTCATCGCGCTCATCAACACCGCGCTCGAGTCGCCGCTCGGCCAGATCGCGATGATCCCGATGCTCGCCTGGATAGCCAATTCCGCGCCGGCGCACCTCAAGGCCACCTACTTCGCGGTCATGGCGTCCTTCGCAAACCTCGCGCTTGCCGCCTCCCAGCTCGGCACGGTGTATCTCAACGAGCTGTTCGTCGTGAAGCGCGGCGACTATAGCGAGCTTGGCGTCTTGATGATCGTGGCCACGCTGATTGGCCTTGCCCTGCCGCTCGTTACCGTGGCCGGCGTGCGGCTGCTGCGCCTGCGCACCGCTTGAAAGATAAATCGTTGTCATTACCATCAAGGGCGTGGCAAACGGCCTGCAGGTCGCACGCTGAACCGGCGCCGGCTCCTTCAATGCCTCGCCGCGGCGCTCGGTGCGCGCGCTTGGGCGGCGCGCGCGTGGACGGGCACGCTGCCGCGCGCGTCGATCGTCCCGGGCGGCGTCGCGAGAATCCGGCTCGGCGCATCCGAGACCGCGCCGCGTGTACGCCTCGCGGGCCAACGCGTGCTCGTGGTGCGCGAAGGCGACGAATGGATCGCAGTCGTCGGCCTCGCATTGGACTTGAAGCCGGGCTCGAAAGTGCGGCTGCAGGCCGAGCACGCCGGCGGCAGGCACGAGCGCTTGGAGATCGAGGTCGTACCCAAGGCGTACGGCTCTCAGCACCTCAAGGTTCCGCCGGGCCAGGTGGACCTCTCCGCAGAGGACCTCGCGCGCTACACGCGCGAGCGCGCGCATCTCGATGCCGTCCTGCGCACGTTCACCGAGTCGCCGCCGGCTAGCCTCGCGATGCTTCAGCCGACGCGCGGCCGGCGCGCAGCCGCCTTCGGCTTGCAGCGCTATTTCAACGACCAGCTGCGCAGCCGCCACAGCGGGCTGGACATCGCCGCGCCCGTGGGCACGCCGGTCGTCGCGGCGAGCGCGGGACGCGTCATCGAGAGCGGGGACTACTTCTTCAACGGCCGCACCATCGTCCTAGACCACGGTCAGGGGCTGCTTTCGCTCTACGCTCACCTGAAATCGAGCGAAGTCTCACCGCCCGAGATCGTCGAAGCCGGGCGTGTCATCGGCACGGTAGGCGCGAGCGGCCGCGCGACCGGACCGCACCTGCATTTCTCG
>DATIGN010000064.1:0-5166 GCA_035454685.1 Burkholderiales bacterium | reverse complement strand
TCGATTGGATCTGGGGCGGCTGCCTGATCATGGCGCTCGGCGGCGTGCTCGCCGCCACGGACCGTCGTTATCGTTTCTACGAAAAACGAAGAACCGCCGTACAGGTCCCGGCATGAAGAAGCTCTGGCTGCCGCTCGGGTTCATAGTGCTCCTGGTGCTGCTGGGGGTTGGGCTCAAGCTTAACCCGCGCGAGGTGCCCTCGCCCCTCATCGGCAAGCCCGCGCCGCATTTCGAGCTGCCGCTGCTGCACACGCCCGATAAGCGCTTTTCGCAGAAGGACATGCTCGGGAGCGTGTGGGTGCTGAACGTGTGGGCGTCGTGGTGCCCGCCTTGCCTCGTCGAGCATCCGGTCGTCAGCGAGCTCTCGAAGAGCGTCGCCGTGATCGGGCTTAACTACAAGGACGCGCGCGAGGACGCGCTGCCCTGGCTCAAGCGCAACGGCGATCCGTATCGGCTCTCGGTGTACGACGCCGCTGGCAGGATCGCGATCGACTACGGCGTCTATGGAGTGCCCGAAACCTACGTCATCGACCAGCGGGGTGTTATCCGCTACAAGCACATCGGACCCCTCACGCCCGAGATCGCGCGCCAGAAGCTCGAGCCGCTGGTGAAGGAGCTGCGCTCGCGTGACTAGACTGCTACTGTTACTTGCATTAGCTGCCCCCCTCGGGGTTCTTGCGCAAGACGAGGAGATTGAAAAGCGGGTGACCGCGCTCGCGGTCGAGCTACGCTGCCTCGTTTGCCAGAACCAGACGCTTGCCGACTCGAACGCGCCGCTCGCGGTCGACCTGAGGAACCAGATTCGCGAGCAGCTGAAGGCCGGAAAGAGCGAGCAAGACGTGGTCGACTTCATGGTTGCGCGCTACGGCGATTTCGTGCTCTACCGCCCGCCGCTCAAGGCGAGCACCGTCGCGCTGTGGGCCGGACCGTTCCTGATCCTTCTCTTCGGGGCCTGGCTGCTTTTGCGCCGCATCCGCAAGCGCCCGGCGGGCGAGCCCGAGCTCAGCGAGGCCGAGCGCGCCCGCGCCGCAAAGCTCCTCGAATGACGCTTTTCTGGCTCCTCGGCGCCGCGCTGGCCGCGGTCGTCGTGTTTCTTCTCATCAGACCTCTCCTCAAGGCGTCGCGTACCGAGGCGATTTCCCGCCGCGACGCCAATATCTCGATCCACCGCGACCAGCTGCGCGAGCTGGACGCCGACCTGCGCGCCGGCCTGCTCGCCCAGGCCGACTACGAGCGCGCGCGGCGCGAGCTCGAAGCGCGCGCGCTCGAGGACTCGGGCGCCGGCGCTCCTGAGCGCCGCGCTCCGGTGCGCGGCCGCGGCGCCGCCTGGGCTCTTGGCGCAGGCCTGCCGCTGTTCGCCGCGGCGCTCTATCTGGTTGTCGGCAACCCGGGCGCACTCCTGCCGCAGTCCGATCCGCACGCGATCAGCGTGCAGCAGCTCGACGCGATGGTCGAGCGGCTTGCGACGCGGCTGCGCGACAGCCCCGGCGACGTGGAGGGCTGGAAGCTCCTGGGACGCTCCTACAGCGCGCTTGGGCGCTTTCCGGAATCGGCAGAGGCTTACGGCAAGGCCGCGGCGCTCGATCCGCGCGATGCGCAGCTCCTCGCCGACTTCGCCGACGTGCTCGCCATGGCACGGGGCCAGCGTCTGGAGGGCGAGCCCGAAAAGCTGATCGCGCGCGCGCTCGAGCTCGACCCGACGAACCTCAAGGCGCTCGCGCTTGCCGGCACGGCGGCGTATGCGCGCAAGGACTACGCCACCGCCGCGGCGCAGTGGGAAAAGATGCTGCCGCTCGTGCCGCCGGACTCCGAGGATGCGCGCGCCATCCGCGCCAATGTGCAGGAAGCTCGCGCGCTGGCCGGAATGAAAGAAGAAACAAAGGAAGCAAGGCAGGTGCTGAAAGGAACTGTCGCACTGGCTGCAAAAATCAAAACGCAGGCAGCCCCCGACGATACGGTATTCATCTTCGCGCGCGCGGTCGAAGGCCCGCCGATGCCGCTTGCAGTGCAGCGGGTCAAGGTGCGCGAGCTTCCGGTGTCATTCTCGCTGGACGATTCGATGGCGATGGCGCCCGGCATGAGCCTGTCCGCTCACCCGCGCGTTGTGGTGGTGGCGCGGGTATCGCGCAGCGGCAGCCCGGCCGCGCAGCCCGGCGATCTCCAGGGCGCCAGCGCCCCGGTCGCCAACGACGCGAGCGGCGTCGCGGTGGTGATCGACAGCGTCGTCAAGTAGGCGCTGCTCGAGCAGATCTGCGAGCTGCTCGCCGCGCAGCCTCAGCGAACGTCGTCGACGCGCAGCACCCCCGGCGAAGCCGAGCCGCGGATCCAGCTGACAATGGGCGAGCCCCATACCTCGATGCGCCGCAACCCCGGGAGCGGCTCGTCCTGACGGTAGAGGTGGGTGTCGCCGTGGATCAGGACAATCTTGCCGGGGGAGGTCTCCGCTAGCCGTTCAAGGGCGTTCCGGAGCTCGGCAAAGCCATCGCGCGGGAAGGTGAGGAAGGGGTTTGCTTGCATGAGTACCACTAGTCCCGATCGCTTCTTGGCAGCCGCGGCCGCCTCCTCTAGGGAGGACAGCACCGCTTGCATGCGGGGCTTGTGCTCGGGGTGCCGCACGTTATTGTCGTGGCCGGGAACGTTGAGCCCGACGAACACCCAGCCGCCCGCTTCCCAGCGCTGGTGCTCACAGAATTCCGCCGGATTCGCGCAGAAAATCTCGCGCCACCGGCGCAGGCGCGCGAGCGGGTCCTTGCAGTTGCTCCATTCGTTGTCGCCCGGAAGCAGGATGAAACGGTGACGGATGCGGGCGAACTGCTTTTTCCTCTCGAGGAGCCAGCCGTCGCTGCACGCCTGCGCGCTCGAGCCGATGTCGCCCACGTGCACTACGAATTCCAGCGGCTGCGCGTTCATCTCGTCGATCAGCCGGTCGAGACGCTCGACTTCGAACTCGGTATAGGGCGCGTCGCCGAGGACGCCGAAGCCGACCTCGCCCGCGGGCAGCGGCGCAAGCGGTGCGCAGCCCGCGACCAGCAGAAAGGCTAGATGCCGTAGGCGGTGCGTAGCAGGGTCAGGGGGTGCGCCTTCACCACGCCTTGCGCCGCGTCCCCCATGCCTTGCAGGATATGCCGCGCTGCGATCGGGCAGTCCGAGCTCACGTAGCGCGGACCGGGCTCGGCCATCTGGCGGAACACCGGACGGCCGATCTTCATCGAGTTATCGAAGTACTCGGTTTTCACGCCCCAGGTGCCATCGTGACCCGAGCAGCGCTCGACCGTGGTGACTTCGGTGCCGGGGATCGACTCGAGCATCTCGCGCGTTTTCTGGCCCATGTTCTGCACGCGCGAATGACAGGGGATGTGATAGGACACTTTGCCCAGACGGTTGACGAAATTTGTTTTCAGAAGCCCGTCTTTCTTGCGCAGCACGAAGTACTCGAACGGGTCGAACATCGCGTCGCGCACCGCGAGGGTATCCGCGTCGTCCGGATACATCAGCGGCAGCTCCTGCTTGAACATCAGCGCGCACGACGGCACCGGGGCGACGAGCGCGTAACCCTCGCGGGCGTAGCGCGCCAGCACGGGCATGTTCCTCTTCTTCAGGGAGTCGACTCCACCAAGGTCGCCAAGCTCTAACTTCGGCATGCCGCAGCAGACCTCACTCTCGACCATCACGTACGGGATTTCGTTGTGCCGGAGGATCGCGAGCAGGTCATGCCCCATGACCGGCTCGTTGTAATTGGCGTAGCAGGTGGCAAAAATGGCTACTTTGCCGGGCGCATTGCTTCCGTCTTTCACGGGAAAAGTCGGCGACCCGGCCGCGCTTGTCCTTAACTTGCTCGACGCATAGGGCGGCAGCTCGCGATCCTTGTGGACGCCGAGGACCGATTGCATTGCACTCCTGGAAAGGGAGTTCTGGTTCAAGGCGTTGACGGTCTGCGCCACTACCGGTATCGCAGCGAGCTTGCCCAGCGCGTCGGTGGAGGAGAGAAGGCGGTCGCGAAACTTCACGCCCTTCTTGAACTTGATCGCCTTGGCGCGCAGCATCACGTGCGGGAAATCCACGTTCCACTCGTGGGGTGGAACGTAGGGGCACTTCGTCATGTAGCACAGGTCGCAGAGGTAGCACTGGTCGACGACCTTCCAGTAATCGTCTTTCTTTACGCCGTCCACCTCCATCGTCGGCGATTCGTCGACGAGGCCGAAGAGCGTGGGGAACGCCGTGCACAGGCTGACGCAACGGCGGCAGCCGTGGCAGATGTCGAAGATGCGCTCTAGCTCCTTCTCGGCCTTCGCCAGGTCCCAGAACTCGGGACTATTCCAGGCGAGCGGATGCCGGGTTGGAGCCTCGAGCGATCCTTCGCGCATCTAAGACAACAACCGACGAATCGTCAGTCGGAGAGGCTATCCAGCGCTTTTTGGAAGCGGTTGGCGTGGCTGCGCTCGGCCTTCGCAAGGGTCTCGAACCAGTCGGCGATCTCGCCGAAGCCTTCGTCGCGCGCCTGCTTCGCCATGCCCGGGTACATGTCGGTGTACTCGTGCGTCTCGCCCGCGACCGCGGCCTTCAGGTTCTCGCGCGTGCGGCCTATCGGCAGGTTGGTCGCAGGATCGCCCACCTGCTCGAGGTATTCGAGATGGCCGTGCGCGTGTCCGGTCTCGCCTTCGGCGGTGGAGCGGAAGAGCGCCGAGACGTCGTTTTGGCCCTCGACGTCGGCCTTAGCTGCGAAGTACAGGTAACGCCGGTTCGCCTGCGATTCGCCCGCGAACGCGGCCTTGAGATTGTCGTGGGTCTTGCTGCCTTTGAGCGCTTTCATGGAGTCCTCCTGTAGGGAGGACGAGCCTACGGCGGCGCGCTCAATAGATCAAATTTAATTTCGTTATTCCGCCGATCGCTTTTGTCAATTACTTGCCCTTCACCGCGTCGCGCACGTCTCTCGCGGCCTCGTCGACCGCGCGGCCGGCCTTCTCGGCCGGGCCTTCGCGCTCGCACGCCGCGAGGCCGAGCAGAAGGAGGACGCACAGGATTCCGAAGAGCGTGTAGGCGTGGTTCATGCGCGCAGGCTACGCGCGCAATGCGGAGCTTCACAACCGCGCGCAATAGTCCGTCGGAGGCACGTTCGTTGCTGTCACTGATTGCTTACAAGCGACGCCTGCGGCCGGTCGAAACGCT
>DATIGN010000063.1:0-26215 GCA_035454685.1 Burkholderiales bacterium | reverse complement strand
GTGGTCGTCAACGAGCAATACCCGGATCGGCTGAGTGGCGAAAATCGACACAATCCCCCCTGGATGATGTGGTAACGAGCCGTCCCTTCTTGTCCTTCTGTCGAGCGACTGGCGAAATGAAGATTACCAGCCGCTCGCGATCGCGGCTGCGGCTTGGCAACTTCTTTCAAACGATGCCGATTAGCTGGTTCCCCTGTACTGGCCGCGCGTAGTAGGAACATGTGCTTCAGCATGGTTCGACGCTCTCATGCGAAGGGCGAGCCGGCATCCCTATTCTGCGTACGCGGTAAGCGTGATCTCGCCCTGGGGCCATACTGCCCTCCCCGGAACGTCAATCCCTCGGCGCGAACACCTTCCCCGGACCCGGCGACCGATGGCAGACGACACCGAATGGTTTGAAGGACTCGCCACCGATGAGGCGAAGAAGGAGCGGGTCATCATCCGCTCGTGGGGAGCCAGGGCTGCGGCCCTGGCAGCCCTGATCTTCATTGTGGCCTATGCCATGAACGCGTGATATGTCCGTGGCAGTGCGCGCTTAGACGGCAAGCGGTTTGGTCTTAGCGCGACGCCGTTCTTCCAGCAAGCGCGTCAGCTCTTGCGCGGGAGCGGGACGATGGATGCCGTAGCCCTGGCCGTAATCGCAGCCCCACTCCCGCAGCAGAGCGAGCGCTTCCTGATCATCGACCCCTTCGGCAACTGTCTCCAGCCCCAGTGACTTGGCGAGGTGGAGGATCGAGCGCACGATCTTCTGGTTGCTCGTGTCCGCGGCCAGCGTCTTGACGAACGCCTGATCGATTTTCAGGGTGGAGATTCGAAGCTTCTGCAGATAAGAAAGGGAAGAATGCCCCACTCCGAAATCGTCGATCGCGACGCCGTAGCCGCGCTCGCGCAGCATCGAGATGAGGTGGATGCAATAGTCCGGGTCGGCCATCACGGCGCTCTCGGTGATCTCCAGCTCGATGTCACCCGGCTCGAGTTCGTTACGACGCACGCTTTGCTCGAGCAGGTCAAGCAGCATGCGGTCACGCAGATTGCGTACGGAAAGGTTGACCGATACCCGCAGGCGATGGCCGCCGGCGCGCCAGCTTCCCGCGTCGGCGAACGCCATCGAGATCACGGCCTCGGTAATCGGATTGATGAGCGTGGTCTCCTCGGCTTGCGGAATAAAAAGCCCCGGGGGCACCACGCCGCGCTGCGGATGGTTCCAGCGCAAGAGCGCTTCAGTGCCTGCAATCTCGCCGGTGGCCAGAGCAAGCTTCGCTTGGTGCCAGACTTCCAGTTCGCCCCGCTCGATTGCCTGAAGTAGCGTTCCGAGCAAGATCAGATTGTCGCGGCTGGTGCGGTCGCCCGCGCTGTCATAGAGCGAGATACCGGACTTTGTCGTCGCCGCCCAGTGCATCGCGATGCTCGCCTTCTGCAGCAGCTCCTCGGCAGTGCGCGCGTGATCCGGGAAATGCGCGACACCGATGCTTGCCTTGACATGGATAGGGAGCGCGTCGACAAGATAGGAATCCTTCAGCGCCGCCTCGATGCGTTCGCGCGTCACCTGCATGGCCGACTCTTCCTGCACAACAATCGCGAGACGGTCCGGCTGCAACAGGGCGACGAGCGAGCCTGGCGGCACGACCTGCCTCGCGCGCTCCACGACCTGGGCCAGCACGCGCATGCCAAAGCCGCTGCCAAAGGTATTCTGGATCTCGAGGAGATTATCGAGCTGGGTAATCGAGACAACCAGCTTGCGGCCCTTGCGCAGCGCGCCCTCAAGCTCCTTGACCATCCCCACGAGATTCAGCAGGCCTGTGTCCTCGTGGTGTTCGTGGAGCCATTCCAGGTGACCGAGGTGGCGTCGCAGCAGCTGCGAGCCCGCACCGACCAGAGCACCGATGAAGCAAAAGATGGTGAGCCGGTAGAGCCAGTTAAGCGTGTCCTGCATCAGGCCGAGAGACGTGTCCTGCGGCATGAAGGGGCCCAGGAGCAGGCCGCCGGCGACCGCGGCCAGCGCGCCGCCGAGCACGCCGAAGGCGAGCCCGCTCAGCACGATTGGAACGTACATGAGGTGCAGATAGGCGAAGCGGACCCCGCCGGTCGCGTAAACCAGCCAGACGACGCCGAGGACCATGCATCCCGTCATCGCGGCAGTTGCGACCTTGACTACGAAGGGCATGCCGATGAACGCGCTCACCGCGCCTTGCAGCAGCCTTGCGTGCATTTCGCCTCCCAGAGTGCCCCTCGGGCGCAGAACACCTTAGTGAATTCTGACAAACCGCTCGCCCGGCGTCGCGCCCGATAGTTAAATCTCAGCGCATTTATCAAGACTCCTCAGCATTGTGCGCTATTCCCGGCAAATTCGTGCCGACAGCCGCTGTAATGGCGGCCACCAACAACGCAAAGCGCGAGGACGGAGCATGCCGGGCTGCATCCAAGAACAAGGCTGGGCTGAAACAGCCCCGGCGGAGACCGTACGCGTTCTCCTCGTTGAAGATAACCCCGGCGATGACCGGCTTGTCCGCCTGGCGCTATCCGAGGATCCGTGTCGCAAGTTCGAGGTCACATCCGCGAGGACGCTCGGCGAGGGGCTGGAGCTCGCGCAGACATTGCCGCTCGACGCCATTCTGCTCGACCTGCATCTGCCCGATTCCAACGGCCTGGCCAGCGTCAAGACCCTTGCGTTGGCGGTTCCCCGCACACCGATTCTTGTGGTCACCGGCTTTGACGATGACTCGCTCGCGATCCGGGTTTGCGAGCATGGCGCGCAGGCTTATCTCATCAAGGGCAATAATGACCCGGCGGCGCTTAGCCGTGCGATCCGTTGCGCGATGGCCCGCAAGCGCTTCGAAGGGCTACTGGCGCAACAGGCCTATTTCGATTCGCTCACCGGGCTTGCCAATCGGGGGCTGTTTCACGACCGGCTCAGGCAGGCACTTGCCCGCGCGACGCGAGCCGACAAGCGCATCGCCGTCGTGTTCATCGACCTGGATAACTTCAAGGCGGTCAATGACAATTTCGGGCACAAAGTCGGCGACGAAGTGCTCCGGTCGATTGCCGACGCCCTGCGAGTTGCCGTGCGCCAGACCGATACCGTCGCGCGCCTCGGCGGGGACGAATTTACGGTTCTCGTTGAGCCGCTGAACGACTCGACGGATGCCGAAACGGTGGCGCAAAAAATCCTCAGCGCCGTGCACGCGTCGATCAAGCCGCCGGTTGCGCAGGTTCGCCTGACGGCGAGCATTGGGGTCGTGCTATTCCCCGATCATGCGGGAAGTGCAGATGCGCTTGTCGAATCCGCGGACAGGGCGATGTTCTCCGCCAAGAAACGCGGCGGCAACAGGATTCAGCTCCTCGCTTAAGAGGCCTGCGGCGCCGGGGCCCCTACTAGATCTAGTAGGCGCATTGGGGTTGGCAAAGCGCATATTGTGGAATATGATGGCCACGGCGTCGCAGCCATGCATCTGAGAACGGGGAGGAGCCATGCGCCGGGTGGTGTTCAATCAGAAGGGTGGTGTCGGCAAGTCCACAATCGCCTGTAACCTCGCCGCAGTGAGCGCCAACGCCGGCGCCCGAGTACTTGTCGTCGACCTCGATCCGCAGGGAAACTCCACGCACTACCTCCTCGGCAAGCCGGGCCGGGAACTGGAGCCGACGCTCGCGGGCTTCTTTGAGCAGGTGCTGAGCTTCCCGCTGCGGCCGAAGAAGCCGGACGAGTTCGTGCACGGCACGCCGTTCGAGCGCCTCGACCTCCTGCCCTCGCATCCGCTCCTCGCTCAGCAGCAGGACAAGCTCGAATCGCGCTACAAGATCTTCAAGCTGCGTGAAGCGCTCGCCGAGCTCGACAAGCAGTACGATTTCATCTACCTCGACACGCCCCCGGCGTTCAATTTCTTCACCCGGTCAGCGTTGATCGCAACCGATGGCTGTCTCATTCCTTTCGACTGCGACATTTTCTCGCGCCGGGCGCTCTATACGCTGCTCGAGGACATCGCCGAAATTCGCGCCGATCATAACGCGGGGCTCGTCGTCGAAGGCATCGTGGTCAATCAGTTCTTGCAGCGTGCGCGCCTTCCGCACAAGATGGTGCAGGAACTGCTCGCCGAGGGCCTGCCAATCCTCGAGCCGTATCTTTCGTCATCGGTGAAGGTGCGCGAATCGCATGAATGTGCGAAGCCCCTCTGCTATCTCGCCCCGAAGCACAAGCTCACGCAGGAATTCGTCGCGCTTCACTCTGCGCTGGAAGAAAGGCGGCAGGGCGAACAGCGCCTGAGCGCATAGGAGCGAGCTCGCGGTTAGTAGCATGGTCTCATGCGAAGTCAGGGCAACCGGCTCATGCGGCCGCGCTTGCGTTGGACGAAGCTTTGTCGCATGAGCGCGGGAGAGCCACTCAACCCGACGGTAGTGGTTCGATTCATCGGCGGACCCGCCGATGGTCTTGTGTTTGAAGTACTCGAGGGCAGCCTGCCGGAGTTCATCGGCATGGGTTACCCGGTTTCACCGTACGTCTCTCAGCCCCCGATCGGTTCCGTCCGCGTCTTCCGATACGTTGCGGTCAATTAGCGCAGGTCGCTGTACTGCTCAAGAGAGTTTTTGCCGGCGCGCGCTGACGTTTTTGCGAGCGCACGCAATATTCCCTTCTGCGGGGACGCGCCAGGGCATCAGGATGTGCGAATGTTCACCCGGACATGCTCGGTCAGCTTCGGCGTCGCGTTCCTGCTTGGCACAGCGGCCGTTTTCGCCGGCGAGTGGTGCACGGCGCTCGACGGCACTACGCTGCGCTGTGGCGGCGAGCGGGTTAAGATCGAGGGCATCCAGGCCCCGCAGCTCGACGAGCCCGGCGGCGAACAAGCCCGCGAGCGCCTTCAACGGCGCATTCGATCCGGCGAGCTCGTCGTTCAGCGCGGCGGCGTAGACAAGTACGGTCGCACGCTTGCGCGCGTGTACGTCAATGGCGATCGAATCACGCAGATTGACGTGAGCGCGAGATCCACCAAGCCGCGATAGGGTTAAGGCAAAAATTCGCCGCGCTGGCGCGTCGTCTCGCGCGACGAGCGGCGTTGCCGGCGCCGGGCCGGTTCTCGCTCAACCGCAAATCGAGCCTCCACGGCTTCATCAATGTCGCGCCGGCTCCGCCATGGCGCGAATACCTGCTCTACCTGCCGCGCAACTTCGACGCCCTCGAACATCCTGCGCTCGTGGTCTGGATCCACGGGTGTCGCCAGGACCCGGAGGCGTTCGCGGCCGGCACGCGCATTGCGCGTTTCGCAGACCAGCGCGGGTTCATCGTGCTGCTTCCGCGACAGAGCCGAATGGCGAATTCCGAGCGCTGCTGGAATTGGTTCGACCGGCGCACCGCCAACGGCAAAGGCGAAGCGGCAATCGTCGCCGCACAGACAGCCGAGGTGATCGACAAGTTCCGCGTGGACCCGCGACGCACCTATGTGGCCGGCTTGTCGTCGGGCGGAACGCTGGCGGCGACCCTAGCCCTGCGCGAACCTCGGCTGTTCGCGGCGGCGGCGATCCATTCCAGCCTTCCGTGCGGCGCCGCCACGGATGCGCATGATGCGGCACGGGCGATGATCGAAGGACCGCGCGCGGCAACCGACGCGCTGGCGCTCGAGGCGCGCGCCGAGGCCGGTGACAAAGCGCGGCTGCCCGCGCTCGTGATTCACGGCGCTGCCGACCGCAAGGTCGCGCCGGTGAACTCGGTATGCCTCGTGCGGCAGTTCTTGCTCTTCAACGGCTTGACGCCGGAAGAGCTGCCTGCCGGCGCCTCCCTGCCTCCGGCGAACGTGCGTCCTTTCCAGCCGCGCGTGTCGCACTACCTGGCAGCCGATTACCATGCCGGCCGCCGGCTCGCCGCCCGGCTCGTCACCATCCCCGGCCTCGGTCACGCCTGGAGCGGCGGTGACGCCGCTTTCGAGTTCTTCGACGGACGTCGAATCGACGCCACGGCACTCATTTGCGATTTCTTCGCCTCTCACTCCCGCAAGTAGGCCCTACGGCCCAATGCCCGCGCCATCGGCAGCCCGCGGCGCACGGCATTCGCCGGCCTGCTGCCAGTGCTCTACTTGATGGCGCTCATCGCCTGGCAGTTCACCGTTCTGTTCGAGACAGGATCGTGGGTAAAGCTGCCACTCACGCTAGTCTTTACCGACCACTCGCTTCTCGCGGCGGGCAAAGCGGCGCCGGTGCTCCCTTTTATCCCGCAACTTCCGTGGCCGTGGCTCATGAACCCGGAGAGTCTGCTGCCGGCACACAAGCTGGTCACGTCGCTGCTGGGGAGCCTGCATGTGGGGATGCCGTTCGCTCTTGGCGGGGTTCCGGTGACGGCATTCGGGGTGCTGTGCGTGCGCCGGTGCAGCGCGGTTCTCCGCGCTGAAAAGCAGCGGCGTGCGGACCAGCTGCGGCGCGTGCAGGACTACCGCCTCGAGGACAGCCGGGCGCACTATCTGGACGCCCGGCGGGAACCCTACATAGGAAAGCCGGGCGACGTCCGCCGTGTCGCCTGACGGCGACGCTCGTTTAAGCGCCGCTCGTACAGGCGCGAAAGCGCCAAGCGTGAAATTCGTCACAGTCGGCGCGGCAAAAAGCTGTGAACAGGACTGTGCAAGGCACTCGGTCGGTGGAAACATGTGCGTCGTGATGAAGCAACGCCACCTCGAGAAGATCCGCAGCGCGCTCGCCGGGATCGAGGCTGTGCTGGCGAGCTCGCACGGCGGACACAATGACGACGACGCGCTGCTCGAGTTCCGGCGCCTGTGCTGGGCCGCGCTTCTCCTCATGGACGACAGCGAAGCGCAGCGCCTGATCGACCGTCTCGTGCAGTACGCGAAGGATCTGTACTCCGAGGGCGAAGAGCGCGACGTCGAAACCGTCCGAAGCGGGATCCACTCCGCGCTCCACGCGTTGCGCGCCCGCCTGCACGCCATCGAGGGCGGCTACGGCAAGCGCTGGCGCGACCTCAGGGCAGCGTAGTCCCGACCTTCCTCGTTAGCTCCAGAGCTCGCGTGTCGCCAGGTGTGCGCCTTCGGCGAGCGCTTTGAGCTTTGCCCACATGATCGAGGGGTGCACCCGGCGGTGGAACGGCCCCTGCGCGAAGCCGCAGTCGGTGCCGGCGATGACGTTCTCCCGTCCGACGAGCCGCGCGAAGCGCACGATGCGCTCGCCGACCAGCTCCGGGTGCTCGACGACATTGGTTGCGTGGCTGATCACTCCGGGAATGAGTACCGCCCCATCCGGAAGCCGGGCTTTTCCCCACACGCGCCATTCGTGCTCGTGGCGCGGGTTGGCCGCCTCGATCAAGTAGGCGCCGGCGCGCACGCGCAGGACGAGGTCGACGATGTCCTTCAATGGTACATCCGTAGTGTGCGGGCCCGGCCAGCTGCCCCAGCATACGTGGTAGCGGATGCGACCGGCCGGGATGCCTTCAGTTGCACGGTTGATCGCCTCGACCTGGCGCTCGAGCCAGCGTCGATAGTCGGCGAACGTGGCCGGCGGCACCATGCGGTCGTACGTGACCGCGGCGCGCGCGTCGTCCAGCTGGAGCAGGAGGCCGGCGTCGACGATCGCACAGTATTCGTCGCGCATGGCCTGGGCGATCGCTTCGAGCATCTCCTCGTCGCTCGCGTAGTACTCGTTCTTGCGGTCGGGAATCACGCTCGCCGGTGCCGCGACCGGCAGGAATCCCTCGACGATGCCAGCGCGCTCGAGCGCCGCCTTGAAGTTCGCGATGTCGCGCTGCACTTCGGCCTGGCCGGTGTAACGGATCGGCCCCACGCACACGGCTTGCCCGACCGAGGCGAGCGCGGTCGCCGGCGGCCCGCTCGCGCTGTCGAGCTCGTCATAGAACTCGGCAAAGCGGGCGCGGTCGGCTCCGCGCGCCACGCTCGAGGCATCTTTGAGCGGGCGGCGCTCGAAGCCGCTCAGCCGCTCCAGCGCGTATTGCGACCAGCTGATCGACTTGCCGAACTCGCCATCACTGGGCACATCGACGCCGGCCTCGGCCTGCTGGCGCACAACTTCTTCAACCGAGCGCGCGAGGCAGCTGCGGTAGGCCGGCTCGTCGTAGGGCTGGCCGCTTTGCTTTGCGCGGATAAACGGCAGCAGGCCCTGCGGCCGGATCAAGCTGCCGACGTGCGTGGTGAGAATTCGCTCGTCGCTGCGCCGCACTACCGCCCCGCCTGGCGGATCGCCTTCCATACACGCGCCGGCGTCGCCGGCATTTCGAAGCGGCGCACGCCGACCTGACGCAGCGCATCGACCACCGCGTTCATGAGGGCGGGCATTGAGCCGGTGACGCCGGCTTCGCCCACGCCCTTCGCGCCGAGCGGGTTGAGCTTTGTCGGCACCGGATGCTCCAGGAGCTTGATGCCGCTCACGAGCCCCGCGCGCGGCATCGCATAGTCCATGAAGCTTCCGGTAAGGAGCTGCCCACCGCGATCGTAGACCGCGAGCTCGCTGAACACCTGCCCTGCGCCTTGCGCCAGCCCGCCCTGCACCTGCCCCTCGACGATCTGGGGGTTCACGATATTGCCCGCGTCGTCGCAGGCCACGTAGGAGACGATCTCCGCGATTCCCGTCTCCGGCTCGATCTCGACCTCGGCGATGTGGCAGCCGTTCGGAAAGCACGACCCGAACTTGTTCTGGTAGGCGACATCAAGTTTTCCGCCCTTGGCGAGATCGACGATCCCCACCGATCGATCGGTGCCCTTGATTCGATAGCGGCCTGCCACGAACTCGATGTCCGCTGCGGCCGCTTCGAGCTTTTCTGCGGCGAGGTCCATGCCCTTCTTCACCATCTCGCGTGCGGCGAGCATGATCACGCTGCCCACCGCGGCGAGCGAGCGCGAACCGCCGGTGGCGTTGCCGGTGATATAGAAATCCGCGCCGGCGGTGCGTAGCCCGATCTCTTGCATCGGGATGCCGAGCTCGCGCGCGACGAGCTGCGCGAACACGGTCTCGTGGCCCTGGCCGTGGTTGTGCGTCGGGGCGTAGAGCGTAAGGCCGCCGTCCGCGCTCCAGCGCATTTCCACCTGGTCCTGAGGCGCAAAACCGGCGCCCGTCGCCTCGATGTAAGTCGACATGCCGCGGCCGCGCAGCTTTCCCCGCCGGGCCGATTGCTTCTTCCTTTCAGGAAAACCCACCCAATCGGCTTCCTTGAGCGCCTTGTCCATCGCGCCGGCGAAATCGCCGCAGTCGTATTCGAAGCCCGCGGCGATGCGGTAGGGAAACCTGTCCTTCGGTATGAAGCTCAGACGGCGGAATGCCGCCGGGTCCAGGCCGAGCTCGTGCGCGGCGTGCTCGACCAGACGCTCGAGCGCATAGGACATGATCGGGCGCCCGGCGCCGCGGTACGCCGCCATCGGCGCGGTGTGGGTAAGCGCGAGCCGGATGCGGGCGTAGGCTGCGGGCACATCGTATACCCCTGACAGGCAGTTCACGATGCCGATGGTGTTGATGAATGGCCCGGTGGGCGCAAGGTAAGCGCCGAGGTTGGCCACCATGTCGAAGCGCATGCCGATGATGCGCGCCTGCGAGTCCAACGCAAGCTCGCCGTGTGAGCGCACGTCGCGCGCCTGCTCGTCGGAAAGAAAAACTTCGGAGCGCGTGCCGTCCCATTTCACCGGGCGGTCGAGCTTGCGCGCCGCCCAAAGCGCGGCGCAGTATTCCGGGTACAAGTTGAAGCGCACGCCGAAGCCACCACCCACCTCCTCGGCGATCACGCGGATCCTCTCGGGCGGCACGCCGAGCACCACGGAGAGTTGGTTGCGCATGATCGGCGCGCCTTGCGTGCACGTATAGAGGTGGTACTGGTCCGAAACGAACGCGGCAAGGCAGGCGCGCGGTTCCATGGGATTGCCGACCACGCGCGAAATGTCGACGTCGAGCCGTACGATCCGCGCTGCCTTGGCGAAGGCTTCCTTGGTCTTTGCCTCGTCTCCCGACTCGTAGTCGAGGACCATGTTGCCGGGCACCGAGTCGTGGACGAGCGGCGCGCCGGACGCGAGCGCCTCGGTGGCGTCGGTGACGGCGGGGAGGTCGCGGTACCCGACCGCGACCAGCTCGGCCGCATCCTGCGCAGCCGCAGCGGTCTCGGCGACGATGAGCGCCACGGCATCGCCGGTAAAGCGCACGCGCCCCTTGGCGAGCGCTGGTCTTCCGGGATTGATGAGCTCCATGCCGCCGCGGCCCTTGGCCGGGAGCGCGGCCGGCAGCGACTTGAGATCCAGGTCATCGCCGGTGAAGATGGCGATGACGCCTTTCGCGCCTAGCGCTTCGTCCTTTTGAATCGAAACGATCTCGGCATGAGCGCGGTCGGAACGCAGAAAGTACGCGTACGCCTGGCCTGCGAGGTTCCAGTCGGAGACGTAGCGCCCCCGACCGGTGAGCATTCGGTCATCTTCGAGCCTGCCTTTCAGCATGCCCGAATTGTATTAAATCGCCGCTCGGCTCATCCCTTCGACATCGCGATCAGGATGCTGCAGGGCGCGTAGTCGAGCAGCGACGCTCCCACAGAGCCTTTCCACCAGCGCGCCGCAAACGATGTGTTCTGGTTGTGGCCGATAACAATGAGGTCCACGCCCAGCGTCTTGGCAAGGCGGCAGATCTCCTCGACCGGCTCGCCCACGGCGAGCTGGCCGGTGGCGTTGAAGCCGCGCTCGCGCAGCGTGCGGATGCCCTCGTCGAGGACCGCCTGCGTGCGCTTCTTTTCCTCCTCGAGCAGCTCCTCGGGCACGAAGCCCTCGGTGAGGAAGAGGCTCGGCGGCATGCTCGCGACCGCGAGCAGGTGCGTCTCTGCCTGGAGGAAGCCGGCGAGATCGGCGCACTCGAGCAGAGCGCGCTTGCCTTCCTGCGATCCGTTGTAGGCAAGAAGAATCTTCCGATACTTCATGGCGCCTCCCTACTTGAGAAGCAATCCCACGCGCTCGATGGTGGCGCGCTCGGCCTTCAGCATGTCGACGGCCCAGCGGCCGTAATCCTCGCTCGACATGTACCAGGCAGGCTGATCCAGCTGCGCCAGCATCTTGAGGTACTCGGGATCGTCCAGCGACTTTTTGAACGCATCGTGCAGCACCTTCACCACCTCGCGCGGCATGCCCTTGGGCCCCACCAGGCCGAACGGCGAGTTCGACACGGTATCGACGCCGAGCTCCTTGACCGTGGGCGCATTCCAGCGCGTGCGCTTGTCGCCGAGCGTCGCGAGCAGCCGCTGCGCCCCGGCGTCCACCTGTTTCGCCCAGCCGGTGGAATCGACCTGCACCATCACGTGCCCGCCCATCAGCGCGATCGCGCCGTCGCCGTAGCCCTTGAACGGGACGTGGAGGAACTGCACGCCGGCCTTGGCCGCGATCTCCTCCATGGCGAGATGGAGCGAAGTGCCGGTTCCCGGCGTGGCGTAGGAAAGCCGGCCGGGGTTCGCGCGCGCGTACGCAAGAAGATCCTGGAAGGTCTTGAACGGCGAGTCGGCTTTCACCACGATGCCGAAGGTGTACCCAGCAAGGCCGACGATGTAGGTGAAATCCGTGATCGGGTCCCAGTCGACCTTCTGCATGTGCGGCACGCGGAAGGCCGTGATGGCGAGCTGCGAGATGGTGTAGCCGTCGGGCCGCGCGGTCTTCGCCATGGTCGCCGGCCCATTCATTCCGCTGCCGCCCGGCCGGTTCTCGATAACGAGCGGCTGACCCAGGTGCCGGGCAGTTATCTCGCCGAGCTTCCGAAAGTAGATGTCGGTGCTACCACCCGCCGGCCACGGAACAATCAGGGTGACGGGTTTCGACGGGAACTGCTGCGCGTGCGCAGCAGCCGCCAGCAGCAGGCTTCCCGCCAGGGCCAGTAGCTTTCTCATGCTCGCTCCTCCTCGCGGCGATTATAGCCGCCACCTCCGGCCGCTAGAATAAGGGCTTGCTAGATCCCAACCGCAGCGATCTCGTCGCCGGCGTCGCCGGTGCGGGCACCATGGGCCGCGGCATTGCACAGGTTCTCGCCCAGTGCGGCGCCCGGACGCTGCTCTATGACGCCCAGCCGGGCGCAGCGCGCAAGGCGAGAGACTCGATCGCCCAGGCGCTCGGCAAGCTCGTCGAGAAAGGGCGGCTCGGCGCCGGGGTGGCGGACAACGCCGTCGGCCGGATAGAAATCATCGACTCGGTGGACGCGTTCGGGCCCAGCCACGTCGTGGTGGAAGCCATCGTCGAAGACCTGAACGCGAAGCAGCAGCTCTTCTCCAGCCTCGAAAAGCAAGTGGGAAGCGACTGCATTCTCGCCTCCAACACTTCCTCGCTCTCCGTCACCGCGATGGCAGCTGCGTGCCAGCGGCCCGGCCGCGTCGCCGGCTACCACTTTTTCAACCCGGTACCGGTAATGAAGATCGTGGAGGTGGTCGACGGAGTCCTCACCGAGCCGTGGGTAACCGACGCGCTCGCCGCGCTTGCCCGCCGCTTCGGCCACACGCCGGTGCGCTGCAAGGACACACCGGGATTCGTCGTCAACCACGCCGGGCGGGCATTCGTGCCCGAGGCGCTGCGCGTGCTGTCCGAGGGCATCGCCGATTGCGCAACGATTGATCGCATCCTCGTCGACGCTGCGGGATTCCGGCTCGGACCTTTCGGTCTCATGGATCTGGTAGGCCTTGATGTCGCGCACTCCGTGATGAAGTCGATGTACCGGCAGTACTACGAGGAGCCGAAGTACCGCCCCTCCTTCCTCGCCGAGCCGCGCGTCGCTGCCGGATTGCTCGGACGCAAGACGGGGCGAGGATGGTATGAGTATGGACAAGAAGGGCCAAAAGCGATTGCTGAAGCTTCCCCACCGAAAATCAAGCCGCACGCCGTCTGGGCGGTGCCGGAGCTGAAGGAATTGCTGTTCGAGCTCGGGGCGAAGCCGGAATTGAAGCCGACGCCCGAGGCGGTCTGCTTCGTGGCGCCGCTCGGTACCGACGCGACCACGAGCGCGCTCGAGTTCGGACTCGACCCACGGCGCACGGTAGCGGTAGATCCCCTGTTCGGCTTCTCCAAGCGCCGCACCTTGATGAGAACCTGCATTACAGGAAAAGAAATCCTGGAGGCGGCGCACGGGCTTCTCGCTGCCGACGGCGTGCCGGTGTCGGTGATCAACGACTCGCCCGGCTTCGTCGCGCAGCGCGTGGTCGCGCATATCGTGAACGTCGGTTGCGACATTGCGCAGATGCGCATCGCCAGCCCGGAAGACCTCGACCGCGCCGTCACGCTCGGGCTCGGCTATCCACGCGGTCCGCTCGCCATGGGCGACGCGCTCGGGCCGAAACGGGTGCTCGCGGTGCTCGAAGCGATGCACGATTTCTACCAGGACCCGCGCTACCGCCCCAGCCCGTGGCTGCGCAGACGCGCCGCGCTCGGGGTCTCCTTATTGAAGGAAGAATAGAGAAAGCCACCCCATGCTAGACGCCTATATTTACGACGGACTGCGCACTCCCATCGGCCGGCACGCCGGCAAGCTTGCGCCTGTGCGCCCTGATGATCTCGCTGCCGAAGTGCTGCGGGAGGTGGTAGCGCGTAACCAGATCAACCCGGGCGAGATTGCCGACGTGGTGCTCGGCTGCGTCAACCAGGCGGGCGAGGACTCGCGCAACGTGGCGCGCTTCGCCGCGCTGCTCTCCGGACTGCCGCCCACCACGCCCGGCGTCACGGTGAACCGCCTGTGCGCGAGCGGCCTGCAGGCGGTGGTGGACGCAGCGCGTGCCGTGACCTGCGGCGAAGGCGACCTTTACCTCGCGGGCGGCGTCGAGAGCATGAGCCGCGCCCCCTACGTGTTCAGCAAGTCGGACTCGCCCTACAGCCGTGATGTGAAGATGTTCGACAGCACTATCGGTGCGCGCTTTCCGAACCCCAGGGTGGTCAAGCAGTACGGCAACCATTCCATGCCCGAGACCGGGGACAACGTCGCCAAGGATTTCGGCATCTCCCGCGGCGAGGCCGACGAATTCGCGCTCGCCTCGCAGCAGAAATACGCCAAGGCGGAGAAGGAGGGCTTCTTCGCGGGCGAGATCCACGCCATCGCTCTGCCGGCGAAGCGAAAGGACGCTGCGCCGGAAAAGATCGCGACCGACGAGCATCCACGGCGCGACGCCACGATGGAAGCCCTAGCGAAGCTCAAGCCGCTGTTCGAGGGTGGCGTGGTGACCGCAGGCAATGCTTCCGGCGTCAATGACGGGGCCGCGGCGCTAATAATCGCCTCTCGTGCTTGGGTTTCCAAAACCGGGAAGAAACCATTGGCGCGCATTCTTTCCGCCGCCAGTGCGGCAGTCGAGCCGCGCATCATGGGCGTGGGGCCGGCGTATGCAATCCCCAAAGCCTTGCAAAGAGCTAATTTGGAATTGCGCGACATGGACATCATCGAGATCAACGAGGCGTTCGCGAGCCAGGTGCTCGGCTGCCTGAAGCTGATGAAAGTGGATCTCAAGGACCCGCGCGTGAACCCGAACGGCGGCGCGATCGCCATCGGCCATCCGCTCGGCTGCTCGGGCGCGCGCCTCGCACTCACGGTCGCACGCGAGCTCCAGCAATCCGGCGGCCGCTATGCCGCGGTGTCGCTCTGCATCGGCGTCGGCCAAGGCCTCGCGGTGATCTTGGAGCGCGTGCATTGAAAAGAGAAGACCTCAAAGCGAAGTTCTCGTGGGACGATCCGCTGTTACTCAACGGCCAGCTGACCGAAGAAGAGCGCATGGTGCGCGAGGCCGCGCGCGCCTATTGCGAGGAGCGGCTGGCGCCGCGCATCCTGGACGCCTTTCGCCACGAGAAGACCGACCCCGCCATCTTCCGCGAGATGGGCGAGATCGGCCTGCTCGGCCCGACCATTCCCGAGCAATACGGCGGCCCGGGGCTGAACTACGTCTCCTATGGGCTGATCGCCCGCGAGGTCGAGCGCATCGACTCCGGCTACCGCTCGATGATGAGCGTGCAGTCCTCGCTCGTCATGCTGCCGATCTTCGAGTTCGGCACCGCGGGGCAGCGCGAGAAATTCCTGCCCCGGCTGGCGAAGGGCGAATGGATCGGCTGCTTCGGCCTCACCGAGCCCGATCACGGCTCGGACCCGGGGTCCATGCAGACGCGGGCAAAGAAGGTCGCCGGCGGCTACCGCCTGAGCGGAGCCAAGATGTGGATCTCGAACGCGCCGATCGCCGACGTGTTCCTGGTCTGGGCGAAGGACGACGAAGGCCACATTCGCGGCTTCATCCTTGAGAAGGGCTTCAAAGGCCTGGCGGCTCCGGCGATCCACGGCAAGGTCGGCCTGAAGGCATCGATCACCGGGGAAATCGTGATGGACGGCGTGTTTTGCCCGGAAGAGAACGCGCTGCCGGAAGTTCGCGGGCTGAAGGGGCCGTTCACTTGCCTGAATTCGGCGCGCTACGGCATCGCCTGGGGCGCGCTCGGCGCGGCCGAGGACTGCTGGCACCGCGCGCGCGCGTACGTGATGGAGCGCAAGCAGTTCGGCCGGCCGCTGGCGGCGAACCAGCTGATCCAGAAGAAGCTCGCCGACATGCAGACCGAGATCGCGCTCGGCCTGCAGGGCTGCCTGCGCCTCGGGCGCTTGAAGGACGAGGGCGCCGACGCGCCCGAGATCACCTCCATGCTCAAGCGCAACTCCTGCGGCAAGGCGCTCGACATCGCCCGGCTCGCGCGCGACATGCTGGGCGGCAACGGCATCTCCGACGAATTCGGGGTGATCCGCCACCTCGTCAACCTCGAAGTCGTCAACACCTACGAGGGCACGCACGACATCCACGCGCTGATCCTCGGGCGCGCGCAGACCGGCATCCAGGGCTTCAGCTGAGCGCCATGGACAAGTGGACCTTCGGCATCACGGTGACGATCGTCGGCATCGCCGGGACTTTCTTGACCCTGTGGCTGCTCAGCCTGGTGATGAGCCTCCTCAAGAAGGCGTTTCCTCTTTCCGAGGAAGAAAGCAAGACCAAATAGCATGCTGGAGAGCATCCTGGGGGGTCTCTCCGGGTTGGGAAGCGGCGCGACGCACCTCCTCTCGGTGCAGGGCGTGCCGAACCTGGTCATGCTGGCAGTGGCCGCGGCGTTGCTCTATCTCGGCGTCAGGAAGCAGGTGGAGCCGCTGCTTCTCGTGCCGATCGGCTTCGGCTGCCTGCTGGTCAACGTGCCGCTCAGCGACCTGATGGACGAGGGCGGCCTGCTGCGCATCCTCTACGACATGGGAATCGCGAACGAGCTCTTCCCGCTGCTCATCTTCATCGGCATCGGCGCCATGATCGACTTCGGCGTGCTGCTCGAGAACCCGAAAATCCTTCTCTTCGGCGCCGCGGGCCAGATCGGCATCTTTCTCACGCTGCTCCTTGCGCTCGGGCTCGGCTTCACCGAGAAGGAAGCGGTGAGCATCGCGATCATCGGCGCCTGCGACGGGCCCACGGCGATCTACGTGACCTCGCAATTCGCGCCGCATCTGCTCGGCGCGGTATCCGTTGCCGCCTATTCGTACATGGCGCTCGTTCCGATCATCCAACCGCCGATCATGCGGGCGCTCACCACGCAGAAGGAGCGCGTAGTGCGCATGGGCACGCTGAAAAAGAGCGTCTCTCCCGCGACGAAGCTTCTCTTTCCCATCGTCGTGACCCTCGTCACGGGTCTGATCGCGCCCAAGGGGCTGCCGCTGATGGGCGCGATCATGCTGGGCAATTTCATGCGCGAATGCGGCGTCGTCGCTCGGCTAACCAAGGCCTCGGAGAACGAGATCGCCAACGTCGTCACGCTGTTCCTCGGCCTCGCCATCGGCGGCACCATGGAAGGCCGCGCTTTTCTGACGCCGCAGACCCTCGCGATTTTCGGCCTGGGGTTCATCGCCATCTGCCTCGATACCGTGGCGGGCGTGTGCTTCGGCAAGCTCGTGTGCTGGATGAGCGGCGGCAAGGTCAACCCTCTCGTCGGCGCCGCAGGCATCTCGGCCTACCCGATGGCCGCGCGGGTGGTGCAGCAGCAGGGACAGCGCTACGACAAGAGGAACTACCTCCTCATGCACGCCGCCGGCGCGAACACCGGCGGGCAGATCGGCTCGGTGATGGCCGCCGCCGTGATGCTCTCGGTGATGAAGGGCCTGGGGATGATCTGATGCCTAGCCCTTGATCAGCCGCGGCAGCATCATCAGGTGCCGCGGGCAGATCGAGCGCGGGTTCTGGTAGACGCAGCCGGCGAAGGCCTTCAGGTAGCCGCGCAGTGCCTGCAACGCGACCACTTCGTCGACGAAGCCGTGGCGCGCGCAGTACGCGGGCCGCGAGGTGTCGTGGTACTTGCGCGCCATCTCGTTCATTTTCTCCGCGATCGGCTCGAGCGGCCGGTCAGAGTCTTTCTCCTTGACCGCGCGCCGCGCATATGTGGCCACTGCCGCGGTCTCGCCGTGCATGACGTAGATCTCGGTCGCGGCGGTGCCGAGGGTGAACGCGTTGTGGCGGTTGGCCGTCGGCCCGCCCATGATGTAGTGCGCCGCCGCCGTGCCTTTGCGCAGCACGACGAGCATCATCGGCACCTCGGTCTGCTGGATGGAGTAGATGAGCGACTGGCCAAGGCCGAGAAGCTCCGCCTTTTCGGCGAGGTCACCGACGTCGATGCCGCTCGTGTCCTGGAACCAGACCACCGGCACGCGGTCGCGCCCGCAATGGGTGACGAACTCATTCAGCTTGATGAGACCCTGCCGGTAGAGCTTGCCGCCGATCCCGGGATAGGCTGCGTATTCGGGGTAGCCTTTGGGCAGCAGCCCCTGGCGGTTGCCGATCGCGCCGAGCAGCATGCCGTCCACCTTGACGAGGCCGGTGTAGACCTCTGGGCCGTAGCCCGGCCGGTACTCCATGTGCTCGCTCGCGTCGACCAGGCGCGCGAGCAGGTCGTCGAATGAATACACCTCCTTCTGGTTGAACGGCAGGATGTGGTACAGGTCTGCGGCGGCGAGCCGCGGCTCGGCCGGCGCCGCGACGCGAAAGAACATCGGCTCGTAGGCGGGGATCGCCCGCATGTATTCCTTGATGCCGTCGAGAACGCCCTTCTCCTCGTCGTAGACGCGGGCGAAGAATCCGGTTTCGCCGTAATGCGTCTCGACGCGCCCCGGCGGCCGCTCCCTGAAGTCGCGCGTCTTCGCGATCAGCTCTTCCAGCATGCCGACGTCGAAGCCGCCGCGCGGCGCCATGCCGGAGACGATGCCAACCCCGCCCACCGCGATGTTCGCATCCTTGTGCGCGATCAGGATCGTCGGGCTGATGCCCTGATAGCCGCCGCCCGCCGGATTGGTGCCGTAGATGCCGGCAAGCACCGGGATTCCGGCCTGTTCGAGCTCGGCATGACGGAAGAAGCAGGTGCCCGAGCCGCGTCGGTCGGCATAGAACTTTTCCTGGTCGGGAAGCTTCACGCCGCTGCAGTTCACCAGCCAGACGAGCGGAATATGGAGCCGGTTTGCGAGGTCCGTCACGCGCAGCACGTTCTCGGCCTGCCCGGGGAGCCAGGCGCCGGCGAGCACCTTGTTGTCGAAGCCGATGATCACCGCCCAGCGCCCGCCGATGCGGCCCAGGCCGTCGACCACGTTGGTGGTCCCCTCCTCGTTATCCAACGGGTTGTAGAGGCTGTGCAGCGGATGCCAGCTTCCGGGGTCGACGAGGTACTCGAGGCGCTGCCAGACGGTTAGCGCGCCACGCTTGTTGATCTCGGCCGCAGGCAGCCCGACCTCGCGCCGCGCCTTTGCCGCCGCGGCGATCTCGGCTTCCACCGCTTCGAGCTTTGCGCGGCTCTCCTGCGTGCGCGCGAGGCGGTTTTCCTTGAGCGGCTTGCCGAACTGCGGCATGCGCTCGAAGTACGGTCGCATCGTTCCTACTCCCGGTTTGGCGTGGCGCCGCTCGCCATGCCGGAGATGATGATCTTCTGGATGTTCGAGGTGCCTTCGACGATCTGCAGCGACTTCGCGTCGCGGTAGAAGCGCTCGGCGGGAAATTCGGTGGAATAGCCGTACGAGCCGAAGATCTTCATGCACTCGTTCGCCGCGTGCACCGCAGCCTCCGAGGCGGCGAGCTTCGCCACCGAGGTCTCGTACTGGCTCGGCTTGGCCTGGTCCTTGAGCCAGGCCGCGCGGTAGACCAGCACCTGCGCCGCCTGGTGCTCGACCACCATGTCGGCGATCTGCGCCTGGATCATCTGGTGCTGTACGATGGGTCTTCCGAACTGCTTGCGTTCGTTGGCGTAATTCACCGCGAGCTCGAGCGCGCCGCCCGCGACGCCGAGCGCGCCGGCGGCGCAGCCGAGGCGCGTCTGGTTGAGCTGCCACATGCACATGCGAAACCCCTCGCCGGGCTTGCCAAGCACGTTTTCTTTCGGCACTTTCATGCCCTCGAACACGAATTCGCCGGTCGGCGCGCAATGCAGGCCGAGCTTGGTCTCGATCGCCCGCGCCGTGCAGCCCTTCATCTTCTTCGGCTCGATGATGAAGGCGGTGATGCCCTTGTTGCCCTGGTCGCGGTCGGTGTAGGCATAGAGCAGGCCGGCGTCGCCGACTTGCGCCTGCGAGATCCACATCTTGCTGCCATGCACTTCCCAGTGGTCGCCCTTGTCGAGCGCATGAGTCTTCATGCTCGCCACGTCGGATCCGGTGTTCGGCTCGGTCATGGCGAAAAATCCGAGCTGCGTGCCGGCAACCCAGCCGGGGACGTATTTCTTCCTCTGTGCCTCGGTGCCGAACTTCGCCACCGTAAGCGCCGGGCCGAGATTCTGCATGTTGAAGGGCAACCGCCACGACGCCGATACCTTGGCGATCTGCTCGGCCATCAGCACCGACTCCATGAAGCCCATGCCGCTGCCGCCCAGCTTCTCGGGCAGCGCGCAGGAGAAAAACCCGAGCTCGCCCATCTTCGCCACGCGGTCGGCACGGAATTCGTGCCTGCGCTCCTCTTCCTCGAGCGTCGGCGCGATCTGCTCGGCGGCAAAGCGCCGCGCTGTCTCCTGGATCAGCCGTTGGTCTTCGCTCAGCTCGAAATTCATCGCCTCGTGCCTTTCACCCTAGGGACCGCTTCATTCGATCACGACCAGCAGATCGTCCTCCGCCACCTTGTCGCCCGCCTTTACGCACACTTCCTTCACCGTTCCGGCGCGCGGCGCGTAGATCGCGTTCTCCATCTTCAGCGCCTCGATGATCACCAGCTCGTCGTCTTCCTCCACCTTCGCCCCCGCCTCGACCAGAACCTTCCAGATGTTCCCTGCCAGCGGGGCCCGGACTTCCTCGGCCATGGTGTCCCCCTTTCGATGTTCGTGCTTGAGCTTAATCAAAAACCGGCTTTGCCGGCATAATCGCCTTTGACTGAGCACTGAACAGAGACTGGCGCGGTGGCTCGCCTGGGTCGCCCTCGGGATATCGTTCTCCCTAGGCGCGCAAACTCAGCACGAGCCGCCGAACGGCGTGCTGCTGGTGGCGAAGCCTGGTCTCACCGACGCGAACTTCAGCCAGACCGTGGTGCTGGCAAGCCAGGCTGCCGACGGCAGCACGGTCGGCGTGATCCTCAACCGGCCCACGCTGGCGAAGCACGAAGAGACGGGCGCGACGCTGTTTTTCGGCGGCCCCGTGATGCGCGAGGTGGTGGTGGCGCTGTTTCGGTCGGAGCGCGCACCCGACGCCGCGGCGTTTCACGTGGCCAACGGGATATACCTCACGATGCACCCGCAGAACCTTGAAAATTTGTTCGGAGATCGTGCGGCGCGAGCAAGCGGCGGCTACCGCCTTTTCACGGGATTCGCCGGCTGGGCGCCCGGACAGCTTCAGAGCGAGCTTGCGCGCGGGGACTGGTTCGTGCTGCCCATAAGCGCCGGCGTGCTCTTCCGCGACGACACGAGCGGGATGTGGGACGAGCTTGTGAGAAAAGCCCGTGGCCGTGTGGCGATGCGCTGAAAGGAAAAGTATACTGGCCCCATGAGCGTTGCCCTTCGCATCGTCGCGCTTGTCACAGGCATCCTCGCCGCCTGCAGTTCCGCCGTCGCCCAAGTTCAGGATGAGGCGGTGATCCTGGTCGCGCATCCAGCGTTTCGCGACCTCGAGTACCGGCAGACGGTGCTGATCGCTGCGCCCGCGCCGAATGGCGGCCATGTGGGGGTGATCCTCAACCGCCCGACGCGGCGCTCGCTCGGCAGCCTCTTTCCCGAGCACGAGCCGTCCAAGAGGGTCGCCGACCCCGTGTACTACGGCGGGCCCTTCTCGCGCGGCGCGCTCGTCGCGCTGGTCAAGGCCGACAACGCGCCGGGCACGGGCTCGGTGCTGCTGATGAAGAGCCTTTACCTCGCGTTCCGCGCCAACACGATCGACCACGTCATCGAGACCACGCCGAACGAGGCGCGCTATTTCGTGGGCTATGTCGGCTGGCGTCCGGGTGAGCTCAAGAGCGAGATCGAACGCGGCCTGTGGACGGTGCAGGGCGCGGATCTCGAGACCATCTTCCGCAAGGACACCGAGGGCCTGTGGGAGGAGCTGCAACAGCAATCGCGCCGCATCCGCGCCGGCTCTCCGACCGACCAGGCACTCGCTCTCGTGCGCTGACCGGCTCACCCCGGCGACGTAACTAGTCGTCGGGCCGGCGGGCTATTCTGGCCCGCATGGTGCGGCTTTCCGGATTCGAGTGGCTGGCGCTTGCCGCGGCGCTCCTTCTCTGCCCAGGCGGCTCGCCGACCGGCGCCGGGCCGAGTGCGACGAGCGGCGCAAGCGCGCCCGCGCGTTCGCTATTCGACCGCCTGGACCGCAACCGGGATGGCTACTTGAGCTCTGCGGAGCTTGCCAGCGACGAGGCAAGGCAAGCCAACTGGATTGCCGTCGACCGCGACCGCGATGGCCGCATCGGGCGCGGCGAATTCGGCCTGGTCGACACAGCCAAGGCTCCTCCCAACGCAGCCGCCGGCGGCACCCAGGCACCGAAGAAGCCGGAATAGTTGAAAACGAGCCCGTGTTCGCCTAGGCTGGTTTCGATCCATCCTGGGAGGACCCGTCATGAAGCAGGTTGTCGCGGCGCTCGCCGGCGCCGTTCTTCTCGTTTCCTGCGCCACAACCCGAGAGCAAAGCCTCGTCGAGCGCGCCGTGGAAGCCATGGGCGGCTACGAGCGGCTCGCGGGCATCAAGACCTTCACGTTCAAGGGCAACGCCAAGTACTGGGAGCCGGAGCAATCGGAGGTTCCCGGCGGCGACATGCGCTTCGCCAACGAGTCGAGCTTCGAAGGCTTCGTCGATGTGGCGGCGCGCTCGACGCGAATCGACTGGGTTCGCAACTTCGCCTACCCGGCGCCGCGCACGTTCACCTTCAGCGAGATCGTGACGCCGGAGGCTGGCTACGTGCTTGGCGTGGACAGCAACGGGCGCAACGCCCAGAGCCTGAAAATGAGCCCGCCCGCGCATTCGATGTCGGGCCATCGCCTCGCCACGACGCAGCGTGAGCTGCGGCGCGGCGGCTCCGCCGCGCTCGTGCTGGCGATGCGAAGGTTCCCGGACCGGGTGCAGCCGGCCGCGGATATCGCCGGCCAGCCCGCAGTCTCGTTCGACGGCTTCCTGGTCGCGTTCGACCCGGCTACCGGCCTGCCTGCCCGCGTGCGCAGTCTCGACTACGACAACATCTGGGGCGACGTGAACTACGACCTCGTGTTCTCGAACTGGCGCGACATCGGCGGGGTCAAGATCCCGATGAGCCGCAGGGCCGAGCTCAACGGACGCACGGTCACCGAGGTTAACTTCACCGACTTGCAGATCAACCAGCCGGTCGACACAGCGCGCTTACAGGTGCCCGCAGAGATCCGTGACGGCGCTGCCAAGCCGGCGACGCGCAACGTGCCTTACCAATGGGTAATGCGCCGTCAGTTCATCGGCGTCTACATGGACTCGGACAACGTGAGCTACGACACGCGGGGCTCACAGGGCCTGAGGCTCCAGGAAATCGCGCCGGGTGTGCTCCAGGTCCAGGGCGGCACGCATAACAGCCTGGTGATCGAGATGAGCGACCATTTGATCGTGCTCGATGCGCCGGTCAGCGACGCGCAGTCGCTGTGGCTCGTCGGCCAGACGCGCGCGCGCTTCCCCGGCAAGCCGATCCGGTGGCTCGCGCTCACGCACCACCATATGGACCACGCCGGCGGCCTGCGCGGCATCCTGGCCGAGGGCATGCCGACGCTGGTCGTGGGTCAGGGCGCGGGCTCGCATTTCCGCCGCGTGCTCGAGGCGCCGGCCACTCGCAACCCGGACGTGCCTGCGCGCTCATACCACATGAACCCGATCCTCGAGGTACCCGAGAGCCACGTGATGTCCGACTCGACGGGCCGCCAGGTGATCGTCTATGTCATGGACAACCCGCACGCCAAGGGCATGCTGATGGGCTGGGTGCCGCACGCCCGCATCGGCTATGTCACCGATGTGTGGACGCCTGGGCCGCCGCTTCCTGCCAAGCCGAATCCCGGCCTCGCCTCGGTCGTCAACACCGTGAAGCGCGCGGGACTGCAGCCCGAGCGCTTCGCCGGCGGCCACGGTTCGACCGCGGACTATCAGATGCTGGTGCGGCTAGTCAGCCAGTAGGAATTACGCGGCGGCTTTGACCGTCTTCTTCTTCTCGAAGACCATCTTGCCGCTGCGGTAGTCGACGCCGATGGTGTCCTTGGGCGCGAAGCGTCCCTCGAGGACCGCCTTCGCGAGCGGGTTCTCGATCTCGGACTGGATCGCGCGCTTGAGCGGCCGCGCGCCGTACACCGGGTCGAAGCCGACCTTGGCGAGCTCGGCAAGCGCCGCGTCCGAGATCTCCAGGCCGTAATCCATTTTCGCGAGACGCGCCTTCAGCACGTTCAGCTGGATGCGCGCGATCGACTTGATGTGCTCCTCGCCGAGCGCGTGGAACACCACGATCTCGTCGATCCGGTTCACGAACTCCGGCCGGAAATGTGTCTTCACCTCGCCCATCACGGCCAGCTTCACGACCTGGTAGTCGCTCCCCGCCATGCTCTGGATCATCTGCGAGCCCAGGTTGGAGGTCATGACGAGCACCGTGTTCTTGAAGTCCACCGTGCGGCCCTGTCCGTCCGTGAGGCGGCCTTCGTCCAGGATCTGCAGGAACACGTTGAACACGTCCGCGTGCGCCTTCTCGACCTCGTCGAACAGGATGACCGAGTAGGGCTTGCGCCGCACCTGCTCGGTGAGCTGCCCGCCCTCCTCGTAGCCCACGTATCCCGGCGGCGCGCCGATCAGCCGCGCGACCGAATGGCGCTCGCCATACTCGGACATGTCGATGCGAATCAGGCGATCCTCGGAATCGAACAGAAACGCGGCGAGCGCCTTGCAGAGCTCGGTCTTGCCGACACCCGTCGGCCCGAGGAAAAGGAATGACCCGTAAGGCCGGTGGGGATCGGCGAGCCCCGAGCGCGAGCGCCGGATCGCGTCGGACACCAGGCGCACCGCCTCGTCCTGCCCGACCACGCGCTCGTGCAGCTTCGCTTCCATCTTGATGAGCTTGTCACGCTCGCCCTGCATCATCTTCGACACCGGGATGCCGGTCGCGCGCGACACGACCTCGGCGATCTCCTCGGCGCCGACCTGCGTGCGCAGCAGCTTGGGCTTTGCCTTCTCGCTGGACTCGGCTGTCTTCAGTTGGGCTTCGAGCTGAGGCAGCTTTCCATACTGCAGCTCGGCGAGCTTGTCGTACTGCCCTTTCCTCTGCAGCTCGGCCATCTGCTGGCGCAGCTTCTCGATCTCTTCCTTGATGTGCTGGCTGCCCTGGACCTGCGCCTTCTCGGCCTTCCACTCTTCGTCGAGATCCGCGTACTCCTTCTCCAGGCGCTTGATTTCATCTTCAATGAGAGAAAGCCTCTGGCGCGACGCCTCGTCGGTTTCTTTCTTGACGGCCTCGCGTTCGATCCGCAGCTGGATCAGGCGCCGCTCGAGGCGGTCCATCGCCTCGGGCTTGGAGTCGATCTCCATCTTGATGCGCGCGGCCGCCTCGTCGATCAGGTCGATAGCCTTGTCCGGCAGGAAGCGATCGGTGATGTAACGATGTGACAGCTCGGCCGCCGCCACGATCGCCGGGTCGGTGATCTGGACGCCGTGATGGACCTCGTACTTCTCCTGCAGGCCGCGCAGGATGGCGATGGTGTCCTCCATCGACGGCTCCTCCACCAGCACCTTCTGGAAGCGCCGCTCGAGCGCGGCGTCCTTCTCGATGTGCTTGCGGTACTCGTCCAGGGTGGTGGCGCCGATGCAGTGCAGCTCGCCGCGCGCCAGTGCCGGCTTCAGCATGTTGCCGGCGTCGATCGCGCCCTCGGCCTTGCCCGCGCCGACCATGGTATGGATCTCGTCGATGAACACGATGGTGCGGCCCTCGTCCTGGGCTATCTCCTTGAGCACGGCCTTGAGCCGCTCCTCGAACTCGCCGCGGTACTTCGCGCCGGCCAGCAACAGGGCCATGTCGAGCACCAGGACACGCTTGTCCTTCAGGGTATCGGGCACCTCGCCGTTGACGATGCGCTGCGCGAGGCCCTCGACGATGGCGGTCTTGCCCACGCCGGGCTCGCCGATCAGCACCGGGTTGTTCTTGGTGCGGCGCTGGAGGATCTGGATCGTGCGCCGGATCTCGTCGTCGCGCCCGATCACCGGGTCGAGTTTGCCCTGGCGGGCGCGCTCGGTCAGGTCCATGGTGTACTTGGCCAGCGCCTGGCGCTGGCCCTCGACCTCGGGGCTGGAGACGTTCTCTCCGCCGCGAACCGATTCGATGGCGCGCTCCAGGTGCTGGCGCGTGGCGCCGTGCTGCTTGAACAAGCGCCCGGTCTCACCTTTGTCCCCGGTGAGCGCGAGCAGGAACAGCTCGGACGGGATGTACTGGTCGCCGCGCTTCTGCGCCTCCTTGTCGGTGAGGTTCAGCAGGTTGTTCAGCTCGCGCGAGATGTTGACTTCGCCGCCGTGGCCCTCCAGCTTGGGCAGCCGATCGATGCTGGCGCGCAGCGCGTCGCGCAGCGGCTGCACGTTCACGCCGGCGCGCGACAGCAGCGAGCCGGCGCCGCCGTCCTGCTGATCGAGCAAGGCGAGCAGCAGGTGCTGGGGTTCGATGTAGGCGTTGTCCCGCCCTACGGCGAGGCTCTGGGCATCGGCCAGCGCCTGCTGCAGCTTGGTCGTGAAGCGATCGAAGCGCATCTGAAAAGTTCCCCCCGGTCAAGGTCTTGCTGAGACATGGGGCCGCCGGCAGCGATTTCAACGGGGC
>DATIGN010000062.1:0-18238 GCA_035454685.1 Burkholderiales bacterium | reverse complement strand
GGCTCGGCCTCGACCGGCCGGTGCACGAGCAGTACTTCCACTTCCTCGCCAACGCGGTCCGCGGCGACCTGGGCAACTCGTTCGTCTTCGGCGAGCCCGCGCTCAAGCTCATCCTGCAGCGCATGCCCGCGACGCTCGAGCTCGCGCTTGCCGCGTTCCTGCTCGCCATCGTGTTCGGCATCCCCCTCGGCATGTACGCGGGCCTCAAGCCCGAGTCGCCGGCGAGCCGCGCCATCATGGCGGGCTCGATCCTCGGCTTCTCGCTGCCCACTTTCTGGGTCGGCCTGATGCTCATCATGGTGTTCGCCGTGATGCTGGGCTGGCTGCCCTCGACCGGGCGCGGCGACTTCATGACCTGGGAGGGGCTGCGCCACGTCGCGCTTCCCGCGTTCAACCTCGCGCTCTTCAAGATGGCGCTCGTGACGCGGCTCGCGCGCGCCGGCACGCGCGAGGCCGCGCTGCAGGACTATGTAAAGTTCGCGCGCGCAAAGGGGCTTTCCCCCTCGCGGGTGGTGCTCGTCCATGTGCTCAAGAACATCCTGGTTCCGGTCGTTACGGTGCTCGGCCTCGAGCTGGGCGGCCTGATCGCGTTCTCCGTGGTCACCGAGACCGTGTTCGCGTGGCCCGGCATGGGCAAGCTCCTCATCGACTCGATCCAGCGCCTCGACCGGCCGGTGATCGTCGCCTACCTGGTGATCACGGTGCTGATGTTCATCGTCATCAACTTGATCGTGGACATCGTGTACTCGATGCTCGACCCGCGCGTCCGGCTGAAGGAAGCCAAGGCATGAGCGCTGCGGCCGAAGCGCTGCCACACGCAAGAGCCGAGACGCCGTTCCGCCGGCTCGCGCGCGAGTTCTTCTCGAACCGCGTCGCCACCGCCGCATTCGCCGTGCTGCTCACCCTCATCCTCCTCGCGCTGTTCGCGCCGCTGATCGCGCCGCAGAACCCCTACGACCTCGCCAAGGTCACGGTGCTCGACGCGCGCCTCGCGCCGGGCGAGCGCGGCTCGGCGGGGTTCGTAATGTGGCTCGGCGCCGACGGCGCGGGCCGCGACATGTGGAGCGCGATGCTCTACGGCCTGCGCATCAGCCTCGGCGTCGGCGTTGCCTCGGGCGCGATCGCGCTCGCGATCGGCACCGCGATCGGGCTGCTTGCAGCCTACCGCGGCGGCTGGCTCGACGCGTTGATCATGCGGCTCGTCGACCTCCAGCTCTCCTTTCCCGCGATCCTCGTCGCCCTGATCCTGGTCGCGATCCTCGGCCGGGGCGCCGACAAGGTGATGATCGCGCTGATCCTCGTGCAGTGGGCCTACTACGCGCGCACGGTACGCGGCTCGGCGCTGGTCGAGCGGCGCAAGGAATACATTGAGGCGGCGCACTGCCTGGCGCTGCCCGCGCGGCGCATCGTGTTCCGCCACCTGCTGCCGAACGTGGTGGCGCCGATGATCGTGGTCGGCACTCTGCAGACCGCGCACGCGATCTCGCTCGAGGCGACGCTCTCGTTCCTCGGCGTCGGCCTGCCGCTCACCGAGCCCTCGCTCGGCCTGCTGATCGCGAACGGCTTCGAGTACATGCTGTCGGGCAAGTACTGGATCAGCTTCTACCCGGGCCTCGCGCTGCTCGCTACGATCATGAGCATCAACCTCGTCGGCGACCGCCTGCGCGACATCCTGAACCCGCGCCTTGAGCGCTAATACTCTAGAAGTACAAGACCTGAGGACCCACTTCTTCACGCGCGCTGGGGTCGTGCGCGCCGTGGACGGCGTGAGCTTCGAGGTGCGGCCCGGCGAGGTGCTCGGCCTCGTCGGGGAATCGGGCTGCGGTAAGACCGTCACCGGCTTCTCGGTCCTCGGCCTCGTCGACCCGCCCGGGCGCATCGTCGGCGGCCGGATTATTTTCGAGGGAACCGATCTGCTGCAGCTCGAAGAGCATGCGCTGCGCCAGATCCGCGGAGCGCGCATCGCAATGGTGTTTCAGGACCCGATGATGACGCTCAACCCCGTCCTGCGCATCGACACGCAAATGGTCGAGGCGGTGCGGGCTCATCAGCACATGGATTCCAGCGCCGCACGCCAGATCGCCCGCGAGACGCTCGAGCGCGTCGGCATACCCTCGCCCGAGTCGCGCCTGCGCTCCTACCCGCATCAATTCAGCGGCGGGATGCGCCAGCGCGTGGCGATTGCGATCGCACTCCTCAACCGGCCGAAGCTCATCATCGCCGACGAGCCCACCACCGCCCTCGACGTGACGATCCAGGCGCAGATCCTGTACGAAGCGCAGAAGCTGTGCCGCGAGTCGGGCACCGCGCTCATCTGGATCACGCATGATCTCTCGGTCGTCGCCGGCCTCGCCGACCGCATCTGCGTCATGTACGCCGGGCGCATCGTCGAGCAGGGCTCGGTCGACGAAGTGCTCGACGCACCGCTGCATCCTTACACCCACGGCCTGATCGGCTCCGTTCCGAGCCGCAACCGGCGCGGCGCGCCGCTCGCGCAGATTCCCGGCATGACGCCCGCGCTCATCAACCTGCCGCCGGGATGCGCCTTCCGGAATCGCTGCCCGCGCGCTGCCGCCGCCTGCGTCCAGGATCCTCCCCTCGAGAAGCGGCGCGGCCGGCTCGTACGCTGCTTCCATCCGCTGTGAAGATCCTCGAGCTCGAGCACGTCTCGAAGCGCTTCGTTCAGCCGCTCGACGTTGCCGGCAGGATCGCGCGCGCGCTCGGCGCCGAGGTCGCCGACGAGGTGGTGCACGCGGTGGACGACGTCTCGTTGTCGGTTGAGGAAGGCGAGGTCGTGGGGCTGGTCGGCGAATCGGGCTGCGGCAAGTCCACCCTCGGACGCATGGCTGCCGGGATCCTCGAACCGAGCGCCGGCCGCATCCGCTACCGGGGAAGCAAGCCGGGACTCAAGGTGCAGATGATTTTCCAGGACCCGTTCGCGTCGCTCAACCCGCGCATGCGCGTGGCCGACATCGTGGGCGAGGCGCCGCTCGTGCACGGCATCGTGAAGCGCGAAGCGCTCGACGGCTATCTCGACGAGCTCCTGGCGCGCTGCGGCCTGGATCCCGGCTACAAGTCGCGCTACCCGCACCAGTTTTCCGGCGGGCAAAGGAGCCGCATCGGCATCGCGCGCGCGCTCGCCGTGAAGCCGGACTTCCTGGTATGCGACGAGGCGGTCGCCGCGCTCGACGTCTCGATCCAGGCGCAGATCCTCAACCTCTTCATGCAGCTGCGCCGCGACCTCGGGCTCACCTACCTGTTCATCAGCCACGACCTCGGCGTGGTCGAGCACCTTTCCGACCGCGTCGTCATCATGTACCTCGGCCGCATCGTCGAGTCGGCGAGCGCCGAGGAAATCTTCCGCGCGCCGAACCACCCGTACACCCGGGCGCTGCTCGAGCAGGTGCCGCGCCTCGACACGCGCAAGACCCAGTTCAAGCCGATCGTCGGCGAGATCCCCTCGCCGCTCGTTCCGCCCCCGGGCTGCCACTTCCATCCGCGCTGCCCGCACGCCATGTCCCGGTGCCGCGAGCAAGCGCCGCGGCTGCGCGAGGTGGCGGCGGGCCACCTCTCGGCCTGCCATCTCAATGAAGGCTAGACGCGCCGCGCTCGCATTCGCCCTGCCCACGCTGCTCGTGGCCGGCGCGGCGCTCGCCTGGCCGGACAGGCCGGTCAGGTTCGTCGTTCCGGCGCCCCCGGGCGGCACGATGGACGTCATGGCGCGCGTGGTCGGCACGCATCTTTCGCCGCGCCTCGGGCAACCGGTGATCGTGGACCACCGCCCCGGCGGCGGAGGAGCGCTCGCGGTGCAGGCCGTGCTCGATGCGGCCCCCGATGGACACACGCTGCTGTTTACCGGAAGCAGCGTTCTGACCGAGATCCCGCATGTGCTGGCGCTGCGGTACGACACGCTGACCGACTTGAAGCCGGTCGCCGACCTCGGGCGTGCCTATCTGCTCGCGATCGCGCATCCCGCGGTTCCGGCCAGCAGCCTGAGCGAGCTGGTCGCCCATGCAAAGCGCAATCCCCGTAAGCTGAGCTACGCCTCGTACGGTCCCGGGACGGTGGCGCACTACGCCGGGCTGATCTTCAACCGCAAGGAAGGCATCGACCTGCAGCACGTGCCCTACAAAGGCTCTCCGCCCGCGCTAGCCGACGTGATGGCCGGGCACGTGCCGCTGATGTTCGACGGCATCGTCACCTCCCTGCCGCACATCCGCTCGGGCAAGGTGAAGGCGTTCGCGATCTCGAGCCGCAGCCGCTCCCGCTTGCTGCCGCAGGTTCCCACGTTCGCCGAGCTCGGCTACCCCGAGATCGACTTCGCGAACTGGATAGGCGTAGCGGCCTCCGCCCGGATGAGTTCCGCACTCGCGGCGACCATCAACCGGGAGCTCCTCGCCCTAGTGGCGATGCCAGGCGTGCGCGAGCGGCTCCTCGAGCTCGGCTTCGAGCCGACGCCGGCTTCCACGCCGGAGCGGCTGGCCGCCATGGTGCGCGCGGAGTTCGAGCGCAACGCGCGCATCGTGAGCGCCTTCGACATCAGGTTCGAGTAGGCGGGAAGCTCAGCAGGGTCCGACCTGCACCACCGGCGCTCGCGCGCGCGGCAGGAGCTTCTCGAGCGGCGTGCACCACATCTCGCCGCAGATCACGTAGTCCTCGCGCAGCCCCCGGCGGTCGAAGACCAGCCGCGCCTGCGGCGGGCGCGTCGGCCAGTAATGCTCCCAGCCTTCGTCCTTGCGAATTCGCGCCGCGAAGAACTCGAAACGGCCCTGCCTCAAGTGCCAGGACTCTTCGCGCGCGATGCCGTCGGCCGGGGTCCAGCCGATATGCAGCGCCGCGGCGAAGATCGTCGTGGCAACGCCGTCGCCCGCCAGACAGAGGAGGCTACTCATACACGGCGACCCGCCGCGTCCACTCGGCGCCGGCATCGAGCGGAAACACGGGCCGCGGCAGCCCCTTGAACTGCAGGCGCTCGAGCACCGGCGAGGTGAAGCCCGGCGTATCCACCTCGACGACCCGCTCGGGCGGGAAGTATTCGTCGAAGCCGCCGCGGAAATGTCCGCGCGACTTCACCACCACGGTGCGCGCGGCAGCGACATCGAGCCCATGCATTTCGAAGAACACCGGGTCGGCGCACTGCTTGCGCCGGCTCACGCACACGACGGCGACGCCGCCGATCTGCAGCGCGCAGGTGGGCCCGAGCTCGAGCGCGCGCCCCGCCCAGATCCCGCGCCGGCCGACGCATTTCCCGTCGGTAAGTTTCAGGACCCTTGCGCCTGCCGAGAACCCCTCCGTGAATCGCGCCTCGAAGCTCGCGCCCTCCCCGGCCTCACGGGCCTTCGAGGCGAGCTGCGGCTCGAAGAAAATCCCGTAGAGCACGCCGTCCACTTTCGCCTCGTGCAGCTTCTTCAGCAGAGCCGTGGTCTGGCCGCTGCCGCCGCCGCCGGGGTTGTCGCCGGAATCCGACCAGATGTGGCCGTCGCGCCGGCTGCCGATCGCATCGTCCATCGAGGTGAGGCGCTTGACGAAGCGCCCGCGGTCGCTCCAGATGCGCTCGGCGATGTCGAGCGCGGTGCCGCGCACGTCGGCGTCTCCCTCGCCGTTGACGACGACGGCGATCCCGTTCTTCGGCGTGTCGCTGAATACGAAGCCGCCGACGATCGACACGTCGAGCACCCCGTTGCCGACTTTGGTCTGCCCATACGCGATGGCGTCAGCGTACGGCCCTTCTCTCGTCAACAGGGTGACCGAGGCCGGGGTCAGCGGCAGCCTGGCGAACGCCCTGCGCGAGCGGGTCCCTTGAAGGAATTTTCGTAGCAGCCGGGCAGCATCCACCGCCCGCGCCTGCTGGTCCATGTGGGGGTTGGTCCGATACGACAGGAGCGCCTCGACGTTCGCCACCATGCGCTCGGAGATGTTCGCGTGTAAATCCACCGTTGCGACCACCGGCACCGCCCGCCCCACGGCCGAGCGCGCCATTTCGTAGAGCTCACCGTCGGGGTCAGGGCCGCCGGTGGACACCATGCCGCCGTGGTTGCACAGGTAGACCGCGTCGATCGGGCCCGCCGCGGCGAGCCCCCTGCGCATCGCCGCCAGGGTGCGCTGGAAGAACCCTTCGTCGACCGGCCCGCCCGGCTCAGCGGCCGTGACGAGGACCGGAACCGCCGTCCACGGCCCGAGGCGGTCCATCTCCGCGTAGAAAGCCGGCACTTCGGCCGGCAGGGGCGAGGGTTCCCTGCGCGCCTCGCGCGTGATCGCGTCGCCCTCCACATAGCACAACGAGCGGAACTGGGCCTCCTCGCTCACCGGCGCGAACGCGTTGCTCTCCAGGTGGAACCCCAGGATCGCGACGCGCGGGCGCGTTCCTTGCTGGGCATCAGACATCAAGGAGGTCCTTACGAGGCCCTGGTGCGCGCTGCTGTTGCTTCCCCTTCTGCTGCTCGCAGGCTGCAGCAGCTCCAGCCGCTCGGCGTCCGCCGGCGGCACCGGCGCCAACTGCGTGCACGCGTCGAAGGCTCACAGGGAAGGCGCCATCACCTGCCAGCAGGGAACACGGTATCGCTGCGAAAGCGGGGTCTGGAACAGCACCTTCAAACCCTGCTGACCCCTTTCACTGCGTTTCCTCGATCCACGCCTGTTGGATGGCCTCGAGGATGCGCTCGCCGCAGCGCTTCGGGTCGTCGCTGAATCCCGGCAGCGCCATGACCCACTTGTAGAGATCGACGAAGTTCACCGCCTTCGGGTCCTTGTCGGGATGAGTCTCGACAAGGGCGATCGCGATTTCTTGCGTATCGGTCCATCTCACTTCTTTCCGCCCCCCTCGCGCTCGTAGTTGATGGTGTACTTCGGGATCTCGATGACGAGATCCTCCTCGGCAATCTTCGCCTGGCAGGACAGGCGCGAGGTCGCCTCCAGGCCCCACGCCTTGTCGAGCAGATCCTCCTCCTTCTCTTCCGGCGGCTCGAGCGAATCGTAGCCCTGCCGCAGGATCACGTGGCAGGTGGTGCACGCCGCCTGCTTCTCGCACGCGTGCTCGATTTCGATGCCGTTGTCGAGCAAGGTGTCGCAGATGGACACGCCGCTCTTCGCGTGGATCTCCGCGCCTTGGGGGCAGATCACGTGCCCCGGCAGCACCTTCAGCTTGGGCATCTAGAGACTGCCGATCTTGCGGCCGGCGAGCGCCCGCTTGATGCCCTCGTCCATGCGCCGCTCCGCGAAGCTCTCGCTGGCGTGGTTGAGCGCCTCGCTCGCCTTCCTGATCGCGCGGTGGTCGGTGCCGGGCAACAGCCTTTCGAGCAACGCCATCGCCGCCTCGATCTCGCCTTTTTCCTGTTCATTCAAAAGAACTGAATCGACAGCAAGCGCGGCGCGAGTAGCCTCGATCAGCCGCTGGCCGTCGACGCGCTGCTCCGCGAGCGCGCGGGCGTGCATGTCTTCGCGGGCGTGCTCGAACGAGTCGCGCAGCATGCGCTCGATATCGGCGTCGCCCAGGCCGTAGGAAGGCTTGACGTTTACCGAAGCCTCCACGCCCGAGGTGCTTTCCCTGGCCGAGACCGAAAGCAGACCGTCGGCATCGACCTGAAAGCTTACGCGCACGCGCGCGGCGCCGGCCGCCATGGGCGGGATCCCCTTCAGCTCGAAGCGCGCGAGCGAGCGGCAGTCGGACACGAGCTCGCGCTCGCCCTGCACGACGTGGATGTTCATGCCGGTCTGGCCGTCCTTGAAGGTGGTGAACTCCTGCGCGCGGGCGGCCGGGATGGTGGTGTTGCGCGCGATGATCTTCTCGGTCAGCCCGCCCATGGTCTCGATGCCGAGCGAAAGCGGGATCACGTCGAGCAGCAGCCAGTCCTCGCCCTGCGGCCTGTTGCCGGCGAGCACGTTCGCCTGCATCGCGGCGCCGAGCGCGACCACCTTGTCCGGGTCAAGGTTGTTGAGGGGATCGCGCCGGAAGAAGTCGCGTACCGCGCGCTGCACCTGCGGCATGCGCGTCGCCCCGCCGACCATCACCACGCCCTTCACTTCGTCGGGCGTGAGGCCGGCGTCACGCAGCGCCTTACGCATCGGGCCGAGCGTCTTGTTGACGAGCGTCTGCGTGATCGAGCAGAACGTCTCGGTGTCGATCGCAAGATCGACGAACTCGCCCGACGAGAGCCTCGCGGTTACCGGCGCCTCGCCGTGCGCCGTGAGGTGCTCCTTCGCCTCGCGCGCCTTCACCTGGAGCAGCCGCATGTCGCGCGGCGCGAGCGGCGCGAGCTTGGCCTGCTCCACTACCCAGCAGAACAGGCGCTGGTCGAAGTCGTCGCCGCCGAGCATCGAGTCGCCGCTCGTCGCCACGACTTCGAAGACTCCTTTCGACAGTTTCAGGATCGAGAGGTCGAACGTCCCGCCGCCGAGGTCGTAGACCGCGTAGGTGCCTTCGGCCGCATTGTCCAGGCCGTAGGCGATCGCGGCCGCGGTCGGCTCGTTCAGCAATCGCAGCACGTTCAGGCCGGCGATTCGGCCCGCGTCCTTGGTCGCCTGGCGCTGCGCGTCGTCGAAGTAGGCAGGCACCGTAATGACCGCCCCGAAAATGTTTCCTTGCAGGGACAGCTCCGCACGCTCGCGCAGGACCTTGAGAATTTGAGAGGAGACCTCCACCGGGCTCTTGACGCCGGCAGCGGTGCGGATCTGCAGCATCCCGGGGGCGTCGACGAAGTCGTACGGCGTGCTTTCGATGTGCGCGACGTCCTTGAGGCCGCGGCCCATGTAGCGCTTGACCGAGACGATCGTGTTCTTCGGATCGTCGGCCTGACGCGCCTGCGCGGCATAGCCGACTTCAACCCGCCCGTCGGGCAGGTAGCGCACGATCGAAGGAAGGAGCGGCCGGCCGTGCGAATCGGGAAGCACCACCGGCACGCCGCTCCTCACCGTGGCGACGAGCGAATTGGTCGTGCCAAGGTCGATGCCGACCGCGGGCCGTCCCTGGTGGGGCTCGGGCGACAATCCCGGCTCGGAAATTTGTAGCAGTGCCATTACTCGATCGCTTCGTAAGCGGCGTCGATTTCAGCGTCGAGCTTGTCGAGGAACTGCAGCTTCCTCACCAGCCCCGCGGCGCCGGCGTAATCCTTTCTTGCGTCGATCGCCTCCGCGATTTGCTTTTCAAGAAGGGATTTTTGCGCCACAAGGGCTTTTCGCATCTCATCCAGTGCCGCCGGGCTTTTCGCTTCCTCCAGCGCCTCGCGAAGCTCCATCTGCTGCGCGAGGAACTCCGCGGGCATCGCAGTGTTGGTCTCGAAAGCGACGTCCACGCCCTTGAGCTCGAGCAGGTGCTTTGCGCGCTGCACCGGGTCTTTGAGGGTGCGGTAGGCCTCGTTGACGCGCGTCGTCCACTGCAACGACGCGCGGCGCTCGGCGTCGCCGGCGTGCGCGAAGCGGTCGGGATGCACGCGCGACTGGATCTCGCGGTAGGAGCGATCGAGCGCCTCGCTCTCCAGGGCATACGCGGGCGCGAGGCCGAGGAGATCGAAATGGCTATGCATGGACGATGCATCGACGCATCACGCGCCCCCGTACATGTATCGCCATGTATCGGCTGGTCGCGCGAGCGTCGTGCAATCAGTTAAGCGACGTTAAAGGATTCCCCGCACCCGCATTCGTCCTTGACCTTCGGGTTCCTGAACTTGAAGCCCTCGTTCAGCCCTTCGCGGGTGTAGTCGAGCTCGGTGCCGTCGATGAACTGCAGGCTCTTCGGGTCGACGAGCACCTTGACGCCGTGGCTCTCGAATTCGAGGTCGCCGGGATTCACCTGGTCGGCAAACTCGAGCTTGTAGGCAAGGCCGGAGCAGCCCGAGGTGCGCACGCCGACGCGCAGGCCGAGCCCCTTGCCGCGCCTGGACAGCGAGCGCTGCACGTGGCTGGCGGCGTTGGCAGTCAGCGTGATGGCCATCAAGCAGCCTTTGCCTTTTCTTCAGGAAGCACATTGTGCTTCTTCCTGTAGTCCTCGACCGCGGCCTTGATCGCGTCCTCGGCGAGGATCGAGCAATGGATCTTCACCGGCGGGAGCGACAGCTCCTGGGCGATCTGCGTGTTCTTGATCGTGGTCGCCTCGTCGAGCGTCCTGCCCTTCACCCACTCGGTGACGAGCGAGCTCGAGGCGATCGCCGAGCCGCAGCCGTAGGTCTTGAAGCGCGCGTCCTCGATGCGGCCGTCGGCGCCGACCTTGATCTGCAGCTTCATCACGTCGCCGCACGCGGGCGCGCCGACCATGCCGGTGCCGACCGCGCTGTCGGACTTGTCGAACGAACCCACGTTCCTCGGGTTCTCGTAGTGATCGATGACTTTCTCGCTGTATGCCATTTTCGAACTCCTAACCTTAATGTGCAGCCCACTGAACAGTACTCAAGTCGATACCTTCTTTGTGCATCTCCCAAAGCGGCGAGAGCTCGCGCAGTTTCGCCACCTTTCGCTTGATCAAGTCTATCGTGTAGTCGATCTCCTGCTCGGTGGTGAAGCGCCCGAGGGTGAAGCGGATCGAGCTGTGCGCGAGCTCGTCGGACCTTCCGAGCGCCCGCAGCACGTACGAGGGCTCGAGCGAGGCCGAGGTGCAGGCCGAGCCCGAGGACACGGCGAGGTCCTTCACCGCCATGATCAGCGACTCGCCCTCCACGAAATTGAACGAGACGTTCAGATTGTGCGGGATGCGCCGCTCCAGGTCGCCGTTCACATACGCTTCCTCGATGTCCCGGATGCCCTTCAGCAGCCGGTCGCGCAGCGCGCGGATGCGCTCGTTCTCGGTCGCCATCTCGAGCTTTGCCAGGCGCGCCGCCTCGCCGAAGCCGACGATCTGGTGCGTCGCGAGCGTGCCGGAGCGGAAACCGCGCTCGTGGCCGCCGCCGTGGATCTGCGCCTCGATGCGCACGCGCGGCCTGCGCCGCACGTAGAGCGCGCCGATGCCTTTCGGGCCATACATCTTGTGCGCCGTGATCGTGAGCAGGTCGGCCTTGAACTTCTGCATGTCGATCTCGATGCGCCCGCCGCCCTGCACCGCGTCGCAGTGGTAGACCACGCCCTTCTTCTTGCAGATCTCGGCGATCTCCCACACCGGCTGGATTACACCGATCTCGTTGTTCACCATCATGATCGATGCCAGGATGGTGTCGGGCCGGATCGCCGCCTCGAACTTCTTGAGATCGACGAGGCCGTTGGACTGCACTTCGAGATACGTCACCTCGAAGCCGTGGCGCTCGAGCTCGCGGCAGGTGTCGAGCACCGCCTTGTGCTCGGTCTTCTGCGTGACGATGTGCTTGCCCTTTGTCTTGTAGAAGTTCGCCGCGCCCTTGATCGCGAGGTTGTTGCCCTCGGTCGCGCCCGAGGTCCACACGATCTCCTTCGGGTCGGCATTGATGAGCGCGGCCACGTGCGCGCGCGCCTCTTCCACCGCCTCCTCAGCCTTCCAACCGAACGCGTGCGATCGGCTCGCCGCGTTGCCGAAGAACTCGGTGAGGTACGGGATCATCTTCTCGGCGACGCGGGGATCGACCGGGGTCGTCGCCGAGTAGTCGAGATAGATGGGCAGCTTCATGCGGCAACCTTCTCGTTTGTCCTGAAGTCCTTGATCACGGACACGGGCTTGCCACTCTGGTGAGCGACGAGATCGGCGAGCGTGACCGACGAGAGGTACTCGTGCATCTTCTCGTTCAGCGTCGCCCACAGGTCGTGGGTCATGCAGCGCTTGTCGTCGTGGCAGTTTTCCTTGCCGCCGCACTGGGTGGCGTCGAGCGGCTCGTCCACCGCGGTCACGATGTCGGCGACCGTGATCTGATTCGCGGGCCGCGCGAGGTTATAGCCGCCGCCCGGACCGCGCACGCTCGACACGAGCGAGGCGCGCCGCAGCTTGCCGAAGAGCTGCTCAAGATACGAAAGCGAGATGTGCTGGCGCTCGCTGATCGCCGCGAGGGTCACGGGCCCGCGGTTCTGGCGCAGCGCCAAGTCGACCATCGCCGTCACCGCGAACCGTCCCTTGGTAGTGAGTCTCATGGTTGTTCCAATACCCGATTGATGTAGTCAAGTATACACTTTATCCGACTAAATCTGTCGGATTAAGTTTCCTTTCAGGTACAGCTACTTGACGACGCGCAGCTGCTCGCGCTCGGCCTTCTCGATGCGGCTCAGCTTGTCGGCGAGCGCTGCGAGCGCGCGCTCGAGCTCTTGCGAGTGCTCGACGAGTTGCTGGATCGCCTTGGCATAAGGGTCGTCCTGCTCCTGGACTACGGCGTACGCCGCGAAGCGCTCGGCCTTTTCTCGCTTCGGATCTTCCACGACCCGGCCGGGAATGCCGACGACCGTCGCGCCCGCGGCCACTTCCTTGACCACCACCGAGTTCGCGCCGATGCGCGCGCCGTCCCCGACGGTAAAGCCGCCGAGTACCTTGGCGCCGGCGCCAACAATCACGCCTGCGCCCAAGGTCGGGTGGCGCTTGGTGCCGGGATAAAGCGACGTCCCGCCCAAAGTCACGCCTTGGTAGATGGTGCAGCCGTTGCCGACCTCGGCCGTCTCACCGATCACCACGCCCATGCCGTGGTCAATAAATACGCACGAGCCGATCTTTGCACCGGGATGGATCTCGATTCCAGTTAGCCAGCGGCCGAGGTGCGAAACGAATCGCCCGAGCCAGCGCAGCCCACGCAGCCAAAACCAGCGCGCGAGCTTGTGCACGTAAATGGCGTGCAGCCCCGGATAGCAGGTCAGGACCTCCCAACGCGATCGTGCCGCCGGGTCGCGCTCCAGAATGCAGTCGATGTCGCCGCGCAGCTTCTCGAACATGGTCCCGATTCTATGATTTTCCGACTATTTTAGTAAGGCTTTCAGCAACCCGCGCACAATATTTACTTCCTCGCGTTCCAGGCTCGGCACCCGGGAGAAAAGTCGCCGCCAGCGCTCGCGCACCCGCGACGCCGGGGTCATGAAGCCGCTCTTCACCGCCGCTTCTTCAAGGTGCGCATACAGGCCCTCGAGGTCCTCCACCGTGGCTGCTTTCTCCACGCGCGCAAAAGGAATCGCCACGTCCACTGCCATGCGCAGCTCGTAGGCCACGACCTGCACTGCCTGGGCGAGGTTGAGCGAGCTGAACTCCGCGTTGGCCGGGATATGGACGAGGTGCTGGCAGGCGAACATCTCTTCGTTCGTGAGGCCGGCAGTCTCGTTGCCGAACACGAACGCCACCGGGCCGAAGATCTCGGTCGCGCGGAGCGCCGCAGTGCGCACGTCCAGCACTTGCGGTGACCACTCCCGGCCGCGCGCCGACATCGCGAATGCCGCCACGCAGTCTCTTATGGCATCGAACAGGTTCTCGTGGATCTTTGCGCCTCCAAGCACATCTACCGCGTTGGTCGCCATCCACGTCGCTTCAGGCGCGGGAAAGCGCTCCGGCGCGACGAGCCGCAGGTCCGCAAGGCCCATGGTCTTCATCGCACGCGCCGCCGCGCCGATGTTGCCGGGATGGCTTGGGCGACACAGCACAAAGCGAACTTTCTGCATGACGGCATCTAGAATACGCGCCCGATGCACCCGATGCTCAACATCGCGGTCCGCGCCGCACGCCGGGCGGGATCGATCATCAACCGCGCCGCGCTCGACGGCGGCGGCCTGGAGGTGCGCGCAAAGCAGCGCAACGACTTCGTCACGCGCGTCGACCGGGCCGCCGAGGAAGCAATCATCGAGGTCGTACGCAAGGCCTACCCCGACCACGCAGTGCTCGCGGAGGAATCGGGCAGGACGGCCGGCAGCGCCGAGTATCAGTGGATCATCGACCCGCTCGACGGTACGACCAATTTCATCCACGGCTTCCCGCAGTACTGCGTGTCCATCGCCATCCGCCACCGCGACGCGCTCGCGCACGGCGTGGTGTACGACCCGATCCGCAACGAGCTTTTCACCGCGTCCAAGGGGCGCGGGGCTTTTCTCAACGACCGGCGTATCCGCGTCTCGAAGTGCACCCGGCTCGGCGATGCACTTGTCGGCACCGGGTTTCCGTTCAAGGAGGTCACGCGCCTGGATGTGTACTCGCAGCAGCTCCGCACGTTGATGCTTTCGTCTTCAGGAGTGAGGCGCGCAGGCGCCGCAGCGCTCGATCTGGCCTACGTCGCGTGCGGGCGGCTCGACGCGTTCTGGGAGATGGGGCTCTCGGCGTGGGATATGGCGGCCGGCGCGCTTATGATCCTGGAAGCCGGGGGACTCGTCGGCGACCTCTGCGGCGAAGCGGGCTACCTGGAATCGGGCGAGATCTGCGCCGCTACGCCGAAGGTATTTCCGCTGCTGGTCGAGGCGCTCTCAGGCAATCCCGGAACAGGCTCTTCGCTTCGACGCGCGCAAAATCCATGAACGCCCGCGCGGCGGGTGCAAGGCGCCTGCCCAGGGGGTAAACGAAGTGCCAGTGACTTTCTAGCGGGAAGCCCTCGACATCCAGGCAGACCAGCTTCGTGAGTACCGGGTCGAGGCCGAGCGTATAGCGGGGCAGCACGGCGACGCCAAGCCCCGCCAGCACCGCCTCGCGGATCGCCTCGTCCGAGCCGAGCTCCATCCGGATCGTCGGCGCGATGCCGTGCCGCGCGAAGAGCCGCAGCACGATCATCCGGATTCCGGACCCCGGCTCGCGCATCACGAGCGGCTCCTGGGCGAGACGCGCGAACGGGATGTCGATCTCGGCCGCGAGCGGATGGTCGGCGCTTGCGAGCACGACCAGCGGGTTCGGCACCAGCGCCTGCGACACGACCTGGCGCTCGCCGGGCGGCTCGACGAAAAGGTACAGGTCGTCCTCGTTCCCGCCGAGCCGATCCACGAGCGCCAGCCGCTCGTGGATCTGCAGCGAGGCCTGCACGCCGGGGTTGACCTGCACGAAGGCATCTAGGAGCCGCGAGGCGAAATGCCTCGCCGCCGACGGCGCCGCGAGCCGCAGACATCCGCAGGCAAGGCCGCGGATGCCGCCCAGCGCGAGCTCCATCGCGGATAGCGCGCGGAATACTTCGCCGCAGCTTGAATAGACCGCCTGCCCGGCTGCGGTGAGCTGAAGCCGGTTCCCGACCTGCTCGAATAGCGCCAGGCCTACCGTCTCGCTGAGCTTCTTGATCTGCACCGAGGCGGTGGCCTGGGCCATGTGCAGCTCCCGCGCGGCGCGCGTCAGCGTGCCCAGGCGTGCCGCGGCCTCGAAGGCGCGCAGCTGCGGCAGGGTGCCGTGCTTCAAATAGCGCCGGATGTCCGGTGGCGGCATCGCGAACTCCTTTACCTCTCATCGAGGCAAAGGTCTCGCTCGCACCGTTTGGGATGCTGGCGCGACCGGGGCGTGAGCCCGGTTTGACGATCGCGCCACGGCGGCCGGGAGGCCGCCGAAAGCTACTCCCCTCTGCAGGGTATGAGATTAATAGCATCTCCGCCGCCAGCTTTCAAGAAACGTAATGGCGACCTTCACGAATCTCTAGTTCCTCTTGTGCGCTGCGTCGCCGCATAGTTGCCGCACCACGTCAACCCCGCGGGAACCCGTCATGCACGACAAGGAAGCCCACGCCAAGCACCTCGACGATGTCGTCGCAACTCTACGAGCGCACCTCGAGCACGGCCTCACCAGCGAGGAGGCGCGCGAGCGGCAGCGAAAATTCGGCCCGAACGAGCTGACCGAGAAGCCGCGGCCGGGCTTCCTCGCGCTGCTCTGGGACCAGTTCAACAACTATCTCGTCATCATCCTGATCATCGCCGCGGTGATCTCGTTCGCACTCGGCGAATGGGTCGACGCGATCGCGATCATGTGCATCGTGGTGCTGAATGCCGTGGTGGGCGTGATCCAGGAGTCGAAAGCCGAGCAGGCGCTCGCGGCGCTCAAGAAGATGGCGGCGCCGAACGCCCAGGTGATCCGCGACGGGCACCAGGTCACGGTGGCGGGGCGCGAGCTGGTGCCGGGCGACCTGGTGCTGCTGGAAGCGGGCAACTACGTCCCGGCGGACATGCGCCTGGTCTCGAGCGTGAACCTCAAGGTCGAGGAGGCCTCTCTCACCGGCGAATCGGTGCCAGTGGAGAAGAACGCCGCGGTGATGCTCGACAAGGAGATCCCGCTCGGCGACCGCAAGAACTCCGCATTCATGAGCACCATGGTGACCTACGGCCGCGGCAAGGGCCTGGTCACCGGGACCGGCATGAACACTCAGATCGGCATGATCGCCGAGATGATCCAGTCCTACGAGGACGAGGACACGCCGCTGCAGCAGAAGCTGCAGCATCTCGGCAAGGTGCTCGGCACCGCGTGCCTGGCGATCTGCGCAGTGGTGCTGGTCTACGGCCTGTTCCGCGACGCACGCCTGATCGACGTTTTCGAGATCGGCTTCTGGAACTGGCTGCAGGCCGAGCAGAAGGACATCATCAATCTCTTTATGACCGCGGTCAGCCTGGCGATCGCGGCTGTGCCCGAGGGCCTGCCGGCGATCGTGACGATCTGCCTCGCGCTCGGCATGCAGCAGATGATCAAGCGCCACGCGCTGATCCGCAAGCTTCCCGCGGTCGAGACGCTCGGCTGCGCGACGGTCATCTGCTCCGACAAGACCGGGACGCTCACGCAGAACGAGATGACCGTGGTCCAGGGATGGACCGCAGGCAAGCGCTTCAAGGTCACGGGCGAGGGCTACAACCCGACCGGCCAGTTCCTGCTCGACGACAAGCCCTTCGACTCGGCCGCCGATCCCGACGGCAAGCTGCTGCTGCAAGGCGCGCTACTCTGCAACGACGCGCAGCTCGACCAGGGCCGCATCATCGGCGATCCCACCGAGGGCGCGATGGCGGTGGTGGCGATGAAAGCCGGCTTACAGCGCTCCGAGCTAGAGAAGACGATGCCGCGCGTACAGGAGATCCCGTTCGACTCCGATCGCAAGCGCATGACGACAATCCACCAGGCCGACGCAGGGACTTTCGCGTTCGTGAAGGGCGCGCCCGACGTGGTGCTCGACCTGTGCCGCGAAATCCGGCTCGACGGCCGCGCGATGGCGCTCACCGAGGAGCTGAAGAAGGAAGTTCTCAACCAAAACCGCGATATGGCGAGCCACGCGTTGCGTGTGTTGGGCGTCGCCCTCCGGCCGCTCGACTCGGTTCCGGACAACCCCACGCCCGAAGCGCTCGAGAAGGAGCTGACCTTCGTCGGCCTGCTCGGCATGATCGACCCGGCGCGTCCCGAGGTGGTGGAAGCGGTGCGCGTGGCAAACGGCGCGGGCCTGAAGACCGTGATGGTCACCGGCGATCACAAAGACACCGCCGAGGCCATCGCGCGCGAAATCGGCATCCTCACCCCCGGCGGCCTCGTGCTCACCGGACCCGAAATCGAAGCAATGAACGACACCGAGCTCGCCGCGAAAGCGGAGAAGCTGCAGGTGTGCTGCCGCGTTTCGCCACAGCACAAGACGCGCATCGTGGACGCGATGAAGGCAAACGGCCACGTGGCCGCCATGACCGGCGACGGCGTGAACGACGCCCCCGCGCTCAAGCGCGCCAATATCGGCGTCGCCATGGGCATCACCGGCACCGACGTGTCGAAGCAGACCGCCGACATGGTGCTCACCGACGACAACTTCGCGAGCATCGTCGCCGCGATCGAGCAAGGCCGCATCATCTATTCGAACATCCGCAAGTTTGTGTACTTCCTGCTCGCCTGCAACGTGGGCGAGATCCTCATCATCTTCGGCGCGATGCTCTTCGGCATGCCGATCCCGCTGCGGCCGGTGCACCTTTTGTGGCTCAACCTGGTGAGCGACGGCGCGCCGGCGCTGGCGCTTGGCATGGAGAAGGGCGACCAGGACATGATGAAGCACCCGCCGCGCCCGCCGAAGGAGCCTGTGATCAACCGCGACATGGCGATCGGCATCGGCGTGATCGCGCTGGTGGACGCGCTCGCCATCCTGACGGTGTTCTACCTCGCCCTGCAGCGCTATCCGACGAGCCTCGAGGCGGCACAGACGATCGCCTTCGTGACGCTGTGCGTCTCGGAGCTGGTGCGCGCCTTCACCGCGCGCTCCGAGTACCACTCGATCTTCTCGATCGGCGTGTTCTCCAACCGCTGGATGGTCTGGGCGGTCGGCGCCTCCCTGCTTCTCGTGCTGCTCGTGGTGTACGTGCCGTTCCTGCAGCCGTTCTTCGACACCGTGCCCCTCACGCTCGACGACTGGCTGATGATGGCGCCGTTCTTCTTCGCCTCGGCGATCGCGATGGAGCTCCTCAAGCTCTACTTCCG
>DATIGN010000061.1:0-22846 GCA_035454685.1 Burkholderiales bacterium | reverse complement strand
CCTGCTTTTGCGGGTTTCAATCCATCACCAGGCCGCCGTTGAGGTCGACGATCTCGCCGGTGATGAAGCCGGCGAGCGGCGAGACGAGGAAGCGCACCACGTGCGCGAACTCCTCGGGCTCGCAGAAGCGCCCCACGGGGATCTGGGCGATGAGCGCCTGGCGCTGCGCCTCGGTGAGCTGCTCGGTGACCATCGGGGTCTTCACGTAGGCGGGCGAGATGCCATTGACCGTTACGCCGAACGGCGCCAGCTCGCGCGCGAGCGAAAACGTGAGCGAAGTGAGCGCGCCTTTCGACACCGCGTACGCCGTGCCCGCCGTGAGGCCGCCGGTCTTTGCGGCGAGCGAGCACGTATTCACGATGCGGCCCCAGCGCCGCGCTTTCATCCCGGGAATCACCTCGCGTGCGAGATAGAACGCGCCGTCGAGGTTGGCCGCCAGCACCTTGCGCCACTCCTCGGGCGTCGTCGCTTCGACCTTGTGGTTGGAAAGGATGCCGGCGTTGTTGACCAGGACGTCCACCGGCCCGATCTGCTTCAGGGTTTTTCTTACTGAAGAGACATCCGTGATATCGCAATGAACGCAATCGCCCTTCACGTCCAGGCCGACGACGTTCAGCCCGTCTTCCTTCAGAAAAGAAGCTACCGCGCGGCCCATGGTGCCGGCGGCGCCGGTCACGACGGCGGTCTTGCCCCTTAGTTCAGTTTTCAAGCGCGGTCTTCTTGCCGAACAGTCCCCTTGCCCGGAAGGTTACCAGCGCGATCAGGAGGAGGTACATCGAGAGTAGCGACCACTCCGAGGCGTAGGCTCCGGTGACGCCGACCACGACGCCGACCATGATCCCGGCAAGCACCGCGCCCCAGAAGCTGCCCACGCCGCCGAGCACGATGATGAGGAACGCGGGCACTACGGCGTCGACGCCCATGTGCGGGCGCACGCCCCAGATCGGCGCGAGCACGATGCCCGCCGCCGCGGCGAGCGCGGTGCCGAGCGCGAACACGAAAAGCCGCAGCCGCGTGAGGTTGATGCCGAGCGCGCGCACCATCTCGGAATCGTGCGCGCCGGCCTTGATCATGGCGCCGTAGGGCGTTTTTTCCAGGAACAGATAGAGAGAAAGAATCAAGACAATGGCAGCCAGGCCGGCGTACAGGCGGTACTTGGCATAGATAAGGCCGCCGACCATCATCGCCCCCGACAGCTCGGGAGGTGGGAGGAGTTGCTTTTCGCCCGAGCCCCAGATGACCCGGATTACCTCCTCGATCACGAGCGCCGCGCCGAAGGTGAGGAGCAGGCCGTAGAGCGCGTCCTTGCCGTACGTGCGCCGCATGCAGACTTCGAGCGCCATGCCGACCAGCGCGACGAGCAGGGGCGCAAGCAGAATGGCCAGATAGAAGTTGATCTTGTAGCCAATCAATGAAAGTGCGGCGTATGCCCCGAGCGCGAACAGTGACCCGTGCGCGAGGTTGATCACCTCCATCACCCCCACAATGAGCATGAACCCCAGCGCTATGAGAGCGAACAGCAGCCCGAGGCTCACCCCATTAAGGAGGTGAGGGAGGAGGTTGGCAACGAAATCCAACTCTTATGCTTCGTAGCTCGGCGTCGATTCGTAGCTTTCCAGCTTGCAGGCCTTCGGCGCGTCCTGGTCGGCGACCTCCTGCGGCGGCACGTTGGCGAGGATCCTGAAGATGTCGTCCTTCTCGGCCGGCTTGTCGTTGTAGCTCGCCATGTAGATCGTCTGCTGCACCTGGTGCGTCACCGGGTCGATCCACGCGTCGTGGTGCTGCATGCGCTCGCGCGCGCCCATCTTGCGGCCCTCGAGCTTCCTGATCACGGCGATGTTGTTGGTGGAGCCCGCTTCCTCCACCACGCGCAGGAGCTCGCGCGTCGCGAGGTAGCCGTTCACGAACACGTTGCCGGGCACCTTGATCTGCACGCCGGGATAGGTCTTCTGGTATTTCTCGACGAACTCCTTCACGCCCGGGAGCTCCAGCCGGTAGTACCACGTGGTGCCGAAGACGCCGAACACCGCGTCGGGCCCCAGGCCGTAGACGTCGGGCCAGTCCTGCTGGTTGTTGATCCAGGCGTAGGCGCGATCGAGCTTGGTCTGCACCACCTGCTGGCGCAGCGCCTTGATGTCGTCGCCGCCGACCGCGGCCGCAATTACGTTCGGCTTGATCTGCTGGATCTTGAGCAGGAACGAGCTGAAGTCGCGCGTGTTCTGCGGCACCATCAGCTCCTCGACCACCTTGCCGCCGTTCGCCTCGACCAGCGCGCGCGTCGATTTCGACGTGTTGTGCCCCCACACGTAGTCGTTGGTGAGCAGCAGCCAGTTCTTGCCGCTTACCCGCATCGCGTTCTTCACGATCGCGTGGTTGAAGTTGGTGCCGTTGCCGTCCCACACGAACTTGACGCGGTGGCAGTCGCGGCCCGATTCGGTCGGCGAGCTCGAGTTGGTGTTGAAGAACACGGTGCCGTACTTCTGCGCCACCTGTGAGATCGCGTTCGCCACGCCCGAGTGCACCGCGCCGATCAGGAACGCGGCCTCGTTGCGGGTGATCAGGCGCTCGGCGACGCGCGAGCCGGTGGCCGGCGTGGTCTCGGTGTCCATGTGCAGCGCCTCGATGCGCCGCCCAAGCACGCCGCCCTTCTCGTTGAACTCGCGGATCGCGAGCATTGCGCCGAGGCGCTCGTCCATGCCGCTCGCGCCGTATTGCCCGCTCGCGTCCATCGTCAGGCCGATCACCAGCGGCTTCTTCTGCGCGGCCTGTGCCCACGCGTGGTGCACCTTCCACGGGCCGTAGAACGCCGCGCCCGCGGCCAGCATCTGCAACAGTTTCCTCCGTTTCATGGCTTCCTCCTTCACCGTTTGACGACTGTCAGTCCGTTGACCCTCTCGTAGGCCTCGATCAAAGACGGGACGAACTTCTCGCCGAGGCCGAGCGCGTTCGCCTGCACCAGCGCCTGGTGGAGCGCCGCTCCCATGGGACCGGCGAGCGAAGCTCCCGCCACCATGCGCTGGTAGTAATCGATGTCCTTCTTCGCATTGCCGAGCGTGAACATGAGGCCGGTGAGGTCGCCCTTGAGCGCCCTGGGCACCAGCATCTGGAACATGTTCGAGTTCGCGCCGCCGGCCGAGACCAGCTGGAAGAAGCTTTCGAGTGAAATGCCGACCCTGGCGCACGCGGCGAGCGACTCGCAGCAGATGGCGGCGTGCGCCATGGCGACGAAGTTGTAGACGAGCTTGACCTTGTGCCCGCTGCCGGGGCCGCCGACGTGGAAAATGTTCTCGCAGAACTTTTCCAGCACCGGCTTCACCTCGGCAAGCGTCTGCGGATCGGCGCCGACCATGCAATTGAGCTTTCCGTCTTCGGCGTGCTGCGGCGTGCGCGCGAGCGGCGCGTCGACGAAGCGCACGCCCTTGCTTGCGAAGTCGGCGCGGATGCGGTCGGTGGAGGCAGGCTCGGCGGTCGACGTGTCGACCACGATCTGGCCCTTGCGGCAGCCCTCGAGAAGCCCGTTGGCTCCGTAGACGTTCGCTTCGACCTGCGGCGTGCCGGTGACGCACAGGATGACCACATCGGAACTCGCAATGAGCTCTTTCGGGCTGGAAGCTTCCTCGGCTTTCAAATCGAGCAAGTCGCCGAGGTTGGAACGATTGCGGTGCACCAGGAACGAGAGCGCATGGCCCTTCTTCAAGAGGTTCTTGGCCATGCCGTGGCCCATCAGGCCGAGCCCTATGAAACCGATTCTTTGCATGCTTGCCTCGCTTTTCGCCATGCGGCGACCAGGCTCGCGTAGTTCTTCTCCACTCGCGAGATCACTTCCTGATCGCTCAGCTTGTCTGCAAACCAGAGCCGCGCCGCTTCCATGAAGATCGAGCGCCCCACGGCGAAGCCCTTGCACACCGGGTGGCGCGCGGCCGCGGCGAAGCCGCGCTCGAGCTCGTCCTCGCTCGCCTCCATGCCGAGGAGCAGCACCCCCCGGCAATAAGGATCTTCTCTCTGAATGACCTGCTCGATCGCCGCCCACGCCTCATCGTCTTGCGGCGAAGCAAGCTTCCACCAGTCGGGCTTGATGCCGGCGGCGTAGATTTCCGCGAGCGGCGGGTTGTGCATCACGAGCTCGATCAGGAGCTCGTGCCCGGTGGCGATGCAGGCGTCACCAAGTGCTTTCAACCGAGGAAGATCCTCGACCGGTGACAAGGAAAGGCACTTGACGACGTGCTCGGCGGGCCAGGCGCGCAAATGCGCCGCGATGTTTGCGCCCGCCTCGAACTCGAGCGGCCGGCTGCCGGGAACCTCGACCGGGCGCGCGAGCCACATGCCGTTGCCGGTGAGCGCGAACAGCGCTTCTTCTCCGTAACGCTCATCGACGATGGCGCCGACATTGCTTTTCGAGGAAATGGACGAGAGTGCGGAAGCGATGAGGCGCTTGAACGCCCGGATCTTCTCGGCCGGGCCGAGCTCTTCAAGCTGCTTGCGGTGATCGAAGGCGAGCGCAAGCACTTCAGGCCAGGCGCGTCTGCCGGTCGTCTTGCGGTGCGCTTCCTCGAGAGCCGTCGATTCGCGCAGCCGGAACGGCCAGTCGCTGCGCGCGAGGAAAAGCTCGAGCTCCGCCCCCGAGGGCATCGCCGGCGCGCAGCCGTGGCGCGAGACGACGAGCGCGCCGCACGCGTTGGCGCGGCGCGCGCATTCCTCGAGCGGCTTTCCTTTCAGCCAACCCGATAGGAAGCCCGCGGCAAAGCCGTCTCCCGCGCCGAGGATGTTGAACACCTCGACTGGAAAGCCGTGCTGATGAAACGAGGAAGATTCTTCGTGAACGCTGCACCCCAGCGGGCCGCGCTTCACGACCAGCGTGGCTTTGGCGATCTTCCGGATCCGCCGCAGCGCTTCGCCGGTGTCCTCGCAGCCGCCGGCGATGTGGAACTCCTCCTCGGTCCCGATGACGAGGTCGGCGAGCGGAATGACTTCCTGAAGCTTTCTCGTAACGTGCTTCGAGGCGACGAAGCGCTGCTCTCCCATGCCGGGGGAAGTCAGACCCCACAGCACCGGACGGTAGTCGATGTCGAAGACGAACTTTTTCGCCTGCTTGATGGCCGCAAGGCACGCCTCGGCGGTCTTCGGCCCCGAGAAATGCGTGCCCGAGACGAGGAGCGCATGCGCCGAGCCGATGAAGGCGGCGTCGAAATCCTCCGCGCTCACCGCCATGTCGGCGCAGTCGTGGCGGTAGAAGACGAGCGGGAAGGTGTCGCGGTCCTTGATGGAGAGGAATACGAGCGCGGTAAGCCGCTTCGGATCGGTGGCGACGTGCGATACGTCGACGCCCTCGGCGGCAAGCGCCTTGCGCACGAAGCGGCCGTTATGCTCGTCGCCGACGCGCGTCAGCATCGCGACCTTCAGCCCGAGACGGCTCGTGCCCACCGCAATGTTCGCCGGGCAGCCGCCTAGGTACTTGGCGAAGCTGGTCTGATCCTCGAGGCGCGCGCCGATCTGCTCGCCGTAGAGATCCACGGCGGCGCGTCCCATGCAGATCAGGTCCAGGTTCATCGCCAAGGCTTCGCCAACCCCCTGACGAGGGGGTCGTGAGCTTGCCGCGCAGCGGCAAGCGAGCGGGGGGTTGGTTTTCTGAGCGCGACCAAAGCGAACCGCCCGCTCGCTCCCCCCTTGTCAGGGGGGCAAGAAAGCAGCGCGCTCATCTGGCGATGTGCTCCCCGACGGCTACCACCAGCGCTTGCGCAAGGCACATCGGCGCCACCAGCATGCGGAAGGGCTTGGAGGTCTTCTCCTCGATCTGGAAGCAGACCTTGGCGTGGCGCGCGAGCGGCGAGAGCGCGTTGTCGGTGATCGCGACCACCGGCACCTTGCGCGCGTGGCAGCCTTGCGCGACCTCGATGACCTCGGGCGTGTAGTTCTTGAACGAGACGACGATCAGCGCATCCTTCCCACCGATGAGCTGCGCCGGGTCGCGCAGCATGCCGCCCACGGAGTCGAGGAGCTGGGTGCGCAGCTCGAGCTGCGTGAGCGCGTAGGCGAGGTAGTAGGCGACCGGAAAGGAGCGGCGGTGGCCGAGGACGTAGATCGTTCTTGCCGCCGAGATGTCGCGCACCGCGGCCGCCATGTCTGCGGGCGCAACGTGCTCGTGCAGCTGCTCGAGCGAGGCAATGCCGTCGGCGACGAACTGTGCGAGCACCCCGGCCGGGCCCGAGCGCGGCTGGTCGGCGCGGAACGCCTCGATGCGCTCGCGGTAGTTGCGCAGGCCGGGGGAGTGATTGGAGCGCTCGACCAGGCGGCCGCGGAACACGCGCTGCAGGTCCGAGAAGCCGTCGTAGCCGAGTGCCTGCGCGAAGCGCACCACCGCCGAGGGCTGCACGCCGACGCCGCGCGCCAGCGTGGCCACGGTGTCGAGCGCCATGTCCTGAGGGTGCTCAAGCGCGAAAGTCGCGATGCGCTGGAGCTGCGGCGACATCCCGGGGTAGAGCCGGGACAGGCTTCCCTTCAGCTCTTCATAACTGCGGGCGGCGGCCATTGACTTTAGAACGTATGTTCCAGAACAATACAACTGTAGAACAAATGTTGCAACGGCTTCTTCCCCTGTCGTGGCTTCCTCTCCTCGCGACCGCGATCGCGTTCGGCACCTTGCCGCTCTGGATCAGGACGGTCGGCCTGTATCCCTACCTCGGGGTCGAGGTGATGATCTGGGTGATCTACGCGCTCGGCTTCAACCTGCTTCTCGGTACCGCCGGGCTTCCCTCCTTCGGCCACGGGGCGTACTTCGGCGTCGGCGCGTATGCGTTCGGACTGACGCAGTTCAATGTTTCTTCGGATATTTGGGTTTGTCTTGCGGCAGCAATCGCGGCCGGGGCGCTCGCCGGAGGTCTGGTCGCGCTCTTCATTTCGCACCGCCGGGGCATCTACTACGCGCTCCTCACCATCGCCTTCGGCCAGATCTTCTGGTTCGTCGCCATCAAGTGGCACAGCGTGACGCGCGGCGAGGACGGGCTCCTCAACATCAAGCGGCCGGCGTTCCTCGCCGACTTGAGCTCGCTCTACTACTTCTGCTTCGCCGTCTTCATCATCGTGATCCTCTTCCTCTGGCGGCTGCAGCGCTCACCCTACGGCCGCGTGCTCGCCGCGATCCGGCAGAACGAGACGCGCGCGCGCTTTGTCGGCTACCACGTCTGGACCTACAAATGGCTCGCGTTCACTCTCTCGGCGCTGGTCGCCGGGCTTGCCGGGGGGCTATTCGCGCTTGCGCAGCAGTCCGCGTATCCCAACGTGATGAGCCTGCACCAGTCGGGCTTCGTAGTGATGATGGCGCTGATCGGCGGGGGCCTGGTGTCGTTCTGGGGGCCGATGCTCGGCGTGGTGCTCTTCTTCGTCGCGCGCGACCTTCTCGGCGCCTATACCGAGACCTGGCTGCTCTGGTACGGGCTGCTGTTCATGCTGGTCGTGCTCTTCAAGCCGGAAGGCCTGGCAGGAATGCTCCGAAAAGATGTTCGAAGCCACGCATCTGCATAAGAGGTTCGGGGATCACGTCGTGCTCGAGGACGTGAGCATGAGCTTCGCCGAGGGCCGCCTCACCGGCATCATGGGCCCGAACGGCGCAGGCAAGACGACCTGCTTCAACCTCCTCACCGGCCGCTACGCGCCCGACCGCGGGCGTGTGCGCTTCGCAGGCCGCGACATTACCGGCCTTCCGCCGCGCTCGATCGCGCGGCTCGGCATCTCGCGCTCGTTCCAGGTGATGAATCTGTTCGACGAGTACAGCGCGCTCGACAATGTGCTGGTCGCCACGCCCGAGGTGCGCGCTCGCGGCTATTCGATGCTGGGAAATTTCTCCGGCAAGACCGATGTTCTCGAGCGCGTCGGCCTGGCGGACAAGGCCCATGTGCGGGCGAAGGATCTCTCCTACGGCGAGCGCCGCGCGCTCGAGATCGGGGTGGCGCTCGCGGCGCGGCCGCAGCTTCTGTTCCTCGACGAGCCGACCGCGGGTCTCGGCACCGAGGCCACGGCGCGCATCGCCGCGCTCATCGCCGCGCTCAAGCGCTCGCTCACCATCGTGCTGATCGAGCACGATATGCGCTTCCTCTTCGGGCTCGCCGACCGGATCTACGTCATGCACTGGGGGCAGGTGATCGCTGAAGGCACGCCGGCGCAGCTGCGCGCCAATCCCTGGGTCCAGCGCTCGAACCTCGGCAATGTTGGCGGTTAGGGAAATCCACGCCTATTACGGCGAGACGCAGGCGCTGTTCGGCGTCTCGCTCGAGGTCGCGGCGGGCGAGGTGGTCGCGCTCCTCGGCCCGAACGGCGCCGGCAAGACCACGACGCTGAGATCGATCCTGAACTTGTCCAAGGTGCGCAAAGGAGACATCCGGTTCGACGGCGCAGACATTACCGGAATGGCCACGCACGAGATCGCGCGCCGCGGCATCGGCTGGGTGCCCGACGACCGCAGGATCTTTCCCACGCTGACGGTGGAGCGAAATCTTTCCATCGCGAAGAAGCGCACGCGCTGGCGCGCGTGGAGCGAGAAGGAATGCTTCGAGATCTTTACCGCGCTCGAGCATCTCCGGCACCGCGAGTGCGAAAACCTCTCGGGCGGCGAGATGCAGATGGTGTCGCTGTCGCGCGCGCTCCTCGGCTCGCCGGGCCTGGTGCTGCTCGACGAGCCGAGCCAGGGCCTCGCGCCGCGCATGGTCCAGCAAGTCGTTGCTGTAATAAAGACACTCCAGAGCGCGGGGATCGCGGTGCTGCTCGTCGAGCAGAACGCGCTCAGCGCGCTCGCGGTGGCCGAGCGCGTCTACGTGATGGACAAGGGCCGGGTGGTGCACCAGGGACCGGCGCCCGGGCTTCTCAAGGACACGTCGCTGCGGACGAGGCTTCTCGGCGTATGACCCTCCTCAGCGTCGAAGGGCTCGCCAAGGAATACCGCCGCCGCTGGAAGACCACGTTCCGACTCGAGGCGAGCTTCACGGTGGAGAAGCCCGAGATCGTCGGCGTAATGGGGCCGAACGGCTCGGGCAAGACCACGCTCTTCGAGCTCATCACGGGCTCGAACACCCCGAGCGCCGGCCGCGTGCTGGTGGCGGGGCAGGACATCCACCGGGTGAAAGCGCGCAGCCGGGACCGCCTCGCCATCCACTACCATCAGTCATATCAGGTACGTCGTTTCCGCAAGCTGAAGCCGGATTTCCTGCTGGACACCGCGAACAGCGCCTATCCGATGGTCCACCTGTTCGACGAGCCGCAGTTCAACACCCAGGACGGCTACATCGGCTTCATGCTCGACTTCTTCCGGCGCCTGCGGAGCGAGGACAGGGTGGTGTTCCTGTGTCTGCATCCCACCGAGCGCTACCACCTCGAGATCCTGCGGGAGGTATGCGAGCGCTTCGTGTTCGTCGAGAAGGGTAGAATTTCCCTCCATCCGAACTTCGCTGCGCTCGAGGCCGACGCGAGGGTCTCCGCCTACCTGGGACAGTCTGCATGAACAAGCCTGCTGAATTGCGATTGGAAACGGTTCCGTTCTGGATCGACGGCAAGCCGACGGCGCCTTCCGGCCGCACCGGCGAGGTGTTCAACCCAGCCACCGGGCAAGTCACGAAGAGGGTCTCCTTCGCCGACGAGAAAGCGATTGATGCGGCGGTAAGAGCGGCCGCCGCCGCCTTTCCCGAATGGCGCGACACCCCGCCGCTGCGGCGGGCGCGGATCATGCAAGAGTTTCTGGTCCTGCTCAAGAAAAACCAGCAGCAGCTGGCCGAGATCGTCACCGACGAGCACGGCAAGGTGCTCGCCGATGCGATGGGCTCGGTGCAGCGCGGCATCGAGGTGGTCGAGTTCGCCTGCGGCATCGCGCACCTGCTCAAGGGGGAGTATTCCGAGAACGTCGGCACGCAGGTCGACACTTACACGCTGCGCCAGCCGGTCGGCGTGTGCGCCGGCATCACGCCGTTCAACTTCCCGGTGATGGTGCCGCTGTGGATGTTCCCGATGGCGATCGCTTGCGGGAACACGTTCATCCTCAAGCCCTCGGAAAAGGTGCCTTCGGCCTCGATGCGCATCGCGGAGCTCTTCAAGCAAGCGGGTCTCCCCGACGGCGTGTTCAACGTCGTGCATGGCGACAAGGCCGCGGTCGATGCGATCCTGCATCACCCGGGAATTCACGCCGTCTCCTTCGTGGGTTCCACGCCGATTGCGAAGTACATCTATGAAACCGCGGCGAAGCACGGCAAGCGCGTGCAGGCGCTCGGCGGCGCGAAGAACCACGCGGTGGTGCTGCCCGACGCCGACCTGGAATTCACCGCCGACGCTCTCATCGGTGCCGCGTACGGCTCGGCCGGGGAGCGCTGCATGGCGATCTCCGCGGTAGTCGCGGTCGGGGCGGCGGCGGATCCTTTGGTAAGACTGCTGGCCGACAAAGCCCAACGGATCAAGGTTGGAGCTGGAGTCGAGAAAAGCAGTGAGATGGGTCCGCTGGTGACGTGCCAGCATCGCGACAAGGTGGCCTCTTACATCGACACCGGCGTGAAGGAAGGCGCGAAGCTCGTGGTCGACGCGCGCAAGCAGGAGGTGCCGAAGGAAGGCTTCTACCTCGGAACCTCGCTCTTCGACTACGTCACGCCCGACATGGAAATCTACAAGAACGAGATCTTCGGGCCGGTGCTGGTGGTTCTCAGGGCCGACACGCTGGAGGAAGCGGTAGCCTTGGTGAATCGAAATCCGTATGCGAACGGCACCGCGATCTTCACCGAGTCGGGCGGCGCCGCGCGGCGCTTTGCCGCCGAGATCCAGGTCGGCATGGTCGGCATCAACGTGCCGATCCCGGTGCCCGTGGCGTTCTATTCGTTCGGCGGCTGGAAGAGCTCGCTCTTCGGCGACCTGCATGTACACGGCACCGAGAGCGTCAAGTTCTACACCCGCACGAAGGCCGTGACCACGCGCTGGCCGCACCAGGACACGCCCGCGCCGGGCTTCAACATGCCGACGCTGGGCTGATCAAGATCGGGGTCAGAGCCCGATTCCCAAGGGAGGAGGTTTCGAGGATGAGAAACGCATCGGTGCTTGCCGTTCTTCTCGTGGGCGCTTGCGCGACACCCACGCAAACCGGAAGCGGCGTCGAGCGGATGTACGTCATCAACTGCGGCGAGAACCACGTGAAGGATGTGTCGCGCTGGACGCCGGGCGTGAACGCCGGCCAGCCGCACGTCTTCAGCAACCACTGCTATCTCGTCAAGCACGCGCAGGGCTGGATGCTGTGGGACACCGGCAACGCCGACCGCATCGCTGCGATGCCGAGCGGGCTTAGCGCGGCGGGCGGCGCCATTACCGCTTACATGAAGAAACCGCTCGTGGAGTCGCTGAAGGAGATCGGCGTGACGCCGGCGGACATCAAGCACTTCGCGATGTCGCACGCGCACGGCGACCACTCGGGCAACGCCAACTACTTCACCGCGGCGACGCTCTACGTGCAGCGCGCCGAGTACGCGGCGATGTTCGGCCCCGAGCCGCAGAAGTTCGGTTTCATCACGGCGAACTTCGAAAAGCTGCGCGCGAACCCGGCGATGATCGTCGACGGCGAACACGACGTCTTCGGCGACGGCACGGTGGTGATCAAGGCCGCGCCGGGGCACACGCCGGGCCATCAGGTGCTGGTAGTGCGCCTGCCGAAGACCGGGCCGGTGATGCTCTCGGGCGACATGGTGCATCTGCAGTACAGCTGGACCTACCGCGTCGTGCCGTCGTTCAACTTCGACATCCCGCGCAGCATGGCGACGATCGACGCGATGAAGGCGTACGCACAGAACACGAACACGCAGCTCTGGATCAACCACGACCTGGAGCAGAACGCGAAGATCCCGAAGGCTCCGGCGTTCGTGCAATGAGCGAAGTGTTTTTCGTATTGGTGCTGGGAACGGCAACGCCCGGGGGCGGCTTCCCGCTCTACGGCGAGGCGTTCGCCGAGATGGTGAATGCGCAGGAGCCGCGCATCCGGGTCGAGCCGCGCAACACCAAGGGCTCGGCCGAGAACGTGCCGCTGCTCGAGGCGCGCAAGCTCGAGCTCGCGCTCGTCGCCGGCGAGTTCGCCTCCGCGGCGCTCGCCAGGACCGAGACGCCGCTTCGCGTCGTGGCCGCGATGTACTCCTCGCCGGGCATGTTCATCGTGCGCGGCGACAGTCCGCATCGCTCGATCTCCGACCTGCGCGACAAGAGCGTGGTGATGGGCACGCAGGCTTCGGGGGTTACCGCTCTCGGCAGAACCGTGCTGGAAAGCCTGCAAATACCCGTCCGGCAAATCACCTTGGAAAAGGCAGCCGACGGCCCGCCGATGCTGATGGACGGCCGCGCCGAGGCGTTGTGGGGAGCGGGCGTGGGCTGGCCGGCGTTTACCGCGCTTGCCAAGCAAGGGGGAAGGTTCATCACTCCGAACGCCGAGGAAGTGAAGACAATCCTGGCGAAAAACCCGGCCCTGCAGGCGGTGACGCTGCCGGCGCAGAGCTATCCCGGGCAAGACCAGCCGCTTCCTTCAGTGGGCTCATGGAGCTACGTGCTGGCGCACAAGGATCTGAAGGAAGAAGCAGCCTATCTCCTCGCCCGCGCGGTCCACTGGGCGGAGGCGCCGTTTGCCGCGCGGCTCGAGCAGGCGCGCGAGACGACGATGGCGAACACGCTGAAGGCGGCGCCGCGCCGGCAGCTCATCCATCCCGGAGTCCTGAAGTACTTGAACGAATTGAAATGAATTGAAATGACAACGGGCGCCGGAGCGCCCGTTGCAGGCCGGGAAGAACCGCCTACTGCTGCTTGTCGCTCTTGAGGTAGACCTTGTCCTTCCAGTAGTACTTGCCGGCGAAGTCGTACGGCGGGTACCAGGACATGCGGAAGGGCACGATCAGCTCGGCGTACTTCCTCTGGCTGTCGATGACCTTCTTGTAGAACGGGTCCTTCTTCGCGTACTCGGCCTGGATCTTCTCCCACTCGTCGAGAAAGTTCTTCAGGATGTCGTCGGGCGTGCGGTGGATCTGCGTCCCGCCCTTGATCAGCTCCTGGCAGGCTTCCGCGGTCTCGCGCGTGAAGATGAAGTTGCGCTGCGTCACCGCGTACATGCTCGCCACCTTCATCATTTCCTGGATGTCGGGCGAGAGCTTCTTCCAGGTGTTGCCGTTGATCATGATCTGGCCGCCGGTCACCGGCTCGTGCATTCCGGGGGTGTAGTAGTGCTTGGCGACGTTGTGCAGGCCGAGCTTCTTGTCTTCCAGGCAGTTGATCCACTCGGCGCCCTCGATCACGCCGCGCTCCATCGCCGGCACGATCTCGCCGCCGGGCAGGGTGACGACCGAGACGCCGAGGCGCCCGTAGGTCTCCGCGCCGATGCCGTAGATGCGGTACTTCATGCCCTTGAGGTCCGCGAGCGAGCGGATCGGCTTCTTGAACCAGCCCAGACCCTGCGGGTAGTCGGTGGGCACGGGGAAGCTGACCAGGTTCAGCTTGATGATGTCGCGGTAGAACTCTTCCAGCAGCTTCATGCCGCCGCCGTCGTAGTACCAGCCGAAGTAGTCGATGCCGTCCATGCCGAACAGCGGCCCGTGGGAAAGCGGGATGCCGGCGAGGCTCTTGCCCAGGATGTAGCCGAAGGGCGAAGCGCCGACGTCGAGCACGCCGCGCGAGGCGGCGTCGAACACTTCGAACGCCGGCACGACCGCGCCCGCGGGCAGGGTCTCGATCTTCACCCGACCGCCCGACATCTTCTCGACAGTCTCGCCCCAAGTCTTGAAGACGAGGTGGAAGTTGGACGACGCGGGGTGCGACGACTGGCCTTTCAGAACCATCGCGCGTGCGGCGGGCTTGGCTTGCGCGTGGACGGTTTCGGGGGGTATCGCCACGAAAGCTGCGGTGGCGACGGCAACGCAGACACTCAAGCGCATGGTCTCCTCCTCTAGGATTAGCGCCCGGCCACGCTACGCCCGCCCCTGGGCGCCGTCAAGCTTGTCTACTTCCCAAACAACTTCTCCGGCAACCAGAGCGCGGTCTCGGGCCAGAAGAACACCACCGCGAGCCCGGCCAACTGCAGCAGCATGAAGTCGAACATGCCGCGGTAGATGTGCGAAAGCTCCCATTTCGGCGCCACCGCCTTGAGGTAGTAGGCGGCCATCGCTACCGGGGGTGAAAGGAACGCGGTCTGCAGGCACACGGCGACCAGCGTGCAGAACCACACCAGGTCCAGCTTCAGCGCCTCCACCACCGGCAGGAAGATCGGCAGGAAGATGAACACGATCGCCGGCCATTCGAGCGGCCAGCCGAGAAGGAAGATGACGACGAGCAACGCGATCAGCATGAGCGATGGCGGCAGCGGCAACGCGAGCATGGCGTCGGCGATCATGGTGCTCGTGCCCAGGCGCGTGAACACCGCGCCGTAGATGTTCGAGGCGACCGCCAGGAACAGCACCAGGCTGGAGGTTTCGAGCGTCTTGAGGCAGGCCTCGCGCAGCCCGCGCCAGGTGAAGCGCCGGTAGGCGAGGGTGAGGACGAGCGCGCCGGTGGCGCCCATCGCCGCGGCCTCGGTCGGGGTGGCGAGGCCGAAGATGATGCTGCCGAGCGCCGCGAACATGATCACCGCCATCGGCACGATGCCGGCGCCGAACTCGCGCAGCATCTGCCCGACCGACTTCGCCCACTGCTCGCGCGGCAGCGGCGGGCCGAGCTTCGGGTCGAGGTGGCTGCGGATCATAGCGTAGGCGATATAGAGGCCCGCCAGGATCAGGCCCGGGATGATCGCCGCGGCGAAGAGCTTGATGATCGACACGCCAACGATCGGGCCCATCACGATCAGCATCACCGAGGGCGGGATCAGGATGCCGAGGCAACCCCCGGCGGTGATGCAGCCCGCCGAAAGCTTCGAGTCGTAGCCCGCCTTCATCATCGCCGGCGCCGCCATCAAGCCCATTACCGTGACCGAGGCGCCGATGATCCCCGTCGCGGTGGCGAAGAGCGTGGCGGTGAGCAGCACCCCGAGGTAGAGCGAGCCGCGCAACGGCGCCAGGATCAGCTGGAACGACTTGAACAGGCGCTCCATCAGCCCCGACTGCTCGAGCACGTGTCCCATGAAGATGAAGAGCGGCACCGCGGCGAGCGTCTCCTCCTTCATCAGGCCGATGGTCTGGAACACCATCAGGTAGAACACCGTGTCGCCGAAGCCGATGTAGCCGAACACCACCGACAGGATGATGAGCGTGAAGGCGATCGGGAAGCCGGCGAAGATCCCGGCGAGCAGCGCGCCGAGGAGGATCAGGCCGAGGACTTCGCCGCTCATCGCTTCGACCCCCTGATAAGGGGGTCGTGAGCCGAAGGCGAACGGGGGGTTTGGTTCGGGCCGAACATAACCCCCCGCTCGCGAAAGACCCGCTCGCTCCCCCCCTTGACAGGGGGGCGAACAGAGGCGCTCACAACGGCCGGCCCTTGAGCGCGGCCCACGCCGACTTGGCGAACTCGGAAGCGCCCTGGACGATGAGCAGCGCGCAGGCGAGCGGGATCACGGTCTTGAACGGGTACAGCGCCGGGCGCCACGGGCTCTCGTTCGACACTTCGCGGATGTCCCAGGAGTGCAGCGCCTCCTGCAGCCCCATCCAGAAGAAGAACGCCATGCCCGGGAAGAAGAAGAAAAGGTAGAGCGAGGCGTCGATCAGGCCGCGCGTGCGCGGCGACCAGTTCTGGTAAAAGACGTCGGTGCGGATGTGGCCGCCCTTGTAGAGCGTGTAGGCGGCGCCGAGCATGAAATGCGTGCCGTAGAGCATGTACGCCACGTCGTAGGACCAGACCGTAGGGGAGCGGAACACGTAGCGCGCGAACACCTCGTAGGTGATGCCGGCCACGAGCGGGATGATGAGCCAGCAGAACGCGAGCCCGCACCACTCGGCGAAGCGGTCCATCGCGCGCACGAATCGCACCAGAGCGCGCGGCGGCGCATCCGAAGCCATCGGCACCTCCTCCCTGAGCGCGAGAGACTACCTCAAAATAGAAAGATGAGACTTGCGGAGGTCCCGGGGACCGGGCTGCGCTATCAGGAAAGCGGCGGCGAGGGGCCGCCGGCGGTTTTCCTGCACGCCGGCTCGAGCTCGAGCCGCATGTGGGAACACCAGATCCCCGCCTTCACCGGCGCCGGTTACCGCTTCATCGCCTACGATCGGCGCGCCGAGGCCGTCGCAGTCGAGGATCTGGAGGCGCTTGTCCAGCATCTGGGCCTCGATCGCTTCCACCTCGTCGGCACCGCGGCCGGCGGCATCGTGGCGCTCGACTATGCGCTCGGCTTTCCGCGGCGGCTGAGAAGCCTCGTCGTGGCGAACAGCATCGTCGGCGTACAGGACGCGGAGTACCTCGAGCTCACGCGCAGGCTGCGGCCCGCGCCGCAATTCAACGCGCTCCCCGCCGAGATCCGCGAGCTCGGACCTTCGTATCGCGCCGCGAATGCGCGCGGCACGCAGCGCTGGAAGGAGCTCGCGAGACAGGGCCATCCCGCACCTCAGGCAACCAAGAGCCGGATTACCTACGCAGCCCTGGAAAGAATCGCGACCCCGACGCTGCTCCTCACGGGTGACGCCGACCTCTACGTTCCGCCGCCGGTCCTGCGCCTCTTTGCTGCGCGCTTTCCCAACTGCGAGTCCGTCGTCATCCCCGAGTGCGGCCACTCCGCCTTCTGGGAGCAGCCCGAAGTGTTCAATCGGACGGTACTGGACTTCATCGGCAAACACTAAATCGGGGTGAGAGCCCGATTTCCGGTATCTCCGCTTCCGCCATGGGAAATCGGGCTCTGACCCCGATTTAGTGCAGATGAGGCTTCTTGAGGAAGTCGTTGCGGTCGGCGGAGGTGATGTTCACTTCGGTGGTCTTCCCGTCGCGCGCGAGCTTGAGCGGGACGATGGCGCCGCAGGGGCCGAGCTGCCACACCTTGCGCCACAGGTCGGCGAGGTTTTTCGGCCGAGCGCCGGCGACTGCGAGCACCGCGTCGCCGACGCGCGCGCCGGCGCGCTCGGCGGGGCCGCCGGGCGCGAGCCCGGCGATCACGAGCCGCTCGCCCGCCTCGGTGGTGTACATGCCGAGCCAGAGTCGCGGCGGGCGGTTGACGCGGCCGCGCTTCACCATGTCGTCGAGGATCGGATCGAGCAGGTCGATCGGCACGAGCATGTTGCCCTGGATGGTGCCGGCGTCGATCTTCTCCTGCACGAGCAGCGAGCCGACGCCGGCGAGCTTGCCGTCGGCGCCGATCAGCGCCGAGCCGCCCCATTGCGGATGCGCGGGCGCGGTGAAAAGCGCCTCATCGAGCACGTACTCCCAGTAGCCGGCGAACTCGCGCTTGGCGAACACCGTCGCCTTGAGCGCGTGCGCGCGGCCGCCGTGCCCGGCGAGCACCACGTTCTCGCCCACGCGGATCGGCGCGGCGCTGCCGCGCTCGATGGGTTTGACGCCGAGCTTGCCGAGCGCTTGCACCAGGCCGAAACCGGTCGTCTGGTCGTACGCGAGCACCGTGCCGCCGGCGACCGCGCCCTTGCCGGTGGTGAGCCAGATCACGCTCGCCTCGGTGACGAGGTATCCGATGGTGAGCACGAGGCCGCTCTCGCTGATCACCACGCCGTTGCCGGTGCGCTCGGTGCCGAGGATCGAAGCGGTGAAGGCGTCCTCGGGAACCTCGACGCGCAGCTGCACCACGGCTTCGAGCGCGCGATCGAGGTCGAAGCGCCAGTCTTCGGGCTTCGGCCGCATCTCGGCCGGAAACGCCCAGCTTTTCTGCTCGGCCATATGAGTCTAGATTCTACGTCCGCCGGCCGCGTCGAAGAGGTGCGCATTCCCCGCCTGCGGCGAAACCAGCACACGCTCTCCGGGCGCGAAGCTTGCGCGGCCGTGAGTCATTACGGTAAAGCTCTGCCCGCCGATCCTCGCCAGGATCTCGGTCTCCGCGCCCATTGGCTCGACCACTTCGATCTCGGCCGGGATCCCCTGGCTTGCGAAGGACAGGTGCTCCGGCCGGATGCCGTATTTGACGCTTTGCCCTTCCTGGGCGTTCACGTTGCATGGCCAGCGCGCTCCCAACGCCTCCACGGCGCCGTTTCGATAGGTTCCGTCGAAGACGTTCATCGCCGGCGAGCCGATGAACTGCGCGACGAACAGGTTGGCAGGCCGGTCGTAGAGCTCGAGCGGATCGCCGAGCTGCTCGATGCGCCCCTCGTTCATCACCGCGATGCGGTCGGCCATGGTCATCGCCTCGACCTGGTCGTGCGTGACGTAGACCGTGGTGGTCTTCAGCCGCTGGTGCAGCGCCTTGATCTCGGAGCGCATCGCCACGCGCAGCTTCGCGTCGAGGTTCGAGAGCGGCTCGTCGAAGAGAAACACCTTCGGGTCGCGCACGATCGCGCGTCCCATCGCCACGCGCTGGCGCTGGCCGCCCGAGAGCTCGCGCGGATAGCGCTCGAGGAAGCGCTCGAGATTCAGGATCTTCGCTGCGCGATCGACCCCTTCGGCAATCCTGCGGACGCTCTCTTTTCGAAGCCTCAGGGAAAACCCCATGTTTTCCCGCACGGTCATGTGCGGGTAGAGCGCGTAGCTCTGGAACACCATCGCGATGTCGCGGTCCTTGGAGTCCAGATCGTTCACCACGCGGCCGTCGATGGCGATGGTGCCCGCGGTGATGTCCTCGAGGCCCGCGAGCATGCGCAGCAGCGTGGACTTACCGCAGCCCGAGGGCCCCACCAGCACCATGAACTCGCCGTCGCCGATGTCGAGAGAGATGCCGTGCAGCACTTTGGTCTTGCCGAAATCCTTTCGGACCTCGGAAAAGGAAACCGAAGCCATCAGGCCTTCACCGCCCCGGTGGTGAGCCCGGACACCATGTAGCGCCGGAACGCGTAGTAGATCGCTGCCGGCGGCAGCGCGTAGACGAGGCCCGTCGCCATCAGGAGCTCCCAGGGCGAGTCGTCCGCCGCGATGAAGTGGCCGAGCGCGACCGCGAGCGTGATCGTCTGCTCGTGGGAGAGGAGGAGGTACGCGTAGAGGTACTCGTTCCACGCGAGGAGGAGCGCGTAGGTGCCGATCGCGACGAGCGACGGCGTCATGAGCGGCAGGTAGACCAGCCTGAAGAGCTGGAGCGGCGTGGCGCCGTCGATCCGCGCCGCCTCGTCGAGCTCGTAGGGCAGCTTGTCGGAAGCCTGCTTGAGCACCCAGATCGCGTACGGCGCGGCGAGCGTGACCATGGCGAGGACGAGCGACCAGCGATTGCTGAGCAGCCCGTAGATCCCCATGGCCTTGTACATCGGGATGGCGAGGAACGCGGCCGGGATGAAATAGGTGAAGAGCGCGAGGTTCATCACCGTGCGCCCGCCGCGCACCTTGAGGCGGCTGATCGCGAACGCCGCGCAGGTGGCGACCGCGAGCGTGATCACGCCCACGGCGACCGCGATCCAGAGCGAGTTCCAGATCTGCACCCAGAAGTGGTGCAGGTAGAAGTGCTCCTCACGGAAGATCGTGCCGAAGTTCCGCAGCGTCGGCTTGTCGGGCCACAGCGCGCCGGAGAACGCCGAGTCCTTCGACGAGATCGAGAACAGAAAGATGTGATAGATCGGCAGCAGCGTCCACAGCAACACGGGTATTGCAACCAGAAACAAGACTGCTTCGCGCGTGAATCGCCTCATTTGGACAGGTGCTTCATCATGTAGTAGACGAGCGGCAGCACGAGCGGCATGGCGCACACGATCGTCGCCATCGCGAGGTCGACCTGGTCGAGGCGGATATAGCGGATGCCGAGCGTCGCCAGCACGTGCGTGAGGTCCGCCGGCCCGCCGCCGGTGAGGAGATAGACGCTGTTGAAGTCGCCGAGCGTCCAGATCATCGAGAGGATGGTCGAGGTGAGATACAGCGTGCGCAGCGAGGGCCAGGTCACGTACTTGAAGCGCTGCCAGGCCGAGGCGCCGTCCACCGCCGCCGCCTCATAGAGCTCGCGCGGGATCGCGAGCCGCCCCGCGATCAGGATCAGCGTCCAGAAGGGCAGCGACTTCCAGATGTGCGTCAGCATCGCCAGGCCGAGCCCGATGCGCGGGTCGTTCAGCCAGTTCGGGCCGTCCAGCGCGGTGAGGCGGAAGATCACCGAGTTGATCACTCCCCACTCGGGATTGAACATGAAGCGGATCGAGAAGATGGTCGGAATCGACGGCACCGCCCAGGGCAAGAGGAACAGCACCGACACCCACCGGATCCAGGCGCGCTCGTGCACGAAGAAGCCCGAGAGCCAGAGGGCCAGAAGAAACTTGAGGTTCACGGCTATTGCCAAGAACAAGACCGTGTTGACCGCGGTGCGGATGAAGATCGGATCGGCGAAGAGCCGCGCATAGCTCTCCGGGTGCCGCGCGAGCCACAGGCCGTAGCTCACCGGGTAGAGCACGAACGCGACGAACACCAGCACGTAGGGCGCGATCAGGATCAGGCCCCACGTCTGCCACGTGCTGAGCCCCCGCCGCGGCGGCGCGGCGGGAACGTGCGGGATGGCGATCGACGACATGCCAGGTCAGAAAATCGGGGTCAGAGCCCGATTTCCGGATCGCGGCGCGATCCGGCCAAATCGCCGTTGGCGATCTGGCCCTCCGCTCTCGCTCCGGGAAATCGGGCTCCGACCCCGATTTTCTCCGCTCAGCCCGCGACGTCCTTGATGCGCTTCACCATCTCGTCGACCGCCTTGTCCACCGGCCACTTGTCGGTGACGACGCGGTTCATGGCCTTGGCCCAGACGTTCTCGTTGTTGAGGATGGTGAATTTCCAGTTCTTGGTGAACTCGAAGGTCACGGTGCCGGCCGAGAACTGCTCGTGCACCACCTTGCGGTGCGGGTCCTCGGTCCAGTACTTGCGCGCCGCCGCGGACTTCATCACCGGGTACCAGCGCCCGAGCGCGCCCTCGACGTACGGCGTGAGGTTCTCGTCCTCCATCAGGAAGGCGACGAACTCCTTCGCGCGCTTCTTGTTCTTGGCGTTGTCGAAGATCACCCCGACCTTGACCGCGGCGCGGTACTGCATCGGCTTGCCGTCGGGCTTGTTCGGGAAGCCGGCCGTGGCGATGAGCTCGTCGTAGTTCTTCTTCGCCTGCGCGCGCTCCTCGGGCTTCAGCTTCTCGTTGTTCGCATCGTCGAGCCACTTCGAGGCGATCGAGATGGTCGCGTTGTGCGTCATCAGGATCGTCTTGTTGTGGAAGTTGACGTTGTTGTCCGGGTCCTTCCAGTTGATCGCCGAGGGCGGCGTGCAGCCCTTGCCGATGGTCTCGGTGTAGTCGCGCAGCGCGTTGGCGAGGCCCTGGCGCACCTGCTTGTCGTCGACGCGCAGCTTGCCCTCGTCGTCCACGAGCCTCACGTTGTACGCGTCCATGTAGGTGAGGAACGAGTAGAACGAGTCGCTCGAGTCGACGCCCATCGGGCTGCCGATCGAGTACACGCGCTTGCCGGTCTTCTTGCGGTAGCCTTCCTGCACCTTGCCGCACCAGAAGGTGAAGTAGCCCTTCCAGTCCTTCGGGATGTCGGACTCCTTGAAGCCCGCCTCCGCCAGCATGTCCTTCCAGTACTGGATGTGCATCGTCTGGCGCTTCACCGGGAACGCGTAGTGGGCGCGCTTCTTCGCCTTGTCGTTCCACATGTTGGTGGTCTCGACCGTGTTCGGCAGGAACTTGTCCTTCATCGGGTTGAGGATGTCGGAGAGGTCCTCGAGGCGGCCTTCGAACGCCCACTTGCCGGCGACCTGGAAGTCGAACACGTCGCCGTACACCACGTCGGGCGGGCTATTGGCGTCGAGCGCGGCCACCGTCTTCGGAATCATCTCCTGCGGCGCGTAGCGCGAGAGCTCGACCTTGACGCCGGTCTTCTTCTGGAACTTGGCGACGACGTCGTCGAGCGCCTTGTCTTCCTGCGGGTAGAACCCTTTCGACCAGTACAGCACCAGCGTCTCCTGCGCCGAAACGGGCAAGCTGCAGGGCAGGGCGAGCGCGGCCAACAGCAATACGGCAACGAGCTTTCTCACGGATCTCCTCCTGGTTGGGGCGAGTTGTATGATAACTGACTAGTTAACCGCAGATCGGGGTCTCGCCCCGATTCTCAACCCCATGCTCATCGCTTGGGGCCTGCCCCGGATTTTTTCCGGAAGGCCTCGAATTCGGCCTTGGTTTCCGCGTTGGGCGGATAAAGGCCGAAGATCGAGCGACCCTCCTTGACCTTGGCCTCGACCCAGTCCTCGAACTCGGTCTGCGCTTCGGCTTCCTGCGCCACCTCTTCGGCCATCTGGGCCGGGATCACGACCACGCCCTCGGCGTCGCCGACCACCACGTCGCCCGGGTAGACCGCGACGCCGCCGCAGCCGATCGGCACCTGGCTCTCGACCGCGTGGTGGCGCACCAGGTTGAGCGGCGCCGAGCGCGCGCCGCAGTACGCCGGCCAGGCGAGCTTCTCGATCGTCGGCGAATCGCGCAGCCCGCCATCGGTCACCACGCCCGCCACGCCGCGTACCATGAGCCGCGTCATCAGGATGTCGCCGCCGGTGGCGGCCGAAGCGTCGCGGCGCGCGTCCATCACCAGCACCTGGCCGCTCGGGCAGGCCTCGATCGCCTCGCGCTGCGGATGGCCGCGGCCTTCGAATGCGCCGAGCTGGTCGAGGTCCTCCCGTGCCGGGATGTAGCGCAGGGTGTAGGCCTCACCGACCATTCTGGGGGCGTCCTTGCTGAGAAGGAAAATCCCCTGGATGAAGACGTTGCGCAGCCCGCGCTTGAAGAGCACCGTCGTCAGGGTCGCGGTGGAAACCGTCTTCAAAGCTTCACGGGCATAAGATGAAAGCATGGTGGATG
>DATIGN010000060.1:0-25080 GCA_035454685.1 Burkholderiales bacterium | reverse complement strand
GTTGTCGAAGTCCTTGCCCTTGCCCGGACCGAGCTGGCCCGCCATCTCCTTTGCCTGCTCGTCGCGCGCCGAGAAGTCGTTGAAGATCGTGTAGCCGAAGATATGCTCGCGGGCGCGCTCCTTCGGGATGTCCTTGCCGGGTTTTCCGATGTAGCAGCCAAACTCGAGCTCGAAGTCGAGCTTCTCACAGTAGGCCGGCCACGGTACCTCGGCGTCCGGGCCGCACACCGAGAAGCGGCTGGGGTGGTAGAAGATAGGACGCTCGTACCAAGCCTGGGGTACCGACGTGGGTTTCCCACTGATCTTTCCCACCGCGTCAAATGCCTGTACGAGATGCTTTTCAAAGCAGAGGAAATCGCGCATCTGCGGCGGGTATGGGATCGGCGCGAGCAGGGTGACGTCCCCCAGTCCGAACACTGTGGGAGAGTGCTGGACCGATTCGTGGGCGCGCTCGAGCGCGTTCTGGCCGCCCTCGACGATCTCAAGCACGCTTGTGAACCCCGGCAGGGCCGCGACTTTCCTCCCGCCTTCGATCAGGACGCCCGGCGCCGGAGCGCGTGCCTCCCTGCCGGTACCAGTTCGAAAAGTCACGAGTCTCACGGCTTGCGTTTGATAATACACTTGGGAATCGAGGAGGCATCTATGCGCCAGTTCAACGAAGACACTCTGACCGACGCCGTCGTCGCGCGGCTGAAAAAGACCAAGAACCCCCGCCTGAGGGAAATCATGCAGAGCGCGGTGAAGCACCTGCACGCCTTCGCGCGCGAGGTGAAGCTGACCGAGGAGGAATGGTTCGAGGGCATCAAGTTCCTGACTGCAGTCGGCCAGAAGTGCGACGACAAGCGCCAGGAGTTCATCCTGCTTTCCGACGTGCTCGGGCTGTCGATGATGATCGTCGCGCTCAACCACAAGTCCGTGCCCGGCGCGACCGAGGCGACGGTGCTCGGGCCCTTTTTCGCGCACGGCGCGAAGGAATACGGCTATGGCGCCGACCTGCGCGTAGGGTGCACGCAGAAGGGCGAGGATGTGTGGGTGAGCGGGCGCGTGGTGGCCCTGGACGGCAAACCGATCCCGAACGCCGCGCTCGACATCTGGCAGGCGAAAGCCGACGGAATCTACGACGTGCAGACCGGCGGCGAATTCGAGCTGCGCGGGCGGGTAAAGGCGAATGCCAAGGGCGAGTACGCGTTCGCGAGCTACAAGCCCAAGTTCTACTCGATCCCGGTCGATGGCCCGGTCGGGGACTTGATCCGTGCCACCACCAACAACCACATGCGTCCGGCGCACATGCACGCCATCGTCTCGGCGCCGGGGTACCAGCCGGTGATCACGCACGTGTTCGTCGAGGGCGATCCGCACCTCGACAGCGACGCGGTGTACGCGGTCAAGGATTCGCTCATCGCCAAGTACAAGAAGGTGAACGACGCGGCCCAGGCGAAAAAGCTCGGGTTGCCGAATCCCTTCCTCAGGCTCGACTGGGATTTCCGCCTCTCCCTCGACAAGGGAGTCAAGGCGCGCAAGAAGATTGCTGCGAGCGACGCGCTCGCATGACCTGGCGTGTGCGGCGGGTGCTGACCGGCCATGACGCCGATGGCCGGTCGACCTTCATCGCCGACGGGATCGCGCCGAACACGAAGGAGATGCCCTCGTTTCCCGGCCTCGCGCTCACCGACCTTTGGGAGACGAAAGGCGCCCCGGCGTCCAACACAGGCGACGCCGACGCCGCCGACCGGCCGATCCGCCTCGAGCCGCCGAAGAACGGCACCATCCTGCGCATCGTGGAGTTTCCGCCCGACTCGACTCGCCCCAAGGACGCGGACGGATCGGCGGGGTTCAGGGCGATCGGCGCCGGCCACGCCCAGGACCGGCGCTCGGCCGATCCCATGATGCACAAGACGAGCACGGTGGACTACATCATCGTGCTGAAGGGCGAGATCTATGCGGTGATGGAGACCGGCGAGAAGCTCCTGCGCGCCGGCGACATCCTCGTTCAGCGCGGCACCAATCACTCCTGGAGCGTGCGCGGCACCGAGCCGTGCATCGTCGCCGCGGTTCTCGTCAATGCGAAGCCGCTCGTCGAGGCGAGGAAGAAGCCGGCATCGAAAACAAGACGGAAGCAAAGGAAGCACTGAGCCACGATGTCGGCGGCGTGCAAGTCCCGGGTAATTTCGTGTCGTCGGAAACACCGCGCAAGGTAGGCATCGTCGGGCTCGGCATCATGGGCTCCGCGCTGTCGGCCAATCTCGTGAAAGCGGGCTTCGAGATCGAAGGCTACGACATCGTCGCGTCGCGCCGCGCGGCGCTCAAGCGCACCGGCGGCCGGCCGGTGAGTTCCATTCTCAGAATCGATGCACCCATCGTCATCACCTCGCTCCCAAGCGCGGATGCGTTACACGCGGTCTGCCGGGAGATGAAACGTAAGTGCATCGTGGTGGAAACGAGCACGCTGCCGATCGACGAAAAAGTGAAAGCGCGCGATACGCTGAAGCGCAAAGGGGTCGCGATGCTCGACTGCCCCCTCTCCGGCACTGGCGCGCAGGCGCGAGTAAAGGACCTCGTGGTGTATGCGAGCGGCGACAGGAAGGCCTTCGAAAAAGCGAAGCCAGTATTCCCTGGCTTTTCCAGGGCGAGCTACTACCTCGGGGCGTTCGGAAACGGCAGCCGGATGAAGTTCGTCGCCAACCTGCTGGTCGCGATCCACAACGCTTCGGCGGCCGAGGCGTTCGTGCTCGGAATGAAAGCGGGCTTGTCTCCAAAGACCATATTTGAAGTCGCTGGCGATGGCGCCGGCACCTCGCGCATGTTCCAGGTGCGCGGCCCGCAGATGGTGCGCGGCCGCTACCGCGACGCGACGATGAAGGTCGAGGTGTGGCAAAAGGACATGAAGATCATCGGCGAGTTCGCCGCTGCGCTCGGTGCGCCGACGCCGCTCTTCAATGCCTCGGCGGCGCTGTACAACGCCGCGATGGCGCTCGGTTTCGCGAGGGAAGACACCGCAAGCGTGTGCGCGGTACTGGAGCGCATGGCTGGGCTGCGCCGGCGAATTGGTTAGTGCAGGCTTGCGCCGCCGCGCTCGTCGAGGACGCGCACGAGCTCGCGCGGCTCGACCGGCTTGACGAGGTGCAGGTCGAAGCCCGCCTCCCGGGACTTCTCGCGGTCGGAGTCCTGTCCCCAGCCGGTGACGGCCACAATGCGCAGGCTCTCGCCGCCCTCCATCGCGCGCAGCCGCCGCGCCACCTCGTAGCCGTCGAGGCCCGGCATGCCGATGTCGAGCAGCACGATGCTCGGGCGGTACTCGGGGGCGGCGCGCAGCGCATCCGCCCCGTCGTGCACGACCAGGGTTTCGTGCCCGAGCGACCTGAGCAGCATTTCGAGCGAGCGCGCGGCGTCCACGTTGTCGTCCACGACCAGGATGCGCCGCGTGCCGCTGGAGGCGAAGGAGATACCGGCGTCCTGCTCGGAGCGCCGCGCCTCGAGCGTTGCCGCGGGCAAGCGGAGCGTGAACTCGCTGCCTTTTCCCGGCCCGTCGCTGCGCGCGTCCAGCGAGCCGCCGTGCAGCTCGGCGATCTTGCGCGAGAGCGCGAGGCCGATCCCGAGCCCGCCTGCGACGCGCTTGAGCGGCGGCCGCCCCTGCACGAACATGTCGAAGATGCGCTCGAGGAGCTCGGGCTCGACGCCGCGGCCGTTGTCGCGCACTTGCAGGCGCACCTGTGAGCCGGCCGCGCGCACCGCGAGCAAGATTTCCCCACCCTGCGGGGTGTAGCAAGCCGCGTTGTTGAGCAGGTTGGTCGCGAGCTGGGTCAGCCGGTGCAGATCGCCGTTGACCCAGAGGGGCTCGCCCGGCAGCTGCAGGTGCAGCTTGTGCCCCGCGCCGTCGATGAGAGGCGCTGCCGCTTCCGCTGCGCGGCGCGCGACGTCCGCCACGTCGACCGGCGCGTGCTCGATCGCGATCGCGCCGCGCGTGATGCGCGAGATGTCGATCATGTCGTTCACGATCCGCGCGAGCTGCGCGCTCTGGCGCTCGATCGTCTGGCGCATCGTCTCCTGCGCCGGGTCGTTGGCCGGCGCCTTGGCCATTACCTGCACCGCGGTGCGGATCGGCGCGAGCGGGTTGCGCAGCTCGTGCGCAAGCGTGGCGATGAACTCGTTCACGTTCTTCGTCGCCTTCTCGAGGTCCTGCAAGTGGCGGCGGTCGGTCAGGTCCTGGGTGACCTTGGCGAACCCGCGCAGGCGGCCGGAGCCGTCGTAGAGCGCGCTCAGCACCGCGCGCGCCCAGAAGCGCTCGCCGTTCTTGCGCACGCGCCAGCCTTCGGATTCGGCGCGGCCGTCGCGGCGCGCCGCGGCGAGCTCCTCCCACGGCTTGCCGGCCTCGATGTCCTCCGGCAGGAAAAAGCGCGAGAGATGCTTGCCGATGATCTCGTCGCGCTTGTAGCCCTTGATGCGCTCGGCGCCCGCGTTCCAGCTCGTCACCACGCCGTCGGTGTCGAGCATGAAGATCGCATAGTCGACCACGCCCTCGATCAGCAGCCTGAAGCGCTCTTCGCTCTGGCGCAACGCCTCCTCGTGAAGTTTGCGGTCGGTGAGGTCGCGCGTGATCTTGGAGAAGCCGAGCAGCCTGCCCTCTTCGTCGCGCAGCGCGGTGATGACCACGTTCGCCCAGAAGCGCGAGCCATCCTTGCGTACGCGCCAACCCTCGTCCTCGAAGCGCCCCTCGGCGGTCGCGACCTTGAGCTCGTGCTGCGGCCAGCCGCTGTCGACCGCCTCGCGGGTGTAGAAGGTCGAGAAGTGGCGGCCGACGATCTCCTCGGCGCAGTAGCCCTTGAGGCGCTGCGCGCCGGCGTTCCACGACATGATGCGGCCGTCCCGGTCGAGCAGGAAAAGTGCGTAGTCCTTGGCCTGCTCGACGAGCAGCTTGTAAAGGCGTGGGTCGACCAGGTGCTTATTGCCGGCCATAACCCCGCGCCTTGGCGTCGTCCATGCACTCCGTGATGGTCTCGAAACAGGCCTCCGACTGCATCACCTCCATGCCGTTCTGCGCGTACGCGCGCCAGCTCCAGCGGATGGAGCCATCCCTCGCGTCCTGTTCGGGGATGAACGACCAGCGGAACGGAAGATGCAGCTTGTCGGTCGGCGCCATCAAAGTCGGTTCAAGAGGCCGAGGAGCGCGTCCACGTCGAAGGGCTTTTGCAGCGTGCCTTCTACCCCGATCAGCTCGGCGTCGGGCAGGTAGTCTCGCTTGGAGAACTGGGCGCCGCCCGAGACCACCACGATCTTGGTGGTCGGAAATTCCTTGCGGAACGCATCGATCGCCTCGAAGCCGTCCGCGTCGGGCATGAAGATGTCCGTGATCAGCACGTCGGCGGGCTGCCGGCGCTGCACCTCGAGCGCCTCGCGGCCGTTGCCCGCGACGTCGACCGCGTAGCCCGCGAGCTCGAGCGCGAGCTTGAGCGTCAGACGCATGTCGGCATCGTCGTCGACGACAAGGAGTCGCTTGCTCACGGGTTGGGTCTTGGCTCCCTGAAAGGCAAACCGAACCCTGCATTCTCCCAAAAAGCAAAGCCAGGCTCGCGAAACCGCCGCCGGCTGTTCCGCATAATCATGAGAGAAAAGAAGAATCTGCTCATTTCAGTCCCGCCATTACCTGCTTGAGTCGCTCGGGTGCGACAGGCTTGGTGAGATGCGCATCGAATCCCGCCTCGTATGCGCGGCGCTGGTCTTCTGTCTGCCCGTAGCCGGTGATCGCGATGAGGGCCATGCGCCGTCCACCCGGCGAGGCGCGCAGCCGCCGCGCGACTTCGTAGCCGTCGAGGTCGGGCAGGCCTATGTCGATGAGCGCGATATCGGGCGTGGACTGGGCGGCAAGGGCGAGGCCCGTGGCGCCGTCGCGCGCCTCCCGCACCTGATGGCCGCTGAACGCGAGCGCTTCGTGCAGCATGAGGCGCGCGTCGTCGTTGTCCTCGACGATCAGCACGCGGCACGGCGCAAGGACAGGACCGCTTTCGGGCTCCAGCGCGCGCGCAGCCGGGGGCAGCACCGTGGGCAGCTTGACGCTGAAAGCGGCGCCGTGCCCGCGGCCGGCGCTCGACGCCGACACGGTTCCGCCGTGCATCTCCGTCAGCCGCTTCACCAGCGCGAGGCCGACGCCGAGGCCACCTGCTGCACGGTCGAGACCGCGCTCGCCCTGCACGAACAGGTCGAACATGCGCTCGGCCGATCCCGGCAACAGCCCTTCGCCCTCGTCTTCGACGGACAGCACTGCCCAGTCGCCCAGCTGCTCCACCGCGACGTGGATCCTCTTGCCGGCCGGCGTGAACTTGACCGCGTTGTCGAGCAAGTTGGACAGCACCTGCTCGATACGAGCCCGGTCGGCATCCACCCAAGCCGACCTGATCGAGGTCGTGACATGGTGGCGCTCCAGGCGCCCCGACGAGCGCCACACCGTCACCACATTGCGCACCGCCTCGGCGAGGTTGAAGCGCTCGCGCTCGAGCCCCACCTTGCCCATCGCCAGGCGGCTGATGTCGAGAAGATCGCCCACGAGGCGCGCCATGTGCCTGGTCTGCCGCTCGACCACTGCGCGCGCCTTGATCGCCGGAGCTTCGTTGGGATGCGCGAGCTTGAGCACGTGCGCGGCGGCGCTCAACGCCGCGAGCGGGTTGCGCAGCTCGTGGCTCAGCATGGCGAGGAATTCGTCCTTCGCACGGCTCGTCTCCTTCAGCGCCTCTTCCACCTGCTTGCGCCCGGTGATGTCCATGCAGACGCCGACTACCCGCTGGGCCGTGCCAGGCGGATCGCGCACCAGCTTCGCTCGGCTCTCCACCCAGCGGATGGCGCCGTCGGGTCGCACGATGCGGTATTCCAGGTGCTGCTCCTCGCGCTCGAGAATCGCCGTCATTTCCGCGCGCACGCGCTCCCGGTCCTCGGGGTGGACTTCCTGCAGCAAGGCTTCGAACGTTCCAGCAAAGCTGTGCTGCGCCAGGCCATGAATCGCCTCGAGCTCGGGCGACCACGCCAGACGGTTCGTGCGCACGTCCCACTCCCAGCTTCCCATCCGCCCGGCGTCGAGCGCCAGGCGCAGACGGTCCTCGCGTTCGCGCATCGCGTCGACCGATTTCTGCAGCGTCTGCGCGAGGCGCGTGATCTCGTCGATCGGCGCTTCGCTCGGCACGGCGAGCCGCTCGCCGCGCCCGAGCGCGTGCGTCGCCATGGCGAGGGAGGCGATCGGTGCCTCGATGCGCCGGCCGATGAACCAAGCGAGCCCCAGCGCCATCCCGAGCGCGAGAGCCACCCCGGTGGCGGTCAGCGCAAAGGTGCGCCACGCGCCCCGGTTCACCGTGGTCGCGGGTATGGCGATCCCGAGCACCCAGCCACTAAGCTGCGAGGTCACGTACGGCGTATAGGTCTCCTTGCCCTCGAGCGTGCTCCCTCGGAACCAGCCCTCAGGAGCGCGCGCGATGGCCTCGCTGAAGCTCTCGGACGCCGGCGTGCCGGGAGCCACCGAGGGAATGCGCACGATAATTTTTCGGTGGCGGTCGGCGAGCGCGATCACCCAGTCGTGCGGCAGCTTCTGCGCCTGCAAGATCTCGGCGAGCGATTCCAGCTTGAGCGGCGCCGATAGCACGTAGCGCACCTCGCGTCCGAGAACCATAGGAACCCGGACCCGCACAGTCTCCATGCGGATTGCGCTCCCGCCCGCCACGTCGCCTATGACTGGCTGGCGGGTGCGCACCACTTCGTCGAACGCGGCATCGTCGCCGCCGAACGCAGCGTGCTTCCCGTAGGGCAGGATCGCGTCGGAAAGCTGTTCTTTCGCCGGCGTGGCGACGCCGATGTTCTGCCACTCGGGCTGGGTCCGCAAAACGCGCTGCGACTCTTCGTGAAATGCCTGCAGGTTGCCCGTGACGAGGTTCTTCGATGCAGCAAGAGCCTTGAGCGTGGTGATGTGGCCCAGCAAGGCCGCGTCTATCGCGCTCATCGCCGCGCGCGTGCGGCCGATCGCCTCGCGCTCTATGGTGCGGCGCTCCTGCTGCACGAGCAGCGCCGCCGAAATAACGGCAAAAAGCACTACCGGCGCCAGGGCGCCGGCGACCATGAGGTACAGGTGTGAGCGGAGCTTCACGTTTGGCTGATAATAGCCTCCCGAGGAGGCGCAGGATGAACGACTGGCGAACGATTCGTACCTGGTCGCGGGACGAAATGATGAAGCGCGTGGCCCGTTTCCGGAAGCTCAAAGGCTCCGACGGCGGGCTTCCCGACAGCAAGCTGCCCGAGTGCCGGCGGAAATTGTATGCAGTGATCGGGTTTCAACCCCCGATGGAAAAGCATAACGCGGCTACGACTTCCCCAGTTGGCGATGACGCGTCTTCCATGCCGGCGATCGCCATCGCGGAGGGCTTCAACCTGGGCTATTGCAAGGCGAAGCCCGGAAAAGGGCCGCTGATGCACAACCACGATACCAACGAGACCTTCATCGCCCTCACCGGCCGCTGGCGCTGCGAATGGAACGAAGGCGATGCGAAAGAGCACGTCGATCTCGCGCCCTACGACGTCATTTCCTTTCCCGTCGGCGTGGCGCGGCGCTTCATGAACGTGACCTACGACGAGCCCAACAAGGAACACCTGCTGATGTTCATCATCGGTGGCAACCAGCCGCAGGCGGAGTTCACCCCGGCCGCGATGCAGCGCTGCGAAGAGTTCGCCAAGGGCAAAAGGCGCTAGGCTGAACGGCTGGGCGGGCTTGCAAGGTGGACCAACTGCCTGACGAGCACCAGAGCGACGAAGATCGTGGCAAGCGCGAGCGAGGCACCGGCGATCCATTTCCAGAGCGCCTCCGGATGGTCCTGCGCGTAGCGCACGGCGGCGTAGGCGAGCGCATCGAGCGGGAACGTAAACGCCCACCACGGCGCGCCGAAGCGCCAACGCCAGAACGAGCGCGCGTAGACGAGCAGCGCGACCGCGAGCACCAGCCCGAACGCAAATAGCAATTCCAGCCACTCGCTTCCGGGGAAGAGCGCGATCCCGTTCGCATAGATGAGCGATGGCGGAACGAGCAGGATGAACCAGCTCGGGCGCAGCACCTCCGGAAGCGGCGGCGCCGCAAGCGCGCGGTAGAAGAGGAGCGGCATCAGCACGGCCGCGGCCAGCGTAGATACGCCGAAAACAAAGCGCGACGCCTCGACGTGCCCGAGCGCAAGGCCCGGACCCGGCAGCACGATGCCTCCCACCAGGACGATCAGCCAGCCGCCATTCAGCTGAGCAAGCTCGATCCCGCCCGCCAGGCAGCGCACGATTGCCCAGACCTGGAACGCAAGCATGAGCACGAACGAGGCCCACCACAGCACATTGCCCAGTTGAGGCGAGTACGGTGCTACGCCGCCGGCGACGAGCGACATGCCGACCGGCAGCGCGCCGCAGAAGCCGAGCTGGACGGGATTCGTGAAGTCCTCCCGTACCGCCGCAGGATGCTTCAGGAGCTTCAGAACATAGGCGGGCAGCAGGACAAGCAGCGCGAGAGCGCCCAGCAAGGCCCAGGGCTCCGTGAAATACGCCGGCGCGCGAATCACCCCGGGAAACACGCTTGCCGCGGCGCGCGCGGAGAGGGCCAGGCCGGCGAGGCCCATGACCGCGCCGTAGAACCCGATCGGCAGGTCGCGGACGCCCATCTATCCCGTCATTCCAGTTTGACGCCCGCGTCCCTAACTACCGCCGCCCAGTTCTTCACTTCCTCCGCGATCTGCGCGCGCAGCTCTTCCGGAGTGCTCGGCGTGGCGGTTGCGCCCTGCTTTGCGAAATTCTCTTCCACTTCCCGAGAGCTGAGCGCGCCACGAATCGCCCCATTCAACTTCAAGACGACCGGCTGCGGCGTTCCCGCTGGAGCGACAAGAAAGACATTCGGCGCAGCGCTGAACCCGGGCAGCGTCTCGGCCATCGCCGGCCAGTCGGGCGCGCTCGCAAGGCGCTGCGGGCTCGTCACCGCGAGCGTGCGGATCCTGCCCGCGCGCGTCGGCCCGGACGCCGCGATCGCGCTGATGACGCCGATCGGCACCTGGCCGCTGATGATGTCGGGCATCATGGCCGCCGCGCCTTTGTAGGGAACGTGCAGGGCATCGACGCCGGCCCGACGCTTGAAGAGCTCGAACGCCAGGTGCTGCAGCGTGCCGACACCGGGCGACGCATAGCTGTACTTGCCGGGATGAGCTTTGAGCACCGCGATGAGCTCGCTCGTGCTGCCAGCCGGGAACGCCGCGGTGACGACGAACGCCATCGGCAGCATGCACACGCCGCCCACTGGAGCAAATTGGCGCACCGGGTCGAGCGTCACCCTCGGATTCACGCTCGGCAGTGCGAGCGTGCCGCTCTCCGCGAGCATGAGCACGTGACCGTCTGGCTGCGCGCCGGCGAGCGCTTCGGCAGCGACGCCGCCCGAAGCCCCGGGGCGGTTCTCGACTACGAACTGCTGGCCGAGGGCCTCGCCGAGCTTCGGCGCGAGGACGCGCGCGATCGTATCCATGCCACCGCCAGGCGGGTAACCGACCAGCATGCGTACCGGGCGAACCGGATAGTCCTGAGCAAAGCCGAGCGAAGGAAGAACAAGAAAGAGTGCAAAGACGATCCGTCTCACGCACTGGCTCCCAGGTAATAGTTTTTCACCAGATCGTTCTGCTCGAGCGCGCGCACGCCGCCCTCGAACACGATCTCGCCGTGCACGATGATGTAGCCGCGGTCGGCGATGCGGATCGCCTGGTGGAAGTTCTGCTCGGCCATCAGCACGGTGAGCCCGCTGCGCTCCTTCAGCTCCTTGATCTTGGTGATGGTGTGCGACACCAGGATCGGCGCGAGGCCCACCGAAGGTTCGTCGACCAGCAGCAGCCGCGGCGTCGACATGAGGGCGCGCCCGATGGCGAGCATCTGCTGCTGCCCGCCGGAGAGCGAGCCGGCCAGCTGGCGGCGACGTTCGGCCAGAATCGGAAATATTTCAAACATCATGTCCTTGCTACGCGGTATCGCCTCGCGCGCGTGTGGACGGAAGGCACCGAGGAGCAGGTTCTCCTCGACCGTCAGCTTGGGAAAGAGCCGCCTGCCCTCGGGAACCATCGCCACGCCGAGATTGACGATCTCCTCCGTGGAGAGCTTGGACAGGTCGTGACGCTGGTGGTCGATCGTCAGAAACACAGAGCCCTGCGTGGGGCGGACCATCCCCATGACGCACTTCATAAGCGTGCTCTTGCCGTTGCCGTTGGTTCCCAGCATGGCGACCGTTTCACCCTGAAAAACTTTCAGGGAAACACCGTGCAGAGCCCGTACCGCGCCGTACCCCGCGTCGAGGTCCGAGATCGCGAGCTCAAGCGCCAAGGTAGGCCCTCTGCACGTCGGGGTTCTGGACGATCGCGGCGGGCGTGCCTTCGCAGATGATCGCGCCGGCGTCGAGGCACACCACGCGCTGCGAGAAGCGCATCACCGCCTGCATGATGTGCTCGATCATGATGATGGTGATGCCTTGCGCGTTCAGCTCGAACAGGATCTTCAGGACCTCGTCCACCTCGGCGCCGGCGAGGCCGGCCATGGCCTCGTCGGAGATGAGCAGCCGCGGCCGCGCCGCCATGGCGCGCGCGAGCTCGAGCTTGCGCAGCTCGACCTGCGAAAGCTGGCTCGCGAGCCCGCGCGCCTTGTCGGCGAGCCCCATCATCGCCAGGATCTTCATCGCCTCGGCCTCGCCCTCGCTTTCGCGCAGGTGCACGACGTAGGCCGAAGGCACGAGCAGGTTCTCGAGCAGGCTCATGCTGTGGAACGGGCGCGGGATCTGGAAGCTGCGCGCGATACCGAGGCGGGTGCGCCGATACGCCGGAAGCTTCGAGATTTCTGAGCCTTGAAAACGGATCGAGCCCGAGTCGTTCCACAGCGCGCCCGAGATGCAATTGATGAGCGTGGTCTTGCCGGACCCGTTCGGGCCGATCAGGCCGAAGCGCTCGCCCGGCGCGATCTCGAGGCTCACGCCGTTCAGAGCCGTGAACCCGCCGAAATGCTTCGACAGGCTTTCTACCTTGAGGAGCGGATCCATTTCCTGAACAGCCCGACGATGCCGTCGGGCGCGAGCACGACGAAGAGGACGAGCAGCACCCCGACCACGAGCACGTTAATCTCGCTGGAGATCGTGACGGTGGCGGTCTGCTGGATCGAGCCGAGCAGCAGCGCGCCCACCACCGGGCCGATCCAGTGCGCAGTGCCGCCGATCATCGGCATGGCGAGCGCCGACACGCCCCAGTTCAGGCTGAAGCTCGAGGCCGGCTCGATGAACGAGAGGTACATCGGCATCGGCGCACCGGCCGCGCCCATCAGCGCTCCCGACACGGTGCAGGCGAAGAGCTTGAGCTTGAGCGTAGGCACGCCCGAGCACTCGGCCGCCTCCTCGGAATCGCGGATCGCGCGCAGGCCCCTGCCGATCCACGAGACCTGGACGTAGCGCGCGACCGACACGGCGAGCACCGCGAGGAGCGCCATCACGACGAACAGCATCCGGGTATAGCTCGCGAACGGGGCCATGACCTCAGGGCGCAGAAGCTGCAGCCCCGTGGCGCCGCCCACATAGCGCCAGTTCACCATCAGCGTTTCCATGATGAACAGGATCGCCACCGTGGCAATGGCGAAGAAGATGCCGCGCAGCCGCAGCGTCAGCATGCCGACGCCGAAGCCGAGGGCCGCGCCGACCGCCGCGGCGGCCACGATCTGCACCGCGAGCGGCGCGCCGAGCGCCTTGAAGAGCACCACCGCGCTGTAGGACCCGAGGCCGAAGAACGCCCCGGTGCCGAAGTTCACGTACCCGGCGTAGCCGCCGAGGATGTTCCAGGCCGTGGCGAGGACGACGAAGGTGAGCACCACGTAGCCGGCGTAGAAGAAGTACTCGTTCATCCCGCTCAGCGCGAGCGCGAGCGCGGCAAGGAACAGCAGGCCGGCGCCGATCCAGTAGGTCATCGCCCGAACAAGCCTTGGGGTCTGACCCCCAGAACGACTAAGAGAAGGCCGAAGGCTACCGCCGGCGCCCACGAGGCGCCGAACAGCATGAGGACGATGGATTCGGCGATGCCGAGGATGAGCCCCGCGGCGAGCGTGCCCGTCATGCTGCCGAGTCCGGCAAGCACTACGACGCAGAACGTGCGCCCGATGTAGAGACGGTCCAGCGCCGGCTCGACCGGCCCGACGATGATGAGCATGGCGCCCGCGAGGGCCGACGCGCCGGTAGCGATGCCGAATGCCCACTGCTTGATGCGCACGGGGTTGGCGCCCATCAGGCGCAGCGCCGGCTCATCCTGCGCGACCGCCTTGATGGCTCGCCCGGTGAAGGTTTTCGACAAATAGAGAGTAAGAGCGGCGGTGAGGACCAGAGCGACCCCAAAAGCCACGAGCATGCGATAAGGAATGCGGTACTCGCCGAGCGCGAGGCTCGAGCCGATATAAGGCGCGTGCACGGTGCGCTGGTCGACGCCGAAAAGCAGGATCAGTCCCACCTCGATGATAAAGGCAAGCCCGAAGAAGAACGCGAGGCCGCGAACCCCCGCCTCGCTGCCGCGGCGCTCGAAGGTCTCGTAGTAGAAGCGGTAGATCAGGATGCCGAGGACGAAGAACGCCGGCATCAGGATCACCCCGGCGAGGATCGGGTCGAGCCCCCACCCCGCCACGATGTAAGTGCAGTACGAGCCCGCCACCATGAGCGCGGGGTGCGCGACGTGCGGCACGTCGAGCAGGCCGAACGACACCGACAGCCCGATGCTCACCGCGGCGTAGAAGCAGCCCAGCAGGATCCCAAACAGGATCGCCTCGAACAGCAGATCCATCGAGAGAATCATCGGCCTAAAAAAACGGCGCGGGATTGCCGCGCCGTCTCTTTGCGATCAATTTTTTTACTTTGCGGAACGAGCTTTCTCGAAAGGAGTGACGGCCTCGCCAGTCTTGTACTCGTCGGGGTAAATCACGACCTGCTTGCTCGGCTTCCTGAACTGCTCCATATCCTTGTCGACCACGCCGCGGAACTGCGCCTGCACCACGCGCGGGTTGGCCCACTCGCCCATCTTGTCGTAGCGGATCGGGCCGACCACGGTCTTCATCTCGTTCGAGCGCAGATAGTTCGCGAGCTGCTTGTGATCGAGGCTCTTCGTCGCGTTGATCGCCTGCTCGTACATCTGGCCGATCGCGTAGTTGAACGGCGGCAGGTAGAAGCCGAGCGGGTCCACTTTCGCCTCGGCCGCGCGCTTGGCGTAGCGGGCGAGGAAGTCCTCGATCCCGGGATACTTCATGCCGGGCACGTAGGAGTTGTAGTTGAGCACGCCGTTCAGAAGGCTGCCGAGCGAGGTCATGATAGGGGTGAACTGAAGACCGACCATGCCGCCGCCGAACACCTGCACCTGCGAGCCGACGCCGATTTCGTTCACCGCGCGGATGATCGCCACCGAGTCGTTCGGGTAGGACATGACGAAGACCATCTCCGGCTTCGCCGCGCGGATGCCGCGGATGAGCGAGGAGAAGTCGGTGGTGGTCGGGGGATAGTTCTGGTCGTAGACCGACTTGAGGTTCGCTTTCTTCGCGAGCTCGCGTGCGCCGTTCGCCAGGTTCTGCGCGAACTCCTGGTCCGCGGCGAGCACCGCGATCGTCTTTGCGCCGGCCTTTTGCCCGGCACTGACGAAGCCGTCGGACCAGCTCGAGGCGTCGTTCCACGGCGAGTTGTTGAACCACATGTCGTGCTGCACTTTCGCGTTCACCTGGAACGAGAAGTTGCCCATGAGAAGCAGTCCGCGCTGCTTCACCATCGGCATGATCGGCGCGGTCGGCACCGTGCCGTAAGGCGCGATCAGGAGATCGACCTTGTCCACGTCGAGCAGCTTGGTGTAGATGCCCGGGACGTTGGCGGGGTTGGTCTGGTCGTCGTACGCGATCAACTCGACCTTGCGGCCGAGCAGCCCGCCCTTCTGGTTCACGTCGTCGACCCACAGCCGCAGCGCGACGAGCGCCGCCTGGCCGCCGGCGCCCAGCGTGCCGGTCTGCGGCATGCTCATGCCGATCTTGATGGGTCCTGCTTGTGCAAATGCCCTGCGCGGCAGGGCGCTGACGGCGGCAAGCGCCGCGCCGGCCTTCAACACCTTACGTCTGGAACGCCTCATGATGCCCTCCTCCTCGACTTATTGTAATCAATCTTCAGCAGCCGGGCGGCGTTGCCGCCCATGATTTTGGCCTTGTCGGCGGAGGACAGCCGTCCCCGTTGGACGAATCCCACCGGGTCCTCGACCCCCATGTCGAACGGATAGTCGGTACCGAGCACCACGCGGTCCGCTCCGTAGCGGCGCACCATATTGTCGAGCATCCGCGGGTCGAACACGATGGTGTCGAAGTAGAACTTCTCGAGGTAGCTCGTCGGCTTTTTCTTGATGACGGTCCGGCAATCCGGTCGGGCTTTCCATGCATGATTCATGCGCTCCCAGTAGTGGGCGAGGAAGCCGCCGCCGTGCGGCAGCACGACCTTGAGCCTTGGATAGCGCTCCATCACGCCGTCGAAGATGAGATGGCTCGCGGCGACCGTGGTCTCGAGCGGGTTACCGATCACGTTGTTGAAGTAGTGGTCGAGCAGTCGCTCGCCCTGGGTGTAACCCGTCGGGTGCATGAAGAGGATGACGTCCAGTTCCTGCACCTTCGCGAAGAATTTCTCGAGGCCAAGCCGCCCGTCGGTGAGATCCATGCCGTTTACGCTGCCGTTGATCTCGACGCCTCGGAGATTCAGCTTCCTGACCAGATATTCGAGTTCTGTGACCGCGAGGTCGGGATCCTGCAGGGGTACGCTGCCGAGGCCCACGAACCGGTCGGGCCACTTCCCCGCGATCTCGGCAAGGCGCTCGTTCACCATGCGCGCGAGCTCCGCACCCATGCCGGGCTCGGTCCAGTAATAGGTCTGCTGCGGCGCAGGGGACACCGCCTGGATATCGATTCCCATGCGGTCCATGTCCTTCAGGCGCAGTTCGATGCTGGAAAGCTTGGGTGCGCGCTCCTGGTGCTGCTTCTTGTTCGTTTCGCGCGTGAGCGCGTTGGCGAACTTGACCTGCATCTCGTGCTGCGCCGGGTTAAGCGGCGCCACCTTTGCCGCCGCGTCCGGGTTGAGATAGTGGCAGTGAATGTCGACCCGAAGGCTCTTGCCTTTCTTCTTCACCACTGCGGACGAACCGCTTCGCGCCGGCGCGCAGCTATACATCATCGTTTTTGGTCCTCCCTCGTGAGCGGCTATGATGGCATCGGAAGGCAGTTAGTGTTGCGCGTTTCGCAGCGCGCTGCGCGAGCCATGCTGGCCGTCACGCCTTCTCAGCTCTCCACCGTCTCCACTTTGCCGCTCGTCGCGGAGCGGAATGCCGCCTCGAGCGCGCAGACGTTGGCAATCATCTGCTCCTGCGGAACCGGGTAAGGCGCGCGCTTCGCCGCCGCATCCGCAAACGCCTCCAGGTTGGCGAGCACGGCCTTCGCCGGGGGAAAAGAGGTGGCCTGCGGCTGCGAGTTCCTTTTTTTCACGGTGAGAACCCACCCCTCGGGCGCCTCGGGGTGCGCCTTGTCGCGCACCTCCGCCCAGGCTCTGTTGCCGTAGACCGCGAAGCGGCCGTCGAACGGAGTGGCGAGAACGGCCGAGATGAGCGAGTTCGCGCCCGACTGGTGTGTCACCAGTATTCCCAGCGTATCGCCGTTAACCAGCCGGCTGCCGAGCTGGCGCACTCTCGCGCAGACCTGCTGCGCCGGGCCCAGCAAACCGACGGCGAGGTCGAGAAGGTGAATCCCGGTCGCCGTCATCGGCCCGGCCGGCGCCTCGGTTAGCGACATACGCCAGTTGTCCGGCTCGAGCGACAGGAACTTGTCCTGGCTGAAGTTCGCCTCGACTTGCAGCAGCGTGCCGAGCTCGCCGGCTTTCGCCAGGCGGAACACCTCCTGCACCGGAGGCTCGAAGCGCTTCTCGTGACCCACCGCGAGCGCGACCTCGTTGGCCGTGCATGCCTGCACCGCGCGCAGCACTTCGGCACGCGACATTGAGAGCGGCTTCTCGCAAAACACGTGCTTCTTCGCTTGCGCCGCGGCAATGATTTGCGCGGTGTGCTGGGTGTGCGGAGTGCACAGCACCACGCCGTGCACCGCTGGATCCTGCAGGGCTCTTTCGAACGAAGTTTCGTATGCGAGTCCCTGCGACGCAGCGAAAGCGGCCGCTGCGGGCGCGGGGTCCACGCCCTTCACGACTCTGAGCTTCGTGCTGCCTCTCAGCAGCGGCACGATCGTGCGGCCCCACCAGCCGAGGCCGACCACCGCGACGCCGAGCAGCTCCACCCGATTACTCCGCGGTTGCGCCCGCCTCCCGCACGGCCTGTCCCCAGCGCTCGGTTTCCTTCGCGACAAACGTAGCGAACTCGCCGGGCGCGCTGGTGACGACCTCGACGCCGCCGTTCGCGAGCCGCTGCTGGACCTCCGGCGTCTTCATCGTCTCCATAAGGACGGCGTAAAGCTTGTCTACCGCCTCTTTCGGCGTCCCGGTGGGGACGAAGATGCCCTGCCACGAGCCGCTCGTGAGCTGCGGATAGCCCGACTCGGCCATGGTCGGCGTGTCGGGAAAGGCAGCGAGGCGCTTTGCGCTCGTGACCGCGATCAGGCGCAGCCGCCCGCTCTTGACGTGGTTCATCGCGGAGGACGCGGTGACAAACATCATGTGTGTCTCGCCGCCGACAAGTCCGGCGATCGCCGGGCCGGCGCCCCCTTTATAGGGCACGTGCACCATGTCGAGCCCCTCGATCTTGCGGAACACCTCGGTCTCGAGCCGGTTCTGGCTGCCCGCGCCGGGGGAGGCGTAGTTGAGCTTCCCAGGGTACGCCTTGGCGATCGCCACGATGTCCTTCACGGTCTTCGCCTGCAGGTCCGGATGCACCACCAGCACACCCGGCACGTCGACCACCTGCGTGATGGCGATGAAGTCGCGCGTCGGCTTGACCTGGAGCTTCGGGAACACGGCAGGGTTGAGAGCGACCGTGCCGATGTTGCCAAGGTAGATGGTGTAGCCGTCGGGCGCCGACTTGGCCGCCGCATCCATGCCGATGTTGCCCGAGGCGCCGGCGCGGTTGTCGACCACGACCTGTTGTCCGAGCAGCTCGCTCATGCGCGGCTGGAGAATCCGGCCGACGAAGTCGGACGCCCCGCCCGGCGCAAACGGCACGATCATGCGGAGCGGTTTATTCGGGTACTGGGCCCAGGCAAGCGCGGGGATAAAGGCCAACAGCAATAGAAGTCTCTTCATGTCTCCTCCGTTATCGGAAGCGGTATGGGTTTCCTGCGTTTTGCCGAAAGGTCGAACGCCTTGGTGAGCATCAGGCGATTGTGCGCCTCGGCCGCCGTCGCGTGCTGGGTCGGAAGGCCCATCGAGACGCGGTTCAGCCACTGCTCGGTCTCCTCGCGCATCGGGCCGCGCAGCTCGCCGAGCGCCATGTCGCCGGGCGGGTAGCTGCCCAGAAAATCGACCCGCCGCTGTGAATCGGGCGCATAGCCTTCGCCCTGGAACTTCGTCGTCGCGAGCACGATGTCGCGGTGCGTGTCGTCGATGGTGAGGACGCCCTCGGTGCCATTGATGCCCACCTCCAGGCTATACACGGCGCCGGGCCACACGATCGGCAGCGCCCACGAAATGGCGGCGTGGTAGAGGCTGCCGTCTTCGAACACGATCGTTCCCGCAGTGGCGTCGATTCCCTTGCACAACGGCCCGAGCGCCTTGTCGACCGAGCGTGCGTAGAGCTCGACCGGCTTCTTCGCCTCCATGAGCCACATCACGATGTCGAGCGCGTGCGTGCCCGAGATCACCATGGGCGAGATCTTCGAAGGGTCCGAGGTGCGCTTGTAATTGTCGAGGGCCACCAGGCGGTTCATGAACGCGCGCGAGGTGACGAGCGTGACGTCGCCGAGGCTCCCGGTTTTCACTTTTTCCTTCGCCGCGAGCCAGCGCCGTCGAAAGCGCTGCGTATAGCCCACCACCGCGTCAATCTTCTTTCGGGTAATGAAATCCAGGACTTTTTGAGAATCGGCAAGCTCGGTGGCGAGCGGTTTCTCGATCAGGAGAGAAAGACCGCGTTCCGCAGCCGCGAGAATCGGCTCCACGTGCAGGTGCTCGTCGGTGGAGATGATGGCGGCCGTGATTTCAGGCCTCTTCAGCAATTCCCGGAAATCGGTGGTGGCGAAATCGGCGCGCGTCTTCTTCTGGACGAGCTCGAGCCGGTCCTCCTTGAGATCCGCGAGCCCGATGAAGTCCACCATCGGGTGGCGCGCGGCCACCTCGCCGCGGAAAAGCCCTACGCGGCCCGCGCCGACGATCGCGAGGCCGATGCGCTTGGCGTTCTTTCGCACGGGAGATCGACTGCCGCGTTGCGCTCGGCCGAGAGGTCGGCCGCGATGTACACCTCCATCACCATGCGCGCGTGCTCCGGTGTGACAAGCACCGGGCGGTCGTGGACCACCGCCTCGAGGAAGTGCACCGTCTCCGGCGCCATCGCGCCGGCGTAGGTGTGCTCGACGAACTCGCCGGGCATGGTGGACATCGGAAGCTGCATGCCCTTGTTCATCGTGTTCACTACCACGTCGCGGTGGGAATCGTCCACGAACACCGACCCCTCGGTGCCTACCATCTCGATCCAGGTGGTGGAGAAGTTGGGATAGCCCGGCGGCAGGCTCCAGCCGCCGCCGACGACGAACGTCAGGCCGCTATCGAGCGTCACCGTGAGCCATTGCGTATCCGGGATCGGGTGGCCGCTCGCCTGCTGCATCGCGCCGTAGTTCTGCTGCGAGTACACGCGCACCGGTTTTGCCGGCTCCAGGCACCAAAGCAGGAAGTCAAGGTCGTGGGTCGACTCCATCGCCGCCGGCGAGAGCTTCACGCGCCCGCTGATCTTCTTCCCGAGGCTGCGCGTGATATGGCGGCTCACCAGCGCGCTCACCGGCCGTCCTATCGTGCCGTCGCGGATGCACTGGCGCACATACGCGTACTTCGGGTTGAACCTCTGAGAATAGCCGATAGTGAACTTGAGTTGCTTCCTGTTCTTCAGGTCTATCAACTCATCGGCTTCGGCGAGAGTCAGAGCGATCGGCTTCTCGAGGAAAACATGCTTGCCCGCGGCGAGGAAGTCGCGCGCCATCGGGTAGTGCGTCGTCTCCGGCGTGGCGGAGATATAGACCGCTTCTATCTCGCTTTTCTTCAGGAGCTCCTTGTAGTCCGTGACTGCCATGCGCGCGCTGGTTTTACTGGCGATCTCCTTCAACCGCTCGGTGTTGATCTCCGCGACATGCAGCGCCTTGACCAGCGGATGCACGGCCAGGGTCTCGGCGCGAATGCCGCCGCACCAGCCTGTGCCGACGACGGCAACTTCGATCGGTTTCATGTCAATGGGCCTTAGCTCCGGGCTGTTTCAGGGGATGCGCCATGGCGAAGGCGTCGATCTCCATGCAGCGGTTGTAGATGCGCATGGCTGCCGGCAGTCCCGACGTATCGCAGTTGAAGTAGGCGAGCGCGCCGATCATCTGCGAGGCGAGGCAGATGTCAGCCATGGTGGGTGTGTCGCCGTGGCAGAAAGCGCCGGTTTCCTTCTCCCTTGCGAGGTGCACTTCGATCGCCTCGAGCGCGCGCAGCGTCCAGTGCGCAAGCCACCGGTTGCGGGCGGTTTCGTCCTGGCGCATTTCTTTCTCAAGATAACCCCGTATACGAGGAGTGATGAGCGGGTGACCGTCGGCCGCCGCGATGAGCGAGAGCCCGCGCACGCGCGCGCGACCGCGCGGATCCCTCGGCAGGAGCGCCGGCGTGGGCCGCGTTTCCTCCAGGTACTCGAGGATCGCGAGCGACTGGAAGAGTGGCGGTCCACCGTCGTCGAGCACCAGCGCCGGCACCACGCCCTGCGGGTTCACCGCCAGGTACTCGTCGGTGTTCTGCTTGCCCTTGAGGAGGTCGATCGAGACCTCCTCCGGCCACAGTCCTTTGAGGGCCAATGCCACGCGGACGCGGTAAGTGGCGAGCGAACGCCAGAAGCCGTAGAGCTTCACGGGGTTGACGCCACTCTAGGGGTTCACCTTTATGTTCGCTTCTTTGATCAACTTGGTGTACTTCACCATTTCATCCTTTATGAATGCCGCGAACTGATCGGGCGTGCTCGACACCGCCTCGACGCCGAGGTCGGCGAAGCGCTTCTTCACGTCGGGATCGGCGAGCGCTTTCACCGTGTCGGCGTTCAGCTTCTGAACAATCGGGCGCGGCGTGCCGGCGGGGAAAAGCACCCCCCACCAGTTGACCGCGACGAGGCCGGGGGCGTCGCTCTGGCACGGCGGCGGCTCGGGCAGAAGCTCGTAGCGCTGCGTCCCGGTCACGCACAGCGCGCGCAGCTTGCCGGCGCGGATGTGCTGCATCGCCGGCAGCGAGTCGGAGAAGATGAAGTTGATCTGGCCGCCGAGCAGGTCCTGCACCGCGAGCACCCCGCCCTTGTACGCGACCTCGACCGCGTCAAGCTTGGTGATGTTCTTCAGCATCTCGCTCGAAAGATGCGACACGCTGCCCGGGCCGCTCGTGCCGTAGTTGAGCTTCCCAGGGTTCTGCTTTGCATAGGAAATAATTTCGCCTAAGGAGCGGTAAGGCGAATCTGCGCGCACCACGAGAACGTTCGGGCCGGTGGAGATCATGGACACCGGCACGAAGTCCTTCTCGATGTTGTACGGCACCTTCGAGAGCAGCGGGTTCACCGCCACCGGGCCGAGATTGCCGACGACGAAGGTGTAGCCGTCGTTCGGCTGCTTGGCCGCGAAGTCCATGCCGATCGAGCCGGCGGCGCCCGGCTTCGATTCGATGATCACCTGCTGGCTCCACAGCTCGCCGAGCTTCGCGCCGTAGACGCGAGACATGAGGTCGGAGCTGCCGCCCGGCGGATAGGTGACGATCAGCTTGACCGGCTTCGTAGGCCAGGCTTGCGCAAAAGCCGCTGTGGAGACGAACGCAAGGACGAACAGAACCCCTTTCATATCAGCTGCCTATTTCTCCGCCATCGGCCTTGGTGACGGCGATCACCGCGCCGCGCGGCGGCAGGTCGTTGCGGAAGTCGGGCCAGCGCGTCGAGGGCTTGTCGAAGGTAGAACCGTCTCCGGGGTGCTGCACGGCGATGAAGAGCGTTTTGCCGTCCGGGGTGAACTCCGGACCGCAGACTTCCGAGCCGAGCGGGCTGGTGAAAAAGCAGCGCGTGGCGCCGCGCGCGGGGCCGCTCGTCGTAGCGCAATACAGGCTGTCGTTGAAGCCGGCGGCGTCGTCCTGCCCGTCGGTCGAGATCCAGATCCGCCCTTTGGGATCGAACGCCAGATTGTCCGGCGCCGCGATCCAGCCGTTCGCCGTCACCGGCGCGCCGTAGCGCGCGCCGTGCGACGGTTCGGCGGGATTTCCGGCGAGGATGAAGAAGCCCCAGTCGCATTCGGTCGCGGTGTGGTCGGGCTTGCCGCCGATGCGCGGCGGGACGATTTCGACGATGTGCCCCCACTTGTTGTTCGCGCGCGGGTTGGCAGGGTTCACCTGGTCGGCGCGGCGCTGCTCGTTGAATGTCATCACCACGTAGATGTTGCCGGTCTGCGGGTGCGGCTCGACGTCCTCGGGGCGATCCATCGGCGTCGCGCCCACCAGCGTGCCGGCGCGCCGCGCGTCGATCACCACGTCGGCCTGGCTCGCGAAGCCGTTCGCCTCGGTGAGCGGTCCCTGACCGTGCACGAGCGGCAACCAGCGCATCTTGCCGTTCGCTTCGAATTTGGCGACATACAGCGTGCCGTGATCAAGCAGATCCGGACTCGTCCCGGCTTTGTCTCGGGTAACGAACTTGTAAACGAACTCCATCCGGGCATCATCGCCGGAGTAAACGGCGACGCGCCCGTCGTGGCTCACCGCCGTCGTGGCGCACTCGTGCGCGGCGCGGCCGAGCGCAGTGCGCTTCACCGGCGTAGACGAGGGATTGTAGGGGTCGATCTCGACGATCCAGCCGAAGCGATTGGGCTCATTCGGCTCCTTGTCGAGGTTGAAGCGCTCGAAATAGCGACCCCAGTCGGCGTAGCGGCCCTTTCCGCTGACGCCATAGCGCTTGCGTGACGCAGCCTCGGGACCCTTGCCGGCGTCCCCGACGAAGTAGTTCTGGAAGTTCTCTTCCGCGGTGAGGATCGTGCCCCATGGCGTCGTGCCGCCGGCGCAATTGTTGAAGGTGCCGTACGAGCGCAGGCCCGTCGGGTCGGCGTTGGTGCGCATGCGCGGGCTTGCCGCTGCCGGCCCGGAGATACGCATCTCGGTGTTGGTGGAAATGCGCCGGTTGTGGCTGCTGTCGCGCAGAACGAGCCATTGGCTGCCGCCGCGCGCGATCTCGACGATCGAGAAGCCCAAAGCCTCCATCTGAATCTGGCATTGCTCGCGCGTAAGCTGCTTCGGATTGCCCGGGAAGCACAGCGCCGCGCGGTGGTTCTCGTGATTCACGCCGAGCAGGCCGCGGTCGGAGCTCTTCGAGCCCCGCGGTAGCGGCATGAACGCGACGTAGTCCGGGTCCATGCCGAATTGCTGCGCCTGGTCGGCAGCGGTCTGAGTCCTCGGGTCGTACTCTGGAACGCCGGGCTTGACCGGATCGCCTTGGCGCAGGAGCACTTGCGCGTTGTAGCCTGGAGGCACCTGGATTCCCTCGCCGCTCGAGCGTGGTACCTCGGCAAACGTCGGATCCGACGAGCTCGCAACGCTCAGCGTGCCGCAGCCGAGCAAACCGAAAGCGCTGCCCGCCGCCATCCCCTTCAGGAGCGTGCGCCTGGAAATGACCTCGCCAATTGTCGGCTCGGTCGACGGATTGACCGGTTCGCCGTCCTGCTCGTCGAAGTGGTCCATTAGTTTGCCTTTATTCCTGCTTTCTTGATGAGCTCCGCATTCTCCACCAGCTCGCGGTCGATCATTGCCTGGAACTCGGCGATGGTCAGCGTGAGCGGGTCCGCACCGAGCTTGGTGATGCGGTCGCTGATCTCGGCGGACTGCACCAGCGCGTTGATCTCCTTTGCCAGGCGCTCCACGATCGGGCGAGGCGTTTTTGCGGCGACCAGCGTGCCGACCCAGAAGTTGTAGGCCGAGCCGGGGTATCCGGCTTCCTCGGTGGTCGGCAGGCTCGGCATCAGCGACGTGCGCTTGGGTCCGCTCACGAGGTGCGCGTCCACCTTGCCCGAATCCTTCATCTTCTGCGCCTGGAACACGAGCGCGAAGTAGCAGTCGGCGCGTCCCGAAATGACTTCGGTCAGAGCCTCTCCCGCGCCCTTGGTGTGAATGTTCTGCACCTCGAACCCCGCGGAAGCGCGGAAGCGCTCGAGCGCCATGTGCGTTGCGCTGCCGGAGCCGGCCGTCGCGCAGTTCAGCTTGCCGGGCTGCGCCTTGGCCGCGGCGACGAAGTCCTGCGCGGTCTTGTACCTTGCCGGCGGCGTGATTAGCACCGTCGGGATCGTGGCCACGGTCGCGACCGGGACAAGCTCCTTGGGATCGAGGCCCGGATTGAGCAAAGTCGAAACCGTGAACGCTGAGGCGTACATCATGATGGTGTGGCCATCAGGGTCCTGCGTCGCAACCCACTTTGCGCCGACGAGGCCGCCCGCGCCGAGTCGGTTCTCGACGATGACCGGCTGGCCAAGCGTCGCGGAGAGCTTTTCCGCGAGCATGCGCGCCATCGTGTCGGAAGCGCTGCCGGGCGTTACGCCGGAGACGAAGCGCACCGTTTTGGTGGGATAAGTCTGCGCCTGGGCGAGCGCCGAGAGCGCGAGTGCCAGGATCGTTGCAACTACTCTCATTTGGTTCCTCCTCTCATACCCTCGGTAGTCCGAACTGCCCCGCCAGCCAATCCGCGGTGCGACTGCGGTAGCGGTAGGGGCGGTTGTTCGCATTGTGCCCCCCGTCCTCGACGATGAGCAGCTCGACCGGCCCCGAAACCGTTCGCGCCAGCCGCTCCGCATGCGAGGCCGGCACGAGGCGGTCCTGCCTGCCCGTCACGATGAAGATCGGGCAGGTAATGCGCG
>DATIGN010000059.1:0-7619 GCA_035454685.1 Burkholderiales bacterium | reverse complement strand
GCTCGAGCGTCGCGGGCATGCGCTGCAGGATGAGCTTGAGCGCGGGCTCGCCGAAGACGAACGAGTTGCCCAGGTCGCCGCGGACCGCGTTGGCGAGGAAGTGGAAGTACTGCTCGTGCACCGGCCGGTCGAGGCCGAGCCGCTGAATGAACCGGTCGATCTCCTCCTGTGTCATGTCGTCGGAGATCAGAATGTGCACAGGGTCGCCGACTACGTGCACGCCGACGAACACCACGAGCGACATCACCAGAACCACGATCAGGCTCTGGATGATCCGCCGGATGACGAAAACCATTAGTTCGCTTTGCTGACCCCCATGGCGAGCGTGTACTCGTCGGTGCGCGGCTTGTAGGCGAAGCCGCGGCGCATCGCCCAGGTATTCACCTGGTAGTGGAGCGGAATGATGCCGACGTCCTCGATCGCGATCTCGGTCGCGCGCGCGAGGAGGTCGGCCCGCTTCGCGTCTTCCACCGTGGCGAGCGCGTCGTTGATCAGCTTGTCGACCTGCGGGTTTGAATAGCGGCCGCGGTTGGATGCGCCCATGCCCTTCTCGCGGTCGAAGGTCGCGATGAGCGACTTGAGCGGCGAGGACGCCTCGCCCGTTCCCGAGCCCCAGCCGACCAGGATGAAGCTGAACTTGGGCCCCTTTTCCGGCGATCCCGTGGAGGCGTCGCGGAAGAACACGCCTTGCGTCATGGTGACCACCTGTGTGTCGATGCCGACGCGCGAAAGCATCTGCCCGACCGCCTCGGCGATCTTGGCGTCGTTCGGATAGCGGTCGTTGGGCGAGTGGATGGTGAGGCGGAAGCCGTTCGGCACGCCGGCCTCGGCGAGGAGCTTCTTCGCCCCGTTCGGGTCGTACGCCACAGGCTTCAGCTTGCTGCTCACGCCGAAGAAGCCTTCAGGCAGGAGCTGGCCGGCCTTGATCGCCTGGCCCTCCATCACCCGGCTCACGATCGCGTCGCGGTCGATCGCCATGGAGATCGCCTTGCGCGCACGCACGTCGCGCAGCGGGTTCTTGATCGCCCCGCCATCCTTCGCCCGCACGAAGGGCGAATCGTCGCGGAAATGATCGAGGTGCAGGTAGATGATGCGGTTCGAGACGGTCTGCGCGATCGTGAGCTTCGGGTCCTTCTTGAGCCGCTCCATGTCCACCGCCGGCACCTCGTCGATCATGTCGACGTCGCCCGCGAGCAGCGCCGCGACGCGCGAGGGATCGGACTTGATGCCGCGGAAAAGCACGCGCTGCCATACGGGCTTCTCGCCCCAGTACTGCTCGTTCCGCTGCACGACGATGCGGTTGCCAGGGGTGTACTCGACGAAGCGGTATGGGCCGGTTCCGATGGCGGCCTTGCCCGAGTTGTAATCGGGCGTCTTCGCACCCTGGCCATGCTTGCGCGAGATGATGAACACCTGCGACAGGTCATTCGGCATCAGCGGGTAGGGCGCAGCGGTCTTGACGTGCACCGTGTGGTCGTCGACCTTGACGAAGGTCTTGCCGCGCGCGTAGATGCCGAAGCTCGACGGGCTGCCCTCGACGTTCGGCGCGCGCTCGAAGCTGAAGATCACGTCGTCGGCCGTGAACGGCGTGCCGTCGTGGAAGCGCACGTTTTTGCGCAGCTTGAATTCCCAGGTCGTCGGGTCGATCGGCTTCCAGGATTCGGCAAGGTCGGGGGTGAGGCGCTGGCGCTCGTCCTGACCCACCAGGCTCTCGAACATGTGGCTGAGGAGCGAGTTGTTCGGCGACAGGTTGTGGTAGTGCGGGTCCATCGCCGTCGGCTCGGACGCGAGGCCGATGCGCAGCTCCTGGGCGGCGGCTGCGGTCGTGAAAAAGAAGAGAACTGCGAGCAAGAACCGAATCATCGTTTCCCTCCTCCCGGGTTTGTCCCGGCCATTATGCGATAGGTGGCGAGCCAGTAGTACTCGTACCCCGAAAACGTCACCTCGGTTCCGAAGCGGCCCAGGCGCGCGCGCAGCTCCGGTGCAGTGGGGAAGTTCTTCAGCACCTCGTGGCTCGAGCCGCCATCGAGGCGGCGGCGCTGGTAGGTGTTGCCCTGCGCGTCCTTGCGGGAAATAGCGGTACTCGATCCCTCGACATAGCGGTTGTCCATGAACGCTACCCTCGCGCCTGGCTCGAGCCTGGTCTGCAGCCCATTCAGAAACGAGTCCAGTCTGGCGAGCGGGACATGCGACCACCAGAAGCCCGCGTAGCAGGCGGAAAACTTTTCCGGCCAGTCCGGCAGGGCATAGGCGTCGGCACGCTGAAAACGCACATTGCCCTTCGGATACGTCTTGGTTCGCGCGATCGCCAGCGTCTCCTCGTTATAGTCGACGGCGAGGACCGATTTCGCCTGCCGGGCGATGAGCGGGGTCCAGTAGCCGGTGCCGCACGCGATCTCGAGCACCCGCTCGCCCTTGAAAAGCGCCGGGATGTCGTTGCGCAGCCGCGCGAGATCGGCCTGGCGCTCCGGCTTGTCATAGATCTTTTCGTACTCGGCGGCGCGCCGGGCGTAATAGCTTTCCATTCAAGTATGCTACAGCGATGGCGCCGCTGGTACTCGATTCCCCGCATTCCGGTCACGATTTTCCGGCCGACTTCGGCGCCACCGTCACCGAGGCCGAGCTGCGCGAGTCCGAGGATTGCTACGTCGACGAGCTCTACGCCGCGGCGCACGAGCTGGGCGTGCCGCTCCTCGCCGCGACGTTTCCGCGCACGTACCTCGACCCCAACCGCAATGCCGGCGACATCGACCTCGACCTCGTCGAAGGACGCCTTCCAGCCGATTGGCCGTGGGAGTACCGGCCGAGCGGCAAGGCGCGTATCGGCAAATCGCTCATCTGGCGCACGTTGGAAGACGGCCGGCCGATCTATGGGCGCAAGCTCGCGCCGGAAACCGTGCGCCGCCGCATCGATCGCGTGCACGCTCCGTACCACCGCTCGCTTCAGGAGCTGCTCGAAAAAGCCGTCTGGAAACACGGGCGGGTCTACCATATCAATTGCCACTCCATGCGCTCGGTGGCCGGCAAGCAGAGCGAGGACGGCGCGGGCAGCGTGCGCCCGGATTTCGTCATCGGCGATCGCGACGGCACGACCTGCGAGGCGCGCTTCATCGAGCTCGTGCGCGAAACGCTCGCCGGCATGGGCTATCGCGTGACGGTGAACGATCCCTACAAGGGCGTCGAGCTGATCCGCGCGTACTCGAATCCCAAGGCCGGACGCCACAGCCTGCAGATCGAGATCAACAAGCGGCTCTACATGGACGAGCGCACGCTGCAGAAAAACGCCGGGTTCTGCGCCCTCCAGAAGAACCTCGGGGAGCTGCTCCGCGTGCTGATCGATGAAATATCGGATTGAGATAACGCCGCCCGACATCTCGCGTTACCGCAGCGGCAACACCGGCGTCGACTACGTGCACGTCATGGACTCCGGCAAGCCCGGGCCGAGCGTGATGGTGCAGGCGCTCACGCACGGCAACGAATTCTCCGGCGCGATTGCGTTGGATTGCCTTTTCACGGAGAAGGTGAGGCCTCTCAAGGGCAAGCTCACGTTTGCTTTCGCCAACGTCGCCGCGTTCGAGCGTTTCGACTTCGCCGACCCGGACCGCTCGCGCTGCATCGACGAGGACTACAACCGCGTCTGGGCCGACGAGGTGCTCCTCGGCCCGCGCGAGTCCGCAGAGCTAAGGCGTGCGCGCGAGCTGCGGCCGTTCATCGACGGCGCCGACTACCTGCTCGACCTTCACACTATGACCGAGCCTTGCCGCCCGATCATGGTGTGCGGCATGCTCGACAAGGGCGCAGAATTCGCGCGCCGCGTCGGCTTTCCGGCCGACCTGCTGGTCGACACCGGACACCCGGCGGGCCTGCGCATGCGCGACCGCGGCGGTTTTGGCGATCCCGCCAGCCCAAAGAACGCGCTTCTGATCGAGGCCGGACAGCATTGGGAGAAGAGCTCGGTCGATGTCGCGATCGATACGACGCTGAGGTTCCTGCAGGTTACCGGCACGCTTGACCCAGCCTTCGTTCAGCCGCGGCTGCGCCTCACGCCTCCTGCGAAGCAGCGCGTCGTGCGGGTCACCGAGCCGATCACCGCATCGAGCGCGAGCTTCCGTTTCGCAAAGCCGTGGAAAGGGCTGGAAGTGATCGAAAAGGCGGGCACCGTGGTGGCGATGGACGGCGACAAGATCTGGCGAACGCCGTACGACGACTGCGTACTGGTGATGCCTTCCACCGCGCACGTCAAGCCGGGGAATACAATGGTGCGGCTGGGACGCTACGACTGATTCAAGATAGGCTCGTCATGCGAAGCGCGCTATTAGTCGCTTTTCTGCTCTGCGCCACCAGCGCGTCCGCGCAGATTTATCGCTGGGTCGACGAGAAAGGCACGGTGCATTACTCGAACTCCTCGCCGCCCAACGGCGTGCAGGCGACCGTGTTCGACCGCGAAGCCAAGGCCGGGCCCCCGTCCCCGGACAGTGCGGAGTGCTACACCGTGCGCTGCCAAGGCGAGCGCCTGGAGCAGCGGCTCGCGCGCCAGCAGGAGCTGGATGCGCGGCTGGCGGCAGAGCGCACCGCCGCGATGCCGCCGCCCCCGCGCGGCCTCGACTTCCGCAGCTATATCTCGCTATCCCGCGGCATGTCGGAAGGCGAGCTGATCACCATCGCGGGACCGCCGGACCTGCTGTTCTCGGATGTGTTCGCGGTCAAGCACTACACCTACCTTCCCACCACCGTCAATCCCTTCACCACCACGATCCTAGTGATCAGCGGGCGCATTAACCAGATCGAGCGCGTGCGCAAGTTCTAGACGGGCGTTATCTCGGGGCCCAGCGCGTTCGCCTGCTCCTCGATCTGGCGCAGCTTGGCGATGAAATCCGCATGGTCTGCTGTCAATACCGCCTCCCAAAAACGTCAAAGGCTACGCCGGAGAATGACGCGCTCACTCCTTCGGGCACGCCCCTTGCTCGGAGAAGCCCGATTTCCCTCTAGGAGCGCGACAATGGAACAGGATCGCAAAGACGAGAACGATGGCAAGGACGGCGTGGAAGGCGAGGGTAGCTACAGCGGTACCAAGGATTACAACGAGCGCACGGAGAAGTTCATCAAGTCGGGCAAGGTGGACAAGGCTGCAAAGGAAGCGGAGCCCAAGTCCGAGCAGGAAAAGCACGCCATGCAAAAGGCCGAGCGCATCGGCAAGCAGAAGGCCAAAAAGTAAACTACTGCTGCTTCCTTAGGGCGCCCCATAAGGCGTCGAGGCGCGCATAGCGTCCGCAGCCGGTGACGTAGTAGCGGTACTGAAGCGCGTTCTTCTTGTAGTAGTCCTGGTGATAGTCTTCCGCCGGCCAGAACTCGCTCGCCTTGGTGATCGGCGTGACGATCGGCTGGCGGAACGGCTTCTGCTTCTCCCACTTCGCCTTCGACGCCTCGGCGAGGCGCTTCTGCTCCTCGGTGTGATAGAAGATCTCGGGCCGGTATTGGGACCCCGAGTCGCAGAACTGCCGATCCTTGACGGTCGGGTCGTGGTTGAGCCAGAACGTATCGAGCAGCTTCTCGTAGCGCACCTTCGCAGGGTCGTAGGTCACCTCGACGACCTCGGTGTGCCCGGTGCGGCCGCTGGACACCTGGTCGTACGTGGGGTTCTTTAGCTTTCCTCCCATGTAGCCGGACACCGCGGAGATCACCCCGGGCACCTTCTCGAACGCTTCCTCCGTACACCAGAAGCAGCCGCCGGCGAATGTCGCTTTCTCAAGCTGCTGTGGCTGCGCGAGCGCCGGCGCCGCAAGCGCCAGAATCAGCCCGAAGACGACGTTTCTCATCTGGATAGCTCCTTCATGACGGCATCGATGACCGGTTGGTCGCGCAAGCATAGCCGGACATTACGCAGCGGGGAGGCGCGGGCGGCTCGCACGTAGGCGCGCGCGCAAACGTCGAGCGGCACGGCGAAGATGCCGCTCGATACCGCCGGGAAGGACACCGACGCCCAGCCTCGCTCCTGGGCCCGCTTGAAAGCTTCGCTTAAAGCCTGAAGAAGCTTGGCTCCCTCGTCGCCTTCCCCCCGGCGCGGTCCGACGGCGTGGATCACGCCCTTGAAAGGCAGCTTACCGGCTGTCGTGACGACCGCGGAGCCCGCGGGCAGGGGGCCAAGCTTGCGGATCAGCGCATCGCTTTCGGCCTGCAACTCCGGCCCGGCCGCGCGCGAGAGGATTCCGGCCACCCCGCCGCCGTGCGCGAGGTGACCGTTCGCCGCGTTGACGATGGCATCTACCGGCTCATCGAGCAGGCTGCCCCGCACGACGAGGAACGTCTGGCCGGAAGGGCCTACTTCTTCCTGCGCGAGGACTTGCGCTTGCGTGGCACTTTCGCGCCGGCGCGGCGCGCCTGCGAGAGGCCGATTGCGATCGCCTGCTTGCGGCTCTTCACCTTCTTTCCGGAGCGCCCGCTGCGCAGCGTGCCCCGCTTACGTTCGCGCATCGCCTGGCGGACTTTCTGGGATGCCTTCCTGCCGTATTTCCGGGCCATCGAGACTCCTAAGTTCGATCGATCGCTCTACTCGATCTTTGCTTTTGCCCTTAGCCCCCGTACCAGCTCTTCGATCCTGCTTTGCGCCAGCTTCTGCTGGATCCGCGGCTTCACCTCGGCCAGGGTCGCGAACTTGGCCGGGCGTACGTCGTCGAGCTGAATGATGTGGAAGCCGAAGCGCGTACGCACCGGCGTTTCCGTGTACTTGCCTTTCTCGAGCTTCACCATCGCGTCGGAGAACTGCTTGTCGTAGCCGGCGGGCACGTTCCAGTCGAGCTCGCCGCCGCGCTGGGCGCTACCGCCGTCCTTGGAGTTCTTCGTCGCCAGGTCCTCGAACTTGCCGCCTTTCTTGAGCTGCGCGATCAGCGCCTTGGCTTCGTCCTCGCTCTCTACCAGGATGTGGCGCGCCTTGTATTCCTTGTCGCCCTGCTCTGCCTTGGCTTTTTCGTATTCCTGCTGCACTTCGGCGTCGGTGATCGGGTGCTTGCGCACCCAGTCGCGAAGATAGGCGGACACGATGATTTCCTGGCGCGCCATGTCGAGCTGGGCTTGCACTTCCGGCTGCTTGGCAGTGCCGGCCTTTTGCGCCTCCTGCATCAGGATCTCGCGGTTCACAAGCTCGTCGCGCACCATTCCGCGCATCTGCTCGGTATCGGCGCCGCCACGGCTCAGCTGCTGCTGCATCAGGTAGTCGGCGCGCGACTGCGGGACCGGCACGCCGTTCACGGTGGCGACGGGCTTCCCACTCCCGGGCTTGGCCGGGGCGGACTTTGCCGCGGGGGCCTTCCCGTCCTTCTTCTCCGGCACCTGCGCGAGCGCCAGGGCGGGAGCAAGAAGCGCTACGGCGAAGATTCGAGTCTTCACGGGGATCCTTTCGTTTCTTCGGGGCTGCGCGCGATGATCGCGAGCGCGTGGATGGGATTCTGCATCAGCTCGCCCAGCGCCTGGTACACCATGCGGTGGCGCGCGAGCTTCGTCTTCCCGGCGAAGCGCGGCGATACGATGCTGAGCCGCCAGTGAGTGCCGCCGCCAGGACGCCAGCCGGCATGGCCGGCGTGCTTCGAGCTCTCGTCGACGAGCTCGATGTCCAGCGGTTCGAG
>DATIGN010000058.1:0-3821 GCA_035454685.1 Burkholderiales bacterium | reverse complement strand
CGGAGCAGCTCTTTCACAAGGGCTAACAACGCTGGACGAACAATGACTTACAGCGAACGTACAGAGAGCTTGGTAATGTGCCTCCTGAGGTCCTCCGCTGTTTTGATAGCCGATGCGCTACTGGATCATCACTCTGCTGCTAGTAGGTGGTGTCACCGCTGCCGTTGTATTCGGCTTGTTCACTTTCGAGTACGCCGCCAAGGCGGCGGCATGCATAGCCAGGAATGTTGATACTGAAAACCTGAGGGTGCTTTCGATCTGCTTTTAAGCGAATCGTGGACTGACAACCCGCGTCACCAGGCCGTCAGGACGCTTTAGAGCAGGATCTGTCGACATACCACGTAGGTCGTCACGCCGTCCTCCACGTAGTCCTCGGCCACTTCCTTCACCGCGACCGTCCCGCCGCCGTTCCCATTTCCATTCCCGTTTCCATTCCCATTCCCATTCCCATTCCCATTCCCGTTTCCATTCCCGTTCCCATTCCCGTTTCCATTCCCGTTCCCATTCCCATTCCCATTCCCGTTCCCATTGCCGTTATTTTCCTGATATGTCGCTCTGTTGGCGCGCACGCTGCCTGTTCTTCCTTTGCCATCGTCCATCTGCGCGTCCACCGAAAGGGCGACCTTGTCAGGCAGTTTGGCCGTACACACCATGAGACCGGTAAAGAGCTGCGTGTTAGCCGAAGTGCCAAGCACACCCGCGGGCGATGCGCCCGAGCCATCTCCGGTCTGCACACCGATCTTTCCAAAATGTGCATTAAATGGGTTTTCACTTCCATCGCCCGCCACGAACCCCGCCCGACGTAGGTGCTCCCAGACAAGCCGTGACTCGTCCGTCGGCGCAGTCGATGCGTAGGTGCCTTCGATGATCCCGTTACCGGCGCTCGAGGGCGGCGTCAGCCCCCAGCGGCCGGAACCTTTGTCGTCCCCAGGCAGGGCCCGATAGCGGTCGTGGTAGGCGTACATCGCGGCCGACACGCCAGTGATGTCAGCGATGACGCGCTTGATCTTCGACTGCACCACCAACTCTTGCGCCTTCAGGACGCCACCAAGGACCAGCCCCACGGTGACGAGCACAATGGCAGTCTCAGCAAGGGTGAACCCGGTGTTGGTAGTTTTCACGGCGGTCCAGGGTTGCCGCTATGGCTCTAGCCGATGGGGACTCGGCCGCCTTCCACGTGCTCCGCGATAATCGAGAGCAACGTGTCGGCTCTAACGGGTTCAGGAACATAGCGGACGACTCCTAATTCTTGACCTCGCGTCTCGCCTCTGTCCTGTGTCGAGAGGAGGATGACCGGGATGTCGCGCAGACTGCGCTCCTGCCTCAGAAGGGCGATAAATTCGAAGCCATCAAGCCGTGGCAAGTTGATATCGGAAATGATGAGATCCGGACGCGCTCGAAGCACGCTGTAACCCGCAGCCACGGCGTCCTCCGCAACAGCCAGTTCGTAGCCGGCGTTGCTCAAATGCAGCGCCAAGAGTTCCCGCATATTGCAATCGTCGACCACGACCAAAATCCTTACCAAAAGATGGCCTCCCTAAGCATGCTAGGCATCGTAACTGGGTGATGCGATTGCCCGAATGGCACAGTCCGCGGCAGGCCCTGAACCCATACACATCCTCACTGATGCGTCTCAAACAAGAGCAGCTATACCAACCGTGCGGGTTAAGGTTTACAAAGGAGTACGCGCCAGAAAACCATGGGAATGTGCGCGCGGTTACTGAAGTCCCGGGCGCGCCGGCCGCGATTGTGGTCGAACTACTTTTCTCGCGAACCTTTCGGCCCCTCGCCTAGCGAACCGTGCGCAACAATGTCCAGCGCCGCTAGATAGTGGGCGTTGCCTGGCGAAGCCGTGCCCGCCAGCCAACTCTCCACAAGCTCCGGTTTGACGCCAAACGCGTCCGCGAGCGCCTTTGCGCCTCCAAGCGTTTGCACTGCGCGCCGCATCGTTCTCGTCTTTGGGTTTTCCATCGCGGCCTGGCGCGTGGCTGGGTCAATCAGCGGGGCTAAGGCACCCTTGAGGCACCGGCGTTCTCGATGATGATGCCGATGGCGTCAGAAAAGACGGTTCGAGGCGGCGTCCCTATCTCGCCGATCCAGTAGTCGAGTTGCGGCTCCGGCACCTTCAGGCGCGCTGCGAGCTCAGGGTATCCCCCGACCAAGGCCGCTGCACGCTTTAGCGTAGCTGCGTGATCCGGTAAGCGGAGCGGCGGGTTACGTTCTTGAATCATGCCTAGAGCATTGCGCATTACGAGCGCTGTCGAAAGTCGCGAAACAACGCTTCGCATGTAGTTTTTACCCTCAGAATGACTCAGGTAATCCCTGAGCCTCGCGGAAGCCCTGAGGAGAGCCCCTCCCGTCGCAATGCGACTTAACTTCGGCAGCCTGAACGGCTACGACCCAACGCCTGCCACGTCTTGCTTTCGCCATGACAGCCGTTTCGGGCAGCGGTGCCGCCGCGGCTAGGTAAGCGAGCGGCTTGCTAACAGCTTGCCAACAGCCTACTCACAGGTTTTCATTTGCCAGCCAGCGCCTTGCGCGGGGCGCGATAAGCGCGGACGGCGCGCACTTGTTCTTTGGTGATGATGTCTACGAGGCGCAGAAAAATGTCTCGCGGCAGGTCACGCTTGCCGAACCAGCCAGCAAAATCCGCCTCCGAGACGCCGAGGTGGAGCCTAAGCTCTTCATTACCGCCAATAATTTCCGCCGCGCGCCGTAATGCGCGCTTGTGAATATCTTGAAGCACCACTTTCCCCCTCTGGTTTAGTGCAGAACTGCTTTGCCTTGCAATCCCCGATGCAGAGACTGCGCTTCGCGCGACTCAGTGTCAACGCAATAGCAGCAGAAGCGCGCACAGGAATCAAACATCACTGCCTATGCCTTTACGCCCTCCGGAAGATAGCGATCACAATCACCGCTTGAGCTCGCCAGGCGCGCCGTCTGGCGCGGCGGAAGTTAGACTAAAAACCAGAGTCCAGAGACGATGCTCAAAGAACGCCGCGGGTCCAGCGCACTTGCTGCCGTGTTGTTCATCGCAGGCCTTGGTGGCGGTTTCCTCGTGTTCGTACATCAGGCGCTCGGCTGGTTCAAGAGCTCGATCTGGACCTCGGTCAGCGTGGTGACCGGGCTGCAGTGGCTAGGCGTGCGATGGGCGACAGGGCCGCAGGAGTGGCGGGGGTTGCACGAGGTACTCGGGAATGTGCCGCTGGCAAAATCACCCTGCCGATGATCGGTGTGCTGCCTGCTCTTCTCGTGAGGCCTCGGTGAGGCGAGCAAGAGGAGTCGGTCGCTCAGGTCCACACGCTCTTCGCCCAGAGTCGCGAACTGGGGAAGTTGAAGAGTAGTCGGCCCGCTCGCGCATCAAAACCACAGCATCCTGCTCCTCCCCGAAGAGCTTCCTCGTCCTAGAGCGCCGGGCCGAACGCTGGACTGTCGGCGTGCCGCGATAGCTCTCTAGCGCCTGGCGCCGAGCGTCGTAATCAGATGACGAGCCAGCACTCGGAGGCCCGGTTCCCGGAACATCTCCGGGTCGTCGCCCGGCACGTAGTGAACGTCATAGCCCAGTCGCGCGAGGTTTCGCCAGTCAGCGGCGGGATCGGCGGCGTACAGCTGGCGATGCGCACCGGCGAGAATCAGCGTCGCCCGGCCCGAGTATGTGCGCGACCTGTGGCGCTCGAAAGCGACCTTGCTGAGAAGATCGACATCGACAAGGCTTTCCGGAAGCGTGCGTCGCTGCGCGATGAGCGCCCTGGCAACATAGAGCTTGATTGCACGAACCGCGCTCCGCGCCAGCATAACGGCGGGGTACGGCACGCGCTTCC